>JBBSNW010000010.1:0-103717 GCA_038260405.1 Rhodobacterales bacterium | reverse complement strand
TTTCTCGCTTTTTCCGAGATTCATCCCGATTATTACCAGATCCCAGTGGCCGACCGTAAGGCGCTGATGGACGAAGAGCAGGCTTATGCCGAAGCTCAGCAGCGTGAGGACGAGGAAGACAAGCCCAAGCGATCGCGCGCCCGCTCGCGCACACGCACGAAGTCAGAGAGCACGCGCTCTGACGATCCCACGGCGTCGCAGGAAGTCTCGGGAATGGAGACGATCGACCTCGACGACGAGGAAGCGTCGGATACCGAAGGCCTCTCGCCGATGGAAACCGTCGCAGCGACGCCCGTCGAGGAACCGGCGGACGACATCACGGACGATGCTGCGGAGGAGGGTGCCGAAGGGTCGCAAGCCTCAGAGCGCGACGAGTCGATCGAATCCGTCGCCGATGAGGATACCGAGGAAGATTTCCGCCCGGTGCGCAAACCGCGCCCGCGTCGCTACAAGATCCAGGAAGTCATAAAGGTTCGCCAGATCCTGCTCGTGCAGGTCGTAAAGGAAGAGCGCGGCAACAAGGGCGCGGCGCTGACCACATATCTCTCGCTCGCCGGCCGTTACTGCGTGCTGATGCCCAACACCGCCCGGGGCGGCGGCATTTCTCGCAAGATCACCAATGCCGCCGACCGTTCCAAGCTCAAGGAGATCGCGCAGAGCATCGAGGTGCCCAAAGGGGCCGGCCTCATCGTGCGCACGGCCGGCGCCAAGCGCACCAAGACCGAAATCAAGCGCGACTACGAATATCTCCAGCGCCTGTGGGAGCAGATCCGCGAGCTGACGCTGAAATCGATCGCGCCCGCCAAGATCTACGAAGAGGGCGACCTCATCAAACGGTCGATCCGCGATCTTTATAACCGCGACATCGACGAGGTCTTCGTCGAGGGTGAGCGGGGCTACCGCATCGCCAAGGACTTCATGAAGATGATCATGCCGTCCCACGCGAAGAACGTGAAGCATTACGCTGAATCCATGCCGCTTTTCGCGCGCTACCAGGTGGAATCCTACCTCAGCTCGATGTTCAATCCGACGGTGCAACTGAAATCCGGCGGCTACATCGTGATCGGCGTGACCGAGGCGCTTGTCGCGATCGACGTGAATTCCGGCCGGGCCACCAAGGAAGGCTCGATCGAGGATACGGCAACCAAGACCAACCTCGAAGCCGCCGAAGAGGTCGCCCGCCAGCTGCGTCTCCGCGACCTTGCGGGCCTCATCGTGATCGACTTCATCGACATGGACGAGCGCAAGAACAACCTCGCCGTCGAGAAGAAGATCAAGGACAAGCTCAAGACCGACCGCGCCCGCATCCAGGTGGGACGCATTTCGGGCTTTGGCCTGATGGAGATGTCGCGCCAGCGTCTGCGCCCCGGCATGATCGAGGCGACTACCGCGCCGTGCCCGGCCTGCCACGGCACCGGCCTGATCCGCTCGGACGACAACCTTGCGCTGTCGATCCTGCGCGAGATCGAGGAAGAGGGCGTCCGCAAGCGGTCGCGCGAAGTGCTGGTGAAATCGCCGGTGGGCATCGCCAACTACCTCATGAACATGAAGCGCGAGCATATCGCGCAGATCGAGATCCGTTACGGCATGGCCGTGCGGATCGAGGGTGACCCGCATCTGGTCAGCCCCGATTTCAGCCTCGAGAAGTTCAAGACCGCGACCCGCACCGTGCCCGAAGTGACGGCGCATGTGGTGTCGGTCGATACCTCGCTGATGGATCAGGTGGACGAAGATCAGGTCGACGAGGACGAAGACGAGGAAGAAGCGCCCGCCGAAGAGGTGCAGCAGATCGCCGAGGCACCGTCGCAGCCCGCGCAGCCTGCATCCGAAAACGGCGATGATGACGGCAAGCCGAAGAAGCGCCGCCGCCGTCGGCGTCGGAGCCGGAGCAAATCCTCGGGCAATTCCGAGAATGGTGATCAGAACGGTGATGGCGACGATAACGGCGACGATTCGTCGGACGCCAACGGTAACGGAAACGGCTCCGGAGATGCCGTGACACCTGCGCTGGCACCTCAAGAGGCGGAACAGCCTGCCGACGCACAACCCGAAGCAGCTCAGGCCGCCGAGGCGCCGGCTGCGGAGGTTGCCGCCGAGGAGCCCGCACCGAAGCCCAAGCGAACGCGCTCGCGCTCTAGAAAGCCTGCGGCGGATGCGACACCCGAGGGCGAAGCCGCCGAAGCGGTGGCCGAAGAGGCACCCAAGCCGAAGCGGACCCGCAGCCGGAGCCGCAAGAAGGTGGAAGAGGTCGTCGAAACTCCGGTCGAGACCGTGAGCGAGGCGCTTGAGGATCCTGTGGCAGACGCGCCCGTCGCAGACGCGCCGGAATCCGAACCGGCACCTGTGGACGCGGCACTCGATGCCGAGACACTGCCCGAACCCGAAGCGGTTCAGGAGCCCGAGACGCTTCAGGACGATCCCGCGCCGGCAACGGTCGAGGAAGAAGCGGTCGTTGACGAGGCGCCTGCGGAGCAAGAGGTCACGCCGGTGCCCGAAGCGGAGCCTGTGGCCGAACAGCCTGCCGAGGAGTCGGAGGCAGAGGCCCCCGAGAAAGAGCTCCAACCGGCCGAAGCGGACTCCGACAAGGAGGACGACTCCAAGCCCAAGAAGCGCGGCTGGTGGTCGATCGGTCGCTAGACCGCTCTTTCAGAGAACAGGAAAAAGCCCCGGCAGATCTGCCGGGGCTTTTTTCATGCGGGACCGATTGGTCGACGCGACGGGCATTGCCGGTGAATCGAGACGTAGAACCAGACGCGTCAGCCGCCCTTGCGGATGGTCCAGACCATGGCGGTGCCCTCTTCGGCAGAGGTTTCGAGCTCATGCCCTGCCTCGATGCAGAAATGCGGCACGTCGACCACCGCGGCTGGGTCGTCGGTGCGCAACGCGAGCACATCGCCGGGTGAAAGCGCCATCAGACGCTTGCGCGCCTTGAGCACGGGCAGGGGGCAAAGCAGGCCGGTCGCGTCGAGATCATGGGTCATGCGACATGACTTAGTCGCGGTGTCACAGCCTGTCCACAGGGATGTGACGCGACGGTGCGTGACGGCGCCTCGGCAATGCCCTATGTCAGGGTCATGTTCGGAATCGAAATCATCGATGCAGGTCTTGCGCCTGCCATGTTCGTGGCTCTCCTCGCGGGGATCGTGTCATTCCTGAGCCCCTGTGTGCTGCCCATCGTGCCGCCTTACCTCGCCTTCATGTCGGGTGTGAGCGTGGCCGAGATGCAGGGCGGCGGCTCGGCCCGCTTCCGGGCGGTGACGGCGGCGCTGTTCTTCGTGATGGGGCTCTCCACAGTGTTCCTGCTGCTGGGTTTCACCGCCTCGGCCTTCGGGTTGTTCTTTTTTCAGAATCAACAGCTTCTGTCGCAGATCTCAGGTGTGGTGGTCATCATTTTCGGCCTGCACTTTCTCAGCGTGTTCCGCATCCCGTTTCTGGATCGCGAAGCGCGGATCGATGCGGGCGAAAACGGCGGTTCGGCATTTGGTGCTTATATTCTGGGGCTCGCCTTCGCCTTTGGCTGGACGCCCTGCATCGGTCCGCAGCTTGGCGCGATCCTGTCCCTCGCCGCATCCGAAGCGTCGGTCACACGGGGCACTTTGCTGCTCGGGATCTACGCCGCCGGGCTTGGCATTCCGTTCCTGCTGGCGGCCCTTTTCCTGAGCCGGGCGATGACGCTGATGAACCGGATCAAGAAGCACATGAAGCTCATCGAACGGGTCATGGGCGTGCTGCTGGTCGTGGTCGGTGTCATGCTGGTCACCGGCGCGTTTTCCAGCTTTTCCTTCTGGCTGCTAGAGACCTTTCCGGCACTGGCGACACTCGGCTGAACGGCGCGGCGCCACATCTGCCTTACTCTCGCCGGATTGAACCGCTAGCGTCCCGCACGGCAAGGTTGAGGTGAGTCATGAGCGCATCGCGCCCCGAGATCAGGAGGCGCCGGGTTTTCTATATTCCCGGCTATGATCCGATTCCTCCCCGCCGCTACCGCGAAGTCTACCGCAAGGAAGGCGCGGCGCAGGCCGCCATCTCGGGCTACGAGATTGCCTTGAAGCCAAAGACCGGCGAGGGGCCCTATGGCTGGCATGTCGCGGCGACGATCGACGGACAGGCGGTCGAGGCGGATGTCGATGTGCTCGTCTGGTCGGATTTCGTGCGGGGGTCGATGTCGCAGACGATTCCGGCGACCTATCTGCAGCTGATGCGGACCGCCTGGGCCTATATCGCGAGCGGCGCGCTGCGTCGGCTCTTCCTGCTGCGCAAGGGCCCGGTGATCGCGGCGCTCTATCCGGTGGTGATGCTGCTGGCTCAGGCACACTTGGCGCTGATCGGGGGCTGGGCGGTGTTTTTGGGCTTGGCACAGCTCCTCGGGCCGCATCTTGGCCTCTTTGGAACCCTGTCCGGTGGCGTTCTCGGTGCGGGGCTGGCGGCCCTGATCCTGCGCTGGTTCAAGGCGCAGGATGGCAAGCTCTTCGCCTATTACCTCATGCACGACTATGCCTATTCCGCCCGCTTCGGCGGCGCCAACCCGCCCGAGCTCGAGGCGCGGATGGCAGTCTTCACCGACTCGATCGGGGCGGCTCTGCGGGAGGATGTGGACGAGGTGCTGGTGGTCGGGCATTCTTCGGGGGCACATCTCGGGGTGTCCGTCCTGTCGGATCTTATCCGTCAGGACCGGGTGCCCGCAAATGGGCCGAAGCTCGCATTCCTGAGCCTCGGGCAGGTGGTGCCGATGCTGTCCTTTCTGCCGAAGGCGACGCGGCTGCGCGCCGATCTGCATTACCTTTCGGCCCGCGACGAGCTGACCTGGGTCGATGTGACGGCGCCCGGGGATGGTTGCGCCTTTGCGCTCTGCGATCCGGTATCGGTGTCCGGTGTCGCGCCGCCAGACAAACGCTGGCCGCTGGTCTTTTCGGCACAATTCACCAAATCGCTCAGCCCGGAACGCTGGAAGGCGCTGCGCTGGAAGTTCTTCCGGCTGCATTTCCAATATCTCTGCGCCTTCGACCGGCCGCTGGACTACGACTACTTCCAGATCACCGCCGGGCCGCTGAGCCTGGCGAGCCGGTATGCGAACCGGCCCCCATCGGCCAGCCGCATCGATGTGGCGGTGTCGAAATACACGTCCATGGCGGCATGATCCCACCCAAACCGAAGTCCCGCCCCGATCGCGTGTCGCTGTGGCGCCATCTCAGGCTGTTCCGCAAGGATATCCTGTCGGCGCAGCCCGAACGGCTCTACCGCGCCTGGATGGCCGAGTTCCGCACGCCGTTCTTCCGCTCCTACCTGCTCAATCAGCCGGAGCTCGTGCGGCTGGTGCTGAAAGAGCGACCCGAGGATTTCCCCAAATCCGACCGCATCGGCGAGGGCCTGCGCCCGCTTATGGGGGAAAGCGTGTTCCTGACCAATGGCGCGCAATGGCGGCGCCAGCGGCGGATCATCGACCCGGCCTTCGAAGGGGGACGGCTGCGCGAAACCTGGCCCGCGATGTGGGCGGCCGCCGAAGCTGCGCGCAACCGGCTTGCGACGCGGGCAGATGAGGTGGTGGAGATCGAGGAGATCGCGAGCCACGCGGCGGCCGATGTGATCTTTCGCACGCTGTTTTCCATTCCCATCGAGGACGCGCTGGCACAGCAAGTGTTCACCGAATTTCGTGCCTATCAGCGCTCGCAACCCATCGTGAACCTTGCGGCCTTTATCCCCTTGCCGCGCTGGATGCCGCGGTTCTTTCGCCGCGATACGCGGGCGGCGGCAAGGCGGATCCGTGGGCTGATCGGCCAGTTGACGGAAGCGCGCGCGCACGCGATCGCGGCAGGCACCGCGCCGGATGATCTCGCAACGAAGATCATGACCACCGAGGACCCCGAAACCGGCGAAAGATTCTCGGCGCAGGAGATGGTCGATCAGGTGGCGATCTTCTTCCTCGCGGGTCACGAGACCAGCGCTTCGGCGCTCGCCTGGGCGCTCTATCTCATGGCACTCTGCCCGGAATGGCAGGACAAGGTGGCGGCAGAGGCGCAGGCACTGGTGACAGGCGACTTTGCCGAGGCATCCCACCTGCGCGTGAGCCGCGACGTGTTCCGCGAGACGCTGAGGCTCTATCCGCCCGTGCCGATGATGGTGCGCGAGACGCGTTGCCCCGAGCGGCTGCGGGATCGGGAGGTGCCCAAGGGCGCGCAGATCGTGATCAGCCCCTGGCATCTGCACCGGCATGAGCGGCTGTGGGAGAGGCCGGACGATTTCGATCCGGCGCGGTGGGGCACCGAGAATGGAAAGACCTGCGCGCGCGAGGCCCTCGTTCCGTTTTCCGCGGGTCCGCGGGTCTGCCCCGGAGCGGGTTTCGCGATGATCGAGGGGCCGCTACTGCTTTCGCTGCTGCTGAGGGATCTTCGGGTCGCTTGCGTCGACGGACAGGTGCCCGAGCCTGTGGCGCATCTCACGGTACGGGCGCGGGCGGGCATATATCTCAGGATCGCCAGGCGCGGCCGTGCTTAATTTCAGGGGGTTAGCGCTAAACCCGGAACGAGTCTCTACCATCACGCGGATCTTTCGCTTAGGACTTTTGCGAACGTGATCAACAAGGGTGATGGATCGACGATGGCACAGGAATCCGCAGAATTTTCGGCACAGGCCGAGCGCATGAAAAGCGGCAAAGGCTTCATTGCTGCGCTGGACCAGAGCGGCGGCTCGACGCCCAAAGCACTGAAACTCTACGGAGTCGAGGAAAACGAATATTCCGGCGAGGAGGCGATGTACGCCGAAATCCACGCGATGCGCTCGCGGATCATCCTCGCGCCGGATTTCACCTCCGACAAGGTGCTGGCGGCAATCCTGTTCGAACGCACGATGCGTGCAGAGGTCGATGGCAAGCCGACCGCGGCGCTTCTCTGGGAAGACCGCGGGATCGTGCCGTTCCTCAAGATCGACAAGGGGCTCGAGGATGAGGCGAACGGTGTGCAGCTGATGAAGCCGATGCCGGACCTCGATGCGCTGCTGGCGGATGCCGTCGGTTTTGGCATCTTCGGAACGAAGGAGCGGTCGGTGATCAACGAGGCCAATGCTGAAGGCATCGCCGCCGTGGTCGCCCAGCAGTTCGAGGTGGCGAAGACGGTGATCGGCGCGGGCCTTGTTCCGATCATCGAGCCCGAGGTGAACATCCATTCGGAAACGAAGGCCGAGGCCGAAGAGATGCTGAGGGACGAGATCCTGAAGCATCTCGAGCAGCTCGCCTGGGGCGAGGAAGTGATGCTGAAACTCTCGATCCCGACCGAGGCCAATATCTACGATGGTCTCGCAGATCATCCCAAGGTGCTGCGGGTCGTGGCCCTGTCGGGCGGCTATTCCACTGCCGAGGCCTGCGAAAAGCTGTCCCAGAACGGCAAGATGATCGCGAGCTTCTCGCGTGCCCTGACCGAAGGTCTGAGCAAGAAGCAGTCCGATACCGACTTCGACACGGCGCTGGGGAATAATATCGACAAGATCTACCAGGCGTCGCTGTAACCTCGACGGCTTTGGTCCGGCGGTAACTGCGCCTAAGCGGTTCCGTCGGACCAAGACTTTTGTGAAAAGTCTTGGCAAAAGTTTTCGGAAAACTTTTGCACGGGCTGCGGCGGAGGGACCATCGGCCGTGCGGGTTCGCGGTTGCAGAAGATGACGATCTGGCCCGCATTGCACATGGCGGAGTAACCGCGCCTCTACAATTCACGCTGGAAGGTCGCAAGCCCGATCACGCGTTCGATATCCTCGATCGAGCGTCGCACGATTCCACCATCCTTCGCAGCCTTGGCTGAAAAGATCTGGCGCAGCCAGATGTCGGGTGAGAGCGGGCCAGGACGATCGCGCATGGCAAAGCATCGCCCGACCTGGTTAACTTTCCCTGAACCGTTCCAGCACGAAGACCCGTATCGCCGAGGCAAGTCCCACATCCACGTCACGCGCCGCGTCGATTTCGGCGGCAAGCTGGTTGAGCGGTTTGTCCTCGGCCGCGGCGATGTCGCGGAAGGCGGCCCAGAAGGCATCCTCCAGCGACACCGATGTCCTGTGGCCGCGCAACGTCAGGGAGCGTTTGACCGGACGTGCGCTCACGTCTCCTTGGTGTCGATCTTGTGTCCGTCGAGCGCCTTGGCAGCCTTGCTCAACTTAGCCGCAAGCGCCTGCTTTTCGGCGCTGCTGCGTCCGAATTTCGCGGAATGCGCGTTGGCATCCCGCTTCTTTGCATCGCGCTGGCGGTCCTTGCGGGCCTTGTTCAGATTGGTGAGAGTGCTCATCCCTTGGGTCCGATCATGTCTTCCGGCCGCACCACGCGGTCGAATGTCTCTGCGTCGACAAATCCGAGCGCAATCGCCTCTTCCTTGAGGGTCGTGCCGTTCTTGTGCGCGGTCTTCGCCACCTTCGTGGCATTGTCGTAGCCGATGGTCGGCGCAAGCGCCGTCACCAGCATCAGTGATTCCTTCATCAGCTGGTCGATCCGCGCCACGTTTGCCTGCGTGCCCGCCACCATGTTGTCGGTGAAGCTGCCGGCCGCATCGCCAAGCAATTGCATGCTCTGCAGCACGTTGTACGACATCATCGGGTTGTAGACGTTCAATTCGAAGTGACCCTGCGAGCCGGCAAAGCCCACGGCCGCGTCATTGCCCATGACCTGCGCGCAGACCATGGTGAGCGCCTCGGCCTGGGTCGGATTGACCTTGCCTGGCATGATCGAGGATCCGGGCTCGTTCTCGGGCAGGATCAGCTCGCCCAGACCGGAACGGGGGCCGGAGCCGAGCAGGCGCATGTCATTGGCGATCTTGAAGAGGCTCGCCGCCACGGTCTTGAGCGCGCCCGAGAACATCACCATGGCATCATGGGCGGCCAGGGCCTCGAACTTGTTCGGCGCAGTGACGAAGGGCAGATCGGTGATCGCGGCGATTTCGGCCGCGACGCGGGTGTCCCAGCCTTTCTTCGTGTTGAGACCGGTGCCGACGGCGGTACCGCCCTGTGCCAGTTCATAGATGTCGGGCAGGCACATCTCGACGCGCCGGATGCCTTGCGCCACCTGATGCGCATAGCCGCCGAATTCCTGGCCCAGTGTGAGGGGCGTGGCGTCCTGCGTATGGGTGCGGCCGATCTTGATGATGTCCTTGAACTCTTCGGACTTGGCGACAAGGGCAACATGCAGCTTGCGCAGGCCGGGCAGAAGCGTGTCCCGTGCGCACATGCCGATGGCGACGTGCATCGCGGTGGGGAAGGTGTCGTTCGAAGACTGGCCCATATTGCAGTGATCGTTGGGGTGCACGGGCTTCTTGCTACCCATCTCGCCGCCGAGCACTTCGATCGCGCGGTTCGAGATGACTTCGTTCGCGTTCATGTTCGACTGCGTGCCCGAGCCGGTCTGCCAGACGACAAGCGGGAAGTTGTCGTCGAACTTGCCGTCGATGACTTCCTGAGCGGCCGACTGGATCGCCTCGCTGATCTCGGAAGACATGTCGCCCTGCGCGAGATTGACCGAGGCGCAGGCCTTCTTGATCACGCCCAGAGCGCGGACGATCGCGACGGGCTGACGTTCCCAGCCGATGGGGAAGTTCATGATCGAGCGCTGGGTCTGAGCGCCCCAGTATTTTTCTGCGGGCACTTCGAGCGGGCCGAAGCTGTCGGTTTCGGTGCGTGTTGCGGATGTCGGGGCCATGAAACGTTCCTGTCCTGTGCAATCACGCAGCATTTACCGCCCGGATGGGAAGGGGGCAATCCGCAAGATCGGGCAGGAGCCCGGGTTATTTGCGAAAACTGTCCAGACTGACCACATCGGCGTCTTTCTTGTCCGTCTTGGTGGAGCTGCCGAGCTTGGGCTTGGCGCGCGGCTCGGCCGGTTTTGCGGTATCGGCGGGGACCGGGGCGCTCTCGTCCTCCTCGTCTTCTTCCTCATGCGTCTCGAAACGCAGGCCGAATTCGACGGAGGGGTCCACGAAAGTCTTTATCGCGTCATAGGGGATATAGAGCCGTTCCGGCGCATCGCCGAAATTGAGCGAAACCGAAAAACCTTCATCGGTGACATCGAGATTGTCATACCAATGCTGCATTACCACGGTCATTTCGCCCGGATATCTATCCGAGAGCCAGTCGGCGATTTCCACGTCCGGATGCGCGGTGTCAAATGTGATGAAAAAATGGTGATCCCCCGGCAGACCGGTGGCCTGAACGGCGGTAAGCACCTCCTGAATCAGACCACGCATCGCGCGATGCATCAGATTTCCATAGTCAATTCCGCGGGACATGCCGCAATCCCTTCTGGTTTCATGATCAGCATATTCTATTTGTCGCGAAACAAAAGGGGACACCAGCGCATTTTTCCCGCCACTTTTATCCTCTGCGATCCTGCACCTCGGAGCGTTGGGTCAAAGTAGTGAAATGCCCCAGCCCGCCAATGCCATGAGCGGCAGCGTGACCAGCGGACCGCGGCGCAGGACGAGCATCACGAATGCTGCGAGCGCGATCAGGATCAGCGCCTCGGGGCGCAGGCTCGCCGGGTCCGGGACCGCGAGGGTGACGGGTCCGAAGCCGAGCGGCTGGACCTGTTCGAAAACGACATGCAGCGCGAACCAGACCGAGAGGTTAAGTATCACGCCGACGACCGCTGCGGTGATTGCCGACAGCGCCGATTGCAGGCGCGGCCGCGTCTGCAGGTGTTCGACATAAGGCGCACCGGTGAAGATCCACAGGAAGCACGGGACGAAGGTCATCCAGAGCGTCAGCGCCCCGGCGGCCAGCGCAAGCCCGGTGCCCCCCGCGGCAAATCCGGTGAGCATGCCGACGAACTGGGTGACGAGGATCAGAGGCCCGGGCGTGGTTTCGGCCAGTCCGAGCGCATCGACCATCTGCAGCGGATCGAGCCAGCCGCGCGCGCTGACCACCTCCTGCGCCATGTAGGCGAGCACCGCATAGGCACCGCCAAAGGTCACGACGGCGAGTTTGGCAAAAAACGCCGAAAGTTCGAAAAGCAGTGTCTGACCGCCGAGCGCCAGCAGCGGCAGGGGGGCAAGCCAGAGCAGCGCCCAGAGAGCGATGACGCCGGGGCGGAAGGTTCCGCTCGGCAGGGGTTGCGGCGTGGCGGCCGAGGCGGCACGCGTCGCACCGAACAGGGCGGCAACGAGGATCAGCAGCGGGAAAGGCACGTCGAACAGAAAGATGGCGGCAAAGCTCAGCAGCGCCACCGCTACCATCGCAGCGCCTGTAAGCGCCTTGCGCATCAGGCGGCGCAGTGCCTCGATCACGATGACGATCACCGTGGCCTTGATGCCCAGAAGCAGCGCCTCGGTCTGCGGCATCGTGCCGTAGCGCGCATAGAGCAGGGACAAAACGCCGATCACCAGCGCTCCGGGCAGCACGAAGAGCATCCCCGCGAGCAGACCGCCCGCCGTTCCGCGCAGCCGCCAGCCGGCATAGGTCGCAAGCTGCATCGCCTCGGGGCCGGGCAGCAGCATGCAGAAGCCGAGCGCGTTGAGGAATTGCCTTTCGCTGAGCCACGGGCGTTCGTCCACGAGTTCGCGGTGCATCACACCGATCTGCGCCGCCGGGCCGCCAAAGGACAGCAGGCCGATGCGTCCGAAAACGCGCAGCATCTCGGGCCAGGAGGGCAGGGTCATCGGGCGGGGTCCTGTGGCCGTGTCTCTGGCCGCAGGAATGTGTGCGCCACGCGCCTCTGTCAACAGCCGAGAGGCCTTTCCGTCGTCATCCCATCACTTCGCTGATCTCGCGCAGGATCTTGATGCGGATCGCACGGGGATAGTCGCGGTGGCCGCGCGCCGTGATGACGAAGCCGTTACGGGTGACGAGGGTGCTGCGGTAGAAATTGCTGATCGCGACCCCGAGGGATTCGATGGCGATGCCGTTGATCGTCACGCCCATGCGTTCGGCGCGGCGTCGCTGCGGGCCGATCTCCGAGCCCGCATTCCGGGTTCCGTCCCCCGAAACGTCGATGATCCTCCTTGCACAGCCCGACACGTCGTCAAGAAGGTCGAGCGCATAGGCCAGCGCCTCGGCCGGGGCGGTGTCGGACAGGATGAAGGCCCGCGGCATGCTGCGCGCCGCGGCCGCGAAAGTCGCGACATCCTGCGCGCTGCGCATCCGTGTCCAGGGCAGGGTATGCTGCTGGCTGTCTATGCCCGACCACTGCATGACCGAAAGCATCACCTGATCGCGCACCAGCACTTCGGAGATTTCCGGGTCCTGGAGCGCATCGGCGAGCCCGTCGAACTGCAGGCGATATTCGCCCGGATCCACGGAATTCGAAACATCCATCGTCAGCAGAAGCGCAGTTTCACAGGCGCTTGCGGGGACTGGCTGAACGAACACGCAAAAGATCAGTGCCAAACGACGCATGGCGCAATAGGGCCCGCGATCGCGCCACAGGTCAAGGCAAGAGATCGCGCCGTAAAGCTGTACAGGCACCGCCCTCCGGAGGCGCCTGCGACCGGAAAGACCGGCGGTTCAGAGGATGGCGTCGGTCTCGAGCTGACTGATCAGACCGGCAAGGGCTCCAGAAAACGCGGCGTTGTAATCGACCGCGACCTCGTTCGCGATATAATCTGTGCGCACATCCTCGTAGCTGCCGTCGCGGTCGGGTCCGCCGACGAGCGCGCCGTACAAGGTGTGTTCGTTGGGCCCGGCACTTCCTACATGGGTCGTCCCCGATGCCCCGCGGTGATGCGGGTTCTCGGGAGAATCCTCGCCGAAACCGACGACAAAGCTGAATGCGTCGGGGTTGTCGCCCAGCAGGTAGTCGATCTGATCGGCCGCAAAGTTGCGGGCGGCATCGGCCTCCACGCCTTCGTCCATCTCGTCGAGGACATCGGCGAATTGCAGTGCGATGAAGGAGGTATTGGCCGCGTAGCGGTTCGATCCCCACCCGTCGAGCCAGGCGAGCCCGTCATTGGTGTCGGTGCCTTCGAGGTGGTGCAGGCCGGACGTCCAGTTGCCCAGATGCGCACGCAGATCGGTGATGTAACTGGCATCGCCGGTGAATTCGGCAAGCCTTACGGCGGTGCCCATCGACTTGTCGTCCCAGCCGAAGGACCAGTAAGTGCCGGAGGCCTGGTAATAATCCTGCGCCTTGTCGAGGTAGAGCTGGTCGCCGGTCGCCTGGTAGAGCCAGGTCGCCGCCCAGGCCAGTTCATCCGCGAAGCCCGACCACGACTTGTAAAATTGCGTGATGCCGGGAACCGAGTCGTTGTAGCTGCCCTGATAGGCTTCGGAAAAGGCGAAGAGCTGTTCGGCGCTGGCGATCATCGCGTCCGCACGCTCGTGCTGGCCACTCTGGCCAAGCAGGATCGCGCCAGCGGCAAGCGCGGCGGCACTTTCCGCCGTGACTTCGGTCCCCGGATTCTGCGCGGTCACGGCATAGGACGGACGCGCCATCGTCATATCCTCGGCGGAGCCCCAATAGGCGTGATCGAGACGACCGTCGCCGACCTGCGCATAGAACACGTCGTCAGAGAGGTCGGCGGTGCCCTTGTCGTCATAGGCGCGCATCAGATAGTCGGTCACCCAGGATATGTGCTTCTCGACATCGTCAAAGCTGCCGGAGGCCTTGTAGCCATCGCCATAGTCGATCGCGCCCCAGGCGAGAGTCGTGGCGGAAAAGGCCATCGGCAATCCGAACTTGACGTGATCGCCCGCATCATACCACCCGCCGCTCAGGTCGCGCCCGACATCCGCGCCGTCGTTCAGCGCACTGTCGCCGCGCCAGCTGACGGGGTGGTCATCGGGCAGATCACCGGAATACTGCGCATAATAGAAGTCCATCGACAGATCGAGCGCCGTGCCATAGTCGCCTGCGTCGAAGGGCGAGGCTGCCAGCGGATCATCGACCGTTCCGGCATCGGGCGAAACGATATCCAGTGTTTCGGGTGGCGTGCCCCTGCCTGTGAAGCCGACCGTCACGCTTTGCCATGGCCCCAGAGTGCGCCCCCAATCCGCACCGTTCAGAGCGACCAGCCCGTCCTCCAGCTCCGTCGCCGACATGCCCCAGGCATTCGCGATGGTAAGATCGTCCGAAGCGACCACCACAGTCCAGGCATCGACGGCCGTTGCGCTCTGGTTGGTGATGGTGATCGCACCGTTATAGCCCCCGTTCCAACGGGCCGAGACGGAATAATTCACACCTATGTTCGAGGTGGTCGTGCTGGAGGGGTTCGAGTTAGTCGAGATCATCGAAAAGCTCACTCTATTGATGGGAGGCGTTCTTGCCCTGAGGAAGAAAAAATCGTGCCTGAGACATCCGGATGGCGAAATCGTCGAGTCTCTGACACCTCGAAGAGCGGAATCGAAATGCATCTTTAGGTTGTAATATCGACTCCGTGATACAACTTTAACCCACTTCAGATTCGGAGCAAGTCTCTAAGATTTCGTTAAACCGATAAATTGTTTCGTGATTTGGTTTCCGGCAGGCGGGGATCGGCCACTTCTGCATCACATGTCCGCGGGGTGCGTGGCGCTGCCCTGGGCGATCACGTAGGGTGCAGCCTTGTTCAGGATTTCAAAATCGGAGCCATACCATGGGAATCGCCCATCGATCCGCGGGGATAGCACTCCTCGCGAGTGCGGCCGTTGCGGCATTTTCGGTCACGACGCAGGCACAGACGGACGGGGCCGCAGGAACCGCATTTCGCGACGATTTCGACTCGCTCGACCGGGGGCGTTGGTTCATATCGGACGGATGGACCAACGGCGAACACCAGAATTGCACCTGGAGCGCAGATCAATTGGCGGTCAAAGAGGGGCGGCTCAGCTTGTCGCTCGCCTCGGATGACGATGGCGCATTGCAGTGTGCCGAGATCCAGTCGAACGATCGCTTCGGCTACGGAACCTACGAGGCGCGGATGAAGGTGCCGTATGTGGCGGGGTTGAATGCCAGCCTGTTCACCTTCATCGGTTCTCCGCAGGATCTGCCGCATAACGAGATCGATTTCGAATTCATCGCGCCGGAGAGCCCGGTCCTGCAGACCAACGTGCATTTCAAGGGCGACAGCGACAACGAGATGCTCACTCCGATGGCGGATGACGGGGAATTCCGTACGTTTTCCTTCACTTGGGAGCCGGACTCGATTCGCTGGTACATCGACGGCGAAATGATCCGCGAGGAGACCGAAGGTCCGGTGCCGGATGAGGAGCAGAAGGTCTACATGAGCATCTGGTCCACCGACCAGCTCGTCGCCTGGCTCGGCCGTTTCGATCCCTCCACCGCGCCGCAGGTGCTCGAAGTCGACTGGGTGAGCTTCACGCCGCAGGGTGCGGGCTGCCAGTTCGAAGGCTCGGTCCTCTGCGTTGACGGCGCCACGCCGAAAAACTGATACCCCACGCCGGGAAATAGGTCCGTTCCATCAGTCCTTTAGGGTGCGCTCGTGACGCAAAAATGGCCTGAACCTGCCTCGGCCCTTGCCCGATGAACCTCTTCGAGATCGGCCAATGCGCACAAGAATTCACCACCCTGCGCGCATTTGGCTAATTACCGCGCATGGTAAGGTTCGGCTCCGTGCGTTATCGTGGAGGAGATTGGACATCGCAGGGCGCTGTGTCAGTCAGTTGATCGAAAGACATAATCCGACGGCGGGTGAACGATGCTATCAGCAAGAGACAAGGCTCAGCCATGGTTATAGACAGCGGCCGGATTGTCGATCCTGACCGCAATGCGTGGTACGTGGCATTGGCCATCGCAATCTCTCTCTTCGTGTTCGCCTATTCGACCCTGTTCGGACAGATCTCGATCCTCGCATTTTATGCCGTCTGGTTCGCACCTGCGATG
This sequence comes from Rhodobacterales bacterium, assembly GCA_038260405.1. Classification (GTDB taxonomy): domain Bacteria; phylum Pseudomonadota; class Alphaproteobacteria; order Rhodobacterales; family Rhodobacteraceae; genus Puniceibacterium. The sequence goes on along the minus strand of JBBSNW010000010.1, from coordinate 87,942 downwards.
ATCGCTCCGCGCATCCTTCTGTCGCGCCCCTGGCCGGTGCTCGTGCTCCTGCTGGTGCCGGTGATCTTCACAATGTCGACCTTCTGGAGCGACGTGCCTTCGGCCACGCTGAGGGCGGGCATCCAGTACGGCACGACGATCTTCTGCGGTTTGGTCGCAGCGCGGATCACGTCGATTCCGAACCTCGCTCTCGGGGGCACGATCGGCGGGCTGCTCGTCCTGCTCTATTCGGCGGCAAATGGTGGATATTCCTACGATTATATCGACGGCAGCTATGCCTTCAACGGGGCCTTCGCATCCAAGAACCAGCTGGGATATTTCGCCACGCTTGCGCTCATCTTCGGCATATCGATGATCTGGGTGTTCCGCTCGCGGGCGGCGCTCGTGCCGCTGGCCCTCGCGACATCGGCGCTGGCCGCGGTGATGCTGTTGATGTCGGATTCGGCCACGTCGCTGCTCGCCGCCTTTGCGGCCTTCGCGACGATCCTGATGGCGCGCGGACTTGTGGCGCTTGCCCGCGGGCTGCGGCGTGCAGCGATCGCCCTCATGGTGAGCACGTTTCTGGCGGCAGGGCTTGCGGCGACCCGGCTCGGCGCGTTCGATGCCGTGCTGGGGGCGTTCGGCAAGGATTCGACGCTTACGGGGCGGACCTATCTCTGGTCCAAGGCACTGGAAATCGGCGGACAGCACCCCTGGGTTGGTATCGGCTACGGTGCGTTCTGGACGCAGGGGCGCCCCGCTGCGGAGGAACTCTGGGAAGAATTCTACATCACGGCGCGCACCGGCTTCCATTTTCACAACCTGCTCATGGAAACCTATGTCGGCATGGGCGCCCTGGGATTGCTGGTCGTCGGCATCGTGTGCCTGATGCTGCTGATCCTGCCGATCGCTGCGCTTTCCGGATCCGGCGCCTCCGGGTCGGTCATGGTCTGCTCGGGTCTGGCGATCCTGTTCCTGCTGCGCGCGGGGGCCGAGGTCGATTTCATCACGCCCTATACCGCCGGATCCTTTCTGGTAACATTCGTCCTGCTGCACCTTGTCGACCTTCAGGCGGGTAAAGCCGCGCTCGGCGTGGCGGGAAAGAGGGCGGTGGGCCTGCGCGTCGGTGCCGCCGACCTTGAAGGAGCTGCAAGATAGACATGACCATTCGAAACATCATGCCCCGCGCGGGCACGACATCGCGTTGCACAGTCTTGGGGAGATTTTCATGACCGGTCCCGTTCAGGAACGCAGGTTCGCCCTGACCGATCAGGTCCGCTCCGTGCCGCCAAACCAGACCGAGGAGCCGGAGCTGGATCTTGGCCGCGTGATGCGTGCGGTGCGGCGTCAGCTTCGGCTGATCCTGATCAGTGGCTTCATCGGCGCCTTCATCGCGGCGCTGATGATCCTCGGATCGGCGCCGCGTTATGTCGCCGTCGAGACGGTGCTGCTCGATGAAAAGCGCGCGGATCTGCTCGACGAGGTGTCGCCTCTGCCGAACGTGTTCCAGTCCGACTCCGCAGTGCAGAGCGAGATCGAGATCATCAAGTCTCAGGACATGGCCTACCGCGTCGTGGACCGGCTGAACCTCGACGAGAACGAAGCTTTCCTGTCGCCGCCGGTCGACGCAACCGATCAGGTGATCGACTGGTTGTTCTCTTTGGGGGATCCGCTGGTCGCGCTGCTGACGCCTTCGGCGCCCGAACCCGCGCCCGAGCCGACCACTGCCCCCGAAGATGTCTCCGAAGACGACGTGCCTCAGATCGATGCGAAGCCCAGCAGTCGCGACCGGGCCGCGGGTCTGCTGCGGGACCGCCTTTCGGTGTCGCGCAGCGGGCGCAGCTTCGTGATCCAGATCGGGGTCCAGGATTTCGAGCCGGTGCGCGCGGCATTGATCGCGCGGGTCTATGGCTCGTCTTACGAACGCTTCCAGCTCGAAGCGAACCGTCAGGTGGCGGGAAATGCGGCGGAATGGCTGCAGGAGCGGCTGGACGTGCTGAACCAACAAAGCCTCGAGGCCGCATCGGCGGTGCAGGAATTCCGCGCGGCGAACGACCTCACGCAGGTGCGCGGCAGCCTTCTGACCGAACAGCAGCAATCCGAACTGGCCACCGAACTTGTCGCGGCCGCGGCGAATTCGGCCGAAAAGAAGGCCCAGCTCGACAGCATGGAATCGCTTCTCGAGCGGGCATCCGAGGGTGAGGACATCGTGACGGTGCCCGGCCCGGATGGTCGCGAGCAGGAGCTGACCACGGAACTGCGCCGGGATTACCAGAACGTCCGTCTGCGCTATGGCAGCCTGCTCGACCAGTTCGGCCCGGATCATCCGCAGGTGCAGGAGCTCGAACGCCGGATGGAAGACCTCAGGGATGCGCTCCGCTCGGAGCTGGTACAGGCGACCGAGGGCGCACGCATCGCCTTCAACGCCGCACGCAGCCGGGAGGAATCGCTGCGCCAAGATCTTGAGGGGGCGACCAGCATGTCCGATGAAAACGTCGCGGTGCGCGGCCGCCTTCAGCAGCTCGAATCGATCTCCGACACTTACGAAGAGGTCTATCGCCAGTATCTGGGTCGCTATCAGGTGGCGGTGCAGCAGCAGGGTTTCCCCATCGCATCGGTCGACGTGATCTCGCGTGCCGAAGTGCCGACCGGGGCGTCGAGCCCGCGCAAGAAGGCCTTGCTCGTCGCAGGCGCCTTTCTGGGCGGTTTAATCGGAATGATGATCGCGGCGGTGCGTGAACTGGGCGCGAAGCCGGTGCGGACGCCATCCACCTTGCGCAAGGAAGTCGGCATCGATTGTGCCGGGCTGCTGCCGTCGAAAAAGCGCGCCGAGGGTGATGCCGAGCGTCGGACCCGTGCCCGAACGCTTGAGCGTCTGGCATTGTCCTGCGAGCAGTATCCCTCCAGCTCGCTGGGCATCCTGATCGGGATCGCTCCGCTCACCAACGACGACGACGGTGACGATGCCCTTGCCGAGGACCTTGCCGCGATCCTGACGCGCGGCGACCGGCGCTCGGTTCTGCTCATCGGCGACAAAACCAGTTTCGATGCCGCAAGCCAGCAGGCCTCTCCGTCCGGCGGCGTGACGCGCGTCTCTATGCAGGCGGTGCGCGATCATCATGACGGGCAGGTGACCGCCGAAAACGAGCTTCAGGATGACGGCACGATCGTCAGCGAGCTGCGCGAAAGCTTCGATTTCGTGCTGTTCCAGATGCCGCCGCTCAGCCAGTCGAACCGCTCGGACGCGAACAGCCGTGCCTGCGACATCGCCATCCTGAGAGTGCCGTGGGGCAGGGTGCTGCCCGGTTTCGTATCGGATGCACTGAAGGACAACCCCACCTTCGAGGCCAGGCTTTCGACAGCCGTGCTGGAGGGCGCCGACCTGCGGATGGCCCGCCGCTATATGGGCCAGGGCAGTTACGAGGAGCGTGAAACCTATGCCTGATTTATCGGCCTTTCTGCGGGCGGCCCTGCTGTGTATTGCGGCCCTGCTCTGCTCTGCGGAGCCGCGCGGTGCGATGGCACAGACGGGCTCGGACCTGCTCCAGCCGAACCAGACCGTGAGCATCAGCGTCGGCCGCTGGGATCCCGTCGAGGAAACCTACATCCCCTGGGAAAGCTTCGGCGGTGAGTTCGAGATCGGGCCGAGCGGCGACATCGTGCTGCCGATGATCGGCGCGGTGCAGGTGATCGGCCTCACCACTGCCGAGCTTGGCACCGAACTCTCGAACCGGCTGCAGTTGTCGATGGGCCTGCGGGGAGAAGTCCAGACCGGGGTGAAGATCATCGATTTCGGCGAGATCTACGTGTTGGGCGACGTGCAGCAGCCCGGTGCGCATCCTTTCGCCCCCGGAATGACGGCGCTGCAGGCACTCAGCCAGGCGGGCGGGGTCGAAGGCGTCGATTCCACGCTCGTGCGCGGCGATCGCAGCGCGCTGAGCGCTCTCGGCAGCTACAGGGTGCTCGAGATCGAGGTTCTGCGCAGGCTCGCGACGCTGGCGCGCCTCAATGCCGAGCTCGAAGACCGCAGCATCGAGGTGCCCGAAGCGCTGGCGCAGGCCCCGAGCGGCGAGCAGCTGATCCAGCAGGAGCGCGAGATCAAGAGCGCCCGGGATTCAGCCTATGAATCGAACCTTTCGCAACTCGACGATCTGGAAGCGCTGCTCAGGCAGAGCATCACGAGCCTCGACCAGCAGCTCGAGCTCAGGCGGACGCAGCTTTCGCTGCTGGAGACTGAGCTTTCCAATGCGTCGAGCCTGGTGGAGCAGGGGCTTTCGACCGCAAGCCGGCAGAGCGCGCTGGAGCGGCAGGTAGCTGACCAGCAGGTGCGCGAGCTTGAACTTGAAACCGCGCGGCTGGAAGTGCAGCAAAGTCTGAACGAGGCCCGCCGGGATCGGCTCGACCTGATCAACACCCGCAGCCGGCAACTGGTCGAGGGCATTCAGGAAGAGCGCGGTGCGATCGACGAATTGCAGGTCAAGATGGAGACGGAATCGGCGCTATATGCCGAAGCCATGCAAACGGGGACGGGGCTTTTGCAGCTCGGAAGCGGAGGCACGGCCAAATTGACGGTTACCCGGCGCGAGAATGGCGAAAGCCGGACCTTCGCGGTCGAGCGGTCGGACGAGGTGCGCAGCGGCGACGTTCTGGAAGTGCTTCTTCCCGGGCTGGAGCCCTATGACAGCGTGCCGATGCGTCGCCTGGATGGGGTCGGCCTGGACCCGTCCTTGCCGGCAACCCTGTCACCGGATGCGGCATTGACCCCGACACCGGCGCCGGAATCCTCCGCTGACGGGGCCGCAGCGCCACCTTCCTGACCGCTTTAAATTTTCCTCGGTGCCGTCAGGCTTCGGTTGCAAGGTCGCCACTCAGGATCGCCAGCAGCTTGTCGATCTGCCGGTCGGGAGTCATCGCATCGCGTAAAGCGTGGGCCTTGGCACTGCAGGAGGCGCTTTCATAGGCGACCTTGTCGTGCCAGAGCCGCTTCACGGCATCCGCCCAGACAGTGGCAGGTGCGCAGGGATCGATGAGGAGTCCGCCGGGACCCACGGCTTCGGGCAGACCGCCGATATCCGAGGCGATGACGGGGATGCCGCTGACATGCGCCTCGGCGGCGATACGGCCGAAAGCCTCTTCCCATTTGCTGGGCGCGAGCACGATCCGCGCATCGCGATAGACCGTCCGCATGTCGTTCGTCGGAGGGCGCAGCGTGACGTTCGGCAGTTCCTTCAGGCGCGACTGGAGGTCGGCCTCCTGCGCTTCGGTCAGGCCCCAGCCCCGCACGAAGACGAACGGAATGTCGGGACAGAGTGCCGCGACGTCCAGCGCGATGGAAACACCCTTGTTGGGGTGAGGATTGATGAATGTCACCGTCTTGCCTTCGGGCTGCACGCGATAGGCCTCGGCGTCGATGAGCGGATAGATGACCTGCGATATGAGGCCATCGGTTTCGGCAAAGCGCCGCGCGGTGAAATCGGAATTGGCGATGTAGGTGGTGTCGTCCAGCCCGTCGAGATCACAGCCAAGGTCGCCCTTCTCGACATTGCGCAGGTAGATGAAGGTGCGCGTCTGAGTACGGTCTATGGCCCGGGCGAGCGAGACGGGTCGCATCGACTGGAACACGGCGGCATCCGCGCGAAAGTGGCGTACCACGTCCTGCGCGGCCTTTTCCGCGTCCCAGGCGCGGAACACCGGATAGCCCAGCGTATCGTCACGCACATATCCGCGGCGCGTGAGCTTGAGCAGGGCGCGTCCACGCAGACCGAGCCATCCCTCACCGGTGAGGCCCGCCAGCACCGCGACATCGTGACCGCGCTTGCGGATCCTTTCGACCAGCTGGTGCGTGCTGGACTGCGCACCGCCATACATCTGCGGCAAATAGGGATGCGCACTGCCGAACAAAATGCGCATTGGGCGCGTTGGGGGGATGGAAGGGGTCGGGGTGCGTTGGGTATCAGTCATCTGGTTCGGTCTCCGGGGTCGGATCTTGCGTGATCCGGACGTGTCTTGGCAAAAGAGTGCCGTACCTGCGACTTTCACAGGGGGTAAGTAACTTGCCGAACGTTTCAGAACGAGTCCCAAGTTTATAAAATCTAAACGTCCAACCTTGATCGTACCAATGTGCCTCAAGGGCGAATCGGCTCATGTCCGGCTCTCCCTTTGGTTGTATTTTGTGTTCGAGGATTCTTCAACTGCCGAAAAAATTGCATGTAAAGTTAAACATTTATGCAAATTCCCGTACAACCTATGCGAAATTTATCAGCGGTCGCCGAGTTTCTCAGCAATATTTCGCGCACCACCGCTTACAACCGGGAAAATCACATTTTACGTGTTTGCAGTTGCAGCATTAAAGCCTACCTAGAGTCCAAAGGCGGCCATGACGAAAGTGAGCCTCCGCAAAATATCAAGCTCGATCCGCACAGTTCCATGTTGTTGATGTCAGTATCGCCTTCCACGTTTTGTGCGGGTCGGCAACTTTAGAGGGTCGGCGATTGTCGGCTTTGAACACAAATCGATCAGGGGATGGACTCATGAAAAGAATCCAAACCGCATTGGCGCAAGGCGGACACCGGTTCACCTTCAGCTTGCCAGAGCGATACGAAACGTGGGGCCGCACTACCGTAAGGCGTCGGCCAGTGGGCGGCACCGCAAAGCGTGCCTTCGACATTTTTGCTGCACTTTTTCTGCTGGTGGTGCTTTCGCCCCTGCTGATTGGTCTTGCAGTGCTGATTTCCGCCACATCCAGCGGCAGCGTATTCTACGCGCACCGCCGTGTCGGCTTTGACGGACAGGCGTTCCGCTGTCTCAAGTTCCGCACGATGCGGGCCGACGGCGACGAGGTGCTGAAACGTCACCTCGACCTCAACCCCGCTGCCCGTGCCGAATGGGAAGAGACGCGCAAGCTGCGTGATGATCCGCGCGTGACGGCGGTAGGACAGACGCTGCGCAAGCTCAGCCTCGATGAATTGCCGCAACTGATCAATGTCCTGCGGGGCGAAATGAGCTTTGTCGGCCCGCGTCCCGTCGTCTCCGACGAGTTGATCCGCTATGGCCGCTCCAACCGGTATTACCTGCGCGCACGTCCCGGCATCACCGGTCTGTGGCAGGTCAGCGGTCGCAGCAACACGAGCTATGCTCGCAGGATCGCCTTTGATCGGGTCTACGTGCTGAAATCCGGCACGGCGATGGACATGTCGATTCTGGCGCGAACGCTCCCTGCGGTCATACGGTCGGACGAAACCGCCTGATGACCTTTGCAATCGGTCACAGCAATTGCGCGGACCGGCGCGGCAAAGCCCTATCCTCCGCCATGTGTGGCGGGGGACTGGTCGCCGTAGCGGGATGACTGCGACCGCCCTCATGACTGAACCTTCACGACCGCAAGACGCCGCAGGCGACATACTTGTATCTGTCATCATGTCGAACTTTTGCGGCGCGCTCTATCTGCGTGCGGCGATCGAGTCGGTGCTGGCACAGTCCCACGCCAATCTGGAATTGATCGTCGCGGACGATGCCTCCGATGATGGCAGTCTAGATATCCTGAACGCTGCGGCGCAGGCCGATGATCGCATTGTACCGCTCGTCCTCAAGAAGAACCGCGGTCCCGGGGGCGCGCGCAACGCGGCGCTGGACGTGGCCCGTGGCGCATGGGTCGCCCTTGTCGATTCCGACGACCTCATTCATCCCCGACGGATCGAAAGGTTGCTTCAGGCGGCCGCCACGACGGGTGCCGACATGGTGGCCGATAACCCCGTTCCGTTCGGGGCACCTGAACTCGCGGGCAAGCCCCTTGTGGATCAAGAGATCGACGGAACATGGCGGATTGGCCCTGACGAGCTGATCCGCAGCGATACCGCTTCGACCGGAACTTCCTCGCTCGGCTACCTCAAGCCGATGATCCGCCGCAGCTTCCTGGAAAAGATCAGGTATGATGAAACCCTCAGGATCGGCGAAGATTTCGATCTTTATTTCCGCCTGCTGATAAAGGGCGCCGACTTTCGCGTACTGCCGGACCCCACCTACCTCTATCGCCAGCATGCGGGGTCCGTCTCGCACAGGCTGTCTGTGGACGCCTTGTCCAGTCTGATCGCAGCGCAGGAACGCGCAGAGCGGCTTGCCGCTGCAACACATTCTGAGCATCCCACCCTGAACGAGGCATTGGTGCGGCGGCGGGCGCTGCTGTGGCAGGCGTTGCGATACCAAGAACTGGTCGAGGCAATCAAGATGCGCAAGGTTGCGGAGGCGGGGAGACTCATCCTGCAGCATCCTTCCTTACTGGGCAATCTGCGTGACAGCGTCGCCGACCGCATCCACCGACGCCGCGCCGGCGATTCCACGGTGGAAGGCGAGGGCGGCACTGGCGGCGGTCTGGTTCTGGCGTCTCAGGAGAGAATCGACAAAATCACGGCGCCATACGGTGCGGAGCGCATCGCTGTTCCGCCAATGCGCTCCCCGGCGGCGTCATCCGGCGCGGATCACCTCGCCCTTGCTTGCCGGTTGGCCCAGATCGGCGGAGATACTCTGGACGTGATCGCCGATGGGGCGGAAGGTGTGCATGCGCTGGGATACCTGTCGGGCTGGCGGTCCGCACGGGTCCGCTTGCCGCGCCATGCCGTCGGCAAGGTGACGCTGCCTTCCGACACGACGCTTGAAATCAGCGACGGCTGACTACGTCTCTTGTGAAAACGCGGCGTCCGGCAGAAGCAGGCGCATGCCGTCTTGCGGCAAGGCATCCCCGGCCGCGGAATCGAGACGCAGCTTGTCGCGGGCGATCGCGCGGGTGATGGGCGCGGGGCGGTTCCAGGCCCCGAAAGCATAGCGCAGCGCAGCGATGGGCCCGCGCTCGCGCTTCAAATCCAGAAAGAGGCGGTGATCGCGCTTGATGCGCACCTCGGCCAGATGTGCTCGCATCGCCTTAGATGTGCCCGGGGCCAGATCAGGCGTGGCAAGATGGCGCGACAGGGCATCGTGCAGACGTTCGAGATCTGCCGTCCTGTGCCGCGCGCTGAGCGATCCCGACCGAATTTCGGCCGCATAGCCCGGAGCGCTGGTCAGCATCATGCTCGCCCCGGCAAGGAGCATCTGGACGTAAAGGTCGTAATCTTCTCCGAGACGCAGGGATTCGTCATATCGCAGACCGTGGGCGTTCAGGAAGGCAGTGGAGAGAATCGGCTTGAGGAAGCCGAGTTCGCCCCGCGCAATGCCGCGACGGCGCAGGTTGCCCGCAACGAAGGACTCCGTGTCGAGGGATTGAAACCGGACATCCCTGCGGGACCAGTCGCGCTCAGCGAGCGACCCGGCGGATTCAGGATTCGTGAAGACGATGTTGTCGGCTGCGATATCACAGCGGCCCGCCGACATGAGGCGCGACAAGCGACCGGGCAGGAAGAAATCGTCCGAATCGAGGATGGCGGCGAAGGGGGCCGTTGCTGCGTCGAGGCCCTTGTTGCGCGCGGCGCCCGGCCCGACATTGGTGTCGAGCGCAATCACGTTCACCCGAGTATCGCGCCCGGCTTCCTGCAGGGCGATCGCCCGCGTGTCGTCGCTCGAAGCGTCGTCGATGACGATGACCTGCGCGGTTTCGGGTTCTGCGCAGGCTGAACGGATCGCCCGGACGAGTGATGCCGACGCATCATGCGCGGCCAGGATGACGGAAACGGTCCTTGTGGTATCAATTGCCATGACGCCCTCCGATGTGACCGCGCGCAACGGAAGTCCGGTCACGATCGCCGAGCGGCGTCATCCGGCTTGTGAACAAGCGGCCAGTTGCCGAGTTCTTTCCTACAGCGGCACGATCACGCATAGCGCGCGGTAAAGTCAGACGTTCAGTTGAAAAGGCTGGGCGTACGCGGACGGAGGATGCAAGGGCAGGCAAAACGAACGCATCGGTCCTGCTTGTGCGTTCTAGTTTCCGCTTTGCCGCAAAAGACGCAATAGGCCGCGGGAAATGCGGGTACGCCCGTTGGCGTTGCGACGCGTCCGGTTCATTGCCGACATGACCGCGATCAATGCGACATAGGCGAATTGCGCGACGACCAGCACCGTCACGACGAACGCAATCAACAGCCCGGTCGAAAACCCTGCCAAAAGCCCGCTTATCAGGGACAGACACAAGATTCCGAAAAGGCCTGATAGAAATGCCGGTAATTTCATAAAATGTCGTCCATCCGATCACTTCCGCTTCCAGTGGTACATCTTTACTCAGAATATGTCGGATTTGTGAAGAAAAAATGGCCATTAGCGGGTTTCCCGTGACACCAAGGACACTCTGGTACGACACTGGCGCGCTATGCCGTTGGGCCCGGTGATCATTGCGCGAGTCATCTTGTCCGGTGAGAAGCAACGATCGCGTATTCATCCTCTGGATTGACCTTCCTGGTTGGGGCTACTGATCTCTCCGGATTGCTGGGCGCGGCCGTAAATTTCGATCCGGCGCAGACCGAGCAGGGCCGAGACCGTTCCGACATGCAGAGCACCGCGGACCAGACTGGCATTGCGCGCAGGTGCGGAGGCGAGGCTCAGCAGGGCCGCCGCCCCGCAATAGCCCACCTTGGCCATGGTCACGGCAAGTGTCTTCGCGCGCCGTGCCGGTCCCGCCCCTTGGCTCAGCAGGCTGCCATGCGTCTGCCCCATGCGATAGCGCCGCTTCAGCAGCCAGCGCAGATTTGCGCGGCCGGGTGGCACGGGCTCGTCGATCTGCGCATCGGGCGCCAGCGCCAGCCGCGCGCCCGACCGCTGCAATGCCTCGAAAAAAGCCGTGTCTTCGCCCCCCGAAACGCCCCGCGAGAGGTCGAACCGCAGATCCTGCAGCGCCGGGTGGTCCAGGTCCATGGCGACGTTGCAGCTGTGCCCTGCGATCGGGCGACCATCTTCCCCGAGTTCAGGAAGGGTGTCGTGCATTTTGCGCTCGCGCATCCAGGCCGGGGCGTCCGGCCCATAGATCGCGCGGACCGGGCCGACGACGATATCGGCATCCCCGGCCGCGAGCCTTCCGAGCAGGGCGGAGATCCAGTGCGGCGGCGCAAGTTCGTCATCGTCGATGAAGACCAGTGTGCGAAGGCCGCGCTGGCGCGCCGCGTCCAGCGCGGCATTACGTGCGATCGAGATATTGGCGGCGGGGGCATGGCAATAGACGACCTTGTGCCGGGAGTCTTGGGCAAAGGACTCCACCACGCCCTGCGCGCTGGGGGAGTGGTCGTTGTCGCAGATCAGGATGCAAAGCTCGACGCCCTCGGGCAGATCCTGCGCCTCGAGCGTTCGCAGGGTGTCGACCAGTTCCTTGCGGCGGAAGGTGCAGAGGCCCACGGCCACCTGTCCGGCCGGGACTGTTCCGACAGGGCTGGGCTTGGTCGAGACGCCTGCGGCAGGCGCGCCGCGCAGGATCTGCTGCCAGTATCCGGTGGACCAGGCCAGATGCATCAAGCCCGCGATTGGACCACCCAAAAGACCCAGAGCGGAGCGCTGATCGACGGCAAGCGCCACGCCGCCGCCGAGGCAGGCCAGCGCCCAGACGATTGCCGGAAGCGCAAAGACGGGGTGCAGCGGGCTCAGTACGACCAGCGCGACCATCGGGGCGACTGCGATCATGGCCATCTGACGGAGGCGCGGGCGCACCTTGTGCTTGAGCATGGTGCGCGCCCGACCGCGGCCGAACCGGACATACTGGCGCATGAGGGCCGCGAGCGAGTTGCGCGGCAGGTAATCGCAGCCGGTACGACCGGTCAGCCAGATGCGATGCCCCGCCTGGGCCAGACGCAGATCGAGCTCGGCATCCTCGTTATGCGGCATGGTCTCGTCATAGCCGCCGACCGCGCGGAACGCATCGAGCCGCATCAGCGCGTGGTGGCCATGCTCGACGAAGCGACCCTCGTCCGACCCGCTCCGATGGGCGGAGCCGCCGTTGCCGATCCGCGAGTTCTGCGTCATCGCGATGGCGCGCTGCATCGGCGCGTGCCCCACGGCGCGCATCGCGACGACGACGCTGTGCGCACCGGTCTGGCGCGCTTCGTCCAGCAGGATGTCGACATAATCCTCGGGATAGAGCGAATGCGCATCGATCCGGATCAGCCAGCCCGCACCGTCGCCGTGTTTTTCGCAGGCCAGATTGACGCCCGCGCTTTGCACGCGCGCCGGATTGTCGAGCAGCCGAATATCGAGATCGCCGTGTTCCGCTGCCCGATCTAGAACGATGTCGCGCGTGCCGTCATCCGATCCGCCATCACTGATTACGAGCCGGGCGATGCGCCCCTCGGCCACGAGGCGGCGCAGCGCGGGTACCAGCCCGTCGATCACGCCGCCGATATGCGCGGCTTCCTGCAGGGTCGGGACGACGATCAGGACGCCGTTTTCCTTTGGACCTTCGTGCTCTGCCAGTGGCACTTCATCTGCGCCGCCGAGGATGCGCTGCACCATTTCGCGGCATTCGGCGTCGGTCGTCGCCCAGGTCTCGAGTGGCAGGGCGTTCTGCCGGGTGCGCAGCGCGTCGATCCCGTCATGCGTGACTTCGGCCAGAAGCCTGTGCGTCGCGGCGGCGTCGGCACTGTCGACGACAAGACCGATAGCGAGGTCGCGCAACCGGCGCTCGACCTCTGTTCCGGCAAGGCCGATGGGCGGCACGCCGACGAGACCGCTTTCATAAAGCCGGTTGGGCAACAGCCAGTCGGAATTCGCCCCGGCATCGTACCGGTCGACCAGCCAGGCCAGATCGACAGCACCGTATACATCGAGCAGGTCGTCGGGATAGACATAGGGTCCGCCAAAGTCGAGGTTGGGGTTGGTGTCGACGATGCTGTGGAAATCGGGCAGCACGTCGAGGGCAGGGCGGCCGCGCAGAAACACCCGGTAACGGTCGGGATGCGCGCGGGTCAGCTGGTCGAGGCAGTCTAGCGACACCGCACAGCGCAGGATCCCGAACCAGCCGATGCGGACCGGTCCCGAAGTGACGGTGTCCTGCGCCGCAGCGTGGGCGCGCAGTGTGAGGTGATCCGCGGTGCGGACCTTGTTTTCGACCAGTGCTACGGGGGCGCTCGTCTGCCCGTGGCGGGCGAAATGATTCTCGACGAAGGCGGGCGAGGACACGATCAGCAGATCGAGATCCCGGCACAAACGGCGTTCGACCCAACGCAGAGTACGCGCCGACGCGCCTGGGCCGACCATCATGCGGTGAATGTCGAGAACCTCGTAAGTCAGGGGAATATGTGCGCCCCCCTCTGACATCCGGCGGCGCAGCGGCGCGGCAAGCGCGAGCATCTCGAGGTTGCGTGCGACGATCGCATCCGGCCGCGGCAGCCGGGTCAGGGCGGGATGCATCTTCAGCCGCTGTTGCAGAACTGCTCGCGCACGGTCAGCCATCCGCCCGTTGCGCGTCATGCCCAGCACCGTTGCAGGACGTGGCAGCGGACCCGACCCGCGGCGGAAACCCGCCACGTCGATCTCGGCGCCAGCCGCGCTCATCATCTCGACCCTGCGCCAGACGGCGGCATCGTCCAGATCGTGAACGAGATAGAGTATTCGCGTCATGCCTTGCCTCGCAGTATCGGGGATGCCGTCAGGAATGGTCGATCTCGGGCGACCGGATATGCCGTTTTTCGTACTCGTTCGCCCAACAGCACGGTGGCTGCAAGCGGTGTGAGCGGAAATCCGATCATCGCGCCGCCGACGCCGTCTGGGGCAGACGGAGAGAGGTTGCAATATAGGCGTTTTGCACGTTTAAAGTACGAAATAAACATCTGAATACAACCTATGCTGGATTGCACATTTCCAGCTGTGGACATTGGTGCCTAAGGGTGGTCCCTCTGACGTGCTGCAGACCCTTGCGATGAAACTTGCACATGCACCGTATAACGATGGAGAGGTCGACATGCGAATCCTGTACGCCGGCGGAAATGGCTGGCTTCCCGAAGCGAGCGGCGGGACGCAGAGCAGCACGGACCACCTGATCCGCAAGGCGACGGATGAGGGCCATACCTGCGCAGTGCTTTGCGGGCTTGCGGGGCGCGGCTTGTTCGGCTTTCGCATGCGCCTGCAGCGCAAGATGACCGGACGCCCCTTCAGCATCGACCGAACGCTCGGATACGAGGTGATGCGGAGCTGGGATCCGGGCGATTCCGCCTGCGTGCTTGCCGCCGTCGCCCGCTTCAAGCCGGATGTAGTGGTGGTGCAGACGATGCAATCCGCGCGCATCGGCGCGGCCTTTGCCGCCCTCGGCGTGCCGGTGGTGCTGTATCTGCGCAATGTCGAATTCGAGGAGAACGGAGGCGATGTCAGCGCCGTTCCGGAGGCGAGATACATCGCCAATTCGGCCTTTACCGCGGCGGCCTACAAAAAGGCATATGGCATCGAATGCACGGTGATCCCGCCCACGATCGACCGGGAGAAATACCGGTTCGATACGACCCGGGAATTTGCCACGCTGATCAACATCCACCCCGTGAAGGGTTACGAGATCGCCCGGGACATGGCCCGTGCCTGCCCCGAGATCCCCTTCCTGTTCGTCGAGGCCTGGACGCTCGGCGAGGAGGAGTTCGCCACGATCACGGCCGAGATTGCCGCCCTTCCGAACGCCACCTTCATGCGGCGCACGAGCGACATGTCCACGATCTATGGCAGGACTCGCGTGCTGCTGGCACCGAGCCAGTGGGAAGAGGCATGGGGGCGCGTCGCCTCGGAAGCGCATTGTTCGGGCATACCGGTGATCGGTGCCGATCGGGGCGGGCTGCCCGAGGCGATCGGCCCGGGTGGAATCGTGCTGCCGCATGACGCATCCATCCCGAAATGGGCCGCCGCGTTGCACAGCCTGTGGGCGAGGCCGGATCAATATGAGGAGCTGTCGCGCGCCGCTCTCGCCTATTCCGAGCGGCCCGAACTCGATTTCGACCGGCAATATGCGACATTCCTGTCCGTCCTTCGGGACGCTATCTCGGTCCGTCAAAAGGAACAGTCTCTTGTCTCTGCCTGAAACTGTGCATGCGCCCGTCAACGGCATGGCAACAGCGCTGATGGCGCGTCTTTCCACTGCATTTTCTGCCGTCACCGGGCAGGGTGCAAAGGGTACGGACAAAACCGCCGCTCAGGACGGGCGGTCTCGGACACGGCCGCGCGTGATCGCGATGAAGCCCCTCGACGCGCCGTCGAACCGCTTTCCGCGCCTGCTCGCAGACGCGATGACTCCGATTCCGGGCCATTCCGTCGTGCCGTTCGAATGGTCAGAGCTCGGCAAGGGTGCATATGACGTCGTGGTGTTCCACTGGCCGACCGAATTCTTCCGCCCCGGCAGTCGGCGCAAGACACTGGACCTTCTGCGCCGGGCTCTGATCGACAAGCTGCGCCACGGGACGACCTTTGTCTGGTTGGTGCACAATCTGCAGCCTCATGACGGCGGCAGCCTTGCCTCGCCGCTTACGACACATCTGTTCCTGCGTCTGCTCGGCGGGGTGATCTTCCTGTCCGAGCAGTCGCAGAAACAGCTATACGCGATGCACCCGATTACCCGGCGCATCAAATCGCTCGTGACCGCGCATGGAGTCTATCCAGACGTGGAGCATGCACCCAAACCCTACAGCCAGAAGACTGCCGCCGGACGGATCCTGTTCTTTGGCGTGATCCGGGCCTACAAGAACCCCGTGGGGCTTGTGCGGGCGGCCCGCGATGTGCGTGCCGCGCCGTTTTCCCTGCACATCGCAGGCCGTCTTTGGGAGGACGAAAGTCTGAGGGACGAGATTGTCGCGACTGCGGCGGAAGATGCGCGCATCACCCTCGACCTTCGGGCTGACCATATTCCCGAGGATGAGCTCGAACGCCTGATCGACGACCATGACGCCGTCGTCCTGCCCTATGACAAGGTCCTCAACAGCGGGGTCGCCTTTCACGCGCTCTGCCGCAACAAGCCGATCCTCGCGCCCGCCGCCGGCAGTCTGCCGGAGCTTCGGGATGCGGTCGGCCCGGACTGGGTGCACCTCTTCGAGGGGCCACTGAACACAGGTCATCTTGAAACCTTCGCAGGCGCGCTGGCGGAGATGACGTCGCCCGCCCCGGACATGTCGCGCTTTGCCTGGGCCAGGATCGGCCGGGACACGGCCGCCTTCCTGACATCGCTGTGAGCCAGGCAAGCGCCACCCCGTCACGCCGCGAAAACGCGCCGGATGCGTCCGGCACAGAAACAATCGGAAAGCAGGTGTCGTCATCATCGGAATAGGGGGACGTCTCGCGCAAGGCGCGATGTGGATCGCGGCGTCGCGCGTCGTGATCAGTCTGGTCGGGTTGGCAAACACGCTGGTGCTGGCGCGGTTGCTGACGCCCGAAGATTTCGGCCTGGTCGCAATCGCCATGTCCGTTTCGATGATCGTCATGGCGATAACCGAGTTGTCGCTGTCGCAGGCGCTTGTTCAGAATCGCGATCCGAACGATGCGCATTACCACACCGCCTTCACGCTCAACCTGATCCGCTCGGCCGTGGTGGGGGTGCTCGTCTTTGCGCTCAGCGTGCCGGCGGCGGCCTTCTACGACGACGACCGCCTCGTGGCGCTGTTCATGGCCATTGCTGCGTCGGCGTTGATCGTGGGCGCGTTCAATCCAAAGCTTACCGCGATGTCGCGCGACCTCATCTTCTGGCAGGAATTTGCCACGAGATCGAGCGACAAGGTGGTCGGGTTCATCGTGGCCCTGATCGTGGCGCTGGTCTGGCGCAGTTACTGGGCTCTGATGATCGGCGTTCTGGCCGGTCAGCTGACAACGCTGATCATGTCCTATGTGATCGTGCCCTTCCGCCCCCGCCTGCGCCTCACGAAGTGGCGCGAGCTGATTTCCTTTTCGATCTGGGTCGGGCTCGGTCAGGCCGTGAACACGATCAATTCTCGCTTCGACCATCTGGTCCTCGGCTATCTCCTCGGCAATACGCAGCTTGGCTATTATTCGGTCGGCGACCGGCTCGCCGTGCTGCCCACGCGCGAGGCGACGCAGCCGGTGGCACAGGCAGTTTTTCCCGGCTTTGCCAAGATGGCGGATGATCCGCAGCGTCTGCGCCGTGCCTATCAGCGGGCGCAGTCCATCCTGACAGCCGTTGCGCTGCCCATCGGCGTCGGTTTCGCTGTCGCCGCCGAGCCAGTGGTGCTTCTTGTTCTGGGCGAGCAGTGGTTGCCATCGGTGATGGTGATCCAGTTTCTCGCCAGCATATTCGCCGTCCAGACCCTCGCCACCACGGTGCAGCCGCTGGCCATGGGGTTGGGTGAAACACGCCTTCTGTTCGATCGCAGCCTGATCAGTCTGGTCATTCGGGTGCCGCTGACGTTGATCGGCCTGCTGACCGGCGGACTTGTCGGCTTGCTCTGGTCGCGGTGTGTTTCAGGGCTGATCGGCCTGCTGATCAACATGGTGTTCGTCCGTCGCCTCATCGACCTGACGCTTGTGCAGCAGCTTGCCGTGAACGCGCGGTCCCTCATCGGCGTGGCGATCATGGCGATTGCGGTCCATGTCGCTGGGCTGCCGTTCGACGGGACGGATGCCGGAACGCTGGCGCTCAAGACGCTGGTCATGGTGGCGACCGGTGCCATCGTCTATCCGGTATCCGTGCTCGGTTTATGGGTTCTTTGGAAAAAGCCCGAGGGTCCCGAACATGACGCCTTCAAGTTCGCACGGGCAGGTCTTTCGGCCTTGCGCCGCCGGGCCGCGTCATGAGCCGCAGATACGGAACACAAGCCTGCGACGCTCGACAGTTTCCGGCGAAAGGGTGCGATTTGGGGGAGTAAGTGCAGGCTTCTGTTGCCAGGTGCCTGCGAACCCCGCCTTACGCTGCTAAGCGCAAGGGCTTAAGTTTCGGTGTTTCCGACCGCTTACGCGGCAAGAGCCACCGGAGCACGATTGTCATTTGCAATTGTACTTTTCGGACCGATAACGGTGGTACCTCACCGGGACAAAGCAAAACCCCTTTAGACGTTCGTCGATCCTATTTCCACCCCATGGCCGCCAAATGAACGGGTATATGGTGGAGTGGCCGGGTACCGCCCCCGGGTCCGATCCGCTTATTACGAGCGCGTTTATGTCCATAGTCTGTTGCCAGACACCTCCTACATAGGCGGATCGTTTTTGCTTTTCAATGGGCTTGATGCGGGATCGTTCGAGTTGTCTTCAAACCCTTGGCGGCGATCCCCTGAGAGGCTTTCGCGCGGTTCAGAGATTGGCCCAGAGCAGCCAGGCCGCAAAGATCGCCTCGAAGGCGAAATAGTAAAAAGCCTTTGGCTGCGGCGGTTTGTCAAGCATCATTGACACGATCCGACCGACGGCGGCGCCGGTATAGACGACGCCCATCATCGCATAGGCCATCGGTGCGCCGATCAGGATGCAGCCGAGGCCGAGCGACACGAACAGGCCCCCGGCCGAAGCGCGCAATTCGCTGAGACCCATGTTGGACTTGGTTGTCTCGAGGTCTAGCACCTGCGCCGTGTAGCGCGGGGCGATCAGACCGAACAGCCCGAAGGCGATGGTCAGGATGGCACAGGCAAGGTTCAGAAAGTCGATCATTCATGCGCTCCGGATTTGAGGAGATACAGAAGTAGTGCCAGCGCTGCGTTGGGGAAGGGCGCGCGATTGTCTTGTCTGGTCAGGATGTTGCGTGGCATGGCTGCAAGCAGCGAGCGGTTCAGGCCCGGGCGGAAAGCAGGTCTCGTCCGAGGTCGCGGGTGTACTCTTCCAGTCTATAAAGGGCTGAATCGGCGGAGCTGGCGTCGAACCCTTCCAGCGCATCCGCGATCCGGCAATGCAGCGCGATGATGGTCACGCGCGAACGGGCAGTGAAGGTGATCATGTTCATCAGCGGCTGCATCGCCTCAACCGCCCCGGCCAGTTGGTAGGACAGCACGGGATTGCCCGCCGCATCGACCAAGCCCCGGTGAAAAGTGACGTCGGAGGCACAGAAAGCTTCGTCCGACAGATCGGGCTGGCTCTGCGTGGCGATCTCGGTGTGCAGGATCTTCAGGTGTGCGGCAGTACGGCGCCGGGCGGCAAGCGGCGCGCAGGCACGTTCGAGCGCATAGCGCGCCTCGCAGGCGACATCGAAGCTGATTGCGTTCATCGACAGCAGAAGCGTCGCGGTGGTGATCTGCTGGTTATGGGCCTCTGCATAGGACAGGTGATTGACGAAGGCACCGCCCGTCGCGCCGCGCTGGGTGCGGATGAGGCTCTGCGCGGCGAGCCGCTTGAGCGCTTCACGCACCGTGGGACGCGACACCGAGAATTGCTCGGCGAGTTCTGCTTCCGAGGGCAGGCGGTCACCGACCAGAAGCCTGCCGTCGACGATGGCGTCGCGGATCGACTGGGCGATCTGGGCCGACAGATCGGCGGGATGTGGAGTGTTTTTCATATGTCAGACATTTAGAATTTGATCGCCATTTAAATGTCTGACATTTCTATGGTCAAGACATGAGTCGGGGGAGGACGTCTTGCAGGGGATCATCCGCAGCGGATTGTGGCTGGGCTTCTTCGCCGCGATTCTGGGCGGCTGGGCGGTCATGTATGCGATGAGCACCGGCATGGGCCTCGACCTGCTCGGGCGACCCGATGCGACGGCGGAGACGATGCGCAGCATGGATCCCGGGATGTCCATGGACATGCCCATGGCGCGGTTCGCACCGATTTTCGGGATGTGGGCCGTGATGATGGCGGCGATGATGCTGCCGACGCTGGTGCCGACCTTGCGCGCTTACGAGGATCTGATGCTCAGCGCCGATGGCACGCGGGCCGGATGGGTGGGGCTGCTTCTAGGCTATTTTGCGGTCTGGGTCGGCTTTGCGGCGCTGATCGCGGCGGCGCAGCTGGCCTTGCTGCATGGCGGCCTCGTTGACATGCTGGGAATGGCGACGTCCCGCTGGCTCTCCGCCGGTCTGCTGGTCGTCGTCGGCGCGTTCCAGTTCACCCGCGCCAAGGCCGTCTGCCACGGTGTCTGCCATGCGCCGATGATGTATTTCCTGGGCCACTGGCGGACCGGTCCCGAAGGTGGCCTGCGGATGGGGCTGGCCCTCGGCGCGTTCTGCGTGGGGTGCTGCTGGGGCTTCATGGTGCTTGGATTTGTCGGCGGGGTGATGAGCCTGGCCTGGATGGGCCTTGCCACGCTGTTCATGGTGATCGAGAAATTGCCGCAGATCGGGCATCACGTGACAAGACCGATGGGGGTTGTTCTGATCGCGGCGGGCGCCGCCGTGGCGGCGGGATGGTTCGGAGGAGGAGAGAATGGCGATAAACCGAGTGGAGGGGGCGGACAGGTTGCCCGTCAGCCAGCGCATCGACCAGCGCATGGCCAATCCCAAGCGGCGCAGGATGGCGCCGACAGACTGGGCGATCAAGGGGGAGCTGTTCCTGAACTGCTCCTGCACCATGTTCTGCCCCTGCGTGGTGTCGCTGGGGGCGCACCCTCCGACCGAAGGTCATTGCCACGCCTGGATGGCGATCGCGATCGACGAGGGGCATTACGAGGGCGAGTCGCTGGCTGGGCTCAATGTCGGGCTGATGGTCGAGATCCCGGGGCGCATGGCCGAGGGAGGCTGGAAGGTCGCGGCCTATCTGGATGAACGCGCCTCGGACAGGGCCTACCACGGCTTGCTGCAGATCTTCTCCGGTGCTGCAGGCGGGACGACAGGGCTCTTTACCATGCTTGTGAGTGATATCGTCGGGGCCGAGCGCGAGAAGGTCGAGATCCTGCGAGAGGGCCGCAAGCGCGGGCTTTATATCGGGCGCAAGATCCAGGGTGAGATCGAGATGCTGGAGGGCGCCGATCCCGACCACCCGGTGATGATCTCGAACTCGAAATACTGGATGGGACCGGATATCATCGCGGCGCAGGGTGTGAAGTCAAAGGTGCGAGATTACGGCCGGATCTGGGATTTCAGCGGCAAGTCGGCAGAGATCTGTCCCATCGACTGGAAAGGTCCGAAGCCGTGATCGACCCTGACTATTGCGTCGTCATGGCGCGGTACAATGAATGGCAGAACACGCAGCTGCGGGCGGCTTTCAATGAGCTAGCCGCCGAGGAGTGGAGCGCAGATCGGGGTGCGCATTTCGGTTCGATTCAAAGGACGGCGAGCCATCTGATCTGGGCCGATACGGTCTGGATGAGCCGTTTCGATGGTGGTGCCGGTCCCGGTTGTCCGCTTGCCGAGAGTGCGGACCTTGTCGCGAAGCCGGAGGAGTGGTGCTCCCTGCGCGAAGGTCTGGATGCGCGGATCCTGAACTGGAGCACAGGTCTGGGCCGTCCGGACCTTGGCGGGCCGCTGACATGGTATTCCGGCGCTGTTTGCGCCGAAGTGACACGGCCGCTGTCGCTTTGTGTCGTGCACATGTTCAATCATCAGACCCATCATCGCGGTCAGATCCATGCGCTGCTGACGGCGGCGGGGGCGAAGGCGCCGGTAACCGATCTGTTCCTGATGCCCGAGGGCGCCGGATGACGGGGGCGCAGGCGGTGCGCTAGGTCTCGCCCACGATCGCGCAAGGATGTACGAGGTTTGGGGCTGGCGGGATCAGATGCGATGCGCAGGCGTTGGTGTATGAGAGTTTCCGGGCTGCGGTCCGGTCTGCCGAAGCGGGAGTGAGGGGCCAGCCCCTCACACTCCCCGGAGTTTATCTGGCAAGATGAAGCAGGGGGCTGGTCCTGCAAGGGAAGGAATGCACATGTTCAAGGCACTCATGGTCGAAAAGGATGCGGAGAGCGGCAAGACGTCCGCCGCGGTGAAGGAGATCGCGGTTTCGGATCTGCCAGAGGGCGAAGTTCTGGTGGCGGTCGACTATTCCACGGTGAACTACAAGGACGGGCTCTGCGTCGGTCCGGGCGGCGGGCTGGTGCGGAACTATCCGCATGTACCGGGGATCGATTTCGCCGGGGTCGTCGAGGAATCGACGGATGCGCGCTACAAACCCGGGGACAAGGTGGTTCTGACCGGCTGGCGCGTCGGTGAGGCATATTGGGGTGGCTATGCGCAGAAGGCGCGCGTGCAGGCGGACTGGCTGGTGCCGCTGCCCGAGGGGCTTGATACGCGCACCGCGATGGCGGTCGGCACGGCCGGATTCACGGCGATGCTTGCGGTCATGGCGCTCGAGGATCACGGGCTCACGCCGGAAAAGGGCGAGGTTCTTGTGACCGGTGCCGCCGGCGGTGTCGGGTCGGTGGCGACGGCGATCCTCGCGGCGCTGGGCTACGAGGTGGCCGGCGTGACCGGACGGCCCGAGACCGAAGATTATCTGAAATCGCTCGGGGCGTCGCGGATCGTGCCGCGCGAGGAGATCAACGAGACGGTGAAGCGCCCGCTCGAGAGCGAGAACTGGGCGGGCTGCGTCGATGCTGTGGGCGGCGCGATGCTGGCGCGGGTCCTCGGGCAGATGAAATATGGCGGCTCTGTCGCGGCGGTGGGTCTGGCCGGGGGGGCGGCGCTGCCCGCGACCGTGGTGCCGTTCCTGCTGCGCGGGGTGAACCTTCTGGGTATCGATTCCGTTATGCAGCCCTATGACAACCGGGTGCGTGCCTGGAAGCGGATCGCGCGGGACCTGCCGATGGAGAAGCTCGACTCCATGGTGCAACCCGCGACGCTGGAAGATCTCCCGCAGCTTGGCGCCGACATCCTGAAGGGCCAGGTGAAGGGCCGCGTCGTGGTCGACGTCAACGCCTGATCCTGGGATGGAACAGGGGGCGGCTGCGCGTACCTTGAAGGGGCCAGGCGGTCGCCCTCGGTCCGGTCGGCGCGTCTTTCTTAGGAGTTCGGCTGGAAACATGGCACTAGACGCGCTACAGTTGGTCTGAAAACGACATGAACCTTACGTGGTACGCTGCGCAAATCCCTGATGATCGGAGGATTGCGCAGCTTTTCTATTTGAGGGCATGTCGCTTTTGCAACTTGCCGAGCCGGGCGCGAAACCGGCAGCCCAGGCGGGCGGTGCAGGCCGGAATTATGTGGCGGATGCCGCAACCCGGTCGGTGCCGGTACCGTTCGGGAGGCTCACAACAAGAAAGGGGACAGACACATGTCAGATGTCACTGGCAGCGAGGGCATACCTGCGCCCGAGGGCCGCGCTGATCTGATCGATACCGATTACACCATCGGTCAGGACAATATCGAAAGCAGGATCGGACCCATCGGGTTCGACATCCACAACCCGGTCTTTCTGATCTCGGGGCTGAGCATCATCGCCTTCGTGTTCTACACGCTCGCGCTGCCCGACCAGGCCGGCGCCGCCTTCAGCTGGATGTTCGAGACCGTCACCACGACGTTCGACTGGTTCTTCCTGACGGCCGCAAATCTCTTCGTGATCTTCTGCCTGCTGCTGATCGTGACCCCCTTGGGGTCGGTCCGGCTGGGCGGGAAAGAGGCGAGCCCGGATTATACCTATCTCGGCTGGTTCGCGATGCTGTTCGCGGCAGGCATGGGCATCGGTCTCATGTTTTACGGCGTCTCCGAACCGATGACGCATTTCTCGACCGCGCTGGGCGGGACCTCGATGGAAAACGGGGTGCGAACGGACTGGGCGCCGCTCGGCGGTGCCGAGGGTGACGAGACCGCCGCGTTGCGGCTCGGCATGGCGGCGACGATCTTTCACTGGGGTCTGCACCCTTGGGCGATCTATGCGGTCGTGGCGCTTGCGCTCGCACTTTTCAGCTACAACAAGGGCCTGCCGCTGAGCATCCGCTCAGCTTTCTACCCCCTCCTCGGGGAGCGTGTCTGGGGATGGCCCGGTCACATCATCGACATCATCGCGGTGTTTGCGACGCTGTTCGGCCTTGCCACATCGCTTGGCCTCGGGGCCACGCAGGCCAATGCCGGTCTCAACGAGCTGTTCGGCATTCCGGTAGGTGAGACCACGGAGGTGCTGCTGATTTCGGGCATCACCGGGGTGGCGATGATTTCGGTGCTGCGCGGTCTCGATGGCGGCGTGAAGATCCTTTCGGAGATCAATATGGGGCTCGCGGCGCTGCTGCTCGTCTTCGTTCTGATCGTGGGTCCGACGCTGCTGATCCTCACCGGGTTCGTCGACGCGCTGGGCGCCTATCTGCAATATCTTCCGGCGCTGGCCAATCCGGTCGGACGGACGGATGTGAACTTCATGCAGGGCTGGACGTCGTTTTACTGGGCGTGGTGGATCA
Source organism: Rhodobacterales bacterium (assembly GCA_038260405.1). Taxonomy (GTDB): domain Bacteria; phylum Pseudomonadota; class Alphaproteobacteria; order Rhodobacterales; family Rhodobacteraceae; genus Puniceibacterium. Next base: position 63,848 of record JBBSNW010000010.1, on the reverse strand, counting down.
GCTGGTCGCCCTTCGTGGGCATGTTCATCGCGCGGGTGTCGCGTGGGCGCACGGTGCGGGAGTTCCTCATCTGCGTGCTGCTGATCCCGAGCCTTGTCTGCGTGCTTTGGATGGCCGTCTTTGGTGGCATCGCGGTGCACCAGGTTGTCGCGGATGGCTATACGGCGGCACAGGATGCGGCGCTGGAATTGCAGCTGTTCAAGATGCTGGATGCGCTGCCGCTGGCGAGCATCACGAGCTTCATCGGCATCGTGCTGGTCATCGTGTTCTTCGTGACGTCCTCTGATTCTGGATCGCTGGTGATCGATACGATCACAGCGGGCGGCAAGGTCGACGCACCGGCGCCGCAGCGCGTGTTCTGGTGCGTCTTCGAAGGTGCGGTCGCCATCGTGCTCCTGCTCTCGGCAGGGGGGCTGCAATCGTTGCAGAGCATGGTGATCTCGACAGGGCTGCCGTTCACGGTGGTGCTGCTGATCATGTGCTGGGCAATCTTCAAGGGCTTGCTGGCGGAACGGCGCATCTGATCGCCGGGCTCGTCTGAAATCGTGAAGGGCCCCGGAGGATGCTCCGGGGCCTTTTGACGTGAGGTGATCCCGATGAGCGCCCGTGCCGCGCGCGCAGTTTTTCGGCGCGGGTCCGCAGGCAACGGCGACCCCGAAGCGGAGCACGCGCGGGAGGTGGGAACCACCCGGCGGCAATTCAGAGACCGCGATGCGGGGGCCGGAGCGTTTGACCTCTGGGCCGCAGCGCTATGTCTCGCAAAAAGAACACATGGGGGCAGAGCGACAGGCATGGCAGACGTTTCACCTATCCTTCTGTGGATCCGGCGGGATCTGAGATTGAGCGATCATCCGGCGCTTGCGGAGGCCTGCGAAAGCGGTCGCGCGGTGATCCCGGTTTTCATCCAGGATGCGAGCGTCGACCGGCTCGGCGCGGCGCCGAAATGGCGGCTCGGGCTGGGGCTCGGGCATCACGGCGAGGCGTTGCGCGCGGAGGGCAGCAATCTGATCCTGCGATCCGGGCCTGCCCGTGAGGTGCTGGAGGCGCTGGTCGACGAGACCGGGGCCGGTGCGGTCTACTGGATGCGGGCCTATGATCCCGAGGGCGTCGAGCGCGACACTCAGGTCAAGGCGGCACTGAAGGATCGAGGGATCGAGGCGCAGAGCTTCGCGGGGCATGTGATGTTCGAGCCCTGGACGGTCGAGACCAAGACCGGCGGCTTCTACAAGGTCTTCACGCCGTTCTGGAAGATGGTGAAGGATCGCGAGGTACCGCAGCCTCTGGCAAAGCCCGCGACGATCACGCCGCCGCAGACCTGGCCCGACAGTGAGGTTCTGGAGGAGTGGAACCTCGGTACGGACATGAAGCGCGGGGCGGAGGTGGTGCGCCCCTTCGTGCGTCTCGGCGAGGCGGCGGCGCAGGCGCGGCTCGGGGCGTTCATGGCGCAGAAGGTTGGCGACTATGTCGAAGCGCGCAACCTGCCCGGGGTGGACGGCACTTCGGGACTGTCAGAGAACCTGTCGCTGGGTGAAATCACGCCGCGGCAATGCTGGCATGCGGGCGCGCGTGCGCGTGCCGAGGGAAAGAAGGGTGCCGAGACCTTTCTCAAGGAGCTGGTCTGGCGCGAATTCGCCTATCATCTCATGTGGCACACGCCGGGCATCCTGACAGACAACTGGAAACAGGACTGGGACGCCTTTCCCTGGAACGAGGATGAGCGGCTGGCCGAGGTGAAGGCCTGGAAGCAGGGGCGTACGGGCATACCTTTCGTCGATGCGGCGATGCGGGAATTGTACGTAACCGGACGCATGCACAATCGCGGGCGGATGATCGTTGCGTCCTACCTCACCAAACATCTTATGTGCCACTGGCGGATCGGGCAGAAGTGGTTCGAGGACACGCTGATCGACTGGGATCCGGCGAGCAACGCCATGGGGTGGCAATGGGCGGCGGGGTCGGGTCCGGATGCGGCGCCGTATTTCAGGATCTTCAACCCGGTCACGCAGCTCGACAAGTTCGATCCCGACCGCGCCTATGCGGATCACTGGATCGCGGAGGGCAAGTTGAAACTATCACAGGATGCGCTTCGTTACTTCGAAGCCATTCCGAAGAGGTGGAACTTGTCTGCGGATGATCCTTACCCGGAACCGGTGGTCGATGCCTCGGAAGGGCGCAAAAGGGCGCTGAATGCGTATGAAAACAGGGACTTCTGAATGAACGAAATCGTTAACACTTGCGCCGCCGACGAGGTCGGCTATAGCCTGTCCGACACCTTTTCCGACAGGGACGCGTCCATGATCCTGACCGACACCAAAGACCAGAAGAACCTGCCGCGCTACTTTGCGCGCGTGTTCGAGATGTCCAAGGGCATGAATACCGGCCGGATCGATTTCGTGCTGCCCGACGGGCGCAGGTTCCGCGCCGAGGGTCGCAATCCCGGGCCGGTGGCCGAGCTGCAAATCCACAACAAGGACATCTTTGCCCGCCTGATCCGGGAGGGGGATCTCGGGTTCTGCGACGCCTATCTCGACAGCTGGTGGAGCACGCCCGATCTCATGGCCTTCATGGACCTCGTGCATGCGGATAATGACGACATCTATGACGGCTTCCCCGGCATGGGTATGCTGCGCGCCTTCGAGAAGCTGCGCTTCTGGCTGCAGCGCAATTCCAAGCGGCAGGCGCGTCGCAACATTTCGGCACATTACGATCTCGGCAACGATTTCTACGGGCTCTGGCTCGACGAGACGATGACCTATTCCTCGGCCCTGTTCGAGACCGGACAGGAAAGCACGGAAAAGGCGCAGATCGCAAAATATGCGAGCATGGTCGATCAGATGGATGTCAACCCCGGGGACCATATCCTCGAGATCGGCTGCGGCTGGGGTGGGTTCGCGGAATATGCCGCCAAGGAGCGCGGGCTGAGGGTCACCGGCCTCACGATTTCCGAAGAGCAGTACAAATATGCGGTGGACCGGATCGCCAAGGCCGGACTGTCGGACAAAGTGGATTTCAAGCTGCAGGATTACCGCGACGAGAAGGGCACCTATGACGGCATCGCGAGCATCGAGATGTTCGAGGCGGTGGGCGAGAAATACTGGCCGGTCTACTTTCAGACCGTGCGCGACCGGCTCAAGCCCGGCCGTCAGGCGACGCTGCAGATCATCACTGTTCAGCACCGCCGCTGGGAGGTCTACAAGCGCGGCCCCGACTTCATCCAGAAGTACATCTTTCCCGGAGGCATGCTGCCGAGCCCCGTGGTGCTGCGCGAAGAGGTCAGAAAGGCCGGACTTGCAGTGGCGAAGTCGATCGAGTTCGGACCGAGCTACAGCCAGACGCTGCGGCGCTGGCATGACACGTTCAACGAAAGGTGGGACGAGGTCGCGCATCTCGGCTTCGACGACCGTTTCCGCCGCATGTGGAATTTCTACCTGACCTCTTGTGCTGCGACCTTTCACAGCGGAAACTGCGACGTGACGCAGATCACGATTACCAGACCAGGATGACCACATGCCCACAGCCGCCAAGCTTTTCTCAGCACTTTGCCTGGCGGCTCTGGGCTTCCTCGTTTCCGAAGCGATCAAGCCGCTGATGCCTGCGGGAACGGGGTTCGGGTATTTCTCTTACGTAAATGCGGTGATCGGGCTGATCTGCGGCTGGGTCGTCGTGGGTGGTCGGGCAGGGCGCGGGATATCGGCGGCCATTTCCAACGGGCTAACGGGCGTGATCGCGATGGTCTGCGTCGGGCTCGCCGTTCAGGCGGCGATCCAGATGTTCGACCTTGCCATGCAGCACCGCTATTCCGGCCCGATGGAAGCCATCGTCGCGATCTTCGAGATCGCCATCGGCTACGGCGCGATCATGATGAAGACGCAGGTGATCGGCCTGCTTCTGGCCGGAGCTCTGATCACCGGCTTTATCAGCGAATTCACTGCGCGCAATTATCGCTGACTGAATGGCTGATTTCTTCTTTTACGGCACGCTTTGCCACCTTCCGCTGCTTGAAATCGTGCTCGGCCGTCCGGCCGCGCAGATTGATGCGGTTCCGGCCGAACTCGAGGGGCATCTCGCCTGGTGGGTGGCCGGTCACGCCTTTCCGATGATCACCGAGGCGGAGGGCGCGCAGACGCATGGCCTGCTGGTGCGGGGTCTGAGCAAAACGGATCACGCGCGGCTCGATTTCTACGAAGGCCGGTTCGATTATGCCCTGCGCGAGATCACCGTGACGGCGGCGAGCGGCAGCCACGCCCCAGCGCAGGTCTATTTCCCGACGCCCGGACGTTGGGAGACCGGAGCGCGCTGGAACCTTGCCGACTGGGTCGCGCGCTGGGGCGACATGACGATGAGTGCGGCGCAGGAGGTCATGGTGCATTTCGGCGTGATGCCCGTCGAAGAAGTGCAGGCGCTCTGGCCGTTCTTCTGCGCACGGGGCTGGGCGCAGGAGCTTGCGGCGGTGGCTGCACCGCAGACAGTGCGCAGCCGGATGAGCATGGCCGATGTGGACATCCTGCGCTACAGGCCGGGCTATGACGGGTTCTTCCGGATCAAGGCGTTCGACCTGCAGCACCGCCGTTTCGACGGCAGCCAGAGCGACGTGGTGTCGCGGGAGGCCTACGTCGCCTTCGATGCATCGCTCGTGCTGCCCTACGATCCGGTGACGGACCAGGTGATGCTGATCGAGCAGTTGCGCTTCGGTCCGGTGCATCGGGGAGATCCCGCACCTTGGGTGCTAGAGCCGATCGCGGGGCTGATCGATGCGGGCGAGGATCCTGCCGATTGTGCGCGGCGCGAGGCGGGCGAGGAGGCGGGTCTCAGCTTGGGCGATCTGCGGCTTATGGTCAAAGTCTATGCCTCGCCGGGCTATACGACCGAGTTCTTTCACTGCTTTCTCGGGATCTGCGCGCTCGAAAAACGCGATGAGGGAATCAATGGCGTGGCCGAGGAGAACGAGGATATCCGCAGCCATGTGATCCCGTTCGACGCGGCCATGGCGCTGGTCGACAGCGGCGAGATCAATGTCGGACCACTCGTGATGATGCTGATGTGGCTGGCGCGCCATCGCGAGGCGTTGCGCGCAGCGGCTTGAGTTCGCAACGCCGGTTGCCTACATCGGTGCAAACATGTCTGGAAGGGGACCTTCATGCGCATTGCACGCGATCTGGCCGATGCGGTCGGGAACACGCCGCTGATCCGGCTCAACAAGGCCAGCGAAGAAACCGGCTGCGAGATCCTGGGCAAGGCGGAGTTCATGAACCCCGGTCAGTCGGTCAAGGACCGCGCGGCGCTCTACATCATCAAGGATGCGGTCGCGAAGGGCCTGCTCAAGCCCGGCGGCACCATCGTCGAGGGCACCGCCGGCAATACCGGGATCGGGCTAGCGCTTGTGGGCGCGTCGATGGGCTTCAAGACCGTCATCGTGATCCCCGAGACGCAGAGCCAGGAAAAGAAGGACATGATCCGTCTGGCCGGTGCCGAGCTCGTGCAGGTACCGGCGGCGCCCTACAAGAACCCCAACAACTACGTGCGCTATTCGGGACGCCTTGCCGAGGAAATGGCACGCAATTCCGACAAGGGCGTTATCTGGGCAAACCAGTTCGACAATGTCGCCAACCGGCAGGCGCATGTCGAAACGACCGGGCCCGAGATCTGGGAGCAGACCGGCGGCAAGGTCGACGGGTTCATCTGCGCCGCAGGCTCGGGTGGCACGGTCGCGGGTGTCGGCATGGCGCTGCAGCCCAAGGGCGTGAAGGTCGGTCTGGCCGATCCGATGGGGGCGGCGCTTTACAGCTTTTACACCACGGGCGAATTCAAATCCGAAGGCGACTCGATCACCGAAGGCATCGGGCAGGGCCGCATCACCGCCAATCTCGAAGGCTTCACGCCGGATTTCGTCTGCCAGGTCAGCGATGAAGAGGCTCTGCCGATCGTGTTCGATCTGCTGAGCGACGAGGGGCTGGTGATGGGCGGTTCGACAGGCATCAACGTCGCCGGTGCCATCCGCATGGCAAAAGAGATGGGACCGGGGCACACCATCGTGACCATCCTGTGCGACTACGGCAACCGCTATCAGTCCAAGCTCTACAACCCGGAATTCCTGGTCGGCAAGGGACTGCCCGTGCCCAAATGGCTGGACCGAGCACCGGCCAGCATCCCCGGGGTCTTCGAGGACGTCTGATGCGGAGGCTGCGCCACCTTTTTCTGACGCTGGGAGCACTGCTGCTGGTGGCGGGGCTGGCGTTGGCCCAGAGCAACGAACCGCGCGAGATCGACTACCAGCGCTGGGAAAGCACCGCCGCGCGCGCCGAGAACGCGCTCAGCGGCGACCAGTCGCCCGATTCCGCGCTCGAGACGCTGCGCAGCGAGATCGCCACCTATCGGCAGCGGTTCCAGACCGTGCAGAGCGAGCAGAGCGCGCGCGTCGACACGCTGCAGGCGCAGTTGGACACGTTGGGCGCCATTCCCGATGACGGCTCGCGGGAGGCGCCCGACATTGCGGCGCGACGGCAGGAGCTGACCGACCAGCTCGCCCAGCAACGTGCCCCCGTGGTCGCTGCCGAAGAGGCCTATACCCGCGCCGAAGGGCTGATCCGGGAAATCGACAACACGATCCGCACGCGTCAGGCCGAAGAGATGCTGGCGCTTGGTCCCAGTCCGGCGGTGCCCGCACACTGGACCGGCGCGTTGCAGGATCTTGCGCGCACCGCGTCGGATATGGCGTCCGAAACAGCCGCGAGCTGGCACAGGGACGATGTCGGCTCGACCCTCGTGGCGAAGCTTCCCTCCCTGCTGACGCTGCTCGTGCTTGCCGTGCTGCTGTCCTTCCGGGGGCCGCATTGGGTGCATGTGGCAGTGAACCTCCTGCGGCGGCGCACCCGTCGCGGGACCGGCGTCTGGCAGTTCATGCTGTCGCTCGGACAGATCGTGCTGCCGCTGCTCGGGGTCTATGCCTTCGCTACAGCGGTCAGGATCAGCGGGCTTTTCGGGACGCGCGCGATGACGCTGCTCGAATGGCTACCGCTCTGGGTCGGGATCGCGCTCTTCGTGCGCTGGCTCGCCGAACAGACCTTTTCGCGCAACGACGATGTCGCAACACTGCCGATACCGCGCAAGCCACGTATCGAGGCGCGCTATTACTTCACGCTGATCGGCCTGCTGCTGTTACTGCGTGGCCTGCTCAGGACGCTGAACGACGTCGTCGAATACGGTCCAGAAACTCAGGCCGTGCTAAACTTTCCGATCACCATGCTCTGCGCGCTCATGCTGTTCCGGCTGGGACAGATCCTGCGCGTCGCGCATCTGCGTGGCGAAAGCAGTGAGGCCGACGGGAGCGAACCGCAGGACGAGATGCATTTCCGCCTGCGTATCGTGCGCGCCGCGGGTCAGCTCATGCTGCTGCTGGCGCTCGCCGCGCCCGTCGCCGCCCTGATCGGCTATGCCAATCTGGCCGAAGCCATGGTGTTCAAGACCATTGCGACACTCCTGCTGCTGGGCACGCTGACCGTGCTGCTGCGCCTGATCACGGATGCTTATCACCTCGCCACCGGCCGCACGGTGGAGGAGGCGCAAAGCCTCATCCCGGTATTGCTGAGCTTCCTCGTGATCCTGTCGACATTGCCGCTTCTGGCGCTGATCTGGGGCGCGCGTGTCGCGGATCTGACCGAGCTCTACGCCAGCTTCGCCGCAGGCTTCACCGTGGGCGAGACTCGGATCGCGCCCACCGATTTCCTCGGCGTTGTTCTGGTCTTCATCATCGGCTTCGTCGTGACCCGCCTGATCCAGGGCGCGCTGCGCAGTTCGGTCCTGCCCAAGACCCGCATCGATATCGGCGGGCGCAATGCCATCGTGTCCGGTCTGGGTTATACCGGTATCCTCGGCTCCGCGTTGCTCGCGATCTCCTCCGCCGGGCTCGACCTCACCTCGCTGGCCTTCGTCGCGGGTGGTCTCTCGCTCGGTGTCGGGTTCGGCCTGCAGACCATCGTGCAGAACTTCGTGAGCGGGATCATCCTGCTGATCGAACGGCCGATTTCCGAAGGTGACTGGATCCAGGTGGGCGACCAGATGGGCTATGTGCGGGACATTTCGGTCCGCTCGACCCGGATTGAAACCTTCGATCGCACCGACGTCATCGTACCCAACGCGAACCTCATCACCGACACGGTCACCAACTTCACCCGGGGCAACTCGCTGGGCCGGATCATCGTACCCGTTGGCGCGGCCTATGGCTCGGATACGCGGCAGGTGGAATCCGTGCTGCTCGGAATCGCGCGGGAGCATCCCGAAGTGATGATGAACCCCGCCCCCTACATCTATTTCAAGGGCTTCGGGGTCAATGCGATGGAGTTCGAGATCCGCGCCATCCTGATCGACATCAACAACATCCTGGATATCCAGACCGAGATGAACCACCAGATCGCGGAACGGTTCAAGGCGGCGGGCATCCAGATTCCTTTTGCGCAACGCGACATCTGGCTGCGCAATCCCGAAACGCTGCACCGTACCGATGCGGAAAACACGCATCACTCGGCGCAGGCGACGCCCACCGGTCCGAGATCGGGACAGGACAAGGCAGCGGCCCGCGGCGCGCGGCATGAGTCCGGCTCGGACCTGCCGCAGGACGCGGATGGCGGCGGCAGCGGAGACGGCAGATGAAAACCGAACCGATTTTCTGTACCGACCCCTATCGGCGTGATGCGCAGGCGCGGGTGCTCGCCCATACCCCCGAGGGTGGCATCGTCTGCGACGCCTCGGTCTTCTATCCCACAGGAGGCGGACAGCCCGGTGACAGCGGCTGGATCAGCTGGCGGGGCGGTCGGCTCCAGATTGCGACGACCGTGAAGGGCGATGATGAGAGCTGTGTGCTCGTCCCCGCCGAGGCTGTGGCCATGCCCTCGGTGGGCAGCGATCTGCACCAGGAACTGGACTGGGAGAGGCGCCACCGCCACATGCGCATGCACACGGCGCTGCACCTGCTGTCCGTGGTGGTTTCGCTGCCTGTGACGGGGGGAGCGATCGCGACCGGCAAGGGACGGCTTGATTTTCTGATGCCGGAACCGCCGGAGGATCGCGACGCCATCGAAACCGCGCTGAACGCGCTGGTGGAGCAGGATCTGCCGGTCAGCGAAGAGTGGATCTGCGAGACCGAGCTCGCGGCAGAACCGGCGCTGGTCAAGACGATGTCGGTGATGCCACCTCGGGGAAGCGGCCGGATCCGGCTCGTGCGGATCGGGCAGGGCGAGGCCACGGTTGATTTGCAGCCCTGTGGCGGCACGCATGTCGCGCGCACCGGTGAAATCGGCCATCTGAGCCTCGGCAAGATCGAGAGCAAGGGCAAGCAGAACCGCCGCGTCTCTCTTGTGCTCGACGTCTGATCGGCCCGTCCGTGGTGTTTACCTGCGGTTAACCGAGGCCCGGCAGCGGGGGGCGGTCGAAAAACCTGACAGTTTCTTTGGCTTTTTTCCAGGAATTCGGCCTCTAGGCTCTTGCACCTGCCATGGCCCTCACGGTAAAGCGGTCGACGGAGAGGTGGCCGAGTGGTCGAAGGCGCACGCCTGGAAAGTGTGTAGGCGGGGAACCGTCTCGAGGGTTCGAATCCCTTCCTCTCCGCCACATACCCTTCCAATTCATCAAAAAATTCAATCGACCGATGGCCAGAGGCGACTGGCGCAACGCGTGAAGTCATGCCGTCTGATGGCAGCTGCTTTCACTCCACGAATGCGCCAATCGCAGTCTCAGAACACCGCGTGATCGCCGCGCTCGTCCTGCGCTTCGCCGCTCAACAGGCGCGCGTAGTGATCGAACAGGGTGTCGCTGCCGGTCGAGGGTGTGGTGTCGGCGTCGTATCGGCCGGTTTGCGGGTCGAGGACGAGCATGGATTCCGTGGCGTAGTAGTACCCGATGCCCGCGAGTTCGGCCTTGTCGGCCATCTTCGGGCTGAAGCGGCCGAGCCCGGACAGCACGCGGCGGATGGTGCCGAGAAGGGCGGGAGGCACCTGCTTGAAAGCTGGCTTTCGGCCCAGCAGCGCGAAGAGATGTTCGCCCTGCTCGCGGGGCGTGATGGCCTTGCCGGGCCCGCCGATCGGCAGCACTTGATTCCAGCGGGTTTCAACGTCGAGGCAGTCGGCGAGATAGGCACCGAGATCGCCGTCGCTGATCGGCTTGCAGGCGGTCAATGCGCCATCGCCGAAGACGAGGAAGGGTTTGCCACGCTTCACGCGCTCGATCTGTCCGGAGAGCGATTTGAAGAAGGCTGTGGCGCGCACGATCGAATAGGTCAGGCCAGAGCGGATCAGTTCCGCCTCAAAGGCGAGCTTGGCGTGCTGAAAGGCGAGTTTGGGCTTCTGCACGCAGATCGCCGACAGCAGGACCATCTGCGTCACGCCGACCTGTTTCGCGGCCTCGAGCACGCGCATATGCGCCCGGTGGTCGACCGCCCAGGCATCCCGCGCGGTGCCAGTGCGCGAGGCGAGGCAGGAGACGACAGCGTCGAATTTTTCACCACGGAACCCGTCACGCTGGATCGAGGTGATGTCTGTCACATCGCCGTATCTGACGCTCGCACCCTCGAGGAGCTTTTCGGTGTCGCCGGCGGACAGCACGCCACCCGGTCCGGCCTTGGGGCGCACAAAACAGACAACCTCGTGACCGCGGGCGACGAGGGCACGCGTGGTGGCCCGACCGATTGACCCCGTCGCGCCCAGCATGAAGACGCGGCGCGGGTTCGAAGATTTCCGGGATGTGGCGGGGTGGTCCGGTCGGGTGTCGATCATGGGCAGCGGGTCTTCATCCAGAAGGGTCGGGTCGATCCGTAGCATGAATGGCCGGACCGATCGATAGACCCGTTATGGGCATGCAAGCCGGTGTGACATGGCAAGGATTTCCGGAATGCTGCCGTCTCACCGGTCGGGTGTCGTCCAGTCCGTGGGCGGGATGTTGCGCCGCTTCAGCCGGAGCGCCAGGCCAACGGCAACGCCGACGCCGATGGCGACCGTGAGGTCGGCAAAGACCGTGAGGATCACCGTCATCACGAGCAGGGCCTGATCCGACCGGCGTTCCTGAAGATAGCCGCGCCACTTGTGCGGCTCGCTCATGTTCCAGGCGGTCAGGATCAGCAGGGCGGCGAGGGCCGGCATGGCGAGATACCCGGCAAGCGGCGCGGCCAGCAGCATGACAAGTAGGATCGTCAATGCATGCACCAGCCCCGCGACCGGCGTTTTGCCCCCGGCGCGCACATTCGTGGCCGTGCGGGCGATGGCACCCGTCGCCGGCAGACCGCCGAAGAGCGACGAACCGATATTGGCGACGCCCTGCGCGAGGATCTCGGCATTGGGGCGATGATGCCCGCCCATCATTCGATCCGCCACCATCGCGGAGAGCAGTGATTCGATGCTTGCCAGAAAGGCGATCACGAGGGCCGAGGGCAGAAGCTCGGTGATGCGGGCGAAGGAGATATCCGGCAGGGAGGGATAGGGAAGCGTACTCGGCAAGGCGCCGAAGCGGGAATAGAGCGTGTCGACCGGCAGAGTGGCGAGAGCGACCACCGCAGAGGCAAGGCCGACAGCAACGACGAGGCCCGGAAGTTTCGGCGCGAGGTAGCGCAGCAGGACGATGAGAGCCATGGTCACGAGACCCACGGCAAGGGTCGCACCGCTCAGCGTATCGCGTGCGGCCCAGAGGGTTTCGAGCTTGCCGACGAACTCTGCCGGGACCTTCGCAACCGAGAGGCCGAACAGATCCTTGAGCTGGCTGGTCGCGATGACGATCGCGATGCCGATGGTGAAGCCGTTGACCACCGGCTCGGGCACATAGGCGACGAGGCTGCCTGCACGCATAAATCCCGCGATCATCATGATCACACCGGCCATCAGGGTCGCGATAACGAGCCCGTCATAGCCATGCACGGCGATGATGCCGAAGACGACAACGATGAAGGCGCCGGTGGGACCGCCGATCTGCACCCGGCTTCCTCCGAACAGCGAGATCAGGAAGCCTGCGACGATCGCCGTGACCAGGCCCTTTTCGGGCAGGGCACCGGAGGCGACGGCGATCGCGATGCTGAGCGGCAAGGCCACCATGGCCACGGTGACGCCGGCGATGACATCGCTGAGGAACTGATGCCGGTCATAGGTTTGCAGCGTGGTGAGGAGTTTTGGTTTCATCCGGTGACAGGAGCACGCAATTCACCGCCTGCGCAATGTCCTGTATCAGCGATGGCGATTTTCCGGTGACTGCGTTGTCGCCGCATCGAGGCGGGAGGTTTCGGGGATGCCTGGGGGCGTCGCGTCTTCCACATTCTGGCCAAGAGGATGGAACACCATCGGACGTCCCGGCCGATCAGATGATAACGGAGACCATGACGTAAATTTGCACCCCGGCGAGGCCGCGCAAGCGACGCCGTCAATGCAGCAGGAGGGGAACGCGCTTGCGCTGGACCATTTCGATCGCCGTGGCGTGGATTTCCCGCAACCGCCTGTAGGTGAAATCGAATTTCTTCATGTCCGGCACGATCATGGCAGTGGAATTCGGCCCGAGAAGCTTCATCGACCATTCCGGGAAATCCCGCTCCTCAAGCAGTTGCACTCCGAATTTCACGATGCCGTCGTGGCGGTGGTCTTCCTCGATCCGTGCAAAGAGGTCGCTGGTCCGTCCGGGCGGCCCCTCGATGGTCTGCATGAAGAATGTTCCATCGTAGAGCAGAAGGCCGGTGATGCCGGACATACCGTTGCCCGACACGCTGCTGGACATGATCGACGCGACATCCTCGAACGGATCGGAGAGCCGCGCTCTGCTCCGATAGGATATCGTCAGAATGTCCTTATTGGTATGCTTTGCACCTTTGAGCATGTGTCCTTTTCCAATCAATCTCCAGGCTCAGAGCCCGAGGCAGAAGTTCATCTGCGATGCGGTCGGTGTCAGGCGGCGCGGGCCAATCTCGGTCAATCCGCGTCATCCATGCGGACAGTTCGGAAAAACGATCTGGATTGCGATCCCGGTCGGCCAGCGTTGGGTTCTGTTTTCATGACGCATCGCCTTGGGACAAATGTCGGTCCGAAGAAGCGGTCGCACAAGGGGGTCGGACGGCATGAACATAAACAGAATATGTTTGTATGCAATCAAATCTTTCTTTGACATGCATGTTTCGGATGCCATCAGGAAGGTGTTCGGCGCACCTGCGAAGCCGCACGGAGCATCGCACCCCCGGCGTGTCATGGCAGGGCCGGATCAGTCAGATTACCGGCCCTGCTTCTGCTTGGTCTCAGGTTCCTTCGGGAAAGAAACACGCCGCGCCGTGATCTTCGCGATCCAGCAACGGGCGTTCCGCGCGGCAGCGATCCTGCGCCTTCCAACAGCGGGGCGCAAAGGGGCAGCCCTCGGGGATCGCCATCGGAGAGGGCAGTTCGCCTTCGAGCTTGATCCGGTTCCGCTTGGTCGCCGGATCGGCAGAGGGTGTCGCCGACAGCAGCGCGACCGTGTAGGGATGCCGCGGATTGCCGAAGACCTGTTCTTTCGATCCGCGCTCGACGGGGCGGCCAAGATACATGACCACCACGTCGTCGGCGACATGACGCACCACCGAAAGATCGTGCGCAATGAAGAGATAGGCGAGCTCCATCCGCTCCTGCAGGTCGAGCAGCAGGTTCAGCACCTGGCTCTGGATCGAGAGGTCCAGCGCTGAAACCGGCTCGTCCAGAACAAGCAGCTTCGGCTCGAGGATCAGGGCGCGGGCGATGGCGATGCGCTGACGCTGCCCGCCCGAGAACATGTGCGGAAAGCGGTCATACTGCTCGGCGCGCAGGCCGACCATCGTCATCATCTCGCGCGCCTTTGTCATCCGCTCTGCGGCGGGCATGTCGGGCCGCTTGATCTTGAGCGGCTCCTCGATGATGGCACCGACCCGGTGGCGCAGGTTCAGCGAGCCGTAGGGGTCCTGGAACACGATCTGCACCTGCGAACGCAGACTTTCCCAGTTCTCGGGCACGGCATTGGTGCCGCAGATGGTGAGATCTCCGCCGCTCGGCTCCTCGATCAGCGTGATGAGGCGGGCTAGCGTGGACTTGCCGCAGCCGCTTTCTCCGACCACGGCGAGGGTCTTGCCGGGCTGGATCGAAAAGCTGGCGTCGGACAGCGCGCGCACGACCTGCTTCTGTCTGAACAGGCCGCCGCCCGTCTCGTAATGGCGCGACAGGTTGCTCGCGGTGACGACTGGGGCGGTCATTGGGCGTCCTCTGTGGCAGTGGCGGCGGCAGGGGCCGACAGCGGATAGTGGCAGCGCGCGAGGCCCAGTTCAGGTGGCTGGACCGGCGGAACCTGCTGGCGGCAGCGATCGTCAGCATAAGAACAGCGCGGCGAGAAAAGGCATCCCTTCGGGCGGTCGAATTGCCCCGGCACCACACCGGGAATCGTCGGCAGATGGCGTTCGGTCGCGCGTTCGGGAAGGGCGGCGAGAAGGGCTGCGGTATAGGGGTGATGCGGCTTTTCGAACAGGGTGCGGACCGGCTGATCCTCGACCTTCCAGCCGGCATATTGTACGGCCACGCGCTCGGCGGTTTCGGCCACGACACCCATGTCATGCGTGATGAGGATCAGCCCCATGCCGGTGTCGCGCTGAAGATCGGTGAGCAGGTCGAGGATTTGCGCCTGGATCGTGACGTCGAGCGCCGTCGTGGGCTCGTCCGCGATCAGCAGCTTGGGGCGGCAGGCGATGGCCATGGCGATCATCACCCGCTGGTTCATGCCCCCAGAGAGCTGATGCGGAAAGGCTGTCAGGCGCTTTTCCGGGGCCGGAATGCCGACCATCTCCATCAGCTCGAGCGCGCGCTTGCGACGGGCGGAGCGGTCGAGGTCCATGTGTTGTTTCAGGACCTCGCGGATCTGGAAGCCGATGGTGAAGCAGGGGTTCAGCGACGACATCGGTTCCTGGAAGATCATCGAGATGTCGCGTCCGATCACCTTGCGGCGGGCCGAAGCGGACAGGCTGCGCAGGTCCTTTCCGTCGAAGGTCAGCTCGTCCGCGGTGATGGTGGCGGTCCAGGGCAGCAGGCCCATCGCGGCCAGCATCGAAACGGACTTGCCCGAGCCGGATTCGCCGACAATGGCCAGAAGTTCGCCGGGGGCCACGTCCACATCGACGCCGTCCACGGCACGGAAACTGCCGCCGCTTGTGGCGAATTCGACCGACAGGTTGCGGATGGTGAGAAGCGTCATCGCTCAGCTCCTCTTCAGCTTGGGATCGAGGGCGTCGCGCAGCCCGTCGCCCATGAGGTTGATCGACAGCACCGTGATCAGGATCGCGAGGCCGGGCAGGGTGACGACCCACCAGGCGCGCAGAATGAATTCGCGCGCCTCGGCCAGCATCGTGCCCCATTCCGGTGTCGGCGGCTGCGCGCCCATGCCGAGGAAGCCGAGCGCCGCCACGTCGAGGATCGCATTGGAGAAGGACAGGGCCGCCTGAACGATGATCGGTCCAAGGCAGTTCGGCAGCACCGTCACGAACATCAGGCGCGGCAGTTTCGCGCCCGCCACCTTGGCCGAGACGACATAGTCGCGCGTCCGTTCGTTGATCACCGCGGCGCGGGTCAGTCGGACGTAATGCGGCTGCAGCACCAGCGAGATGGCGATCATCGCGTTCAGAAGCGACGGCCCGAGGATGGCGACGAGCACCAGCGCGAGCAGCAGCGACGGAAAGGACAGGATGATGTCCATCAGGCGCATGATGATCGTGTCGAGCCAGCGCGGTGCAAAGCCCGCGACGAGACCCATCAGGATGCCACCCGTGGCAGCGATCACGACGACCACGATGCCGACGAAGAACGAGAAGCGCGCGCCGTAGAGCAGCCGCGAGAGCATGTCGCGCCCCAGCGGGTCGGTGCCGAGAGGGAAGGTCCAGCTTCCGCCCTCCTGCCAGACCGGGGGCACGAGTGTGTAGTCGCGGAACTGCTCGGTCGCGCTGTGCGGGGCTATGACATCGGCCAGTATCGCCAGCACGACAAGGATCGTGAAGGTCCACAAGCCGATGACCGCACCGCGGTTTTCGCTGAAATAGGTCCAGAATTCCGACAGGCGGCCGGGCCGTTCGGGGGCGGTGACGTGTACTTCGGTCATATCGGTCATTTGCGCGTCCGGATCCTTGGATTGATAAGCCCGTAGAGCATGTCCACGATCAGGTTCACGACCATCACAGCCACGGCGACGAGCAGCAGGCCGCCCTGCACCACGGGGTAGTCGCGGCGGAAGATGCTGTCGACCATCCACTTGCCGATGCCGGGCCATGAAAAGATCGTCTCGGTCAGGATCGCCCCGGCGAGGAGCGTGCCGACCGACAGGCCGATCACCGTGATGACGGGGATCAGCGCATTGCGCAGGGCATGCAGGCCGTTGATGCGCGAGGGCGAGAGTCCCTTGGCGCGTGCGGTGCGGATGTAATCCTCCGACAGGACTTCGAGCATGGCGGAACGTGTCTGCCGCGCGATCACCGCGAGCGGGATCGTCGCCAGCACCAGCGTCGGCAGGATCAGGTGGCGCACGGCCGAGGTGAAGGCGCCGTCCTGTCCGGACAGAATGCTGTCGATCAGCATGAAGCCTGTCGTCGAGGGGAAGTAGTAGAGCAGGTCGATCCGTCCCGAGACCGGCGTCCAGCCGAGATTGCCGGAAAAGACGATGATGAGCAGCAGTGCCCACCAGAAGATCGGCATGGAATAGCCCACCAGCGCCGAGGTCATCAGCGCCCGGTCAAAGAACTTGCCCCGGTTCACCGCCGCGATGACCCCCGCCGGTATACCCAGCAGGATTGCGATCACGATGGCGCAGAAGGCGAGTTCCAGCGTGGCGGGGAAGAGGGCGAAGAACTCGTCCCAGACGGGGCGCTTGGTCACGAAGCTCTCGCCAAGATCGCCCTGCAGCACGCCGGTCAGGTAATCCCAGAACTGCACGTAGATCGGCTGGTCGAAGCCGTATTGCTGGGTCAGCTCCTGGTAGCGCTCCTGCGAGAGGCCGCGTTCACCGGCCATGACGATGATCGGGTCACCGGGAATGACGCGGATGAAGGCAAAGGAAATCAGGGTGACGCCGACGAATGTCGTGAAGAAGGTCAGCAGGCGGGAGATGAAGAAACGCAGCATCAGCCTACCACCGTCAGGTCTTTGGGGAAACTTGTGAGCGAGCGGCAGCCACTTTCGGTGACGAGGACGTCATCCTCGATCCGCACGCCGAAACCGCCGACGCGGTAGAGGCCGGGCTCGTTGGTATAGACGGTACCGGCCGCCAGAACTTCGTGATTGCCACGCATGATATAGGGTGCCTCGTGTACGGCCCGGCCCAGCCCGTGCCCGGTCTTTGTGCGGATGCGGTCACCATAAGGTGATGCTTCGAGCATGCCGGTCACCGCGTCGTCGATTTCGTGCGCCGTGACGCCGGCCTTCGTGATCTCATGGCCCTTGGCGTTGGCCGCGAGCACGGTGGCATAGACGTCCTGCGCCTCGTCCGTGGCGTGGCCGACAAAGAAGGTGCGCGTGATGTCCGCGCAGAATCCGCCGGACACGGCGCCAAAGTCGATCAGCAGCGCATCACCCGGCTGAATGGCATAATCTGAACGGGCATGGGCATGGGGGAGGGCGGAATTGTCCGCCGCCGCGACGATGGGCGGAAAGGCGAGCTCGTCGGCACCGTGCGAGAACAGGGCGCGCACGAGCAGCGCTTCGACCTGTTTCTCGGTCATTCCCGCGCGGACCTGATCGACGGTTTCGGCGAGGGCGGCTTCGGAAATCCGGATCGCGCCTTCAAGTGCCGCGACATCGGCATCCGTCTTGACCGTTCGCAGGCCGGAGATTTCGCGCTCGCCGTCGACGATCCTGAGGCCGGGATAGGCGCGCGAAAGTGCCTGCTCGACGAAGACGCGCATCACCTGGCCTTCGACCGCGAGGCTCGAAAGAGGGAGATGCCCGGCGAGGGCCGCAAAGGCGCCGTCATAGCCGGTCTGATCCATCCAGTCGAAAGTCTCGCCCGGGAAATCGACGAGATCCCAGGAGCGCAGTTCGAGATTGGGCATGATTGCTGCCGGCGCACCCTCGGCGGGGAGGATCACCAGCTTGGGGCGTTCGTTGGTGCCAAAGGCCTGACCGAGCGCGCGGGTGAAATTCGGCCCGGGCACAAGGCCGACGGCATCGACGCCAAGCTGTCGCGCGACATCGCGATATTGGGCGAAACGTTCCATGTAGGTCCTTCCGAGGGAGGAGGGCGGAGCCGTTTCCGGCTCCGCCCCTGTTTGTGACTGCCTTATTCGGCGAGGCTCACTTCGGTAAAGATGTGGCTGCCCAGCGGGTGGACCTTGTAGCCTTCAACTTCGGGAAGCATCGGCATGAAGACGACCGAATGCGCGATGGTGGCCCAGGGCGCCTGCTCCTTGAAGATGACCTGCGCCTGCTCGTAGAGATCGGCGCGCTCGTCCTGGTTGGTCAGCGTCTTGGCTTCCTGGATCAAGTCCTCGAACGGCTGGTAGCACCACTGTGCGCGGTTGGATGCCTCGACCGCATCGCAGCCGAGCAGAACGGCAAGGAAGTTGTCGGGGTCACCGTTGTCACCCGTCCAGCCCAGAAGCACCGCACCGTCGCGGTCGAGAGCATTGGAGCGCTCGAGATACTCGCCCCACTCGTAGGACACGATCTCGACATTCACGCCGACCTCGGCAAAGTCGGCCTGCATCAGCTCGGCCATGCGGCGGGCGTTCGGGTTGTAGGGACGCTGAACCGGCATCGCCCAGATCTTCATCGACAGATCGGTGACGCCTTCTTCTTCCAGCATCGCCTTGGCCGCCTCGGGATCGTAGGCGTCATCCTCGACCGCGTCGTTGTAGGACCACATGGTCGGCGGGATCGGGTTCTTTGCGATCTGGCCGGAGCCCTGGAAGACGACGTCGATGATCGCCTGCTTGTCGATCGCCATGTTCAGCGCCTTGCGGACCTTCGGGTTGTCGAAGGGCTCGATGGTCGTGTTGTAGGCAAGGTAGCCGACGTTCAGACCTTCCTGCTGTTCGACGTTGATTCCCTCGGCATCCTTCATCGCCTGAACATCGGCGGGGTTGGGATAGGGCATCACGTGGCACTCGCCGGCCTGCAGCTTCTGGTAGCGGACCGAAGCGTCGGGCGTGATGGCGAAGATCAGGTTGTCGAGCTTGGGCAAACCGTCCTGCCAGTAGTCGGCGTTCTTCGCATAGCGGATGACCGCGTCCTTCTGGTAGGCGACAAAGCTGAACGGACCGGTGCCGATCGGCGCCTGGTTCAGCATCTCGGGCGTGCCCGCTTCCATCATTGCATCGGCATATTCAGCCGACAGGATCGATGCGAAGTCCATCGCCATGTTGGCGACGAAGGGCGCTTCGGGACGGTTCAGCACGAACTTGACCGTCATGTCGTCGACCTTTTCGATCGACGCGATCAGGTCGGGCATCGACATGGACTGGAAATATTCCCAGGTGCCGCCCGAAACCGAGTGGTAGGGGTGATCGTCGAGGCGCTGGCGCTCGAAGGTGAAGATCACGTCATCGGCGTTGAAATCCCGCGACGGCGTGAACGTGTCGTTGGAATGGAATTTGACGCCGGGGCGCAGCTTGAAGGTGTATTCCAGACCATCGTCCGAGACTTCCCAGCTTTCCGCAAGGCCGGGAACGACTTCGGTCGTGCCGGTCTTGAATTCGGCGAGGCGGTTGTAGACGGCCTGCGAGGAGGCGTCGAAGGTCGTGCCCGCGGTGAAGAGCGCCGGGTCGAATCCTTCGGGGGACCCTTCGGAGCAATAGACCAGCGTCTGCTGGGCAGCGGCGCCGCCGGCCATCATGGCCGCCAGTCCCGCCGAGATCAGTAGTGTCTTGAGTTTCATTCGTCGTCTCCCTGTTTTTCGTCCTTGGGTCTGCGAGCGAAGGAACCGATTTTTTCGGTCTGTCCCCCGCAAGGTAGCTCATTTTGCGGGAAAGGCCTTGCCGCATCTGATCGCCCCCATGCCCGCGCCGCGTCTCCGGATCTTTGTCACTTATTCCTGCGACATGGACCTGGTGCATCTGCGCTGCCGGGATTGGGTGATCATCAGCCCGCTGGTTGAGCATGAAATACAATTGCAAATTGAGGCGCAACCTTTGCCAAGCGTCAACCGGGAAAGAATACGCCGAAAATCCATTTGCCCGGGAATGTGGCATCCTGTTTGGGGCACGGATCCTCTCGGATGGCTTGCGGCGGCCCGGATTCGTGCTGATGGCGCAGGGCAGGTCTGCGCGATACGTCACCCGTCATCGCGTATTCTCCGCCACGAGATCCTTGTAGAGCTCGCGGATGCGGCGGAAGACCGGGCCGCGTCCGCCTTGGGTGCCGATGTTGCGTCCGTCGATCTCGGCCACCGGAGTCTGGGCGCCGAATGTGCCCGTCAGAAACGCCTCGTCCGCGCCATAGGCATCGACAAGCGAATAGTTGCGCTCGAAGACCGGAATGCCGTCCTTCTGGCAGAGGTCGATCACCTTGCGCCGGGTCACGCCGTTCATGCAGTAGTCGCCGGTCGAGGTCCAGACAGCGCCCTTGCGCACGATGAAGAAGTTGCACGCATTGGTTGTGTTCACGAATCCCTGCGGGTCCAGCATCAGGCCCTCGTCGGCCCCGGCCTGTTCGGCCTGCAGGCAGGCGATCACGCAGTTGAGCTTGGAATGCGAGTTGTATTTCGCATCCTGGCTCATGGGCAGGCCGCGGACCTGCGGGACGGTGGCCAGTCGGATGCCCTTGGATTGCAGCGTGTCGACGGGTTTGGAATGTTCCATGATGATCACGATGGTCGGCCCGCTGCGCGACAGCGATGGATGCTGGAACGGGCGCACCTTGACGCCGCGCGTCACCATCAGGCGGCAATGCACGTCATGTGTCATGTCATTGGTAAGACGGGTCTTTTCCAGCGCGTCGATCAGTTCTGCCCGGCTCAGGCCGATGTCGAGCGCGACCGCCTTGCAGGAGTCATAGAGCCTGTCCATGTGATCCTCGATGAAAGCCCATTTCCCGTTATAGAGCCGCATCCCTTCCCACATGCCGTCCCCCAGCATGAAGCCGCTGTCATAGACGGAGACTTTTGCTTCGTCGCGATGCTTCAGCGCCCCGTCGACATAGATGAGGATGTCGCGATTGCGCGGATCGTCCTCGGCGCTGTGGGTCGTCTCGCGGTGAATGTCTTCGGGTGTCATGTCTTCTCCTCGGTCTCGAGCTCGGGCAGGCGTTCCGGGCCATGCCCCCTGAAAAAGGCCTTGGCTTCTTTGGAAAGTCGCGTTTGGGTATCGTCCCGTACCGACCCTGTTGCAGTATGATGACCCGGGGCAGGAAGGGAACCCTGTCCGCGCCCGGAGCGGCAAAACCCGTCCGATGGGTGACGCTCAATCGGTTCAGACCCTCGCCGGCCAGTTGCCTGGCGGCGTCCGGACAGGTCGGGCCGATCACATCGCCGCCATATGCCGCGGCGCCGACCCTTCCGGCTCTGGCATGCGACCCTATATTGACATAGGAGGCGTCAGGCATCGGGAGGGAACGACAATGCACAGAATTGCGCTGCCCGAACGGGCGGACTGGCGGACGCTCGCGGCCGAGGTGGGCTTCACCTTCGCCGACATGCACGGCGAACCCTACTGGGACGAAACCTCGGCCTACCGCGTCACCCTGCGCCAGATCGAGGATGATCTCGAGGACCCTGCAACGGAGCTGCACGGGATGTGCCGCGAGGCCGCCGCGCGGATCGTTCAGAGCGAGGAACTGCTCACCAAACTCGGCATCCCGTCGGATTTTCACGCTCTGGTCGCCGAAAGCTGGCAGAAGCAGCAGCCCGAAGTCTACGGCCGTTTCGATCTGGTCTATGACGGGCAGGGGCCTGCCAAGCTGCTCGAATACAATGCCGACACGCCGACATCGCTTTATGAGACCGCGTCGTTTCAGTGGAGCTGGCTCGAGGGGCAGTTGGAAGCCGGTGTGCTGCAGGCGGAGGACGATCAGTTCAACGGGTTGCACGAGGCACTCGTGGAGCGGTTCCGCGCGCTCTTTGCTCCGGATACCGACCTGCATTTCACCGCCCATACCGCGAGCGCCGAGGATTACGCCACGGTCGAGGCGATGGGCTGGGCCGCCCGCGAAGCTGGGCTCGGCGCGCATTACACCGACCTTGCGAAGATCGGGATCAGCGGCGATCGCCAGTTCCTCGACGACGAGGACCGTGTCATCGGCACGCTGTTCAAGCTTTACCCCTGGGAGGATCTTCTGCGCGACGACTACGCGCAGCACCTCGCCGGATCGGGTTGCCTGATGATCGAACCGCCCTGGAAGGCGCTGCTCTCCAACAAGGGTCTGCTGCCCGTGCTCTGGCAGATGTTCGAGGGGCATCCCAATCTTCTGCCTGCCTTCTTCGAAGCCGATATCGGCGACGCGCTGGACGGGCGAGGTGCTGCAGACCCCGCCGTGGCGGAGGCGTTCGGACGCGCGCAGGACGCGCTTGAACGGGGCCATGTCACCAAGCCGCTCTTTTCGCGCGAAGGAGCGTCGATCCGCATCGTCGAAAACGGGCAGGTGACACTCGCCTCCGACAATGACGGCTACGGCGCGCATCCGCGCATTGTTCAGGCCTATGCGCCGCTGCCGGAATTCGAGGGCTTCCGCCCGATCATCGGTGCCTGGATCGTGGGTCAGACCTGCGTCGGCATCGGCATCCGCGAGGACCGCTCGCGCATCACCCAGGACCTGTCGCGCTTCAAGCCGCATTTCATCCGGGACTGACACCAGGAGATTCCCACATGACACGCACGATGACACCCCCGACCAGAAAACGCTCCCGAACGGTCGCGCTCAGCATCCTCGGCGCCACCGCCTTCACCCTTGCAGGTTGCCGCGAGGAACAGGTCGACGCGCAGGCCTTTCCCGATATCCAGGCCTGCAAGGCGGCTTCGGCACAGGACGGGCTGTTCTCGGCCGCCGAATGCGACGAGGCCTTTGCCGAGGCGCAGACCCTGCATGTGGAATCGGCCCCGCGCTATGACAGCCTGCAGGTTTGCGAGGAGCAGCACGGCGAAGGCGCCTGCGGTTCGGAAGAGCAGGTGGCCAATGGCGGGTCGGGTGGCATCTTCATGCCGCTGCTGGCAGGTTACCTCATCGGCAACATGCTCGGCGGGCGCAGCGGAATGGCTGCGTCCCAGCCACTCTACCGCAATGCGGGCGGTGGCTATACCGATGCGGCGCGTTCCAACAATTATTCCAGTAATGCGGGCAAGGCCAAGCTCGGCACCTCGTTCTTCTCCAAGCCGACCCCCACAGTCGGCAAGGCGCCGATGAGCCGCGCCACGGCGATGTCGCGCGGCGGATTCGGCAGTTCGGCCTCGTCGCGCGGCATGTTCGGCGGGTGAGAAGGCTTTTCCCGGCCCGCCAGGGCTGGCACGGGTGACATCATGTCGAAGAAAACCCTGAACGCCGCGAATCTGACCACTCTCGGGGCCGAGCGTCTGGCCGATCTGCTGATCGAGGTCAGCCAGGGCAGCGCCGAGATCAAGCGCCGCCTGCGGCTGGAGCTGAGCCACAACCTCGGGCCTCAGGAACTGGCCCGGGACGTGCGCAAGCGTCTTGCAAGCCTGCGCAAATCGACGAGCCATGTGAGCTGGCGCAAGCGGAACGCGCTGGTGCGGGATCTGTCGGTACAGGGCCACATGATCACCGACCGGATCGCGCCCGAAGACGCTTTGCTCGGGTTCGAGCTGCTGTGGGATTTTCTGGGCATCGCGCCCTCGGTTTTCGACCGCGTCGATGACAGCCGGGGCGAGGTGGGCGCGGTCTTTGCAGAGGCCCGCGCGCATCTGGAGGGCATTGCGCTGCGCGCCGCGCCGGACCCCTCGGCGCTGGCAGATCAGGTCTGGGATGCGGTGCGGGACGACGATCATGGCGCCTTCGACGATGTGATCGGCCTGCTCGCTCCGGCATTGGGCGAGCGGGGGCTTTTGCACCTCAAGGCGCGGGTCGAGGCCTTTGCGCAGGAGCCGCTGGACGAGCCCGAACAAACCCATGCCGCGCTGCGATTCCTGCGGGATCTGCGCAGCTCCGGCGGCGATTACCGGGCCGAGCAGAAAGCCCGGTTCGTCCGCTCGATCCTCCAGCAGATCGCTGAGGCGCAGGGCGACACCGATGCCTATATCGCGCAGTATTCGAACCACGACCTCTCCAACCCCCGCATCGCCGCCGAAGCCGCGCAGCGCCTTCTTGCAGAGGGACGCGCGCAGGAGGCGCTGGATCTGCTCGGTTCTTCGGACGGGCAGGGCGGCGAGGATTGGGATCTGGTTTTTGTCGACTGCCTGATCGCGCTGGGCCGAACCGGGGCGGCGCAGGACCACCGCTGGAGCCGTTTCATCGACACGCTGGATGCGAGGGCCCTACGCGAGCACCTGAAGCTCCTGCCGGATTTCGAGGATATCGAGGCCGAGGATCGCGCCAGGGCCCATGCCCTGCAATTCCCGGACGCGATGGCGGCTCTGGTGTTCTTCCTGAACTGGCCCGATCACGTCTCGGCCGCGCGTCTGGTCGAGACGCGGTTCGCTGAGATGGACGGCGATTTCTACGAGATCCTCACGCCCGCCGCCGAGGCCTTGCGGGCGCGGCATCCGCTGGCGGCCGTGCTCTGCTGGCGCGCGATGATCGACTTCGCGCTGACCAAGGGGCGGGCCGGACGCTATGGCCATGCCGGGGATCACCTGATGGATTGCGCGGCACTTGACGGAGAGATCGAGGATTATGGCGCCTTTCCGAGCCACCTGCGCTATGTCGAGATCTTGCGCGCCCGGCATGATCGCAAGACGTCCTTCTGGAACCGCGTGAGCTAAGCGCAAGGCCAAGGGGCGCGCGATCTGCGCGCCCCTTGGCCTTGCGCTTCAACACATGCAGTCAGGACGTGGTTGCCAGCAGGCTCGCATTGCCGCCCGCCGCAGTCGTGTCGACGCAAAGGTGCCGCTCGATCACGTAGCGCTCAGGCGCGATCACCTCGGTTACAAGCGGCAGGATCGGCCCGTCGCGCCGGGACAGCGCGATGCGCAGGCCCTTCGTCCAGTCCGACCTTCCCGCTGCCGACACGACCCCGATCCCCTTCAAGGTCTCCAGCGTTGCGGCATCGACCGTGCCTTCCAGCACCACCACGGGTGCGCCCGCTGCCGCCATCGCCGATGCCATCGAGGACTTTCCCGGTACCACGATCAGCGCGCCGCAGCCCGCACCCAGCGCCTGCACCGCCTGTGCCACGGCAATCTCCTCGGTCGGGCCAACGCAGAGCGTGAGGCCCTTCGGGAACATCCGCAGGCGGTTGCTCTCTCCGGTCGGGCCGGGCAGCGTCTGGGGCGACATGTCGAACGCCGCCGTTTCGCCCAGTGCGCGCCGCACGACGCCCTTGGAACCGCTCAGCGCATTGCGCAGCACCGTCACCTTGTCGGAACGTGCCGCCCAGTTGCGCGCATCGATCCGGCCGATCGCCTTGGCAAGTGCCGCGGCATCGACCGTGTCACCGCTCGGGGCGGCCGCGCTCTCGGACTTGTCGGTCTTGCGGAACCGGGTGAGATAGAGCGGGCCGCCGGCCTTTGGTCCGGTCCCCGACATGCCCTCGCCACCAAAGGGCTGGCTGCCGACGATGGCGCCGATCTGGTTGCGGTTCACGTAGGTGTTGCCGACATGGATGCGGTCCACGATCTGCTGCACGCGGTCGTCGATCCGCGTGTGCAGACCAAAGGTCAGCCCGTATTCCCGCGCATTGATCGCATCCACCACCTTGTCGATGTCGCGCGCCTTGAAGGTCGCGACATGCAGCACGGGGCCGAAGATCTCGCGCTCCATAGCCGCGATGCCCTTCACCTTGACCACCGCCGGGGTGACGAAGGTGCCGCCTTGGGGGGCGGGCAGGGTCTTGAGCAGCGTCCCGGCTTTTTCATGTGCGGCGACATAATCCATGATGCCCTGCTGCGCCTCGGCATCGATCACCGGCGAGACATCGACATCTGTCTGCCAGGGGTCGCCGATCACCAGCGCATCCATCGCGCCGTAAAGCATCTCGATCAGCCGGTCGCGCGCCTCCTCCTGAACGTAGAGCATGCGCAGAGCCGAACAGCGCTGACCCGCCGACTGGAACGAGGAGATGAGGATGTCGCGCACCGCCTGTTCGGTGAGGGCGGTGGAATCCACGATCATCGCGTTCAGACCGCCGGTTTCGGCGATCAGCGTGGCATCTGGACCGGCATTCTTGGCCACGGCCTTGTGGATGATCTGCGCCACCTCGGTCGAGCCGGTGAAGCATACGCCGGCAATGTGGGGTGAAGAGGTCAGCGGCCCGCCCACGGTCGGCCCGTCGCCGGGCAGCAGCTGCAGGGCCGCCTCGGGCAGGCCCGCATCGCGCATGAGTTGCACGGCGCGCGCAGCGATCATCGGCGTCTGCTCGGCAGGTTTCGCGAGCACCGCATTACCCGTGGCGAGCGCCGCCGCGATCTGCCCGGTGAAGATCGCCAGCGGGAAGTTCCACGGGCTGATGCAGACGAAGACACCGCGCGGGGCGCCCGGCTCTTCATCCTCCAGCCGCTCGGCCTCGTTGGCATAAAAGCGCAGGAAATCCACCGCCTCGCGCACCTCGGCGATGCCGTCCGGCACGGTCTTGCCCGCTTCGCGCGTGGTGATTGCGGTGAGTTCGGCGATGTTCTCCTCATAGAGGTCCGCGACGCGGCGCAGCACGCCCGCACGTTCCGCCACCGGGACGGAGGACCAGACTTCGAACCCCGCCTGCGAGGCGTCGAGCGCGGCGGTGACCTCTTCGGGGGTCGCGTCATGCACCGTGCCGACCACGCGTGTGCTGTCGGCGGGAGAGAAAACTTCGCGCGCCTCGCCTTTCGGGACAAGGCTGCCGACGATCATCGGCCCGGCGGTCCAGGTTGTCTCGGCAAAAGCCTCGCGCGCGGCGAGCAGCGGCAGGATCGAGGCCGGTTCGTTGATCCGGAACCCCTTGGAATTGCGCCGTTCGGGGGCGAAGAGATCGCCGGGCAGGGAGATGGCGGGATTGGCGACCTTGCCGTTCAGACCTTTGAGCTGCGTCATCGGATCGGTCGAAATCTCGCTCGACGGGATCGAGGTGTCGACGATCTGGTTCACGAAGGACGAATTCGCGCCATTTTCGAGCAGGCGCCGCACGAGATAGGCGAGCAGGTCGCGATGCGCGCCGACAGGGGCATAGATCCGGCAGCGGGTGCCTTCGCTTTCCTTCACGATGCCGTGCAGGGATTCCCCCATGCCGTGCAGGCGCTGGAATTCGAAACTGTCCTTATCGTTGCCCGCCATCGCGATCACGGCGGCGCAGGTATGGGCATTGTGCGTCGCGAATTGCGGATAGATCCGGTCGCGCCGGTCCATCAGCATCTGCGCGCAGGCCATGTAGCTCGTGTCGGTGTTGACCTTGCGGGTAAACACCGGAAAGCGCTCGACGCCCATTTCCTGCGCCAGCTTGATCTCGGTGTCCCAATAGGCGCCCTTGACCAGACGCACCATGATCTTGCGGTCCATCCGCTCGGCCATGTCATAAAGCGTTTCGATCACCGGCGCGGCGCGACGGCCATAGGCCTGGACCACGACGCCGAAACCGTCCCAACCCTTCAGCGCCTCGTCCGACAGCATCGCCTCGATCACGTCCAGCGACAGGTCCAGCCGGTCCTGCTCCTCGGCATCGATGTTGAAGCCGATATTCGCCTTCGCCGCCTGCCTGGCAAGATCCAGCGCGCGGGGCAGGAGCTCCTTCATCACCGTCGCTTTGTGGGTGTATTCGTAACGCGGGTGCAGCGCCGACAACTTCACGGAAATCCCGGGGGAGGAGCGAACGTCGCCCTTGGACTGCTTCGCGATGGCGGTGATCGCCTTGGCATAGGCCTTGTGATAGCGTACGGCATCGGCATCGGTGCGTGCCGCTTCGCCGAGCATGTCGTAGGAATAGGTGTAGCCCTTTTTCTCGAGCTCGCGGGCATTCTTCATGCCCTCGTCGATGGTCTGGCCCAGCACGAACTGCCGTCCGAGGATCTTCATCGACTGGCCGACGGCGGTGCGCACAACGGGCTCGCCCATGCGTTTCACCAGACCGCGCAGCACGCGGGCAGGGGCGCGGGGATCATCGTCCAGCACGCGGCCCGTCAGCATCAGCGCCCAGGTCGAGGCATTGACCAGCGAGGAGGAGGAATGCCCCAGATGCGCACCCCAGTTGCTCGGCGCGATCTTGTCCTCGATCAGGTCGTCGATCGTCTCGGCATCGGGGACGCGCAGCAGCGCCTCGGCAAGACACATGAGGCCGACGCCTTCCTCGGTCGAAAGACCGTATTCGGCAAGGAACGCCTCCATCATCGACGGCGAGGTTTCCTTGCGCACCCGGTCCACATACTGTGCGCCCGCGGCCGCGACCTTGGCGCGGTCCTGTTCGGAGAGCTTGATGCGGGCCATGAGGTCTTCGATCATCACGGCTTCGTCGGCGGTGTAATTCGCCCGCACCTGCTGGCGGAACGGATTTCCGGTGGCAGCATCGTCCTTGGCGGCAGCAGTCATGCGAGGTCTCCTTCGACAGAAATGCGCGGGCGTCTTGTTCGCGCGGAGGTCGGCCCGCATCGGCGGACCCATTATGGAAACGGTAAACGGATGCGTTACAGTTGCAACCCATGGTCCCTACGCGGATGAAAATGCAGGAAGAGTGCGCTGATCCTGATCAGGATGCAGTCTTTTCGGACTGCAAACATGCCCGTTTTCAGTTCGCGTCCGGCGCGGCTCCGGCGACAGGCCGCGTGGAATCAGACTGTTTGGAATCAGGGCGCAGGCTGACGCCGAGCCCTTCGGCCAGCCGAGCCAGCTGCGCCGCGAGCGGCGTGGTCTTGCGCCAGATCATGCCGACGGTCCGGGCCGGCTCCGGATCGGCAAAACGTCCGATGACCACCGGGGCCGAGCGCGTCTCGACCGGCACGGCCATTTCGGGCAGCAGCGTCACGCCGATCCCCGCGCCGACCATCTGCACCAGCGTGGAGAGCGACGAGGCATCGAGCCCGTAGCGCGTCCGCCCGCCGGGCAGATCGCAGAAGGACAGCGCCTGGTCACGAAAGCAGTGCCCCTCCTCGAGCAGCAGCAGGCGCATCTCGCGCAGGCGGTCGCGATCAGGCATGGGGCGGTAGGCCTCGTCCTGATGGCGCACCAGAACGAAGGATTCGGTGAACAGCGTGACTTCGTTCAGCGCAGGCTCCGAAACCGGCAGCGCCACGATGGCGCAGTCGATGCGACCCTCTTCCAGCTCTTCGATCAGGCGCGGCGTGGTGGTCTCGCGGATATGGATGTCGAGCGCGGGCCAGGTCTGCGTGAGGCTTCGGATCACCGCCGGGACGAGGTAGGGCGCGATGGTCGGAATGACGCCGATGCGCAGCCGCCCGGAAAGACCCCCCTGCGAGAGCCGGGCGAGATCACCGAGCTCGTCGACCTTGCGCAGGATCTCGCGCGCACGCCCCTCGAACTGCATCCCGAAGGGCGTGAGACGCACCTGACGCGGACCGCGTTCGAACAGCGTGACACCAAGCGTGGCCTCGAGCTCGCGGATCTGCACCGACAAGGCGGGCTGCGAGATCGCCGAGGCCTCGGCCGCATGACCGAAATGCTCGTGGCGAGCCAGCGCCTCGAAGTAGCGCAACTGCTTCAGCGTAAGATTTGCCATAACTTCAAGTTATCGAAGAGATATGCAAATGCAACTTAAATCAATCGCGTGGACCTGCTATAGGCAGGGCACAGAGATTGCAGTCAGCGGCGAACACGAAGCGGCGCTTCTGAAACAAAAGGGAGATCCTCATGGACGGAAATGATGCAAGCGCAGGCAAATGCCCGGTTATTCACGGTGCGACGACCATGCACACCACCAACCGAACCCGCTCGAATCGTGACTGGTGGCCCAACCAGCTGAACCTCAAGATCCTCCACCAGAACCTGCCGCAGATCGACCCGATGGGCGCCGATTACAACTATGCCGACGAATTCGCCAAGCTGGACCTCGCGGCGGTCAAGGCCGATCTGACCGCGCTTATGACTGACAGCAAGGATTGGTGGCCTGCGGATTACGGCCATTACGGCCCGTTCTTCGTGCGCATGGCATGGCACTCGGCCGGCACCTACCGCACTGCGGACGGACGCGGTGGCTCGTCCTCGGGCTCGCAGCGCTTTGCGCCTCTGAACTCCTGGCCCGATAACGGCAACCTCGACAAGGCGCGCCGCCTGCTCTGGCCGATCAAGCAGAAATACGGCAGCAAGCTCAGCTGGGCCGACCTGTTCATCCTGACCGGCAACGTCGCGATGGAATCGATGGGCTTCAAGACCTTCGGCTTTGGCGGCGGTCGCGAGGACATCTACGAGCCCGAGGAGGACATCTACTGGGGTGCCGAGGATGAGTGGCTCGGCAACAAGGACGAGCGCTATGATGCGGGCGAGGACGGCATGGGTCGCTATCTCGAAAACCCGCTGGCCGCCGTGCAGATGGGCCTGATCTACGTGAACCCCGAAGGTCCGAACGGCAATCCCGACCCGCTGAAATCGGCCTTCGACATCCGCGACACGTTCGAGCGTATGGCGATGAACGACGAGGAAACCGTTGCCCTGACCGCGGGTGGCCACACCTTCGGGAAATGCCACGGCGCAGGCGATGCCTCCCTTGTCGGTTCCGAGCCCGAGGGCGGCGCGATGGAAGACATGGGTTTCGGCTGGAAGAACACATTCGAATCCGGACGGGGTGCGCACACCACCACGAGCGGGATCGAGGGCGCCTGGACTCCGACCCCGACGACCTGGGACATGAGCTATCTCGAAACGCTGCTCGGCAACGAATGGGAGCTCACGAAATCTCCGGCGGGTGCGCATCAGTGGCGGCCCAAGAACGGTGCGATGTCCGACGCCGTGCCGGATGCGCATGATCCGTCCCGGCATCACGCGCCAATAATGACCACCGCCGACATGGCAATGAAGATGGACCCGGACTACGCCAGGATCGCGCAGCACTACCTTGAAAACCCGGACGTCTTTGCCGATGCCTATGCCCGCGCCTGGTTCAAGCTGACCCACCGCGACATGGGGCCCAAGGTCCGTTACCTCGGTTCCGAAGTGCCTGCCGAGGACCTGATCTGGCAGGACCCGATCCCGGCCGCGGATTACGAGGCGATCAACGGTTCCGACGTCGCGGCGCTCAAAGCCAAGCTGCTTGGCAGCGGCCTGACGGCGTCCGAGCTGATCCAGACCGCCTGGGCCTCGGCGTCGACCTTCCGTGGATCTGACAAGCGGGGCGGTGCCAATGGCGCGCGCATCCGTCTGGCACCGCAGAAGGACTGGGAAGCGAACCGTCCGGCACAGCTCGGCAAGGTGCTCGAAGTACTGGAAGGCATCAAGGCCGAGTTTGACGCGGCAAATGGCGCGAAGAAGGTCAGCATTGCCGATCTGATCGTGCTTGGCGGCACTGCGGCTGTCGAGGCGGCGGCGAATGCCGGTGGCCACGCGATCGAGGTGCCCTTCACCCCGGGCCGCACGGACGCGACACAGGAGCAGACCGATGCCGAGAGCTTCGATCCGCTCGAGCCGCGCGCCGACGGTTTCCGCAACTTCGCGGCGGCGGACTTCACCGCATCGCCCGAGGAGCTGCTGGTTGACCGTGCCCAGCTTCTGACCCTGACCGCGCCCGAGATGACGGTTCTGGTCGGCGGCATCCGCGCGCTCGACGCGAATGCGGGCGGCGCCCGGCACGGCGTGTTCACGGATCGTCCGGGAACGCTCAGCAACGACTTCTTCCGCAACATCCTCGACATGGGGACCGAGTGGAAGGCAGTAAGCGAAGGCGCCAACATCTATGAAGGCCGCGATCGCGCCACCGGTGACGTCAAGTGGACCGGCACGCGCTGCGACCTCGTTTTCGGCTCGAACTCGCAGCTGCGCGCGATTTCCGAGGTCTACGCGCAGGACGATTCCGAAGCGAAGTTCGTGAAGGATTTCGTCGCAGCCTGGACCAAGGTGATGGAGCTGGACCGCTTCGACGTGAAGTAACGTTCAATTCCCTGAACATATCGGAAAGGCGGCCCCGCATGGAGCCGCCTTTTTCATGCCCGTTCGGAATGGTTCAGGCGCTTTCGGTTGACGGCCCGACATGACGACACTTCGCGCGTCATGCCTGAAGGGACCACTACGCCTCTGCCGCGGCCATCTGGTCCAGCCGCTGTTCCATCTGCGTGAGCACCCTGCGCACGGCCGGGTTCGGCTCTGAATCCAGACGGCTCACCAGCGAATAGGGGGTCACCTGAATATCCTGTGCCACATCGAGAATGCGCAGGTTGCTGCCCAGCCGCGACGCGCTGGTATAAAGTTCGGCGACCGAGCTTGCGATTGGCGCGATGGCGTTGGTGTCGCTGATCAGCGCCAGCGTCAGAAGCAGCGACGAGGTGCTCAGCACGCGGGCAGGGGGACGCAAGCCGCGTTCCAGCAGATAGGTCTCGGCGGTCAGCCGCATGAGCCCGCCCGGCGGCTGCATCACCCAGTCATAGGCGAGGCAGTCAGCGAGGCTGAGCGACTCCCGCCTAAGCAGCGGATGCCCCTGCCTTACGGCGAGCGAAATGGGCTCGGTTCCGATCCGGCGCAGCGACACCGCGCGCGGGTCGAGACCGTTCGGCAGGCGACCGAGATAGAAATCGAGATCGTGGCTCAGCAGCGCTTCGGCCAGCTTGTCCGAGGTGTCGACGAGCACATTGAATTCGATCTCGGGATAGGTCACGCGGATTTCGCGGATGATCGGCAGCACGATCTCGAGCCCCGGGCCGGTGACCGTGCCGATCCGCACGATCCCGCGCGCCCCCGAAGTCAGTAGCGCGATCTCGTCGAAGGCGCCGTCGAGATCCTGCAGCATGGCGCGTGCCTTGCGGGCCAGCACGCGTCCTGCTTCGGTCAGCATCACGCCGCGCGCATGCCGCTCGTAGAGCTTGGCACCCGAAGTGCGCTCGAGCTCTCCCAGAAGGCGCGAGGCGGCGGGCTGCGTCATGCCCATCTGCGTCGCAGCCCCGGATATCTGCCCGGTATCGTCCAGAGCGATGATCAGGCGCAGATGCGGCAGCCGCAGCCCCCGCCGGATCATCTGCGCGGTGGCGCCGGGCTGGGGGGAATGGGAGTCCATGCGCATCCTCACATATATTATTAACGGTATATCGTTAGGCCAAATCCTGATTTGATTGCAATGACGTTCAGCGTCATCTTTCCCGCAGCAGAGTGACGGACAGGGAATCGACATCAGGTTCCCGCGACCATTCTGCCGGAGTGGAGTGCGTGGAGCAGGGCGGGAGGAGACCGGCCTAAACCGCGCAAGGGAGAGAGACATGAACGGATTCAAGACTTTACTGGCGACCACAGCGCTGGTTGCCTTCGGCACCGGCGCGCTGGCGCAGGATGCAGGTTATGTCGGCATCGCGATGCCCACCAAATCCTCGGCCCGCTGGATCGCGGACGGCGAGAACATGGTGAAGCAGTTCGAAGAGGCCGGTTACACCACCGACCTGCAATATGCCGAGGACGACATCCCCAACCAGCTCGCCCAGATCGAGAACATGATCACCAAGGGCGTCGACGTGCTCGTGATCGCGGCCATCGATGGCACCACGCTGTCGAACGCGCTGGCGAATGCCGCCGCGTCGGATATCGACGTGGTCGCCTATGACCGCCTGATCCGCGACAGCGGCGATGTGAGCTATTACGCGACCTTCGACAACTTCAAGGTCGGCGTGCAGCAGGCAACGACGCTGGTCGACGGCCTCAACGAACGCTTTCCCGACCAGAAGCCCTGGAACGTGGAACTGTTCGGCGGCAGCCCCGACGACAACAATGCCTATTTCTTCTATGATGGCGCGATGTCCGTCCTGCAGCCGATGATCGATGCGGGCGACGTCGTGATCCCCTCGGGTCAGATGGGCATGGACAAGGTCGGCACGCTGCGCTGGGACGGCTCGGTCGCTCAGGCGCGGATGGATAACCTGCTTTCGGCCAATTACACCGACAAGAAGGTGCACGCGGTCCTGTCGCCCTATGATGGTCTGTCGATCGGGATCCTGTCCTCGCTCAAAGGCGTCGGATATGGCTCCGGCGACATGCCGATGCCGATCGTCTCGGGGCAGGATGCCGAGATCCAGTCGGTGAAATCGATCATTGCCGGTGAGCAGTATTCCACGATCTTCAAGGATACCCGCGAACTCGCCCGCGTGACCGTCGGTATGGTGAATGCGCTGCTGTCGGATTCCGAGCCCGAGATCAACGACACGACCACCTATGACAACGGCGTCAAGGTCGTGCCGTCCTACCTGCTCGAACCGCTGCCCGTGACAGCCGAGAACTGGGAAGAAACGCTGCTGGACTCGGGATACTACACCCGCGACCAGATCGAGTAGACCCCTCTCCCCGTCGGTGGCAAGGCCTCCTCCACGCCACCGTCAACCTGGTCCTTGCCCGCCTTTGCGGGCGGGCGAGGGCCTTTTTGAAGACGCTCGAAAGAGGGGCAAGTCCCGTGTCCGTACTTCTTGAAATGCGCGCGATCACCAAGGAATTTCCCGGTGTGAAGGCGCTCGATCGGGTCAGCCTGTCCGTCGAGGAAGGCGAGATCCACGCGCTGGTGGGCGAAAATGGCGCCGGCAAATCGACCCTGATGAAGGTGCTTTCGGGCGTCTATCCGCATGGCAGCTATACTGGCGACATCGTCTATGACGGCGCGGTTAAATCCTTTCGCGGCATCTCGGACAGCGAGGCTGACGGGATCATCATCATCCACCAGGAGCTCGCTCTGGTACCGCTGCTCTCTGTCGCCGAAAACATCTTTCTGGGCAATGAACGCGCCACGAAGGGCATCATCGACTGGCGCGAAACCAACCGGCGGGCAAGCGAGCTTCTGACCCGCGTAGGGCTTCGCGAACATCCCGAAACGCTGGTCGACGCGCTGGGGCTCGGCAAGCAGCAGCTGGTCGAGATTGCCAAGGCTCTGTCCAAGAACGTGCGCCTGCTGATCCTCGACGAGCCGACCTCGTCGCTCAACGAAACCGACAGCCAGAAGCTGCTGGACCTCCTGATGGAGTTCAAGGCGCGCGGCATCACCTCGATCCTGATCTCGCACAAGCTCAACGAGATCGCGCGCGTCGCCGACACGATCACCGTGATCCGCGACGGTGCGGCGGTGTCCCGGCTCGACTGCCGCGAGGGCATTTCCGAGGATCGCATCATCCGCGACATGGTGGGGCGCTCGCTCGACGACCGCTATCCGGTCCGCGAGCCGAAGATCCGGGACGACATCGCGATGGAGGTACGCAACTGGTGCGTCACCCATCCGCTGCATTCCGACCGTCAGGTGGTGCGCGACGTGTCTTTCCACGTGAAGAAGGGCGAGGTGCTGGGCATCGCGGGCCTCATGGGGGCAGGGCGCACAGAACTCGCGATGTCGCTCTTCGGCCGCTCCTACGGGCAGAACATCACCGGCGGCGTCCGCATAAATGGAGCGGAGGCGGATCTCTCGACGGTGCGCCGCGCGATCAATGCGGGCCTCGCCTATGCCACCGAAGACCGCAAGACCTATGGCCTCGTGCTTGACGACACGATCCGGCGCAACGTGCCGATGGCGAATCTCGAAGGCGTCGCCTCGGGCATGGTCGTCGACCGCGAGAAGGAAGCATCCGTCGCCAACCGCTACCGCGACCGGCTGAACATCAAGTCCTCGTCCATCGAACAGGAAACCGTGAACCTCTCGGGCGGCAACCAGCAGAAGGTCGTGCTGTCGAAATGGCTCTTCGCCGATCCGGACGTGCTGATCCTCGACGAGCCGACCCGCGGCATCGATGTCGGCGCCAAATTCGAAATCTACACGGTGATCCGTGACCTCGCCGCCTCCGGCAAGGCGATCATCGTAATCTCGTCCGAACTGCCCGAGCTTCTGGGTATCACGGACCGCCTGTACGTCATGAACGAAGGCCGCTTCGTGGGGGAAATGCCCACCGCTGAAGCGAGCCCGGAAAAGATCATGGCCTGCATCATCAGATCGGGGGATCGCACATGACCCAGACGACCACAAACACAGACATGCCCGAGGTGCAGGTCAAATCCGCCGGCGCTTTCCTGCGCGGTCACATGCGCGAATACGGCATCCTGTTCGCACTGATCGCCATCATGGCCTTCTTCCAGGTGGCGACCGGGGGCATCCTGCTCAAGCCCGTCAACATCACCAACCTGATCCTGCAGAATTCCTACATCATCATCATGGCGATCGGCATGCTGCTGGTCATCGTCGCGGGCCATATCGACCTGTCGGTGGGGTCGGTGATGGGCTTCATCGGCGCCTTGGCGGCCGTGATGATCGTCCACTGGGACATTCCCTATTTCCTCGCCGGGCTGCTCTGCCTGGTTGCAGGGGGCATCGTGGGCATGGCGCAGGGTTTCTGGATCGCCTATTTCCGCATCCCGTCCTTCATCGTGACGCTGGCCGGGATGCTGGTCTTCAAGGGCCTGACCCTCTGGCTGCTGGCCGGTCAGTCCGTCGGCCCGTTCCCGGGGCAGTTCCAGCTCATCGCCTCGGGCTTCATCCCCGACCTGCTCGGAGGAGAGAACCTCAACCTCTTCTCCCTGCTGATCGGCGTCCTCGTCGCCACCACCATCCTCACCCTCGCGATCCGCAATCGCAACGAGGCGGGCAAGTCCGGCAGCATCGAGGAACCGTTTTCCTTCTTTGCGGCCAAGAACGGGCTGATCTTCGTGGCGCTCGTCTACATGAGCTATCTCATGGCCGATTTCCGCGGTCTGCCCAACGTCTTCATCGTGATGGCCCTGCTGATCGCGGTCTATTCCTTCGTCACCTCGCGCACCACCATCGGGCGGCGCATCTATGCGATCGGCGGCAATGAAAAGGCGGCAATGCTGTCGGGCATCAACAGCCAGCGGCTGACGTTCCTGACCTTTGCCAACATGGGGGTGCTCGCCGCACTCGCGGGCCTCGTCTTTGCCGCGCGGCTCAACACCGCGACACCCAAGGCGGGCGCCGGGTTCGAGCTCGACGTGATCGCGGCGGTCTTCATCGGCGGTGCGTCGATGTCGGGCGGGGTCGGCACGGTCGTCGGCGCGGTGATCGGCGCCTTCATCATGGGGGTGATGAACAACGGCATGTCCATCCTCGGAATCGGGATCGACTGGCAGCAATGCATCAAGGGTCTCGTCCTGCTCGCTGCCGTCATCTTCGACGTCATCAACAAGAAGAAAGGCTGATCATGCTGCTCTCACAATACCGCAAACCCGATGGCAGCATCCAGATCGTCGCCCGGGACGGGACGGAGGCTTTCGAGGTGAAGACCGACCTGTCGCTCTACGATCTGGCGATGGACTGTGCGGCCACTGGCACGCCCCTGCGCGACCGTATCGCAGCGCTTGGCCTGAACGGGGCCGTCGATCTCGAGGCGCTCTACGCGGCCGGAAACCTGCTGCCGCCGCTGCTGCATCCCGACCCCGCGCATCTGCATCTGACCGGCACCGGTCTCACGCATCTCGGCTCTGCCTCGACCCGCGCAGCGATGCACGCCAAGGCGCCGCAGGACGAGACGGATTCGATGAAGATGTTCCGCATGGGCGTCGAAGGCGGCAAGCCCTCCAACGGTCAGCCCGGCGTGCAGCCCGAATGGTTCTACAAGGGAACGGGCCACGCCCTGGTCGCCCCCGGCCATGCGCTGACCTCGCCCGCCTTTGCGGATGACGGTGGCGAGGAGCCGGAACTTGCGGGCCTCTACATCATCGGCCCGGACGGCACGCCTTTCCGGCTCGGTTTCGCGCTCGCCAACGAATTCTCCGACCACGTGATGGAGCGGCAGAACTACCTCTACCTCGCCCATTCCAAGCTGCGGCCCTGTTCCGTCGGCCCCGAACTGCTGATCGGCGACCTGCCCGCGAGCATCGAAGGTACCAGCCGCATCAGCCGGAGCGCCGAGACGATCTTTGAAAAGCCGTTCCTGTCTGGCGAGGCGAACATGTCCCACACCATCGCCAATCTCGAACACCATCACTTCAAATACGGTGTCTTCTGCCAGCCGGGCGACGTGCATATCCATATGTTCGGCACCGCGACTTTGTCCTTCGGCGACGGAATCACGACACAGCAGGGCGATGTGTTCGAGATCAGCGCCCCGGCTTTCGGCCTGCCGCTGCGCAATCCGCTGGCCCTCACTGCCCCCGCGACGGCCCCCGTCGCCGTGCGTACACTCTAGGAGCCGAAGATGACCTTCACCCCCGCCACGTGGCCGCGCCGCCTGCGCTCTCAGGAATGGTACGGCGGCACCTCGCGCGACAACATCTACCATCGCGGCTGGCTGAAGAATCAGGGTTATCCGCATGACCTGTTCGATGGTCGCCCGGTGATCGGCATCCTCAACACCTGGTCCGACCTCACGCCCTGCAACGGGCATCTGCGCGAACTGGCCGAAAAGGTGAAGGCCGGCGTGTGGGAGGCCGGGGGCTTTCCGATGGAAGTGCCGGTATTCTCGGCGTCGGAAAACACCTACCGCCCCACGGCGATGATGTACCGCAATCTCGCCGCCATGGCGGTCGAGGAGACGATGCGCGCCCAGCCGATCGACGGCGCCGTGCTGCTGGTGGGCTGCGACAAGACCACGCCGTCGCTCATGATGGGGGCGGCCAGCACCGATATTCCGTCGATCGTCGTGACCGGTGGCCCGATGCTGAACGGCTGGTTCCGGGGCGAACGGGTTGGGTCGGGCACAGCGCTTTGGCAGATGTCCGAGGATATCAAGGCCGGAAAGATGACGCAGGAGGATTTTCTCGAGGCCGAGCAGGCGATGAGCCGTTCTTCGGGGACCTGCAACACGATGGGCACCGCCTCCACGATGGCGTCGATGGCCGAGGCGCTTGGCATGGCTCTGTCGGGCAATGCGGCCATTCCGGGCGTCGATTCCCGCCGTCGTGTGATGGCGCAGCTCACCGGGCGGCGTATCGTCCAGATGGTGAAGGACGACCTGAAGCCCTCTGATATCCTGACGAAAAAGGCGTTCGAGAATGCCATCCGCTGCAACGGTGCGATTGGTGGCTCGACCAATGCCGTGATCCACCTTCTTGCTCTTGCCGGCCGGGTAGAAATCGACCTGAGTCTGGACGACTGGGACCGGCTCGGGCGCGACGTGCCGACCATCGTGAACCTCATGCCGTCGGGCAAGTATTTGATGGAAGAATTCTTCTATGCCGGGGGCTTGCCGGTCGTTCTTAAACGTCTGGGTGAAGCGGGTATGCTGCACAAGGACGCGCTCACCGTCTCGGGTGCTGCGATCTGGGACGAGGTCAGCGAAGCCCAGAACTGGAACGAGGACGTGATCCTGCCGGTGGAAAAGGCGCTCGCAGCCTCAGGTGGCATCGCCGTTCTCAAGGGCAACCTCGCCCCCAAGGGCGCCGTGCTGAAACCCTCCGCCGCCAGCCTGCATCTCATGCAGCATCGCGGCCGCGCTGTGGTGTTCGAGGATATCGACGACTACAAGGCCCGCATCGACGATGACTCTCTGGACATAGACGAAACCTGCGTGATGGTGCTCAAGATGTGCGGCCCCAAGGGCTATCCCGGCATGTCCGAGGTCGGCAATATGGGCCTGCCGCCGAAGGTGCTGAAGAAGGGGATCACCGACATGGTCCGCATCTCGGATGCCCGCATGTCCGGTACGGCTTATGGCACCGTTATTCTGCACACCGCCCCGGAGGCGGCCGCGGGTGGTCCGCTCGCCGTCGTTCAGACCGGCGACATGATCGAAATCGACGTGCCCGCGCGGCGCATCCATCTCGACATACCGGAGGAGGAGCTCGCCGCGCGGCTCGCTGCCTGGGTTCCACCGGCGCCGCAGTTCAAGAGCGGCTATTCCAAGCTCTTCGTCGACAATGTGCAGGGCGCCGATACCGGAGCGGATTTCGAGGTGCTGAAAGGCCAGCGCGGAAACGAGGTACCCCGTGACTCCCACTAAGATTGCCATCCTCGGCGTCGGCAAGATCGCCCGGGACCAGCACATCCCGGCTATCGCCAACAGCGATGCCTTCGAACTCTCTGCGACCGTCAGCCGGTCGGGCGGCGTGATCGCCGTGGAAAACCACGACGACATCGACGCGCTGCTGGCTGCGCGGCCCGACATCACCGCGCTCTCGCTCTGCATGCCGCCGCTGCCGCGCTTCGAGATCGCGAAAAAGGCGATCCTCGCGGGCAAACACACGATGCTGGAAAAGCCCCCCGGCGCGACGGTCTCAGAGGCTCTGACGCTGACGGATCTCGCCCGCAAGCAGGGCGTTACGCTGTTTGCGACCTGGCATTCGCGTCATGCCGCCGGTGTGGCGCAGGCGCGGGACTGGCTGGCGGAAAAGACCCTCACCAAGGTCGAGATCGTGTGGAAGGAGGATGTCCGCCGCTGGCATCCCGGGCAGGACTGGATCTGGGAGGCGGGCGGTTTCGGCGTCTTCGATCCCGGTATCAACGCCCTGTCGATCCTGACCGAGATCCTGCCGGAGCCCGTGCATCTGACCGAGGCAAGGTTGAAATTTCCGGAAAACCGCGCCACACCCATCGCGGCGGATCTCACCTTTGCCGGTCCCGAGGGCCTTTCGGTCACCGCCGATTTCGACTGGCGACAGGAGGGGCCGCAGACTTGGGACATCACTGTGATGACGGATGCGGGCACCCTTCATCTGTCGGATGGCGGCGCAACGCTTCACATCGACGATGCCAGGCAAAACCTTGACGACACGGGTGAGTATCCCGGGCTCTATGCCCGTTTCGCCGATCTCATCGCAGCGGGACAGTCCGACATGGACCTGCGCCCGCTGCAACACGTGGCCGATGCCTTCATGCTCGGCCGTCGCGACACTGTCGCGGCTTTTCACGACTGATAACAAGGACCTACCATGACCGATCTCACCGGACGCCATCTGATTGCAGGAACCTGGACCGACGGAGGCACGACCTTCCAGTCCGATCCGGCCACGGGCGCGTCGCTGAGCGTGCTCTCTGCCGGCAAGGCCGAGGTCGACGCCGCGATGCAGGCCGCCGAAGAGGCCTTCGAGACCTATGGCTGGACCACGCGTGAAGACCGAGCCGCCTTTCTCGAAGCGATCGCGGACGAGATCGAGATGCGCGGCGACGCTCTTACCGCGATGGGTCATGCCGAAACCGGCCTGCCCGAGGCGCGTCTGAATGGCGAGCGCGGCCGCACCACCGGTCAGCTGCGCCTCTTCGCGGCGCATATCCGCAAGGGTGACTACCTCGACCGCCGTCAGGATGCGGCCCTGCCAGATCGCGCGCCGCTGCCGCGCCCCGATCTGCGGATGATCCAGCGCCCCATCGGCCCGGTCGGCGTCTTCGGTGCCTCGAACTTCCCGCTGGCCTTTTCCACTGCCGGGGGCGACGCCGCGTCGGCGCTCGCGGCTGGTTGTCCGGTGGTCTACAAGGGTCACCCGGGCCATCCCGGCACCGGCGAGATCGTGGCGCAGGCGATTGCCGCCGCGATCGACAAGACCGGCATGCCCAAAGGCACGTTCGGCTTCGTGCAGTCCAATTCCAACGAGGCGGGCGAGGCGCTGGTGCGGCATCCGCTGACCCGCGCCGTCGGCTTCACCGGCAGCTATCGCGGCGGCAAGGCGCTGTTCGATATCGCGATGGCGCGTGACGAGCCGATCCCGTTTTTCGGTGAGCTTGGCGCGATCAACCCGGTCTTCGTGATGGATGCGGCCCTGACCGCGCGCGGAACGGAGATCGCCAAGGGCTGGGCCGGTTCGCTGACCATGGGTGTGGGGCAGTTCTGCACCAATCCCGGTGTGGTGATCCTGACGGCAGGCGCCGAGGCCGAGGCCTTTGCAGATACGGCCGCCGCTGCGCTGGCAGAGACAGGCGCGCAGGTCATGCTGACGGCAGGCACCGCGCAGGCCTATCAGGCAGGTGTCGACACCCTGACCAAAAGCGTCGCCACGCAGCTCACCTCGAGCACCGAAGCCAAGCCGCGCTGCGCCAATCCTGCGCTATTCCGCGTCTCGGGCGCCGACTGGCTCGCACATCCGGACCTGGCCCATGAGGTGTTCGGCCCTGCCGGGATCATCATCTTCGCAAAGGATGATGCGGAGCGGATGCAGATCGCCCGCGCGCTCGACGGCCAGCTTACCGTGACGCTGCAGATGGACGATGCCGATACCGACGCGCTGCGCCCGCTGATGGCGGTGCTGGAGCGCAAGGCCGGGCGGCTGCTGGTCAACGGCTTTCCGACCGGCGTCGAGGTGGCGGAGGCCATGGTTCATGGCGGCCCGTTCCCGGCATCCACGAATTTCGGCGCGACCAGCGTCGGCACTCTGGCGATCCGCCGCTTTCTGCGGCCGGTCTGCTACCAGAACATGCCCGACGCCTTGCTGCCGCAGGATCTCACGAACATGGGAGGAGCGTGATACAGCCACAGGATGGAGGACGCGGTTCGCAGATACGGACCGGATGAGAGTTTTATGAAGGGCGGCAGTATGTTGCCCGAATCTGGGAGGATTACGACTATGACACTCAAGACCCTTATGATGACCACCGTCGCCACGCTTGGCCTCGCGGCTGCCGCGCAGGCACAGACCGTCGGCTTTTCGCAGATCGGTTCGGAATCCGGCTGGCGCGCGGCAGAGACCACGCTGACCAAGCAGCAGGCCGAGGAACGCGGCATCGACCTCAAGTTCTCGGATGCACAGCAGAAGCAGGAAAACCAGATCGCCGCGATGAAGAGCTTCATCGCGCAGGGCGTGGATGCGATCCTGATCGCGCCCGTGGTTGCGACCGGTTGGGATTCGGTGCTCGAAGAGGCCAAGGAGGCCGAGATTCCGGTCGTCCTGCTCGACCGTCAGGTGGACAGCTCGGATGACCTCTATCTGACCGCCGTCGGCTCGGATCTCGTGCACGAAGGTGAAGTGGCCGGCCAGTGGCTTGCCGAGA
Organism: Rhodobacterales bacterium; assembly: GCA_038260405.1. Lineage (GTDB taxonomy): Bacteria > Pseudomonadota > Alphaproteobacteria > Rhodobacterales > Rhodobacteraceae > Puniceibacterium. Next base: position 20,822 of record JBBSNW010000010.1, on the reverse strand, counting down.
CCGTGGGCGACAAGGAATGTCGTGTCGTCGAACTGCAGGGGACGACCGGCTCTTCGCCTGCCATCGACCGCAAGACCGGCTTCGAGCAGGGCATCGCAGGCCATGACAACATCGAGATCGTGCGTTCGCAGACCGCCGATTTCACCCGTTCGGTAGGCAAGGAAGTAATGGAGAGCTTCCTGCAGGCCGAGAATGGCGGCGCGGATATCTGCGCGCTTTATGCCCATAACGACGACATGGCCGTCGGTGCGATCCAGGCGATCAAGGAAGCGGGCCTGAAGCCGGGAGAGGACATCCTCGTCGTGTCGATCGACGCGGTGCCGGACATCTTCAAGGCGATGGCCGATGGCGAGGCGAACGCGACGGTCGAGCTGACGCCGAACATGGCGGGCCCCGCCTTTGACGCGCTGGAAGCCTACTGGAAGGACGGCACCATGCCGCCGAAATTCATCCAGACCGAGTCCGCGCTCTACACCATGTCCGACGATCCGGCAGCCGAATACGAGGCCCGCAAGGATCTCGGCTACTGAACAGGGAATCGATCCCCTTGCCGGGGTGCAGGTGACTGCGCCCCGGACCCCTCACTCGTGCGTAATCGGTTACAAATGAGACTGTCACAAGGTAACGTGTCTTCCGGCCGCTCTGGCGGGCGCGCAGAGACAGACAGGCAATGACATGCTTCTGACCATCCGGTCCCTGACCAAGACTTTCCCCGGCACCAAGGCGCTTGACGGCGTCCGCTTCGATCTGGCGGCGGGCGAGGTGCATGCACTGCTCGGCGAGAATGGCGCGGGCAAATCCACGCTGATCAAGTGCCTGACCGGTGCCTACCGGCGCGATGCGGGCGAGATCCGGCTGGACGGGCAGGCGATATCGCCGACCTCCACGTCCGAGGCGCAGGAGCTGGGCATCGGCACGGTCTACCAGGAGGTGAACCTGCTGCCCAACCTCACCGTCGCGCAGAACCTGACCTTCGGCCGCGAGCCGCGGCGCTTCGGCCTTGTGGACGGGCGCGCGCAGAAGCTTGCCGCGCAGGAGATGCTGCGCGGCTATGGGCTCAACATCGATGTGGGGCGGGATCTTTCGAGCTATTCCGTCGCGATCCAGCAGATCGTCGCCATCGCCCGCGCGGTCGAGCTGTCGGGCAAGGTGCTGATCCTCGACGAGCCGACCGCCAGCCTCGATGCCGCAGAGGTGCGCATGCTGTTCGACGTGGTGCGCCGCCTGCGTGACCGGGGGCTCGGCATCGTCTTCGTCTCGCATTTTCTCGACCAGGTGTTCGAGATCACCGACCGTCTGACCGTGCTGCGCAACGGACAGCATGTGGTCACGGCAGAGACCGCCGGTCTGGACCGGCTGGCACTGATCCAGCACATGCTCGGGCGCGAGCTCGAGGCCGTCGAGGCGCAGGGTCATGCCGACACTTCCGCCACGCAGAAGCCCGAGATGCTGACATTTACCAATATGGGTCGGGCAGGGGTGATCGAACCCTTCGACCTCTCGGTGCGCAAGGGCGAGGTGATCGGCTTTGCCGGACTGCTGGGATCGGGCCGCACCGAAAGCGCGGAACTGCTCTTCGGGCTGCGCCGCGCCCAGACCGGCACCGCGCGCGATACCGAGGGCCCGATTGCGATCGACACGCCCGGGAACGCGATTGCCGCCGGTTTCGGATTTGCCCCCGAAGACCGCAAGACCGACGGAATCGTCGCGGACCTGTCGATCCGCGAGAACATCATTCTGGCGCTGCAGGCCCGCCGTGGCTGGGCCCGTCCGCTTCCAAGGGCCGAACAGGACCGGCTGGCGGCGCAGTACATCGCGAGCCTCGACATCCGCACGTCCGATGCCGAAAAGGCGATCGGCGATCTCTCGGGTGGCAACCAGCAGAAGGTCGTGCTTGCCCGGTGGCTCGCGATGAATCCGCGCTTCCTCATCCTCGACGAGCCGACGCGGGGCATTGATGTGGGCGCCCATGCCGAGATCCTGAAGCTGATCGGAAAGCTCACCGAAGGCGGCATGTCGGTTCTGATCATCTCGTCCGAACTGGATGAACTCGTCGTCGCCGCGGACCGCATCATCGTGGTGCGGGACCGCCGCCATGTGCGCGAACTCGCCGGCGAGGCTCTGAGCGCCGACACCATCCTCAAGGCGATCGCCGCCGAAGACGCCGCGCCTGCATCGGAGGTCGCCCAATGATCCGTTCCCTGAGACGCGTGACGCCGCAGCTCGTGACCCTGATGGTCCTCGCGGCGCTGGTCAGCTGGTTCTTCCCGACATTCCTGCAGATCGAGATGTCGGATGGCCGACTGGTCGGACCGGTGATCGACATCCTGAAACGCGGCGCACCCGTGGCCATCCTGGCGGTGGGCATGACTTTGGTCGTGGCGACGGGCGGCATCGACCTGTCGGTCGGGACGGTCATGGCGATCACCGGCGCGGTCGCGGCCTCGGCGCTGGTCAGCGGCTGGGGCGTGCCCATGGCGCTGCTGCTGGCCTGCGGGGCGGGTGTGATCGCGGGCCTCTGGAATGGCTGCCTGGTCGCGGTGCTTGGCATCCAGCCCATCGTCGCGACGCTGATCCTGATGACGGCGGGGCGCGGCATCGCGCAGCTGATCACCGAGGGGCGCATCCTGACCTTCACCGATACCGGCTTTTCTTGGCTCGGATCGGGCAGCCTGCTGGGCATCCCGGTTCCGACGCTTCTGTGGCTGCTGACCGCAGTGCTGGTGGCGGCGCTGATGCGGCGCACGGCACTTGGCCTGCTGATCGAGGCGGTGGGCATCAACCAGCGGGCCAGTGCGTTGGCCGGGGTCAATGCGCGCGGGCTGATCGTGGTGGTCTACATGGCATCGGGGCTCTGCGCGGCGCTGGCGGGCATCATCGCCACGGCGGATATCCGCGGCGCGGATGCCAACAATGCGGGGCTCTGGCTCGAACTCGACGCGATCCTTGCGGTCGTGATCGGGGGCAATTCGCTGCTTGGGGGGCGGTTCTCCATTGCCGCCGCCGTTCTGGGCGCGATGATCATCCAGACCATAAACACGGGCATCCTGCTCGCGGGCTTCCCGTCGGAATACAACCTCGTGATCAAGGCGGTGCTGGTTCTGGCGATCCTGATGATCCAGTCGCCGCATCTCGCGAACGAATGGGCGCTGATCCGCATGCAGGCCGCCCGACGCAGGGCCGCGCGGGAACAGGAGGGATAGGCGGATGATCACACGAGATACCATTCAGACAGAATCCCCGAGGGCCACACCATGAACCCGCGCACCTTTCCATTGCTCGCGACCATCGCCATCTTCCTCGTCGCCTATGCTGTCTGCTCGGCGCAGTATCCGACGATCCTGTCGACCCGGGTGGCGGGCAACCTGCTGACTGACAACGCCTATCTCGGCATCACCGCGGTCGGCATGACGCTGGTGATCCTCTCGGGCGGAATCGACCTCTCGGTCGGGTCGGTCATCGCCTTTTCCGGTGTCTTCATCTCGGTGCTGCTGCGCGATACCGGGCTGCATCCGCTGGTGGTGTTCGCGCTGCTTCTGGTCGTCACGACGGCGTTCGGCGCAGCGATGGGGGGGCTGATCGACTGGCTCGCCATGCCGCCCTTCATCGTGACGCTGGCGGGAATGTTCCTGGCCCGCGGTGTCGCCTACATGCTGACGATCGATTCCGTGCCGATCACGCATGACTTCTACGGCTTCCTGCAGGACGCCTATTACGTGATGCCCGGCAAGGGTCGGCTGACCTTCATCGGCGTGCTGATGCTTCTCAGCGTGCTCGGGGGCATGATCCTCGCGCATCGCACGCGGTTCGGCGCCTCGGTCTTTGCTCTGGGGGGAGGTGCCGCGACGGCGCGGCTGATGGGCGTGCGGGTGCGGCGGACAACGGTGCTGATCTACGCCTTTTCCGGTTTCATGTCGGGCCTCGCGGGCATCGTTTTCTCGATCTATACCGGCTCGGGTTACCCGCTCGCCGCGGTCGGAACCGAACTCACGGCCATCGCCGCCGTGGTCATCGGTGGCACTCTGCTGGCAGGGGGCGCGGGCTACATGTTCGGCACGCTCATCGGGGTCCTGACCATGGGACTGATCCAGACCTACATCGTCTTTGACGGCACCCTGTCGAGCTGGTGGACCAAGATCGTCATCGGCATCTTGCTGCTGGCCTTCATCCTGTTGCAGAAGGGACTTGTGCAACTTTCCAACCGCCGTCAGGGGGCAGCATGAGCAATACAGGGTCCGTTTCCACCTTTGGCCGCATGCCGGACGGGCAGGAGGTGGCGAAGATCACGTTGCGGGGCGGCGGGCTGAGCCTGTCGCTTCTGAGCCATGGCGCGCGGGTGCAGGATCTGCGGCTCGACGGCGTGGCGCATCCACTGGTCATAGGCGCCGACACGTTGGAGCCCCATCTAGGCGATATGGGCTATTACGGCGCGATTGTCGGGCGCTTCGCAAACCGCATCGCGGGCGGTGCCTTCACGATCGACGGTCAGGACTTTGCGACGGATCGCAACGAAGGGGCAGGGGTCACGCTGCATGGCGGTTCCGATGGTGCCTCGGCGCAGAACTGGCAGGTCCAGTCGGTGAGCGAGGATACGGCCGTCCTGACGCTCGACATGCCGGACGGACATATGGGCTTTCCCGGAAGGCTGCAGGTCCGTGCCTGTTACGCCCTGCCGGGGGATGGCACGCTCGCGCTCGACATCGAAGCGACCACCGACCGTGCCACGCCCTGCAGCTTTGCACATCACGGATATTTCGCGCTGGAAGAGGGTGGCTCGGTGTCCGACCAGACCCTGTGGATCGATGCGGACCGGTACCTCCCGGTGGACCGGGCGATGATCCCGACACCCGAGGCCCCTGCTGCGGTGGCGGGCACGCGGTTCGATTTCCGCACGGCACGGCAGATCGGGACGGAAGGGCTGGACCACAATTTCTGCCTCGACGGCGTGGATGGCGAACTGCGGCGCGTTGCGCGTCTCGATGCCGGGGCACTCTCGCTCGAGGTCCAGACCGACCAGCCGGGCCTGCAGGTCTATGATTCCGCAGGCCAGCCCGAGATGACGGGGCTCGGCGGGCGCCGCCACGGTGCCTTTGCCGGAATCGCGCTCGAGACGCAGGCCTGGCCGGATGCGGTCAACCGGTCGGATTTTCCCGGGGCCGTGCTGCGCCCGGGCGAGGTCTATCGTCACGCGGTGCGCTATGTCTTTGGCACGGGGAAAACGGACTGAGCCACGGACCGCTCAGCGCGCAGGCCGCACCTCGTATCCCGGCTCTTCAGGTTCGTCGTCGATCAACTCGCGCGGAAAGCCATCGGCGAGGACCTGCAGCCCCGTCGCCTCTTCGAGCCGCTCGATGATCCGGTCGGACTGCGCACGGTTGCCATAGCGGCGCTGACCGTCCTGCATGATCGCGATGATCTGCGGCGAGAGTTCGAGCGGCACCCCGGCCTGATCCGCAAGGGCCTGAAACAGCCCGATATCCTTGAGCACGAGGTCCATGGTGAAATCGACATCGCGCGCGCCCGACAGGATCAGCTGGCTTTCGGTCTCGTGCACGAAAGAGGTGCCCGAAGAAATCCGGATCGCCTCGTAGGTGGTGCCCATATCGAGGCCCTGCGCCTTCATCGTGACCAGTGCCTCGCACAGGGTCAGAAGGTTCGCAGTGGCGAGGTAGTTGGTCATGACCTTGAGTTTCGAGGCCGTGCCGACCGGTCCGGTATGCAGCACCCGGCGCCCCAGAATGGTGAGCAGCGGCAGCACCTGTTCGAAGGCGGCCCGCTCGCATCCTGCGAAGATCGAGATGTTGCCGGTCGCCGCGCGGTGACAGCCGCCCGATACCGGGCATTCGATGGCAAGCGCGCCGGTGGCGGCGACGCGGGCGGCCTGCGACACGATCTGGATTGGGTCGGTGGTCGACATTTCCATCCAGATCTTGCCCGGCGTCATTTCCTTCAGCAGGGCGGTCAGCACCTCCTCGGACGCGGCGGGGCTCGGCAGGCTGGTGATGACGACGTCGCAGGTGCGCATCATCTCTGCGGGACCAGCGGCGGCTATCGCACCCCGCGCCACGAAATCCGTGACGCGTGCCTCGTCGAGGTCATGCACCGTAAGTGTTATGGCGTTGCGCAGCAGACTGCCTGCCAGCTTGGCGCCGACCGCGCCCAATCCGATGAAACCGACCTGCATCCCGTGTTCTCCTGTCACTGCCCGGCAAAGCTGGCCCGGCTTGGGATGACTGTCCGCCCGGAAACCGACTTCGGGCAGGTCGCATATGGCGGTGCCGGGGGGCTGCGGTGCAACGGGCCCTTCGTCAGGGGGGCGCCGAGCTGAGGAATTGATCCAAATCAGGGACAACCAGCCCCCCGCGTGAAACCTTGGCAGGAACCGGAGTCGCGGGCGTCGCCCCTGATTTCGGTTTGGCGAACATATGCAAATACCAAACCAAGGGAAAACACGATGATCATCAATGTTGGAAAGACGGACCGGGCCATTCGGGTTGTGGTAGGTTTGGCGCTTGTCGGCCTGGCTCTGGTCAGCGGACTTGCCATCTTCGACGGAGCAATCCTGAAATATGGCACGGTGGTCGTGGGGCTCATTCTGGTCGTCACCGGGATGATGCGGACCTGTCCGGCCTATACGCTTCTTGGGATCGGCACTTGTCAGACCTGAACGCGTTCGTATTTTTCACTTGAAGGAAAGGGCGCTGGACAGCGTCGGAGATGTGTATCGGCATCCGAAGCAGAATGTTTGGAGCATTGAATGGGCGTGACACTTGTCTGCCTGACCTGCGGTCAGGGAAACCGGATACCCGACGCCAGGCTGGGCGCCGGTCCCAAATGCGGGACATGCGGTGCCAGCCTGCTGGGCGAGAAACCAGTTGAAATCACGTTCGACATCCTCGCGAAAGCGGCACGGATCGATGATCTGCCGCTTGTCGTGGACTTCTGGGCGGCGTGGTGCCGCCCCTGCAAGATGATGGCGCCCGAGTTTGAAAAGGCGGCGAAAGCGCTGAGCGGCCGCGCGCGTTTCGCAAAGCTCGATACCGAGACCTACCCGCAGGCAGGCGAGCGATACGCCATCCGCGGCATCCCGCTCCTGATCGCGTTTCGCAGCGGGCGTGAGATCAACCGGCACGCCGGATCGATCCCCTCGGCGCAAATCATCGAATGGGTCTCCGGAGCCTGCGTCGCCCCTTAGGACGGAGGCCGCGAAGGCCGAGACCATGACGCAGAAATAAGCACGAACCGCGAACCTGTTCGAGCTTGCATGGCTCTCAGGAAAGGGCATGAAAAAAACCCGCCAGGTCTGTGACCTGGCGGGCTCGATCTTAAGAAAGTCGTGGTGCCGTTATTCCCGGTTGCCCATTAGCTGGAGCAGGAACATGAACATGTTGATGAAGTCGAGATAGAGACGCAGCGCGCCCATGATCGCCGACTTGCCGAGCCACTCGCTGTCCGCGTGGCGGGCATGTTCGATATACTCGTTCTTGATCGACTGGGTGTCATAGGCGGTGAGACCCGCGAAGATCAGAACGCCGAGGATCGAGATCGCGAACATGATCGCGGGCGAGCCGAGGAAGATGTTGATGACCGATGCGACGATCAGGCCGATCACACCCATCATCAGGAAAGTGCCCATGCCGGAAAGATCCTTCTGGGTCGTGTAGCCGAAGAGCGACAGACCGGCGAAGGAGATCGACGTCACGAGGAAGACCTGCGCGATCGAGAAGCCGGTGAAGGCAACGAAGATCCACGCGAGTGAAAGACCCATCACGGCCGCGAAGGCGTAGAAGAACGCCTGAGCGGCGGCGGCGGACAATTTGTTGATCGCGGCACTGAACGCAAACACCATGATCAGCGGCGCGAACATCACGATCCAGCCGAGGATGTTGGGTTGCAGCGTCTCGGGGTTCCGGAAGATGCCGAGCAGTTCCGGGCTTGTGCCCACGGCCCATGCGACGAGAAACGTCAGCAGCATGCCGACGGACATCGTGCCATAGACCTTGTTCATATGGGCCCGAAGACCCTGATCAACCTGGGCGCGGGCACCAGATGCCGTTGACGTCCTGATTGTATTGAATTCAGCCATTTAAGCCTCCGAAGAATGAACATGTCTGCCGGGAGCCCGGCGCGTAGGTGGAATATTGGCAATCGAAGCCGCTTTTTCAAGGTTTAAGCGGCCACCAAAAGCCAAAAACCGAGCATTCCTGTCATGAATATCCATTCTGGCCCGCGGCAAGGGCTGCCGCGGGCTTGGTCTTGGTCACAAGGGCCGCGATTTGGGCTCAAAAAGCGCAGGATCTCAGTAGTGCCAGTTATGCGGGGCATCCCAGAAGGGACGGCGCGATTCACGCCGCGCTTCGTACCGTGAAAGGCCCAGATCCGCGAGGGCACGGTCGTCGAGACGTGCGAGGGCACGGCGCTGGCGATGGAGCGCTCCGAATGCCAGGAGCGTGTCGATCACGCCGCGTGTCGGGGTGGAGCGCGCGGGACGCGCCTGCAGACGGGAGAGTGTTGCTGTGAGGGCCATCGGGGCCTCCTTCAGTATCAGTGATGAATGGTCGGTGAGGTATTCTGTTGCTTGATATATATGGGCGGCATGATGTATATGTGAAACGAATGTTTTTGAGCTTTGACATCAAGGATCGTGATGAATGCGAAATCTGGATATCACCACGCTGCGTTCCTTCGTGGCTGTCGCGCAATCCGGCGGCGTGACCCGTGCAGCAGGCTTTCTGAATCTCACGCAATCGGCCGTGTCGATGCAGCTCAAGCGGCTGGAGGAGATGCTCGATCTCGATCTTCTGGACCGGTCCGGGCGGGGCGTTGCGCTCACCGCGTCGGGTGAGCAGCTGCTGACCTATGCCCAGCGGATGATCGAGCTCAACGACGAGATCTACGTGAAGCTCACGGATCAGGTCTTCGAGGGCGAAATCCATTTCGGCGTGCCGGAAGACATCCTCTATCCGATCGTGCCGCGCGTGCTTCAGAAGTTCAACGCCAGCTTTCCGCGGATGCAGGTGCATCTGAAGACGACCAACACCTATCGGCTGTTGCAGGAATATGCGCGCGGCGAGGTCGACATCATCCTCACCACCGAAGAGGAAAGCCACGGCGAAACGTTGCAGGAAACGCCACTGCGCTGGCATGGGGCGCCCGGGGGCGTGGCATGGCGGCAGCGGCCGCTGCCTTATGCGCAGACGCGGATCTGTGCCTTTCGCGCGGCGGTGATCCGTCGGCTGGATGCAGCTGGAATCCCCTGGTTCCAGGTGATCGATTCCGACAGCGATCGGAGCGTCGAGGCCACCGTGAGCGCCGATCTTGGCGTCGTCGCTCTGCTGGAAGGGCACGCGCCGCCCCAGCTTGCGGCGATCGATGTCGGCGATGCCTTGCCGGACCTGGGCAAGATGAAGATCAACATGCATGCCGGCGGGGCGAAGGGCGAACCGCTGCGCGCCCTGTCCGACATGATCCGCCAGGGATTCGCCGCCCTACAGGCCTGATCCCCTTGATTCCCTTGATCCCGCGGAGCACGACCCCTGCGGGGCCGTGCGCCTTATATCTCGGTCCCGCCTTTGGGCGTGACCTCGGCTCCGGTGGCACCGTGACACACCGACTATAGAGTGGACCGGGCTGTGCGGGAGCGGTGGTTGCGCCGGAACTTGCGGGCGTTGTGCTGGCTCGCGCGTTTCAGGGGATGGAGATCACCACCTTGCCCGTCGATTTCCGGCTGCGCAGCATCTCGAGACCTTCGCCCGCCTGTTCGAGCGGAAGGACGTGGCTGACATGCGGCCTGATGCGGCCTTCGACATACCAGTCCATCAGCGTGGCGAGGCTGTCCGTCAGGATGTCGGGGCGGAAATGCAGGTAGCCGCCCCAGTAGAGCCCGAGCAGCGAGATGTTCTTGACCAGCAGGTGATTGGCCTTGACCTGCGGCACCTCGCCGCTGGCAAAGCCGATGGTGAGGATGCGCGCCTCGGGGCGGCAGGAGCGGAACGCGGCCGTGAACTGCGCGCCCCCCACCGGATCGTAGACGACATCGGCGCCGCCCAGATCCTTCATCACGGCGCGAATGTCGTCTTGCTCCGCGTCGATCAGCACGTCCGCGCCCGCATCCCGCGCCGCGGCGAGCTTGTCCTTGCCGCGCGCACAGGCGACAACCCGCGCTCCCATGAGCTTGCCGATTTCGACCGCCGTGAGGCCGACGCCGCCTGCCGCACCAAGGACGAGAAGGGTCTCGCCTTCCAGGAGACGGGCGCGGTGCGAGAGGGCGAGATGACTGGTGCCATAAGCCACCTGAAAGGCCGCGGCGTCGCTGAACGGCATGGCATCCGGCAGGTGCACCGCGCGGGCGGCGTCAAAGCAGCCATATTCCGCCAGTCCGCCGCTGCCGCCGAAAACCGCGACACGGTCCCCCGGCGCGAATCCGGTGACGTCGCTGCCGACCATGTCGACGGTGCCCGCAACCTCCATTCCGAGCGAGAAAGGCAGGGACGGAGTCTCCTGATAGGTGCCTTTCATCATCAGCAGATCTGCGAAGTTCAGCCCGCAAGCCATTACCTTTACGCGAATCTCTCCGCTGTCGGGTTCAGGCACAGGAATGTCGCTGAGGGTCGGTTCGCCATCATGTGACGTTACGTGAAAAGCGCGCATTTTGTGCTCCTGTCGCAGTTTTTCGGGCTCATGGGTGATTTTTTACTCTTTTCATAGCCTTAGCCGATTTTCTTCCGGGGCTGAACAGATTTTTTCGAAAATTTTCCTCGCGCAAAAGCTGCATTCGATTAACCAAATACATTTTATGGATATCAATTTTCTTGCGTCTGCGAACTTTTACAGGGTAGTTTCACCCATGCTGTAGGGGTGCACAGCGACATGATATGTGGTGTCGCGGGAATTCCGTTTCTGTTGGTACCCGTTGTAATAATTTTTGTAGCTGAAGGATGAACAACCCAATGACGCACCCCGTAGACGTTCATGTCGGAAAACGCATTCGCCACCGCCGCTGGCTTGTCGGCATGACCCAGCAGCAACTGGCAGAGCGCGTCGGTATCAAGTTCCAGCAAATCCAGAAATACGAGACCGGTGCGAACCGTGTGAGCGCGTCCCGTCTTTGGGATATCGCCGATTCGCTCGAAGTGCCGGTGAGCTTCTTCTTCGAGGGCCTGACCACCGAGGAAACCGCCGCGCCGATCCATGACGGCGTGCCGTCGGATCTCCTGGGCGACAAAGAAGCCCTGGACCTCGTGCGCTCCTATTACGCGATCCCCGAGAATCAGCGTCGGCGCCTGTTCGAGCTGGCGCGCGTCCTTTCCGACGTCGCTTGAGCATCTGAGACGCCTGCGGTAGCTGCATTCCCGCGCACCGCAGGAGGTTGATATGCCCGAAGTCACGCAGCCGGAGCAGGAACTGCTGCGGCACACAGCCCATGCGCTTGCACATGCAGCGCGTGGGTCAATTCTTCCTTATTTTCGCAGTCCGGGCCTGATCTCGGAAAACAAGGTGCCGGGTGGTTTTGATCCGGTGACCGTCGCCGACCGCGCGGCCGAGCAGGCGATGCGCGACATTCTGGCGCGCGACAGGCCGCAGGACGGCATTTTCGGAGAGGAATTCGGCAGCGTCGCAGGGACAAGTGGCCTTGTCTGGGTGCTTGATCCGATCGACGGCACGCGGGGCTTCATCAGCGGGACACCGACCTGGGGCGTGCTCATCGCTGTTTCGGATGACACGGGACCTCTCTACGGGATCATCGACCAGCCCTATATCGGTGAACGCTTCGAAGGTGGGTTTGGGGTTGCGCGCTATGACGGTCCGAGGGGGGACGGCCCGCTCAGGACGCGGTCAACCGACGCTTTGAGCGAGGCGATACTGTTCACGACCTTTCCCGAAGTCGGCTCGCCCGAGGAGCGGGCGGGCTTTCAACGCGTCTCGTCCGAAGTGAGGCTGACCCGCTATGGCATGGATTGCTATGCCTATGCGCTTCTGGCGTCGGGGCAGGTGGATCTCGTGATCGAGGCGGGGCTCAATCCTTATGACATTCACGCCCCCATCGCGGTGATCGAGGCGGCGGGCGGCATCGTGACCAACTGGCAGGGCGGACCTGCGCATCCCGGCGGGCGGGTGGTTGCGGCGGCGAATGGCCGGTTGCATGCCCTTGCGCTGGAGCGCCTTCGGGGCTGACAGGGCGCGCAAGGCGGTCTAGAAATACGGACCGGGCGAGTCCTTGAGACCCTTTTCTGTCGCCCGGGCGCGGACTTCACACCGAAAAGGGCGCAAGCTTTTGTGTGGAGAACGCCCATGCCTGAAATCCTGATCCGGAATGCGCGCAAGGTCCTGACGATGGACGATGCGCAACGCGAGTTCGAGAGTTGCGATATTCTGCTAAAGGACGGCATCATCGCCGCCATCGGCCCCGGTCTGCGCAGCACGGGCGAGGAGATCGAGGCTGCGGACTGCCTCGTCACGCCGGGCCTCGTGAACACGCATCATCATCTCTACCAGAGCCTGACGAAAGCGGTGCCGGGCGGGCAGGACGCGCTTCTCTTCGGCTGGCTGCGGACGCTCTATCCGATCTGGGCACGGTTCGGGCCCGAGGAGATGCGGATCTCGGCCCTTACCGGACTTGCGGAACTGGCGCTGTCGGGCTGCACGATGACCTCGGATCATCTCTACCTCTTTCCCAACGGTGCGCGGCTCGAGGATACGATCGACGCCGCGCAAGAGATCGGCCTGCGGTTCCATCCGACCCGCGGCGCGATGAGCATCGGGGAATCGGCCGGGGGGCTGCCGCCGGACGCGCTTGTCGAATCCGAGGCGGCGATCCTCGAGGATTGCATCCGCGTGATCGATGCGTTCCATGACCCCAGGCCCGGCGCGATGGTGCGGGTCGGTGTCGCACCCTGTTCGCCGTTTTCGGTGAGCCGGGAGCTCATGCGCGACGCCGCGCTCCTCGCGCGGGACAAGGGGGTCAGGCTGCACACCCACCTTGCGGAAAATGACGAGGATGTCGCCTATTCGCTGGAGCGGTTCGGCTGTCGGCCGGGTCAATATGCCGAGGATCTGGGCTGGACGGGCGAGGATGTCTGGCATGCCCATTGCGTGAAGCTCGACCCGCAGGAGATTGATCTCTTTGCCAGAACCCGTACCGGAGTTGCACATTGTCCCTGCTCGAACTGCCGACTGGGCAGCGGCATCGCGCCGGTGCGGACGATGCGGGATGCCGGTGTCCGTGTCGGCCTCGGGGTCGACGGATCGGCCAGCAACGATATGGGCGCGCTGGTGGCCGAGGCCCGGCAGGCGATGCTGCTTCAGCGCGTGACGCGCGGGGCCGATGCGATGTCGGCGCGCGAGGCCCTGTGGATCGCGACGCGCGGCGGGGCCGAAATTCTGGGCCGCGACGATTGCGGGCAGATCGCGGTCGGCAAGCGCGCGGATCTCGCGCTCTGGGACATGAGCGGGATCGAGGCTGCGGGCAACTGGGATGCCGGTGCGCTGCTGCTCGCCGGGCCGTCGCGGGTGAAGCATCTGATTGTCGAGGGTCGGCAGATCGTGCGCGATGGTGAGGTGACCACACTTGATCTCGGTGCCGTCATTGCAAGACAGAATACCCTGGCCCGGAGGCTGGCCCAGTCCCTGTGATCTGCGCCTATGCAGACATAGTCACAGGGTCACGCGCCGACCACCCATCCAGACGGCACTTATCGCCCGGTCATCACCCATCATGATCGTTGGAAAGAGCGCTTCCCAGATATCTTCGGCGCGCGCCGAGCGCTGCGCGATTGCGGGAGTGGAGGCAAGGTCGAGGGCGATGATGTCGGCCTCTTTCCCCGCTGCCAGCGAGCCGACATGTCGGTCGATGCGCAGCGCCTGCGCCGATCCGGCGGTCGCGAGCCAGAAGAGTTCCGACGGGTGCAGAGCTGTACCGCGCAGCTGTGCGATCTCGTAGGCGGCGGCCATCGTGCGCAGCATGGAAAAGGACGACCCGCCGCCCGTATCGGTCGCAAGGCCCAGGCGCTGGCCGGAGGCGACCAGACCCGCCATGTCGAAAAGCCCCGATCCGATAAAGGCATTCGATGTCGGGCAATGGATCAGCGCCGCGCCGACCTCTGCCAGGCGGTCCTTTTCGCGCTGCTCGAGATGGATGGCATGGTCAAAGAGGCCAGCCGAACCAAGCAGTCCGTGCATCTCGTACGTGTCGAGATAGTCGCGCGCCGAGGGGTAAAGCTCCCTGACCCAGGCGATCTCGTCCGTCTGTTCGGAGAGGTGGGTCTGCATCAGCAGTTCCGGATGCTCGGCCCAGAGCGCGCCGAGCGCCGAGAGCTGTTCGGGCGAGGAAGTCGGTGAAAACCGCGGCGTGATCACATAGGACAGACGGTCCTGACCGTGCCAGCGGCCGATCAGCGCCTTGCTGTCGTCATAGGCGGACTGCGCGGTGTCCCGCAACCCGTCTGGGGCGTTGCGGTCCATGCAGGTCTTGCCCGCCAGCAGCCGCTGACCCCGCGCCTGTGCCGCGCCCATCAGCGCATCGACGCTGGCCGGATGGATCGTGCAATAGCTGCAGACCGTGGTCGTGCCGTTGGCGGTGGTGAGGTCGAGATAGCGCTCCGCGATTTCGGCCGCATAGGCGGGATCGGCGAACCGCATCTCTTCGGGAAAGGTATAGGTGTTGAGCCAGTCGATCAGCCGCTTGCCCCAGCTCGCGATCATCGCGGTCTGGGGATAATGCGCATGTGCGTCGATGAACCCGGCACAGAGCAGGGCATCACCCACATCCTCGATCCGCGCCTGCGGATGGGCCGCGCGCAAGGTCGCGCCGTCGCCCGTTTCGACGATCCGGCCATCGCGGATCAGCACGCCGCCATTTGCGTCATGGCGGGCGGCAGCAGGGCCCATGTCGAAGGGTGAACCGTCGAAGGAAAGGGTTTGTCCCAGAAGGAGGGTGTCGTGCGACATGCGGGTGCCTCTGCGATTGCTCGCGCCGTGTCTAATCGCGCCTCCGGCAAAGGTAAATCGCGTGGCGGCCCTGTCGCTTGCTCCGGTGATATTCTATGGTTCGGCAAAACATCCAGTTGGCAGGCAAGGGGCGAAGATGGACGAAGAGACCGAAGTACTGACGCCCGAAGCCGAGTACGAGGACGAGCCCTATACGCTCGAGCCGAAAGCCGTGGCGGCGATCCTCAATGCGGTAGACATCGGCGACCGTGCCAAGCTCATCGAACTGATGGAGCCGCTGCATGCGGCCGATATCGCCGACATGCTCGAGCAGATCAGCGCCTTCGACCGGATGCGCCTGATCAAGCTCTATGGCAAGGAATTCGATGGCGAGATCCTGACCGAGCTCGATGAATCGATCCGCGAAGAAGTGATCGGCCTGCTGACGCCGGAAGTGCTGGCCGATGCCGTGCGCGAGCTCGACAGCGACGACGTGGTCGACCTCATCGAGGATCTGGAACAGACGCAGCAGGATGCGATCCTCGAAGCGCTGGAAGACAGCGACCGGGTCGCCGTGCAGCTGTCGATGACCTATCCGGAATATTCCGCCGGCCGCCTGATGCAGCGCGAAGTGGTGATGGCCCCCGAACACTGGAACGTGGGCGAGGCGATCGACTATCTGCGCAACAGCGATGACCTGCCGGATCATTTCTACCACATCGTGCTGGTCGATCCGCGCCTGCGTCCGGTGGGCAACGTGGCGCTTGGCAAGCTGATGGCGGCGCGGCGCGAGGTGATGCTGAGCTCGATCCTGGAAGAGACCTTCCACGTGATCCCGGTGACGCGGTATGACGGCGACGTGGCCTATGCCTTCAACCAGTATCACCTGATCTCGGCGCCCGTCGTGGACGAGACGGAGAGGCTCGTCGGGGTGATCACCATCGACGACGCGATGGCGGTTCTGGACGAGGAACACGAAGAGGACATCCTGCGTCTGGCCGGTGTGGGCGAAAGCTCCCTCTCGGACACGGTGTTCGAGACGACAAAGCAGCGCTTTCCCTGGCTGGCGGTGAACCTCGTGACGGCGGTGATGGCGTCGCTCGTGATCGCGCAGTTCGAGGCGGCGATCACCCAGATCGTGGCGCTGGCGGTGCTGATGCCGATCGTGGCGTCGATGGGTGGCAATGCGGGCACGCAGTCGCTCACCGTCGCGGTGCGGGCTCTGGCGACCAAAGACCTCACCGGCGCCAACGTCTGGCGGGTGATCCGGCGCGAGGTGATGGTGGGCCTGATCAACGGTCTCGCCTTTGCGCTCGTCATGGGGATCGTCGGGATCGCGTGGTTCGGCTCGGCCAGTCTCGGCTACGTGATCGCAAGCGCGATGGTGATCAATCTGGTCGTGGCGGGGCTCGCGGGCACGGTCATTCCGGTAGTTCTGGAAAAGGTCGGGGTGGACCCGGCACTGGCCTCCGGGGCTTTCGTCACCACCGTGACGGATGTGGTCGGCTTCTTCGCCTTCCTGGGCCTCGCGGTTCTGGTGCTGCTGTGAGCCTCGAGGCAGAAAAGGCGGCGGCGCGCAAGGCGGCCTTCGCGCGCCGCAAGCGGGCATTCGAGGCGGACCGGGGCAACAGCTCCTCGGCGCTGTCGGCTGTCCTCGCCGGGTATCGCGGCGTCCCGGTCTCGGGCTTCCTGCCGATCCGCACCGAAATAGACCCGCGCCCTGCGATGGAAGAGGCCGCCGCCCACGGACCGGTCGCGGTGCCCGTCATCGTGGGCCCGGGTCAGCCGCTGAAATTCTCTCTCTGGGAGCCGGGCTGCGCCCTCTGCGCGGGGCCTTTCGGTGCGATGGTGCCGGAGGTCGAGCGGATCATCGAGCCCGAGATCCTCATCGTTCCGCTCGTCGCCTTCACGCGCGCTGGCGGCCGCCTCGGCTATGGCGGCGGATATTACGACCGCACCCTTGAGCGGCTGCGCAGCCTGCGTCCGACACTGGCCATCGGCTTCGCCTATGCCGCCCAGGAAGCCGCACACCTTCCTCTAGAGCCGACCGACCAGCCGCTCGACATGATCGTCACCGATCAGGGCGTCCTGACCCCGCAGAAAAGCTGAAACCCCTGCCATTCTCCGGGTCTGAAATATCCCGGGGTGAATTGGCCGCATGCGGCCAAGAGGGGCCGGCCCCTTTTTTGCGTCCCTGCAGGCCAGACCAATCCCGAATTGCTCTTTGCTTTTCCGTCGCCGCCGACTACCCATTCGCATATGAGAACGCTTTTTCTGGGTGATGTGATGGGCCGCGCCGGGCGCGCCGCCATTCGCGACAATCTTCCCCGGCTCCGTGCCGAGTGGAAGCTCGATTTCGTGGTCGTCAACGGCGAGAATGCCTCCTCCGGGGCAGGGCTGACCGGCGAGCATGCCAAACTTCTGCTCGAGGCCGGTGCGGATTGCGTGACGCTCGGCGATCATGCCTTCGATCAGAAGGACATGCTGAGTTTCATCGAATCCGAGCAGCGCATCCTGCGGCCGCTCAACTTTGCCAAGCAGGCGCCGGGGCGGGGGCACCGGCTTTTCACCGATGCGCGCGGCCGCAAGGTGCTCGTGCTGCAGGTGCTGGGCCAGGTCTTCATGAAACGCGCCTTCGACGATCCGTTCTCGGCAGTCGATGCGGTGCTGCGCGCGCATCCCTTGGGCGGTCAGGCGCAGATGATCCTTGTCGATGTGCATTGCGAGGCGACGAGCGAGAAGATGGGCATGGGGCATTTCTGCGATGGCCGGGCGAGCCTCGTGGTCGGCACGCACACTCATGTGCCGACGGGCGATGCGCAGATCCTGCCCGGCGGGACGGGATTCCTTTCGGATGCGGGGATGTGCGGTGATTACAATTCGGTGATCGGCATGGACAAGGCCGAACCGATGCGCCGTTTCGTGACCGGCATGGGCAAGACGCGGTTTCAGCCGGCTCTGGGCGAGGCGACGCTGAGCGGCGTCTATGTCGAGACGGATGACCGCACCGGCAAGGCAACGACGATCCGGATGGTTCGTCAGGGCGGCCGCCTGGAGCAGGCCGGACCGTGACCTGGCTGCATGCGCTGATGCAGCCGCGCCCGCGCGCACCGCTTGTGCCGGACGCGCCGCTCGGTCAGAATTCGGGCGTCCAAAGGCAGGGATCACAGGCAGAATGCAATTCATCGAGCTGAGCCAGAGCGCGCAGGCCTTCATCACGATTGCCGTCGTGCTGGGCATGTTCGTCCTGTTCGTCCGCGAAGTCTTTCCGACCGAGGTCGTCGCCATCGGCGGCGTGGCCGTGCTGCTGTCGCTGGGGGTGCTGAGCTATGACGATGCCCTGGGCGTGCTGTCCAACCCGGCGCCCTGGACGATCACCGCGATGTTCATCGTGATGGGCGCGCTTGTCCGCACAGGCGCGCTCGATGCCTTTACCACCGTCGCGCAGGCACAGGTGCAGAAGCGCCCGAAGGTGGCGATGATGGGCATCTTCGCCTTCGTGCTTGTCGCTTCGGCCTTTCTGAACAACACGCCGGTGGTCGTCGTGATGCTGCCGATCTTTGTTCAGCTCTCCAAG
The DNA here is from genome assembly GCA_038260405.1 of Rhodobacterales bacterium. Classification (GTDB taxonomy): domain Bacteria; phylum Pseudomonadota; class Alphaproteobacteria; order Rhodobacterales; family Rhodobacteraceae; genus Puniceibacterium. The sequence goes on along the minus strand of JBBSNW010000010.1, from coordinate 2,320 downwards.
GTCCTTGGCGTTTCGCCGTCCAAGCTTCTGATTCCGCTGAGCTATGCCGCGATCCTCGGCGGCACGACGACGCTGATCGGCACTTCGACCAACCTGCTCGTCGATGGCGTTGCGCGCGCGCGAGGGCTCGAGCCCTTCACGATCTTCGAAGTCACGCCGCTGGCCCTGATTCTCGTGCTGGGCGGCATGGCCTATCTCGCGCTGGCCGGTCGGTTCCTGCTGCCGGACCGGACCAGCATGGCGGGAATGCTGTCGGATCGCAGCCGGATGAAGTTCTTCACCGAGGCCGTCATTCCCCCCGACAGCAACCTGATCGGGCGCGAGGTTCTGAGCGTGCAGCTGTTCAAGCGCGAGGGCGTGAGGCTGATCGACGTGATCCGGGGCGATGAATCGCTGCGCCGCGATCTGGCATCGGTGTCGCTGCAGCTCGGTGACCGCGTCGTTCTGCGCACCCAGATGACCGAACTTCTGAGCCTGCAGAGCAATCCGCAGCTCAAGCGCGTCGATCAGGTTTCCGCTGTCGAGACATCGACGGTCGAGGTGCTGATCACGCCGGGCTGCAAGATGGTCGGGCGCTCGCTCGGTGCCTTGCGGCTGCGGCGCCGGTTCGGGGTCTATCCGCTGGCGGTGCACCGCAGGAACCAGAATATCGGCCGCCAGCTCGACGAGCTGGTGGTGCGCGTCGGCGACACGCTGCTGCTGGAAGGCGCACCTGCCGACATCAAGCGGCTCGCCGAGGAAATGGCGCTGGTCGATGTCTCGCAGCCCTCCGCGCGGGCCTACCGGCGCGGACATGCGCCCATCGCCATCGGTGCCCTTTTGGGAATTGTGGCGCTCTCGGCCTTGAACATCGCGCCGATCCTGGCGCTGGCGGTGATCGCGGTCGCGGTGGTGCTGGTGACCGGGTGTATCGACGCGGACGAGGCGTTTTCCTTTGTCGAAGGCCAGTTGCTGGCGCTGATCTTCGCGATGCTCGCGATCGGCGCGGCGCTCGAATCTTCGGGCGCTGTCGAGATGATCGTCGGCGGTGTCGCACCGGCCCTTGCCGAACTGCCGCATATCCTGCTGGTCGCGGCGGTGTTCGCGCTGACCTCGACCCTGACCGAGATGGTCAGCAACAATGCGGTGGCCGTGGTGGTGACGCCGATCGCGATCAGCCTCGCCACCGCGCTCGGCATCGATCCCCGCCCGCTGGTGATCGCCGTGATGGTCGCGGCCTCGTGCAGCTTTGCCACGCCCATTGGCTATCAGACCAACACGATGGTCTATGGCCCCGGCGGCTATCGGTTCAGCGATTTCCTGCGGGTCGGCATTCCGATGAACGTCGTGATCGGCGTGCTCGCCTCCATCGCAATCCCGCTGATCTGGCCGCTGGAACTGGCTCAGCCGTAGCGGGAGACGAAATTGCGCAGGATCCGCTCGGGCACGGTCACGTCGCTGGCATGGCACATCTCGATAAGCGCTTCGGCGGTCTCGGGCGGGAAATAGCCGCGGTGGCGGTAGATTCGGATCCGCTCGGCAAAGACATCCGCATCCGCTTCGGGATGGAACTGCGTGGCATAGACGTTTTCGCGGTAGCGGATCATCTGAAACGGGCAGGGGTCCGATTGCAGCAGATGCGCACAGGCCTGCGGCAGGTCCTGCAGAGCTTCCTTGTGTCCGACGAACGCGTCGAACGCCTCCGGCAGGCCTGACAGCAGGGGATCGTTCCGCCCCTCGGGCGTGATCTTGCAGGTCACCGCCCCGGCATTTTCGCCATAGCGCGCCTTGCTGACCCCGGCGCCAAGGTGATGGGCGAGGATGCCGATCCCGTAACAGCAGCCGAGAAAGGGCACGTCTTCGCTGGTGATGCGCGGCATCAGCGACAGGATCTGCGCTTCGGCGCGTGCCTCGTCCGGAGCCTTGTTGCCGGGTTCGTCGCTCACGCAGCCCGGACCACCCCCGACGATCACACCCGCATAATCGGACAGGGTCAGATCCGCCGGAAGATCCTCGCTTTCGAGCCTCACGCGGCGGGTCTGCTCGGCGCGCAGGCCGCCCTTCGCGAGGAAGGCGGCGAATTCGGCATCCGAGGCATCGGCCTCGGGACGCAGCTGGAGGATCAGGAACGGGCGCATTCTTCGGCGTTTAGCGCAAATCGACGCAGCGGACCAGTGTTGACGGGCTTGCTTGTGGGGCCTGCTCTGCCCTATAAGGCCGGGCGAAATTCAGGCATTGTCGAAGGGGCAAGACCATGGCGGGTCATTCCAAATGGGCGAACATCCAGCACCGCAAGGGGCGTCAGGACGCCGTGCGGGCGAAACTGTTCTCGAAGCTGTCC
>JBBSNW010000009.1:0-107847 GCA_038260405.1 Rhodobacterales bacterium | reverse complement strand
GGACTGTTTCATTCCGCCGAACGGGGAGCCGGCCGAGCGGGACTTGCCGTTCATCTGTACCATGCCCGAGCGCAGCTGGCGCGCGAGCCGGTTGCGGCGTGCACCGTCCTGGGTCTGGACGTAGTTCGTGAGGCCGTAGGGCGTGTCGTTGGCGATCTTGACCCCTTCCTCTTCGGTGTCGAACTTCATGATCGACAGGACGGGGCCGAAGATTTCCTCGCGGGCGATCGTCATGTCCGGGGTCACGTCGGCAAAGACCGTGGGGCGGACGTAGAAGCCGCGGTTGAGGCCTTCGGGGCGGCCGGGGCCACCTGCAACGAGCCGGGCGCCTTCGTCGATGCCCTTCTGAATCAGATCCTGGATCTTGCCCCATTGCACCGCGTTTACGACGGGGCCGATATGGCGGCCTTCTTCGTTCGCGGGGGCGACCTTCGTGGCCTGCGCGACTTCGGCTGCCTCTGTCACGACGCGGTCGTAGATCGACGCTTCGACCATCATCCGCGAGGGCGCGTTGCAGGACTGGCCGGTGTTTTCCATCATGTGGATCACGCCGCGCTTCACCGCCTTTTCATCGGCATCCGCAAAGATCAGGTTGGCGCCCTTGCCACCCAGTTCCAGGTGCACGCGTTTCAGCGTATCCGCCGCCGCCTTGGAGATCAGCTTGCCCGCCCGGGTCGATCCGGTGAAGCTGACCATGTCGACATCGGGATGTGCCGAGAGCTGCGAGCCGACGCCTGCGCCATCGCCGTTCACGAGGTTGAAGACGCCTTTCGGAAAACCGGCCTCGTCCATCATCTCGGCGAAGAGGAGCGCGTTGAGGGGCGATTCCTCGGACGGCTTGAGCACCATCGTGCAGCCCGCGACCGCGGCAGCGCCGACCTTGAGCGTGACCTGGTTCATCGGCCAGTTCCACGGGGTGATGAGGGCCGCGACGCCGACGGCCTCGTGGATGATGCGGTCCTCGGGGCTGTGGTCGTTGAGCGGCGCCTCGAAGGGAAAGGCCTTCGCTTCGTCGATGAAGTTCTTGAGGTGCCAGGAGCCCGCGCCGGTCTGCCCGGAGCGGGCGAGGTCGATGGGCGCGCCCATCTCGAGGCTCATCGCCTGGGACATTTCCTCGGCGCGGCGTTCGTAGATCGCGAGCAGGCGTTCGACGCAGGCGATCCGGTCTGCCGCCGGGGTGGCCATCCAGCCGGGCAGGGCGGCCTTGGCCGCGGCGACGGCGGCGTCGGTATCGGCCTGTCCGCCGAGCGAGATCACCGCGCAGGCTTCTTCGGTCGAGGGGTCGATCACCTCGTGGTCGGTGCCGTCGATCGCGTCGACCCAGGCCCCGTTGATGTAGAACTGGCGTTTCTCGATCATCCTGATTCTCCCTAATCCGAAATGGCTCCCGCACTGGTGGCGCGGGAATTTGATCATATATTGTCACTGCCCCGGAGGGCCCGCAAGGGGGATGCAAACCGCACCGGCAGAACCTATGTTGATCGCATGGACAAACAGCATGGAGGACCGAGCATGGGCCTGCGCATCAACGACACGATTCCGGATATGACGGTCGAAACCGACCAGGGCACGATCAAGCTGCACGAGTGGATCGGTGACGACTGGGCAATCCTGTTCAGCCACCCCAAGGATTTCACCCCCGTCTGCACAACCGAATTCGGCGCCGTCGCACAATTGGCCGATGAATGGGCCAAGCGCGGCACCAAGGTGATCGGCGTGTCCGTCGACGGTGTCGAGGATCACAAGAAATGGAAGGCCGACATCGAGACGGCAGGCGGCGCGAAGGCCGGCTTCCCGATCATCGCGGATGAGGGGCTCGAAGTCTCCAAGGCCTTCGACATGCTCCCAGCCGAGGCCTATCTGCCCGATGGCCGCACGCCGAACGACAGCGCCACCGTGCGCTCGGTCTTCATCATCGGGCCGGACAAGAAGCTGAAGCTGTCGATGACCTATCCGATGAATGTCGGGCGCAACTTTGCCGAGGTGCTGCGCGCGCTCGACGGGTTGCAGACGGCGGCCAAGTATTCCGTGGCCACCCCCGCCAACTGGGAGGTCGGTCAGGACGTGGTGATCCCGGCATCGGTGAGTACAGAAGACGCGACCGCGAAGTTCGGCGACTTCAAGACCGTGCTGCCCTATCTGCGGATGGCGAAGCTGCCCGGCTGAGCCCGGTTCGCTCGGGAGAGCGGGAACCTGACATAGAGGGAAGCCCTGCCCATGGCGGGGCTTTTCTTGTTTTTGGGATGATTTTGAGTCATGTGCACGAAGCGTGCACTCTTGCGAGATCTGCCCGGAGCGATGGTCGGTCCTGCTTAGCCTGTTGCGACCCAAAACACCCGTCTGCGCGAAGAATGTTTGCGTACGTATAGATATCAGCCATGCGCTGAGTGCATTTCTGCTACCCGCCGCGCTGAAACGGCTGCAAATGTGAACCGTTTGGTATAGCCGGACCGGAACCAAACCCTAAGTCAACCGCTTCGGGAGTGTCGGCGTTGGATCAATAGGGCGTCGGACGGAATTTACACGGCAGCGATTGCCCGCCGATAGAAAGACTGCCCTGATGGCCATGACGACAGCAACCGACTCCGACCTGCCCAGAAGCCGCGCAGAGAGCCTGCCCTACTGGGAGTTCGTGGCGATCATCGCGCTGCTCATGGCTCTGAATGCGGCGGCGATCGACGTTTATATCCCGGCGCTTTCGGATGTTGGCGACGCGCTGGGCGTGACCGGCGACAACCAGCGCCAGTGGGTGATCACCGCCTATATCCTCGGATTCGGCGGCGCGCAGATGATCTACGGACCGCTTTCGGACCGGTACGGGCGCCGCAAGGTGCTGTTCGCGGGCCTCGGCATCTACGTGGCGGCGGCGCTGGCGGCGATCTTCACGCCGACATTCGGAATTCTCGTGGCCTTGCGGGTCATTCAGGGCATCGGCGCTGCGGCGACGCGGGTCATCGCGCTTTCGGTCGTGCGGGACCGGTTCAACGGGCCGCAGATGGCATCGGTCATGTCGCTCGTGATGATGGTCTTCATGGTGATGCCGGTCTTTGCGCCCAATCTCGGCTCGGCGATCCTGTTCTTCGGAACCTGGCGCGAGCTCTCGGCGGTGATGTGCCTCTTTGGTGTGGTCGCCTTTGCCTGGGCCTGGTTCCGGCTGCCCGAGACGCTGCATCCCGAGGACCGGCGTGAGCTGACCACAAAGCGCGTGATGGAAGCGTTCCGCATCATCTTCACCAACCGGCAGGCCTTTGGCTACACGCTCGCGACCGGGGCCTTCTTCGGCGTGCTCTTTGCCTTCATCGCGCAGGCCGAGCAGATCTACACGCAGGTCTACGGCATCGGCCCGGCCTTCACGCTCTACTTCTCGCTGGTCGCCTGCTTCATGTCCCTGTCGAGCTTTGCCAATTCGCGGCTGGTCGCCCGGTTCGGCACGCGTCGGCTGAGCCATGGCGCGCTGACCGGGTTCACCCTGATCGCGGCCTTGCATCTCTGCGTTGCCATCGGCTTTGGCGGGGCGGCGCCGTTCTGGCTGTTCCTGTCGCTCCTCGTGCCGCAATTCTGCCTGTTCGGCTTCATCCCGACGAATTTCAACTCGCTCGCGATGGACCCTCTGGGCCACGTGGCGGGCACGGCTTCTGCGGTGCTCGGCACGGTGCAGACCTTGGGCGGCGGCATCCTGGGCGGCATCGTGGGGTATTTCTACAACGGGTCGCTGGTGCCGATGCTGACCGGTTTCGTGGTTCTGGGCGCGCTGTCGCTGAGCCTCGTGGCTGTGGCCGAGCGGGGCAAGCTCTTTGCCGCGCCGCGCAACCGGACGGCCTGAGCCCATGCTGGCTGTGCCTGCATAAATCGCAAACCTGCCGACTTAGGGTGATCCTGCGCGCCGCCACTGTGGCCGCCCTTGCCAAGGCTCGGCACATGCGCTCCTATCGGGCGCCAGCATGATACAGGGCGAGCATGAACACAGCCTTCGAGATCGGAACCGTCTCCATCCCTCCCGGCAGCCGCAGGACGGTCGATCTGCCGGTTTCGGTCATGTCGGACCACACGCCCGTCACCCTGTCGGCGCATGTGGTCAACGGGCGCCGCGCCGGACCTGTGATGTTCGTCTCGGCCGCTATTCACGGCGACGAGGTGATCGGCGCCGAAATCGTGCGTCGTTTGCTGCGCGCCGCCCCGGTGCAGCGTCTGGCGGGCACGCTGATCGCGGTACCCATCGTCAACGCCTACGGATTTCTGAACCAGTCCCGGTATCTCCCGGACCGGCGCGATCTCAACCGCTCCTTTCCCGGCCATTCCGAGGGCTCGCTTGCCGCGCGCCTTGCGCATCTTTTCCTCAAGGAAGTCGTGTCGCGCTGCGACATCGGCATCGACCTGCATTCGGCGGCGGTGGGGCGCACCAACCTGCCTCAGATCCGCCTGACCCCCGGCAATGACCGCCTGCGCGCCTTGGGCGAGGCGTTTGCCGCGCCGGTCACGCTGATCTCCAAGGTGCGCGACGGCAGCTTGCGCGGCGAGGCGGAGGCGCGCGGCGTGGACCTGCTGCTCTACGAAGCGGGCGAGGGGCTGCGGTTCGATGAATTTGCCGCCCGTGCCGGGGTCGCGGGGATCCTGCGCGTGATGGCGCAGCTTGGCATGATCTCCTCGAAGGGCGTGCCCCGGGCGCGCGGGGCGCCGGTCTTCTGCGAACGCTCGACCTGGTCGCGCGCGCCGTCGGGCGGCCTGCTGCGCACGCTCAAGGCCAGTGGCGACTATGTCGAGGCGGGTGACGTGCTCGGTATCATCTCGGACCCGTTCGGAGAGGTCGAGGCGGAGGTGCTCGCACAGGATACCGGCATCGTCGTGGGCCGCACCAACCTGCCCGTGGTGAACGAAGGCGACGCGGTATTCCACATCGCCATTCCGAGGCGCGCCGCACATGCCGAGGCCGCCGCGCAGGGGATGGGCGAACATCTCGAGGCCGCCGCCCTGTTCGACGAGGACGAGATCATCTGAGGATCAGGTGATGCGACCCGCATTCCGCTGGCGGAGGGGTTCGAAGCGAGAAGAAGTAAAGTTCTCTCCTCCGCGTTCTTTCGTTCAGGACGCTCCAGAACAGTCGCGGACATTCCCGGCTTGCACCCCGCGCCGCATCGGGGGCATGGTCCGCGCGCATATCCAAGGAGAAAGCCATGCCCTTCACTCTCGCCACATGGAACATCAACTCGGTCCGTCTGCGTGCCGGTCTGGTCGAACGCCTGATGCGAGAGGAGACACCGGATGTGCTCTGCCTTCAGGAATGCAAGAGCCCGGTGGAGCTGATCCCGCTCGAAGGCTTTGCGGCGCTTGGCTACACCCATGTCGTGGCACGGGGACAGAAGGGCTATAACGGCGTTGCAATCCTGTCGAAACTGCCGCTGGAGGATCTGGGCGACAAGGATTTCGCGGCCCTCGGTCATTCCCGCCATGTCGCAGCGCGGCTGGAAAATGGTGTGGTGATCCACAATTTCTATGTTCCGGCAGGCGGAGACAAGCCGGACCGGACGCTGAATGCGAAGTTCGGTCAGAAACTCGACTACCTCACCGAGATGCGCGACTGGTTCCGCGAGGAGCGCCCGGAAAAGGCGATCCTGGTGGGCGATCTCAACATCGCCCCGCGTGAGGACGACGTCTGGAGCCACAAGCAGCTGCTCAAGATCGTGAGCCACACGCCGATCGAGGTGGACCATCTGGGCGCCGCGCAGGAGGCGGGCAACTGGGTCGACATCACGCGCAAGGACATCCCCGCGGGCAATCTCTATTCCTGGTGGTCCTACCGCTCGCCTGACTGGGACGCGGCGGACAAGGGCCGCAGGCTCGACCATGTCTGGGCCACGCCCGATATCGCGGGCGCGTCCCATTCAAGTCGCATCCTGCGCGACGTGCGCGGCTGGGAGCAGCCGAGCGACCACGCGCCGGTCTTTGCAACCTTCGATCTCTAGGCAAGGAGCGGGTTCACCGGCGGGCGCCGGGCCCGCATCGCCAAGGCCCGGACGGACCTCCCCCTTGCAAGACAATGTCGCTTGCGCCATCTAACCAAGCAACAGCCATTCCGGGCAAAAGGAGATTTCGTGATGATCGAATTGGGAACGGGCGCAGCCAAACCGCAGGCCAGCTATGTCAAGGACGTGGCCGAGCGGGACTTCATGAAAGAGGTCATCGAGGCCTCAAAGGAGGTTCCGGTCATCGTCGATTTCTGGGCGCCCTGGTGTGGCCCCTGCAAGACGCTGGGTCCGCAGCTCGAAGAGGCGGTGAACGCCGCCAAGGGTGCCGTGCGCATGGCCAAGGTCAATGTGGACGAGGCACAGCAGATCGCCGCGCAGCTTCAGATCCAGTCGATCCCGACGGTCTATGCCTTCTTCCAGGGCCAGCCGGTCGACGGCTTTCAGGGCGCGGTGCCGCAATCCGAGGTGAAGGCATTTGTCGAGAAGCTGGTCAAGCTGGCCGGCGGTGATGCGAGCGGCGGTCTGGACGAAGCCATCGCCGCTGCCGAGGAGATGCTGGAGCAGGGTGCCGCGGCGGATGCGGTGCAGATCTTCGGTGCCATCCTGGGCGAAGAGCCGAACCATGCAGGTGCCTATGGCGGCATGGTGCGCTGTCACATCGCGATGGGCGATCTGGATCAGGCCGAGGCCGTGCTCAACGGCGCGCCGGTCGAGATTTCCAAGGCGCCCGAGCTCGAAGCCGCCCATGCGCAGCTGATGCTCGCGCGCCAGGCCAAGAATGCCGGTCCGGTTTCGGATCTGATGGCCAAGGTCGAGGCCGATCCCGACGATCATCAGGCGCGGCTCGATCTGGCGCAGGCGCTTTATGCCAAGGGTGACGCCGAAGGGGCCGTGGAACAACTGCTCGAATCCTTCCGCCGGGACCGCGAATGGAACGAGGGCGCCGCAAAAGCCCAGCTTTTCACAATTTTCGAAGCACTCAAGCCGAATGATCCGGTCGCTCTCAAGGGACGTCGGAAACTGAGCTCGATGCTGTTTGCCTGACCCCGTCGTCGGGCTAGCTAGGTTGTCATGAAACACCTCACCGATCTGCCGGAGCTCATTCCGGTCTTCCCCCTGCCGGGCGCGCTGCTTCTGCCGCGCTCACGGTTGCCCCTGCACCTGTTCGAACCGCGGTATCTGCAGATGTTCGACGACGCGCTCAAGACCGAGTCGCGGCTGATTGGCATGGTGCAACCCAACGCGGTGCCGGGGCGCGACAAGGCCGGGCTGCAACGCATCGGCTGTGCCGGGCGGATCAGCCAGTTCTCGGAAACCGAGGACGGGCGTTACATGATCACGCTCGCCGGCATTTCGCGGTTTAGGGTGCAGAAAGAGGTCGACGGTTTCACGCCCTACCGGCGCTGTGAAGTGAGCTGGGAGGGATTCGAAAAGGATCTCTGTGACGATGCCGACGAGGACCGCGCCTTCAACCGGCCCAAGTTCTTGAGCCTACTGGAACGGTATTTCGATGCGCGTGACCTGTCCGCGGACTGGGACACCTTGAAAGAGGCCGAGGATGAGCTGCTGGTCAACTCGCTCTCGATGCTTCTGGATTTCGACCCGGAGGACAAGCAGGCCCTGCTCGAGGCACCGTCGCTCAGCACCCGGCGCGAGACGCTGGTGACGCTGATCGAATATGCGCTGCGCGGCGGGTCCGATGACGGGCTCATGCAATGAGCGAGCCGGTCTTCGACAGGCGCATGCTCGAAGCGCTGATCTGCCCGCAGACTCATGCGACGCTGGAATATGACGCCGAGGCGCAGGAACTGGTCAGCCGCCGCGCCCGCCTGGCCTATCCGATCCGCGACGGTATTCCGGTGATGCTTCTGGACGAGGCGCGGCGGCTGGACTGATGGCCCCTTGCGGCAGGATCTGCCGTCCGGACACCGAACCGTGGGTCACAGCCGCGTTGACAGCGCACTGTGCCGCTGCTACGCGACCGCCCTTATCTGCAAGGGGACATGGACCATGGCACGAGGCCGCAAGGGGCGCGATATTTCCGGTTGGCTGGTGGTGGACAAGCCTGCGGGCCTGACCTCGACCGCCGTGGTGAACAAGGTGCGCTGGGCGCTCGACGCCAAGAAGGCGGGCCATGCCGGAACACTCGATCCGGACGCAACCGGCGTTCTGGCCGTGGCTTTGGGCGAGGCGACAAAGACCGTCCCCTACATCACCGACGCTCTCAAGGCCTATGAATTCACCATCCGTCTGGGTGTGGCGACCAACACCGACGATGCCGAAGGCGAAGTGCTCAAGACCTCCGATCTGCGTCCCTCGGATGACGACATCAAGGAAGCGCTGCACGGCTTTGTCGGCGATATCCAGCAGGTGCCGCCGCAATTCTCGGCCGTGAAGATCGATGGCGAGCGGGCCTACAAGCGCGCCCGCGACGGCGAGGCGATGGAGATCGCTGCGCGCGATCTCTATGTCGACTCGCTGATCATGACAGCACGCCCCGATGCCGATCACGTGACGCTGGAAATGGTCTGCGGCAAGGGGGGCTATGTCCGCTCCATCGCGCGGGATCTGGGCGAGAAGCTTGGCTGTTTCGGTCATGTGCGGGAATTGCGCCGCACCTGGTCCGGGCCGTTCGAGGCGAAGGACGGGATCACGCTGGACGAGGTCGAGCGGCTGGCGCGGACGCCGGAGCTCGACGCTTATGTACAGCCGCTGGAAATCGGTCTCGCCGATCTGCCGCAGGTGCCCTGCGGTGCCGAGGCGGCGGCAAAGCTGCGCAACGGCAATCCCGGCATGGTGATCAGCTCGGATGTGGAATACGGCGACGAATGCTGGGCGGCTTTCGATGGGCGCGCCGTGGCCGTGGGGATCTACAAGGGCGGAGAGCTGCACCCGGCCCGGGTCTTTGCCATACCGTCCTGAGCGGCGTGATCCTGCGCACCCATACTGACGGCGCGACCCGCTCCGAGGCACTCTACAGCCCCTGCGAGCGCTATCGCTACGGCCTGTCGCGGATCTGGGATCCCTCCGGCGGGCTCGTGCTCTTCGTGATGCTCAACCCTTCGACCGCGACCGAAACCCGCAACGATCCGACCATCGAGCGGTGCGAACGGCGTGCCCGCGCGATGGGGCTTGGCGGCTTGCGGATCGCCAACCTCTTTGGTCTGCGCGCCACCCGGCCGCAGGACCTGAAGGTCGCAGCCGATCCCGTTGGTGCGCAGAATGCGGAAATCCTGCGCGAGTGGGGGCAGGGGGCCGCGCTGATCATCGCCGGCTGGGGTGTGCATGGCGCCCATCTTGGCAGAGGGCGCGCGGTCGCCCGTGAAATGCCGGATCTTTGGCATCTCGGGTTGACGAAGGACGGACATCCGCGCCATCCGCTCTACGTCCCTTATGTAAACGGGCCGAAGGTTTGGCCGCAGGAAGAGCGATATAGAGATGGATAAGACACCCGAGACGGAAACGCTGGCGCAGGATACCGAGCGGCTGGCGAATGCGATGGAATCCGTTCTGAAACTGAAATTCGTGCGGTTGCACGACAACATGTTCAAGCTGGTCTGGTTCCAGTTCCTGCGCGGTCTGGCCTTCGGCTTTGGCGGTGTTCTCGGCGGCGGTGCGCTGGTATCGGTGGTGGTGCTGATCCTGAGCCAGGTGGAATTCGTGCCCTTCCTCGGCGATTTTGCGACGCAGCTGATCGATGAAATCTCGATCGATGTCGAACGCGAGGTGATGTCGCCCGATCAATAGGCCCGTTCGGGGTCCATTGACGGGCCTGCTTGCGGTGCGCGGGATCAGGCGGGTCTTTTCGCTTTTCAACGGCGCGGAATCACCCTATATGCGCGCATCCACCCCGTGCGGGTGGCCTCCACGGGCCCTGCTGGACGACATCCCGGCCTGCGCCATCACCCCTAACCTTTCAAAGGAGACCCCGATGTCGATCACGCCCGAAGAAAAAGCCCGCCTGATCAAGGAATTCGCGACCAAGGAAGGCGATACCGGTTCGTCCGAAGTGCAGGTCGCCATCCTGACCTCGCGCATCTCGACCCTGACCGAGCACTTCAAGACCCACAAGAAGGACAACCACTCGCGTCGTGGTCTTCTGATGATGGTTGCACAGCGCCGCAAGCTTCTGGACTACACCAAGTCCAAGGACGACGCCCGTTACCAGGATCTGATCAAGCGTCTCGGCATCCGCCGCTAAGATTGCCGCAAGACGGTGCGGGCTTTTGGCCTGCGCCGTCGTTTATGCAGACCCGTCTGACAGAGACGCTCATGAGTGGCCCGCCATTCACGCAAAAGGCGCCGGACAGTGATTGTCCGGCGCCTTCTGTATTCAGGTTTCCATGCAGCACACTGGCTCGCGACATCTCGTTGGGTACCGTCCGCGCCTGGATGGCATCCTGCCAGCCGCCGACTGGCTTGCGTGCTCGGATCGCGGTGCGGCGGCGCAGGGCGATCAGCGAGGCGAGAGCCGCGAAGAACATCAACAGCGCCGGAGGCAGAGGCACGATCGGCAGATCAGGCTTTTCGCCAGTCCCTCCGGGGTCCGGATCGCCACCCTTCGGAATCCCCGGCTTGGTGACGGGCGGTTTTTTCGGGATGTCTGTCGGCACCTTGATCACCGGCTTGATGACCGGCTGGATCAGCGCCGTGATGTTCGCGGACTGCCTTGGCGACGATGACGAGGTCTGGATCACGGGGATGCCGGGAAAGAAATTGAAGCCAGACGGGGACGGATCGGCTGACACACGGGTAAAGGCACCGGCCCCCGGCCTGCTGCCGAAACGGGTTTGGCGGGCGCGCGCGCCGGTTCTGTTGCCAGTCCCGCTGGCAACTGGAAGGTCCGGCAGCGCAAAGTCGGGAACGTAACCGGTCGCATCCGGGAACATCGCGAGCGCTTCTTCGCCAAGACAGGGGGTGATCCGGCGCTGTCCCTCCTCCAGATCGAAGCTGCAGAGGGGTATTTCAGCCATGCCGAGGCACCCTTTCACATCGTTCTGGGCAGTGGGCACGTTCGAATCCGCGGCGATGCTGAGACGCACCGTGTTCCGACCCTCGGTGAAATTGCCGTCGAACACGCCCGGGACATAGGCCCGCGCGATCGATCCATCCTCGGCGAAGGCAACGAAGACCTGGTCCGTCTGGGAGAAAAACCCGTTGGTTTCTTCGATGCCTGCCAGATGCAGTTCTCCGGGTTCGTCCTGCATGCGGCAGGCCCGAAGCTGCGGCAGCGTTGCGAGCGGAGTCGTCAAGGGATCGGCATGGAAGATCAGGCGCACCGCGTTGTCGACCTCCTCCGTCCCCAAGGGATCCTCGGCGAGGTCCAGCGTACAGGCCTCGAGCGCTTCGAGGTCCGGGGCGGTGACCGCATCGGTCACGAGGTGGCCATTATCGACCGAATGGCTCGAAAGAACCGGCACGATCCCGTCACGGAACGCCGTCTCGAGGCGCGTCGCCGTTTCGCCGGTCAGCAGCAGGCTGTCCGTGCTTTTCTCCAGCGAGGCTTGCACGTCCTCCTGTCCGTCGCCGATCGAAAGCATGATCGGTATGCCTGCACCGATGCTGTATTTCAGCTGCAGCCGGAACGTGATCTCGCCCGGTACCGTCGAGATGGCCTGAAGCGAGGCGGCTGGACTGCGCAGGATCTGCTCGAAATCAACCTCTGCGCCCTGCACGTCGAGGTAAGTCGATTTTTCGATCTCGAGACGCTGGCTCACGACGCAGGCTCTGGTGTCGCGGGTTGTCACCACGGAGGCGCCGCTCGGCAGGAAGCGTTGATGTATCGGGACGCCCGGATTGCCCGGTAGAATGGCCGCATCGGACACCACGGCAGCTTGCGCCACCGCAGAGGTCAGAAGCAGAAAAACCTGCATTATCAATCGGAAGAAAGTTCGTTTCAGCACATGCATTTTATAACTTCCGCGGGATAGGGCGTGTTCTTCCTGTCGCGCGCCATCGGGCATGATGCCTTCGGGACGGTCAGAAATCTTGGGTTCTCGAGAACCCTAAGATGAGCGCGTCATACTGTCAGCAAAAGTGTTGAAGACTGGTTAACGAGCGCCGCAGAGCGGGCAATTCATCAGGTATTCGACGATTTCGTCCGGATTGGGCCGGGCAGGCGACATGCCCACGGTCAAGCTCCCGAAGCCATGTTATGCACGGCAAACTCCCGGTCCACAGGCGGCGGGGGCGACATTGCGACGGGTTTCCAAGCCGCGCATTTTCATATAAAGGCGTTCCATCTGAGACGTGACGCCCTGACCCCGGCGCATGACATGATGAAAGGGGTCGGCGGCAATGGGGCCGCCATTTGGATCGGGAGACCCGGAGGGCCGGGAGTGCTCCCTTACAGGATACGCTAGATGTTCAACGTTACGACCAAATCGATGCAGTGGGGCGAAGAGACGCTCACACTGGAAACGGGCAAGGTTGCCCGTCAGGCAGACGGATCCGTCATCGCCACTCTGGGCGAGACATCCGTCATGGCCAACGTGACCTTTGCCAAGAAGGCGAAGGAAGGTCAGGACTTTTTCCCGCTGACCGTTCACTACCAAGAGAAATACTATGCCGCCGGTAAAGTGCCGGGCGGTTTCTTCAAGCGCGAGGCGCGCCCGACCGAGAAAGAGACGCTGACCGCACGTCTGATCGACCGTCCGATCCGCCCGCTCTTCGTGCCCGGCTTCAAGAACGAAGTTCTGGTGATGTGCACCGTGCTGTCGCACGATCTCGTCAACGACCCGGACATGGTCGCGATGATCGCCGCCTCTGCCGCGCTGACCATTTCCGGCGCGCCGTTCATGGGCCCGATCGCAGGTTGCCGCGTGGGTTATTCGGATGGCGAATACATCCTGAACCCCGAAATTGACGACATGCACAAGCTCAAGGACAACCCCGATCAGCGCCTTGATCTGGTTGTCGCAGGCACCAAAGACGCCGTGATGATGGTCGAATCGGAAGCCTACGAGCTGACCGAAGAGGAAATGCTGGGTGCGGTGAAATTCGCGCACGAGCAGATCCAGCCGGTCGTCGATCTCATCATCTCGCTGGCCGAAGCCTGCGCGAAAGAGCCGTTCGATTTTCAGCCTGCCGATTATTCGGACCTCTACGCTGCCGTCAAAGCCGCGGGTGAGGACAAGATCCGTGCCGCCTATGCGATCACCGACAAGCAGGAGCGCACCACCGCTGTTGCCGATGCCAAGGCTGCCATCAAGGGCGCGCTGAGCGAAGAGCAGCTGGCGGACGAGAACCTCGGCACCGCGCTGAAAAAGCTCGAAGCCAGCGTTCTGCGTGGCGACGTGGTCAAGACCGGCAAGCGGATCGACGGCCGTGCGCTCGACACCGTGCGCCCGATCGTCTGCGAAACCGGTCTGCTGCCGCGCACGCACGGCTCGGCCCTTTTCACGCGTGGCGAGACACAAGGTCTGGTCGTCACCACGCTGGGCACCGGCGACGACGAGCAGATGATCGACAGCCTGCAGGGCATGTACAAGTCGAACTTCCTGCTGCACTACAACTTCCCCCCGTATTCGGTGGGTGAAGCCGGGCGCGTCGGCCCTCCGGGACGTCGTGAAATCGGCCATGGCAAGCTCGCCTGGCGCGCGCTTCAGGCGGTTCTGCCTGCCGCGACCGATTTCCCTTACACCATCCGCGTCGTGTCCGAGATCACCGAATCCAACGGTTCGTCCTCGATGGCCTCGGTCTGCGGTGGTTCCCTGTCGATGATGGATGCGGGCGTTCCACTCAAATCCGCCGTGGCCGGTGTTGCGATGGGCCTGATCCTCGAAGAGGATGGCTCCTACGCGGTTCTGACCGACATCCTCGGTGACGAGGATCACCTCGGCGACATGGACTTCAAGGTGGCAGGTACCGAGAACGGCATCACGTCGCTGCAGATGGACATCAAGGTCGCCGGCATCACGCAGGAGATCATGGAAAAGGCACTGGCGCAGGCCAAGGCCGGCCGGATGCACATCCTGTCCGAGATGGGCAAAGCCCTAACCGGTGCGCAGGAATTCAGCGTTCATGCGCCGCGCATCGAGACCATGCAGATCCCCACCGACAAGATCCGTGAAGTCATCGGGTCGGGCGGCAAAGTTATCCGCGAAATCGTCGAAGTCTCGGGTGCCAAGGTCGACATCAACGACGAAGGCATCATCAAGATCGCATCGGCCAATGGCGACGCGATCAAGAAGGCTTACGACATGATCTGGTCCATCGTGGCCGAGCCCGAAGAGGGTCAGGTCTATGACGGCAAGGTCGTGAAGATCGTCGATTTCGGAGCCTTCGTGAACTTCTTCGGCAAGCGTGACGGCCTGGTGCATGTCAGCCAGATCGAGAACCGCCGCCTGAACCATCCTTCGGATGTTCTCAAGGAAGGTCAGGACGTGAAGGTCAAGCTTCTGGGCTTCGACGATCGCGGCAAGGTCCGCCTGTCGATGAAGGTCGTGAACCAGGAGACCGGCGAGGAGATGAGCGCCGAGCAGCAGAAAGAAGCTGCTGCCGAGGGCTGAGCCTCTCGCCTTTCGGAATGAAAAGGGCCCGCTTGACGCGGGCCCTTTTGCGTTGAGGTCCCGGATCCTGCTTGATCCACGCGACACGGCCCGCTACCTCGTCCGGGTGCTTGTGCTCGAGAACATCATCAGCGACCGCGGGTCGCGTTATGCCGCTTCGGGCGGCCCCTGCGGCACGGCCGAGGAAGCTGCGGCGTTCCTGAAGGAGCTGAAGCGGCGCAAGAAGTTCGCGAAGGCCACGCACAACACCTGGGCCTGCCTGACGCAGGAAGCGCCGCTCAAGAGCGATGACGGTGAAAGCGGTGCGGGCATGGTGATCCTGCGGATGCTGGAGCGCGAAGGACTTCACGACCACATCGTTGTTGTCACCCGCTGGTACGGCGGCAAACATCTGGGCGGCGACCGGTTCCGCCACGTGCAGGAAGCGGTGCGGATCTATCTCGAGGAGATGCGGAAAGGCTAGCGCGCTTGCGCCATTACTCTGCCGCGCGTTTGCCCGCGCTGCGAAGAATGTCGGAGTGAGTCCGATCTGAGCTGTTTCGAACAAAAAAAGGCCCGGGCAGAGCCCGGGCCAGTCCAACAGGGAGGTGCATGTGATAACCCGCACATGCAACGGGACTACTTTGAAACGCGCCCTTTCGGTATAGGTTCCGGAAGGTGAAAGAAAAATTAAGACCTTAGGATACGAGCCGATATCCGCCGGATTCCGTGACCAGAAGTCGGGCATTCGACGGGTCGGGTTCGATCTTCTGGCGCAGCCGATAGATGTGGGTTTCCAGCGTGTGGGTGGTCACTCCGGCATTGTAACCCCAGACCTCGTGCAGCAGCACGTCGCGCGCCACGATGCCGTCGGTCGAGCGGTAGAGGAACTTGAGAATATTGGTTTCTTTCTCGGTCAGCCGGATCTTCTTGTCCTCGTCCGTCACCAGCATCTTCATCGAAGGCTTGAACGTGTACGGCCCGAGCGTGAAGACGGCATCCTCGGATTGCTCGTGCTGGCGCAGCTGTGCGCGGATGCGGGCGAGCAGTACGGGGAACTTGAACGGCTTGGTCACGTAGTCGTTTGCACCGGCGTCCAGACCCAGAATGGTGTCGGCATCGGAATCATGTCCGGTCAGCATCACGATCGGCGCCTTCACGCCCTGCTTGCGCAGCAGGCGGCAAAGTTCGCGCCCGTCGGTGTCCGGAAGGCCGACATCGAGGATGATCAGGTCGTAATTCTGTTCCTTGGCACGGCTCATCGCTCCGGACCCGTTTTCAGCCTCGAAGACTTCGAAGTCTTCGGTCATGATCAGCTGTTCGGCCAGAGCTTCGCGCAGGTCGTCATCGTCATCGACCAGCAGGATGTTCTTGAGTTGCGCCATGTTGCCTTCTCCTTGTGTTGTGATGCAGATGTGATGCGCGGGCGTCCGGGGCAAGTTTTGCTGCAGAGGGCTCACGGCCTCGTGTATCAGGGGGGCAAATGTTACAGATTTTCAGCCCCATATTACAGGCGGCGATCTACGCCAGAGGAATGTGATGACGTTTCGACCTGATCTGACCGAGGTTCTGGCCCGCGCCCGCGCCGATCTGCGCATGGGCGTGCCGGTGGTTCTGTGCGAGGCGCGTGCCTCCGTTCTTGTGCTCGCGGCAGAGACGCTGACGGCGCAGAGGCTCCGCGATGTGCAGGGGCTCGGCGTGCAGGCGGATCTGGCGCTGACCCGGTGGCGGGCGCAGACGCTCAAGGCGAGGGCCTATGACGGGGATCTCGCGCGGGTGATGCTGCCGGGGGATGCCGGTCTCGCTTGGGTGCAGGGTCTGGCGGATCCCGCGAACGATCTCTCCGCGCCGATGAAGGGGCCGCTGCAGACCCGCCGAACCGGTGATGCGGGCCTGCACCGTCTGGCGCTGACGCTGGTCAAGAGCGCGCGGCTGCTGCCCGCGGCAGTCGTCGTGCCGCTGGAGGATGGCGCCGGTTTCGCCGCCGCGCATGATCTTGGCGTGATCGACGCTGCCGAAGCCGCGCCGCATCTGCTGACGCTCAGCGCGCTGGACCGCGTGATTTCGGCGAGGGTGCCCCTGCGGGCGGCGCGGGATGCGCGGCTGCACATCTTCCGCCCCGAGGATGGATCGGACGAGCATTACGCCATCGAGATCGGGCGCCCCGACCGTTCCGCGCCGGTTCTCGCACGGCTGCATTCGGCCTGCTTCACCGGGGATCTGCTCGGCTCGCTGAAATGCGATTGCGGCCCGCAGCTCAACGCGGCGCTGGCGCAGATGGGGCAGGAGGGCGCCGGGGTGCTGCTCTACCTCAATCAGGAGGGGCGCGGGATCGGCCTTGCCAACAAGATGCGCGCCTACAGCCTGCAGGATCAGGGATTCGACACCGTCGAGGCCAATCACCGGCTGGGCTTCGAGGATGACGAGCGGGATTTCCGGCTTGGCGCGCAGATCCTGCGCAAGATGGGGTTCGGACAGGTGCGCCTGCTCACCAACAATCCGCGCAAGATCGAGATGATGCGCGCCTGCGACATCGACGTGACCGAGCGTGTGCCGCTGAAGGTGGGCGAGAACCCCTACAACGAGGCTTATCTCGCGACGAAGGCGGCGAAATCGGGGCATCTGCTTTAGCTTGCGCATGCTCCTGCATGCGCTGGGGTCTTGCGCGGCGGCGCAGGGTGCTTAGCTTCTGAGGCAACAGAAGGATCACGCGCATGAAATACTCCGTTCTCGACCTCGCCCCGGTGCCCGAAGGCTCTGACACCGCGGATGCCCTGCGCAATACCGGCGCGCTGGCGCAACATGCCGAAAAGTTGGGCTATCACCGCTACTGGCTGGCGGAACATCACAACATGAAGGGCATCGCGAGTGCTGCGACCTCCGTGCTGATCGGGCATGTCGCCGGGCTGACCAGGACAATGCGTGTCGGTGCCGGTGGCATCATGCTGCCCAACCACGCGCCGCTGGCCGTCGCAGAACAGTTCGGCACCCTCGCGACGCTCTATCCCGACCGGATCGACCTTGGTCTGGGCCGTGCGCCCGGCGGCGACATGGCGGTGATGCGGGCGCTGCGGCTGCGTCAGGATGCGGGCGACCGGTTCCCAGAGGATGTGGCCGAGCTGCTGAGCTATTTCGGCCCCGAGCATCCCAATGCGCCCGTCGCCGCACATCCGGGGCAGGGCACGAACGTGCCGCTGTGGATCCTCGGCTCCTCGCTTTATGGCGCTCAGGTCGCGGCACATTTCGGGCTGCCCTACGCCTTTGCCTCGCATTTCGCGCCCGCCGCGCTCGAGCAGGCGGCCGAGATTTACCGTGCCAAGTTCCAGCCGTCGGACACGCTGAAGCGCCCGCATTTCATGCTCGCCGTGAACGTCTTTGCCGCCGACACCGACGAGGAAGGGGCAAAGCTGCGCACATCCATGCAGCAGGCCTTCTACCGGCTGCGCACCGGCGCGCCGGGCAAGCTGCCGCGCCCCGTCGACCGGATCGAAGACGTGATCCCGCCGAATGCCCAGCCGGCGGTGGACGAGGCCCTGCGCATAACTGCCGTTGGTGGTCCCGACACGGTACGCCGACAGCTTGGTGACCTGATCGCGCAACATCGCCCGGACGAGGTGATCCTGACCGGACAGATCCACGATCACGCCGCGCGCCTGCGCTCGTTCGAGATCGCGGCGGAGGCGCTGCAGGGGCTGAACGAAAGCCTTGCCGCGTGACGCGAAACGATCTGGTTCTGACACGCCTCGGTCTGCGGTTTCAGGGACAAGTCTGGCCCTGCAGCATCGGGCGCGGTGGCGTCTCGACACGCAAGCGCGAAGGCGATGGCGCGACGCCCGCGGGCCAGCACCGGATCGTCGGCATGCTCTACCGGCCTGATCGCATCGCGCCGCCCACCGACTGGGCGGTGCCGATCCTTCCGGGTGATCTGTGGTCCGATGATTCGGGGCACGAGGATTACAACATGATGGTCCGCGCGCCCTATCCGCACAGCCATGAAAAGCTGCGCCGTGCCGATCCGCTCTATGATCTCGTGATCCTGACCGACTGGAACTGGCCGTACGCGGTCAAGGGACGGGGCTCGGCGATCTTCCTGCACCAGCAGCGGCGCAGGGGCTACCCGACCGAAGGCTGCATCGCCTTTGCCCGTCCGCACTTGTTGCAGATCGCGCGCGGAATCACCTATGGCAGCCGATTGATCGTGCCCGAGAGCCTCGCCTGAGCGACCTGTGCACCTGCCGTGCCGCGGCTCAACGCGTCGGGCGCCGCAGGATCGCCTTGTAGAGCGCATCAAGCTGGGGCCGTTTGTTGTCTTCGGGCGGTCCGAAGACCTGTTCGTCCAGAGATGCGAGCACCTCGTACTCCCTCACGTTCCCCTTCCTGCCCCCACCGCTCAGCATCGCCACCGCGGCGGCGCGAAACCCTGCCGCATCCCGTTCGCGGGCCGCGCGGCTCAGACTGCGGCGCAACCGACGGCGCTCCAGCCTTTGGCGGAGGACGGATACCGGTGCCGCAACCGTTCCGCTGCCCACGACCAGCGCCAACAGAGCGATGGCCCCTGACAGCCCCCAGGCGAGCAGCGCCAGATATCCGCCCGCGAAACCCTCGTTCCAGGCGCTGGCGGAGTTGTCGGCAAAGCTCTGATAGCCGATGGATGCCGCCGGGATGGTGACCGTACGCGCCTCACTCGCATCGGTATCGTACCAGGGAATTGTGACCGCGGGCAGCACACCAAGCTCTCCGGTGGTGGGGCGCAGGGTCCAGTGCCAGATCACGGTCGTGACCGGCCCCTGCGGCGTCAGCTGCTGGCTGCGTTCCTCGGGCGGGCTGAAGGTGATGAGCCAAGGCGCGCGCAGCGGTGGCTGCGTGGGCAGCATTTCGGGCGTCGCGCCAAAAACGCGCAGGATCACCCGCCGCTCGACGCTCTGCCCGTCGGTGAGCTGACTCGCATCGGCGCTCCAGCTTTCAGATATTTCGACCGCGCGGGCAGGCAGCCAGTCCTCAGCCTCACCGACCGGAGCTTCGCGGACCGTCAGAGTTACAGGCTCCGAGCGGACGATGGCGCGGCGCCTCTCGCCCCCGTCGGTATATTCCAGTTCATGCGCGATCGGCAGGATGGTCAGCGCGCCATCCGCCTTGGGAAAAAGCGCGACCCGCCGTTCCATCACCCGCAGGCTGCGTCCGCCGATGCGCTGCTGCGACCATTCATCCTGCCCGAGCCGGATCCAGTCGATGCCGGTCATGCGCCGCATCTTTAGCTCTTCCTGCGTGATGTTGACGGCATAAAGGCCCCGGATCGTGGCCAGCATCATCTGACCGGCCACGGGCTCAAGGCCGGGATCGTCGAGCACGAGTTCGAGCCGGGCCTGTTCTGTGGACAGCTCCGGCTCCTGCGCCTGCGCGGGTCCGGCCAGCAAGGTCAGGATCAGCAGAAGGCACCTCACCATCTCTCGGCCTCCTCCTGCGCGGCCGTGCCGGTGTCGCGGCGGCGCTCCATCTCGGCCGCGAGACGGCTTTTGAGGTAGGCACCCGGCGCATCCGCCAGCGCGTCGAGCCAGTCATCACCCGCGGCAAGGGTGCGTTCATTGTCGACACCGCGCTTGATGCTGCGCAGCATCGCGTCGCGTTCCGAGGTCAGCAGGGCGAGTTCGGGATTTTCGGGGTCGAATGCCTCCGTCTCGACCCCCGAGGCGGAGAGCACTGCGCGGATGCGCCCATGCCCCATCGCCTCGCCGATCACAGGCTCGATCAGGCGGTTGACGGCATCGCGGCTGCGCTGAGCCCCGGCATCATAGCGGTTGGCAAAGAGGTAGGCGTCGAAATAGGCGACCGAGAGGGCGTAATCCCCCGTCATCGCCAGCGACAGGCCACGGTCGAATGTCGCGCTGCGGCCGACCGCCTCGAAGGCCGCATTCGCCTCTTCGTAGCGCCCGAGTTCATAGAGTGCCGCGCCCCGCGCCGCGTCGTCGTCGAGCAGTGGCAGCGCGAGGCCGGGCGCACCGGCGCGCCAGAGCAGCCGCGGCCAGGCATCGGGTCCGGCGGCGATGGCGAGGACCAGCGCCAGCACGACAAGGACGCTTTGGCGGCCCATCACGCGGCCCTCCTTCGGCGAAACAGCGTCAGCATGCCAAGACAGGCCAGTGCGACAGCCCAGCGGCCATGATCCTGAAACAGCACGGATTGACGGCTGCGCTCGCTTTCCGTCAGGCCCTGCCGTGTTTTCAGCTGGGCGAGCAGCGGTTGCAGGTCGTCCGGCGTGACCACGATGCCGTCGCCTGCTGATGCCAGCCTGTCCAGCGCGGCGGGATCGGGGTCCGGCATGCCATAGGGTTTGTCCTGCGGCGCGATCCGCACGGCAGAGACCCGAGCTCCGGCGGCGCGCAGCAGGTCGACCTCGCTCAGCGCTTCCGGCCCGAGAGTGCCGCCATCACTGATCAGCACGACATCGGCTCGCTCTGCTGCCGCATCGGCCAGAGTGCTGCGGGCAAGGGCTAGCGCGCGGTCGGGACGGCTGCCCGCGACGGGCATGGTGTCCGCTTCGAGCGCGCCGATGGTGGTTTGCAGGCTCTCCGTCTCTTCGATCGGCACGCTGACGAGAAAGCTTTCCCCGGCATAGACGGCCAGCGCGACGGGGCGGCTGCCATGCTGATCGAGCAGCCGCGACACTGCGGCCTGCGCATCGTCGAGACTGCCGCCTTCGATCACCGAGGGCGACAGGTCCATAAGGATCATGATCACGTCGAGGTTGCGAAAGGCGGGCGCGTCGGGCCGCCGTGTCGCCGGTCCCGACAGCCCGACGGCGAGCAATGCGGCGGCAAGCCCGAGCATCCAGGGCCGCAGGCCGCGCGTCGCCGGGTCGATCACGCCGCGGGTCCGCAGGAAGGCCAGCAGGTGCGCGTCTATCACGCCGCGCCACCGCGCGCCGCCATCCGAACGGCGGGCCAGCGCCCAGGCGGCAACCAGCGCGACGGGCACGGCCAGCAGCCAGAGCGGGCGAAGGATCAGAAGGGGGCCGAGATCCATCATGCGGCCTGCCCGGGACGCGCAAAAAGCAGCCCTGCGAGCATCAGCAGGGCCACCGTAGCGGGCCAGATCCAGAGCTCCCGCCAGCCTGTGACGGGTGGAGCCGCAGAGGCGCTGGGTTCGAGCCGGTCGATGGCCTGCGTCACGGCGCGCAGATCGTCGGTGGTGCGCACCCGGAACATCTCGCCCCCCGCCGAGGCGGCGATCCGGCCGAGCGTTTCGCTGTCCACCAGATCATCCTCGCGCCCCGAACTTTGCGCCGCGTCTGGCCCAAGCGCGATGGTGTGGATGCGCATGCCGAGTTCGGACGCCTTCGTCGCCGCCGCGACCGGATCGACGACGCCGCTGGTGTCGCGCCCGTCCGAGAGCAGGATGATGACCCGCGAAGTTGAGTCGCGCCCGCGCAAACGGCGGATCGCGAGCCCCAGCCCGTCGGCGATCGCCGTCGCCTTGCCGGATACGCCGATCACCGAGGTTTCGATCACATGCGCCACCGCCGCGACATCATGGGTGGGGGCCGCTGCGACATAGGCGCGGTCGCCGAAGACCACGAGACCGACCCGGTCGCCCGCCCGACCCATGACGAAGCGCGATGCCACGGACTGCACCGCGGCAAGGCGCGAGACGCGCTGTCCGTCGAGGTCGAAATCCTCCTTCTCCATCGAGCCGGAGAGGTCGAGCACCAGCACGATATCGCGCCCGGTTGCGGGCAGGGTGTCGAGCACCGTCATCACGCGCGGCCCTGACAGCGCCAACACGGCGCAGATCCAGGCGATCACCAGCGCCGCCAGTCCGAGGTGGCGCGTCGTGCGCCCCGCCGTGCCCTCCAGTGTCTGTGCCAGAATGGCCGGGGGCAGCGTCACCGCGCCCCAGCGCGGGCGTTCGGGCGGCAGCATCAGGGCGAGCAGCGGCAAGGGCAGCAGTAGGAGGGCGAGAGGGTCGGCGAATGTCATGGACGCCGCCTCTGTCGCGCCGCCGACAGAACTGCCCGTTCCAGCGGTTCGGGGTCCGTTGCGGCGCGCGGATCGTAAAGATCGCCCAGCTGCACCCCGGCAAGCGGCGCGGCGGGGTCCAGACGGCGCAGCAGAGCGGCCAGCCCGACGATCCGCGCCTCCGGACGCTCGCTCCGAAGAATCGCGACCTCGTCCCGGACCTGCTGCAGCGATGACGGACGCCTGACGGTCAGACGGCGCAGAAGCGGGGCCAGCAGCAGCGCGGTCACGATCCCGAGCGCAACGAAAAGCAGCGCATCCCGCAACCCGAACGTGGCAAATTCCGTCGGCATCCGGACGGGCGCAAGCTGGGAGAGAAGCTCCTCGGGTGTCATGCCGACGCGGCCATCACGAGAAGATCGTCCTCGCTGCGCAAGATTTCGGCTGGAATGCCAGCCGCCTGCAACTGCTGCAGGCTTGTCGCCCTGTCAAAGAGGACCTGCCGGACCCTGCCGCCCGCGCGCACCGGAAAGATCCCGCGCGGCGGCTCAGTCTCGATCCGGTCCTGAACCAGAAGAATGCGCAGACGGCACTTGCGCAGCGCGGCCTCGGCGACGGCGACGAAATCCGCGCCGGGGCGATCGAAGCCTGTGGCGAGAACCACTTCGGTGCCAGGCATCACCCGGGCGATGGCCTGATCGAGCACCCTGCTCAGATCCGCCGTTTCCTCAGCCGGGGGAGTTTCGAGCTCCGTCTCATGCACCCGCACCAGTGCAGCCGCGATGTCGAGCATGGATGCCTCGCGGGGTCGGGGGGCCAGCGTCGCATTGGTGCCGTCACCCGCGGCATGAAGCCCGACGCGCCCGCCCGCGGCGATGATGCGCCAGCCTTCGAGGACCAGCGCCTCGGCCGCGGCGACGGAGCGCAGACGGCCATGCGTGCCCCAGAACATCGGGCTGCGCAGATCGGCCACCAGAAGCAGGGTCCGGTCGACATCCTCGTGAAAGGTGCGCACCTGTGCGCGCCCGGTGCGGGCGGTGGCGGCGGGGTCGAGCTTGCGCGGATCGTCTCCCTCCTGAAACGGGCGCAGGTCATAGACATCCGCCCCCTGACCGCGCTGCCGCCCCGCCATGCTGCCGCTGTGGCTCGGTGCATATCCCCCGCGATGCTCGCTAGCCGCGAGCCGTCCCAACGCCACAACCCGATCGAGGCCGAGATGGATGCCGTCCCCCGCTGTCGTCACAGCGGCGCCACCTTGCCGAGGATCTCGTCGAAGATCGACCGTGCCGTCTCGCCGGCCGCGAGCGCGCGCCATGTCGGGACCAGCCGGTGACAGAGCACGTCCGGGGCAAGGGCCGCAACATCCTCGGGGATGGCATAATCGCGGCCGCGCAGGAAAGCGCGGGCCCGGGCGCAGGCGGCGAGCGACAGCGATCCGCGCGGCGAGACCGCGTGGCGGATGCGCTCGGTCACGGTGAGACCCTCGGCCTCTTGCCGTGTCGCCATGACGAGCGCGACGATGTACTGGCGCAGCGCGAGTGACAGATGCACGCCCGCCACCGACGCCTTCATCGCAGCGAGGCCCTGCGGGGTCAGCCGGTCGGACGGGGCGAGCGGCGGGTGCTTCAGCTCGTCCTCGACCAGATCGAGGATGGCGAGTTCCTGCGCCGCATCCGGCAGATCCAGGATCACATGCATGAGGAACCGGTCGAGCTGGGCTTCGGGCAGGGGGAAGGTGCCTTCGTTCTCGAGCGGGTTCTGTGTCGCGATCACCATGAAGGGCTCGGGCAGGGTCCGTGTCGTGCCGCCGACGGTCACCTGGCCCTCGCCCATCGCCTCGAGCAGGGCGGACTGGACCTTGGGCGGGGCGCGGTTGATCTCGTCCACGAGCAGGAGTTCGTGGAAGACCGGGCCGGGCAGGAAGGTCATGTCACCCGCCTCGGCGCGGAAGACCTGCGTGCCGGTGATGTCCGAGGGCATGAGGTCCGGCGTGCACTGGATGCGGGCAAAGCGCGCCTCCATGCTGTCGGCCAGACGCCGCACCGAACGGGTCTTGGCAAGGCCCGGCGCGCCTTCGATCAAAAGGTGCCCGCCGGTGAGCAGCGCGATCAGCAGCCGTTCGACCAGGGCTTCATGCCCGACTAGACCCGCTTCCATCCGGGCGGCCAGCGCGCGTGCGGGCCCGTTGGCCTGCGTTTCGCGCGCAATTGCGGTCGCGTCGTCCATGGCGGTCTCCTCCCAGCCTGTCGCGTCGGGTGATAGGAACATGCGCGACACGGGAAAGACATTCAGCCTTTGGTCCCAATGGGTCGGGAAGATTCGGCCGCATTTAAGGGAGGTCTTGCCCGAGAACCGCGGCATGATAGGCAACGAAATGGGCGAAGAGGTGGCTGCTTCCGTGTCGGCAGGTCTTTCCGTGACGCGTGTCGACATCTGTCACGGCACCGTGCATCCGGGACACGCCCAGTCGGGCAGGTGCGGAAAATCCGCTCTGACGGCACTTGCCGGGTTTCAAAGCCGCGTCAGATCCGCATAGGGTCGCGGCACCTTTCCCTTTCCCGGAGTGAGCCCATGATCCGCACCGTTGTTTTCGATCTCGATGGTACGCTTGTGCACAGTGCACCTGACCTGCACGCGGCGGCGAACCGGATGCTTGCCGATCTGGGGCAGGGGCCGCTCGAGCTCGAAACCGTGATCGGCTTCATCGGCCACGGAGTCGAAGCGCTGGTGCGCAGGTGCCTGCGCCATGTCGGGCAGGATCCTCAGGATCT
The DNA here is from genome assembly GCA_038260405.1 of Rhodobacterales bacterium. Taxonomy (GTDB): domain Bacteria; phylum Pseudomonadota; class Alphaproteobacteria; order Rhodobacterales; family Rhodobacteraceae; genus Puniceibacterium. The sequence goes on along the minus strand of JBBSNW010000009.1, from coordinate 82,672 downwards.
CGGGCGTGCGCTCGCCTTGTTTCACGCGCATTACGCCCGGGATCTGACCACGCTGACGCGGCCTTATCCGGGTGTCGTGGATCTGCTCACGCAGTTGCAGGATTCCGGTCTGGCACTGGGTCTCTGCACGAACAAGCCCGAGAAACCAGCGCGTGACCTGTGTCACGCCCTTGATCTGGAACGTTTCTTTCCAGTGATCCTCGGAGGCGACACGCTCGAGGTCCGCAAGCCCGATCCCGCCCCGCTGCGCCATGTCATCGAGGCGCTGGGCGGGATGGTACCTGAAACGCTTTACGTCGGCGACAGCGAGACGGACTATCTCACGGCGCGCCGCGGCGGCGTGCGCTTTGCCTATTTCGAAGGGGGATATCAGCGCACCGAGATCGCCGGATTCCGGCCGGATCTGAAGGTCGCCGACATGGGTGATCTTGTCAAACCTATCCTGAGCGCGACTGCCTGACGTCATAATGGGTGTTGTATCGAGAATGCAGATATTAACTATATTTAGATTTTATGTTAACTTTAAGGAAATAATTTCGCAGCAGCGCGTTAAGGTTAAAGAATTGATCGTCCGGCGGCGAGTAAAGAGAAGCGGTGCGTTTGAATGCCTCAGATCGGAGAACAGATTGCTGCCCTGCCCATGCGATGGGATAACAAGGGCGGTTTGAGGATTCTGCTTGTGACCTCGCGGGATACAAGGCGCTGGGTCATGCCAAAGGGTTGGGAGATGGACGGTCACAAACCTTGGGCCGCAGCAGAGATCGAAGCGCTCGAAGAAGCCGGTGCGGTCGGTTACATCTCCAAGCAGGAAATCGGTATCTATCGCTATCCCAAGATCATGGAGGGCGGCTTGATCGTACCCTGCAGGGTGCGGGTCTACCCGATGATCGTGGAAAAGCTGAAGCGGAACTGGAAGGAGCGCAAGGAGCGCAAGCGCCAGTGGTTCAGCCCGAGATCCGCATCCAGACGGGTGGACGAAGAAGATCTTTCCGAACTGCTGATGAGCCTCGCGAAGAAACCCAGGAAGCAGCCGGTAATCCAGAAGCTACTGCGCACGGGGTAGCGGTTTCCTGGCCGAGTATCGCCTTGACGTGCGCCGCCGCACTTTTGGCCCCAACATATTCTGAAATGAAATCGACACTGGGTGTGGCGTGAAACGACTCAGCGGGCGCGATGGAACTGGAAGGGTCTGTTTCATCGCAGCACTCTCCACAAACGGATTGGTACCGGACATCCCCACAAAAGGAACCGGACCCGCTCCTCCCAAAGCGGGCCCGGACCTATGCCCGCACCATCCCCCGGGGGAGGCCGGTACGGAACATTGAAATGTCGTCGATGTCAGGCCCGAGGCAGCGGAGTCGCAAGCTCGGCGAGCATCGTATGGATCGTCTCGTTGGTGAAAGGCAGCTCGGCTGCCAGTGTTCGGCAGGCCGTCGCGCCTGCATGAGCGATATCCGTAAGCAGAAGAAGCAGCGCGCCGTTACGCTCCTGCAGCATGGCGACGAGAGGGCTTTCCGACAACGCCTCGCGCGGAGAAATGATCAGCGACACGGCGGAATCGGTACGCTCCGCCAGCACACCGATGGCCTCGTCGATCGTGGAAAGGACAACCACCTCGGCACCGGGATGATAGGTCCGGATCGCTTCGGCAGCGTCTTCGCCAACAAACAGTTCCGAACTGACCACCGTATAGAACGGCAGGCTCCGATATGTGAGCGAATCGTTGATGTGAGTCGTTCCGATATTGTGAGTTTCCATAGGGCATATGGAACATCCGGGGCGGGTGACGCATTAAACTGTGACATAGTTGGAGATTTTACATGCCTATCAAGTGTGCGAACTGTCCGATCCGTAAATCGCCGATGTTTCAGGAGATGGATGCCGAAACGCTGGAATACATGCAGCGCTTCAAGGTGGGGGAGATGGTCGTCGAGCCCGGCACGCCGCTGCTCTCCGAAGGATCGAACGCGCCGCAGCTTTACACGGCACTCAGCGGGATGGGCCTGCGCTACAAGTTGCTCGAGGATGGCCGCCGACAGGTCATAAGCTTTGTTTTTCCCGGCGATTTTCTGGGTCTGCAGGCAGGTGTCATGCGAGAGATGAATCACTCGGTCGAATCCACGACAGCGATGCGCCTTTGTGTCTTCGACCGTTCGGAACTGTTCACCATGTTCCGCCAGATGCCTGAGCGCGGATTCGACATGACGTGGCTTTCCGCCACGCAGGAGAGGTTTTTGGGCGAGGCGATGACGACGATCGGACAGAAATCCGCCTCCGAACGCATCGCCTGGGCGCTGGCCCGGGTGTTCCGTCGGCTGCAGGCTGTGGGACAGGGCAAGGGCAATTCCGTGCCGCTCCCCTACCGCCAGCAGGACCTTGCGGATGCGCTGGGCCTGTCGCTGGTTCATACCAACAAGACGCTGGCGCGGATGCGCTCACAGCAGCTGATGAGCTGGAGCGACGGCTACCTCACCATACCGGAAATCGAAGAGCTGGAGCGGCTCGGCCTCGTCGAGGATGTGAGCGTGCCCAAGCGTCCGCTCATGTAGCCGGTCACCGCGGTGTGGTCACGGGATCACTTCTTGACACGCGCGGTGAAGGGGCAAAAAACCGTTTGCCTATGTCAAGTTACATAGCCTGATGCACCGAACCGCACGTCACGGGGTGCGGTTCGGTGTGGGTTGTTTCAGTCCTTGCGGCGGGGCACGTCATTGCCGCCGGGCTTTCCGGCAGGCTTGCCCGTCTTGGGGCCACGCGGCTTGCCCTTGGCACCCGGAGGCGTGAACCGCTTCGAAGTATCACCCGCATTGGCCGGAGCCGGTTTCGGCTTTGCATCGCCATAGGGTTTTCCGGCAGGCTTGCCGGACGGCTTGCCATATTTGCCGCCACCCTCGGACGGTTTGCCGTATTTGCTGCCACCCTCGGCGGATTTGCCATAAGGTTTGTCGCCCGGCTTGCCGAACTTCCCACCCGGTTTGGCGCCGAACTTGCCCGCCGGTTTCCCGTCAGACTTTCCCTTGTAGGGCGCCTTCGCGCCATCGCCCTTGTCGTCGCGCCCCTTGTAGGGCTTTGCGCGCGGGCGGTCCCCGTCATCGGGATGCGGCTTGTAGGGCTTGGGCTTGTTCGGGCGATCGCCCCGGTCATCGCGTGGCTTGTAGGCCGCCGCTCGGGGCCGCTCTGCCGCCTCTTCGCGCGGCGCATAGGGTTTTTTCGCAGGCGCGCGCGGGCGCACGGGGGCATCCGCGGTATCGTCGAAGGCGGGCGGCGCGACCGGCGCATCTTCACCAGCGGGACGGGCCACGGGGCGCGGTGCCTGCTCGGAACGCGGGGCCGCGTCACGCTTCGGCTTGTACTCGGAGCGAGGTCCGGAATCGGGGCGCGGGCCGCGGGGCTTGCTGTCGCGGCGCGGCGGAGCCCCGATATCGGGGGCCTTATCGAGCTTCTGGATCGTCATGCCGTCCTCGAGCGCGCCGTCGGGCCCGATCGCCGCCATGAAACGGTCGGCATCGGAGGCGAGCAGTTCGACGAAGGACTCCGTCTCCTGCACGCGGATCGCGCCAAGGCTGTCCTTGTCGATGTTGCCGGCGCGGCAGAGCAGCGGCAGCAGCCAGCGCGGCTCGGCATTCTGGTCGCGGCCCGCGGACAGGCGGAACCAGACTGAGGGTCCGAATTCGCGCGGCTTGCGGTCGGGTTTCGTGTCGGGGGCCGACAGATCCTCGGGTGCGGAGCGGCGCGACTGGTGCAGGCGCAGGAAGGCGGTCGCGATCTGCTCGGGGCTGAAGCGCGCGATGAGCTGTCCCGCAAAGGCCGCCTCGGCCTCGTTTGGCGTCTGGCTCCAGCTCGGATCGTTGAGCAGGCGCTCCTCGTCGCGCGCGACGATGTCGTCGGCGGAGGGCGGCACGGTCCATTCTGCGTTCAGCTTGGCAAATTTCAGCAGGCGCATGGCCTTGCCGCGCACCTTCTGAGGTACGATCAGCGCCGAGACGCCCTTGCGGCCCGCGCGACCCGTCCGTCCCGAGCGGTGCAGCAGGGTTTCCGAATTGCTGGGCAGTTCGGCGTGAATGACAAGGTCGAGATTGGGCAGGTCGATGCCGCGTGCCGCCACATCCGTCGCGACGCAGACCTTGGCACGCCCGTCGCGCATCGCCTGAAGCGCATGGGTCCGCTCTGTCTGGCTGAGCTCGCCCGAGAGCGAGACGACGGCGAAACCGCGGTTGGACAGACGCGCGGTGAGCCGGGCGACCATGGCACGGGTATTGGCAAAGACGATGGCGTTTTCGGCATCGTGAAACAGCAGCAGGTTGATCACCGCATGTTCGGCGTCGCGCTCGCCCACGGCCATCGCCTGATACGAGATGTCGGCATGCTGCGACGCGCCGGTGGTGGTGTTCACCCGCTCGGCATTGTTCTGGTACTGCTTGGCAAGGGTCGCGATCATTGGCGGCACGGTGGCCGAGAACATCAGCGTGCGGCGTTCGGCAGGCGCTTCGCCCAGCATGAATTCGAGATCTTCACGGAAGCCGAGGTCGAGCATCTCGTCCGCTTCGTCGAGCACGACGGCCCGCAGGCCGGTCATGTCGAGCGAGCCGCGCTTGATATGGTCGACCAGACGGCCCGGGGTGCCTACGACGATATGTGCGCCGCGTTCCAGCGTGCGCTTTTCGGCGCGCATGTCCATGCCGCCGACGCAGGTCGCGACCACAGCGCCGGTGCGCGCATAAAGCCACGTGATCTCGCGCATGACCTGGAAGGCCAGTTCGCGTGTCGGGGCGACGATCAGCGCGAGCGGCGAGCCCGCGCGTCCCATCTTTTCGGAGCCGTCGAGCAGCGTCTCGGCGATGGCGAGGCCGAAGCCCACCGTCTTGCCCGATCCGGTCTGCGCCGAGACGAGCATGTCGCGTCCCGAAAGGGCGGGGTCGGTGACGGCCTCCTGCACGGGGGTGAGGGTGGTGAAGCCTTTTTCGGCAAGGGCGTCGGCGAGGGTCTGGATCATGGCAGCAGGGCGTCCTGGAAACGGGTGGTCCGGGCGTGGCCCGGGCAAGGGTCGGTCCCTAATCCTTCTTTGGCCGCTTGTATAGGGGGCGCTGTGCGGAGCACCCTCATGGCGTGCGGGAGCGTCTCATCCGCGCAGATCGGCGAGCGGCGGTCGGCGCATGGCGAGCAGCCCCGGCAGCAGCGCGCAGATCAGCGACAGCGTGAGGAAACCGGCGGCGAGGTGGAGTTCAGCCCATCCCGGCGCGGCGCTGACATGCACCGAGGTACGGGCGGTGAGGATGGCCGAGAGCACTGCCGCCGCGCCGATGCCGAGCGCGAAGCCGATCACCGTGCCAATCGTGAGCAGCGTCGCGGCATAGCTCCAGACCACGGCCAGCAGGAAACGCGGAGCGGCGCCGAGGGCGCGCAGCACGGCAAGGTTGCGGGCGAACAGGCGCGTGATCAGGATCAGCCCAGCCAGAATGGCCACGGCGACGAGGATCTGGCTGACCAGGGTGAGCAGCGACATGGCTTCGCGAATGTCGTCGGCAAGACCGTGCAACTGGCTGAGCACCGCACCGGGGAAGAAGGCCATCATGTCCGTACGCGAGAATTGCGTGCGCAACGCATAGGCCTGGAACAGCTGCTCGGGCTTCACCAGCACGGCGGGGGTGCCGGGAAAGTTCGCCGCAACGAAGGGAGGCCCGAGCTGTTCGGCGGTTTCGGCATCATGTCCGTTGGCAAGACCGTGCAGTTCCCAGATGATTTCCACGGGCACAAGGATCGCGCGGTCCCAGGGGCTGCCGGTGGGCGGCAGCTTTCCGACGATCTCGTAGTGGATGTCGTGATGGTCGTGCTCGTCCTCCTCGCCTTCCATCTCGACGGCGCCATGGCTGGGCATGGCCTCGTCCCCGATCCCGAGCGGGACAAGCGCCCCCGCGACGGCCTCTTCATGGTCAGCGAACAGACGACCGTCGATGCTGCCACCGGAAAGATGCGTGATGAAATCGGTCGTGGTGCCGACGACGGGGTGACCCTGCCAGCTGTCGCCGAAGGCCAGCGGAGCGGCAAAGTCCACGCCCTCGGCACCGGCGATCTCGGCATATTGCGCGCCGCTCAGCAGCGGCAGGTCGCTTGGCTGGAGGTAGACGGCGGCGAGCATGGCCGTGATCTAGGACCCCGGAGCGGTGACGATCAGGTCGAACTTGTCCGCAGCCCGCGCGCTGCCCTGCCGCAGGGCGCGTTCCTGCGAGATGAGCCCGACGCCGAGCGCGACCGACAGCGCGACGAGACCGGTGAAGACGAGGTTCACCGTGAGATAGCGGCGCAGCATCGACAAGGTCAGCGCGCCGGGGGCAAGACCGCGCAGCGCCCAGAACGCGATGAGCAGCCCGGGCAGCAGCAGAGCGGCAAGCATCGCGGCATCCTGCGCCGTGTTGGGCAAGGCGTTCCAGAGATCAAGCAGCATGCGACAACCCGGGTGCCCCATCGGCGAGGCTCAGCGTCTGGCCAAGACGGCGCGCCAGTGCATCGTCATGGGTCACGCAGATCAGGCTGAGGCCGGTCTGCTGCGCCGCGCCCAGCAGATCGTCGGTGAGCCGGTCCGCGGTGGCACGGTCGAGGCTCGCAGTGGGCTCATCCGCGAGCAGAACGTCCGCACCTTGGGCGAGGGCACGGGCGGTCGCGATGCGCTGCCGCTCGCCCCCCGAATAGCTCGCGACGCGCCGCGTCTCGCTTGGGTCCAGTCCGAGCGAGGTCAGCCAGTGGCATGCCCGCGCGAGGATCGCGGACCGGTCTGCCCTTGGCGCGAACTGCCGGGCGATGGCGGCGTTTTCCAGGGCGGTGAGTTCATCGAACAACAGGAAATCCTGAAAGATCTGGCCGATATGGCGGCGGCGAAAGGTGGAAAGCTGCAGTTCGGACAGGCTTGCCAGATCCGTCTCGCCCCAGAGGATCTGACCGCGCTGCACGCGCTGAAGGCCCGAGAGCACATGCAGCAGCGTGGATTTACCCGCCCCCGAGGGGCCGCGGATGGCAAGGCTCTGGCCTGCGGGCAGTGTGAAATGCGGAATTGAAAGCAGCGTGCGGCCCGAAGGCGCGGCGACATGCACATCGCGCAGGATCAGCGGCAGTCCGGTCATGAGCGTCACGCCCGGGCGTAGGTCGCGGCGGTGATGCGGACCTTGGAATAGAAGCCGAGTTCGGGGTCCGTGTAATCCCCGAGATCGAGCGTTCCCGTCACGTGGATCAGCACGTTGAACGGGATCACGTCGACCGTGCGGCGGGCATAGATGGCCAGGATGTCGCGTGGCCAGGTGGTGCCGGGTTCGCAGAACGGGCAGACGGCCATCGGGCGCTTTGTCAGCACGAAGAATTCCGATTCCGCCTTGAGCGGTGGCGCCATGAAGCCCGAGACGGTGATGCTTTCGCCCTTGTTGCTCAGCGCGAGATCCGAAAAGCTCAGATCCTTGTTGTAGAGATCGCGCATCTTGATGATGCCGGACTGCGCGGCCAGCAGGCTGTGCGGTGCCAGACAGGAAGCGGCGAGGGAAGCGAGGAGCGTGCGGCGGTGCATGACGTGTCTCCGATGGGTGCAGTTCGGATCCTATCGGGCGACTGGCGGCCCCGAAAAGGGAAGCCGGGCCGACATGCGGCCCGGTCCGTGACGTTTCAGCCGGGGGTCACTCGGCGGTGACGGCCTGGTTCATCACGTGGAAGATCACGTTCTGCTCGATCACGCCGTTGAAAAGATGTGCCCAGGGACCTTGTGCAAACAGAGCGACATCCTCGCCCGAATGGGTTTCGGATTCGGCGGGGATCAGCGCCTGCTGGATGTAGTCGGGGTCCATCGCCTCTTCTTCGGTGAGGTCGGGGCGCGACCCGGAATAGGTGCCGTCGGCCTGTTCCTTGAGCACCGAACCGACGCCGTTGAGATAACCGGCCACGGTGTAGGGCTTGCCGTCCGAACCCAGCAGCGGCTCGCCGGTATTCATCATGCCGTTGTCGTCGATATCCATGCAGAGCCCGGTGATCTTGGACCCGCGACCGCAATAGCCGTTGAAGGCGATGGCGTGTTCATGGTCCGCGGTCACGATGATCAGCGTGTCCTCGGGGTTGGTCATCTCGATCGCCTTGCGGATCGCCGCGTTGAAGGCGACGCCGTCGGTCAGCGTGCGGTGCAGGTTGCCGTCATGGTTGGCATGGTCGATGCGGCCCGCCTCGACCGACATGTAGAACCCGTTCTCGTTGGTCGAGAGCACGTTTATGGCCGCTTCGGTCATCTCGGCCAGCGACGGCTCGCCGGTGCGGTCCTGTTCGTACATCATGTGCGACGGCTCGAAGAGGCCGAGGATCGGGGCGTTGCTGCCTGCGGTCGAGAGCGCGAGGAACTCTTCTTCGGTCTGGACGTATTGCGCGCCGATTTCCTGCGCTTCCTCGGCAAGGTTGCGGCCATCGGTGCGCTTGCCGCTCTGACCTTCGGCATCGGTGACATACGTCGTTATGAAGTGTCTGCGCCCGCCGCCCATGGCGACATCGACCGTGCCGGCCTTCATGGCGGCGATAAGCTGTGCTGCGATGTCTTCCTGCGCGGTGCAGCCTTCGGGGATGAAGGTGTTGTCTTCCCAGTTGCGGTTCACGGTCTTGGAATAGACGGCCGCGGGGGTTGCGTGGGTGAGGCGCGCGGTCGAGATCACGCCGACCGATTTGCCCATGTCCGAGACGATCTCGGCAAAGGTGGTGAGCTCGTTCCCGGCCATGTTGGCGCAGTCATCGACGGCCACCGCGTCCGAGACGTTGATCATGGTGTTCTTGGACTTCACGCCGGTATTCATCGCCGAGGCGGTGGGCGCGCTGTCGGGAGTCTGGCCGTTGGTGGTGTAGGTCTTGACCAGAGCCGAGTTCGGGAAGGCTTCGTGCGGTTGCACGAAATCGTCGCCGGTGCCGCCGTTCAGCTGACCTTCAAACAGGCGGATGGCGTAGTTGGTGCCGACACCGTTGCCGTCACCGGTGAACAGGATCACGTTCTTGGCGCGGTTGGTGTTGGGCTGGTTGGCCATATGCGCGGCGACCACCTCCTGCGCGGCGGTGAACCAGGGGTCGTCGGCCTGGGCGATGGTGGTCTGGGCAAAGGCGGGGGCGGCGAGGGCGAGGGTCGCGACGCCGGCAAGAAGAAAGCGTGTCATGAAAGACTCCTGAGTACTTCGGTGAGGCCGGGGTAGTCGGAGTATGTGACGCTTTTGTACAGATTTTGTGACGGCTTGGTAAGGATTGGCCGGGAGGGTCAGGTAGGGCGCTGACGGGGGCGCGTGGGCCGGATCCGGGCCGTGACGCCCGCCATGAATAAAGGCCGCAGCTTTTGGCTGCGGCCCTGAGGGCAATCAGTTGAGATCGCTGGAATAGGTCTCGTCGATCTTGGCCTCGGCTTCGGACACGGCCTTGGTCATGGCGTCGAAGATTTCGGGCCCGCCCTCGACGTTTTCCTGGAACCAGTCATAGACCGGCTCGGCCGCGGCGCGGAAGGCTTCCTTCTCTTCCGGCGAGGGCACGTAGAGATCTCCGCCCGCGGCGATGAACTCCTCGTAGGCCTCGATCGACTTGCGCTTGGGGCTGGCAAAGGTCGCCTGCTGGAGCTGGTAGAAGCCGTCCACCACCACTTTGCGCATGTCCTCGGGAAGGCCGAGGAACTTGTCGTTGTTCATCACCCAGACCGCGCCCATATACGCATGCCCGTCGAGTGTCAGATACTGCAAGCCGGCCTCGGGGAACTTCATGTTCATGATGTCGGTGATGCCGTTCTTCGAGCCCTCTACCACGCCGGTCTGCAGCGAAGTGAAGAGCTCGGGCCAGGAAATCGGGGTCGGGGAGGCCCCCATCGCCTTGACCAGCTCCTGCGGCAGATCGGCGACCACGGTGCGGATCTTGAGGCCGGCAAGGTCCTCTGGCTTGGTCACGCGGCGCTGGGTGTTGGCAAAGTTGCGCCAGCCGCCGGTATTGCCGATGGTCATGATGCGGATCGTGTCGCCCGAACTTGCCAGCGCCATGTCGCGCATCGTGCGGGTGAAATCGCCCGAAAGCACCGCCTCGGCCACGCGGTCGTTCGCCATCAGGTACGGCAGGTCCAGCACCTGGATATAGGGAAAGATGCCGGCCGCTCCGCCCGAGGTGGTCACGAAGACGTCGATCGATCCGTCCGCCACGCCCTGAAGGCATTCCGCCCCCCCGGCGCAAAGCTGCGTGCCGATGAACAGCTCGACCTCGATCGCGCCGTTGGACGCGGCCTCGACATAGTTCTTGAACACGACGAGGCCGTCGTAATCCTCGTCATTCTCGTTGGAATTGGCGGTGGCACGGATGGTGTAATCCTGCGCCGCGGCCGCCATCGCCGTCCCGGCGAGCAAGGCCACGGTGAGCGCCACCTTGGTCAGACCTTTGAGCATTCTTTGAACTCCCTATGCTTGGTGGTCGGATGATCAGTTCACGAAGCCCGCAAGGCGCGGGATCGTCATCGAAAGGGCGGGGAAGAAGGTGATGAGGAAGATCACCAGGATCTCGACCGCGAGAAACGGCAGGATCGCCTTTGAGATCGTCTCGACCCGCTCGCCCGAGACGGAGCTTGCCACGAAGAGCACGAGGCCCATGGGCGGCGTGGCGAGGCCGACGGTGAGGTTCACCGACATGATGATCGCGAAATGAATGGGGTCGATGCCGAGGCTCACGAAGATCGGGCCGAGGATTGGCCCGAGGATGATGATCGCGGGCCCCGCATCGAGGAACATGCCGACGACGAAGAGCAGCAGGTTGATCAGGAACAGCAGGATCAGGGGGTTCTCGCTGAGCGCGAGGATGTAGGCGGCAAGCTGTTCGGGGGCGTGGCTGAGGCTGACCACCGTCTTGAACGCCATCGCGGCCCCCACCAGCAGCAAGACGACGGCCGAGGTCATCGCGGCGCGGCTCAGCACTTCGGGCAGGTCGCGCAGGGAGAGAGTGCGCAGGACGAACATGCCGATGAGGATGGCATAGGCGACGGCGACGGCGGCCGCCTCGGTCGGGGTGAAGACGCCGCCGAGGATGCCGCCGAGGATGATCACGGGCGTCAGGAGCGGGAAGAACGCCTTGAGGCTCGCCTGTCCGCGTTCGGGCCAGGTCGCCTTGGCGCGCGAGGCGGGAAAGTCGTAACGGTCGGCCATGACCTTGACCATCCCCATGAGGCCGAGCCCGACGAGGATGCCGGGCACGATGCCGGCGAGGAACAGCGCGGCAACGGATTCGCCCATCACGTAGGCGTAGATGATCATGATGCCGCTCGGCGGTATGATCGGGCCGATGACCGAACTTGCAGCGGTGATCGCCGCGGCAAAGCGTCGGGTATATCCCTCCCTTTCCATCGCGGGGATGAGCATCGACCCCAGCGCCGAGGTATCGGCCACGGCAGAGCCGGAGAGCCCGGCGAAGAGCATCGAGGAGAGCACGTTCACATGCGCGAGCCCGCCACGGAAATGGCCCATCATGGCCTGCGAGAATTCGACCAGCCGCAATGTGATGCCGCCGCGGTTCATGAGCTCTCCGGCGAGCATGAAGAACGGGATCGCCATCAGCGGAAAGCTGTCCATGCCGTTATAGACGTTGCGGTAGAGCAGCGAGAGGTCGCGTTCCTGCCCGTTCAGCAGCAGCAGGATACCGGGGGCCGCGAGCATCCCGAAGAACACCGGCAGGCCCAGCATCAGGAACAGAAGGAACAGGGGCAGGAACCAGATCAGCATCTATTCCACCCTCAGACTGCCATCGAGCATCGGACGCAGCCGCGATTCCTGCCCCAGCATTGCGACGAGGGACCTCAGGATCAGCTCCACATTCACCGCAAGCAGCAGGATCAGTCCGGTGTAAAGCGAGAGATACATCCAGGCGAGCTTGATCTTGAAACCCTCCATGCCGACCCATTCCAGCGGCAGCCGCAGCGAAGAGGATGCAAACATCCAGCCCGAGGTCACATGCCTCTGACCGAGCTCGATCCCCATCACGAGCACCGCGCCCGAGAGCAGCAGCAGCACCAGCGAAAGACCTGCGGCGAGGGAGCGTGGCAGCATAAGGGTCAGCATGTCGATGGCGACGAACCCGCCCCGCCGATAGGCCGAGGGCGCGATGAGCCCGGTCATCCAGAGCATGAGAAAGCGCGCGGCCTCTTCCGGCCAGGGCAGGGCGTTGTTCAGCATGTAGCGCATGAACACCTGCAGCAGGATGCAGACCACCATGAGCGCAATCGCGACGATCGCCAGCGCGCGACCCAGCCGCAGCACATGGTCCAGCACGACTTGCAGGGGGCGCAGGATCCCCAGCAAAATGGCCATCGGCCTCCTCCTCCCCTTTCCGCCCCGGATTTTCTGATCTCTAGGGGTGGGTCACGACGCGGGCGCAAAGCTTCCGTACCGGCCGCCATGAAACAGCAGCGGTTGTCCGGGCCGCGTGGTCACGCGCGTCACACGCGCCACGATTATCGTATGGTCGCCGCCGTCATGTTCTGCGGTTTTCTCGCATTCGAAACAGGACAGGCAGCCATTGAGCAGCGGCACGCCATGCGGACCCTCCGTCCAGTCGAATTCGTGAAAGGCGTCGCCGGTGCGCGCGAAACCCTTGCAATGATCGAGCTGGTCCTCGCCGATCACGTGAATCGCGAAATGTTGTGCGGCGGCATAGAACGGATAGCGCGACGAGGATTTCGCCGGGGCCCAGAGCACGAGCGGCGGGTCGAGCGAGACACTGGCAAAGCTGTTTGCGGTGATCCCGAGCGGGCCGTCGGCTGTGGCACAAGTCACGATGGTGACGCCGGTGCCGAACTGGCCCAGCGCCTCGCGAAAGGCGCGGGCTTCGCCGGTCGCCGGATCGAAGCTGGGAGTCTGCGCGGTCATGCCGGGACCGTCATCTTGCGGCGCAGGGCCAAGGAGGTCACCACCCGCATCGACTCAGGGTACTTCTTCGCCAAGGGCGTGCGTGTAGAGTTCAAACCAGGTCTCCCGATCCATGTTGATCCTGGCAGCATCGCCGATGCGGGCGATGCGGTCCAGATTGTTGGTGCCGAGAACAGGTAGGATGCCCGCCGGATGCGCCAAGAGCCAGGCGATGGCGGCGGCGGTTTCATCGACGCCGTGATCCGCGCCGACCGTTTTCAGTGCCGCGAGCAATGCGGAATGCTGCGTGTCGAAGAACAGCGACCCACCACCCAGCGGCGACCATGCCATGGGCGGGATCCTGCGCTCCTGCAGGAAGGCGAGATCGCCATTCACGAAGGCGTCGCGCGCCAGCAGCGAGATCTCGATCTGGTTGGTGCAGATCGGAGTCTTCATCGCCGATTGCAGCAGTGTCCAGTCCCAGGGCTTGAAGTTCGACACGCCGACCGCGCGGATCTTGCCGCTGGCGACCAGCTCGTCCAGCGCCGCACCGGTTTCGACGTGATCCATCAGCGGGTCGGGGCGGTGGATCATCAGCATGTCGATATAATCGGTCTTCATCAGGCGCAGGGAATGATCGACCGACGCGTGGATATGCGCGCGGCTGCTGTCGTAATGCTTGACCCGGGCAGTTGCGTGCCGCCCCACAGGCGCGACGATGTCGCATTTGGTGACGATCTCGATCCGGTTGCGAAGTTCGGGCGTCAGCGCCTCACCGAGGATCTCCTCGGCCATGTACCCCCCATAGACATCCGCCTGATCCATCGTGGTGATGCCCTGATCGAGGCAGGCATCGATCTTGGCGCGCACCGTTTGCGGCGCATGGTCGTCATCGTCGCCAAGCCGCCACATGCCATAGACAAGGCGGCTGAGCGTGACGTCGGGGGTCAGTTGAACACGGTCCATCAGCGTCTTTCTCCGGCACCCAGCGGTGTCGGGGGTGTCGTTGCGGGCACGCGACCATAGACTTCGGGCAGCGAGCAGGTTTTCATCTGCGGCAGCACCCGGCTGCCGAAGTGTTGGCATTCCTCTATATGCGGATAGCCCGACAGGATGAAGGCCCGGATGCCCATTTTCTGATAACTTTCCAACTCGCTCAGCACCTGATCGGTGGATCCCACGATCGCGGCGCCACAGCCCGACCGTGCCCGCCCGATGCCGGTCCACAGATGCGGCTCGATGAAGCCCTCCATATCCGCGAGTTCGCGGTTCTTCGCCTGATGCGACACACCCAGCGACCCGGCATCGAGCGCGCGGTCGCGGATCGTTCTGCCCTGATCGTCGTCAAGCCGACTGACGAGGTGCTGCGCATATTCGCGGGCTTCGGCCTCGGTGTCGCGGACTATGACATGCACGCGCAGGCCGTAATCCAGCGTGCGGCCATGACGTTCCGCAACGGCATTCACATCCTTCATGCGCTGGGCGAGCATGTCCTTCGTTTCGGGCCACATGAGGTAGACGTCGCAATGCTGGCCGCACAGTTCCAGCGCATCGGGCGAATAGCCACCGAAATAGAGCAGCGGTCCGCCGGTCTGGTAGGGTTTGACAGGGTCGGTGGTGAGGCCTTTGAAAGTGTAGACCTCGCCCTCGTAATTGATCTCGTCCCGGCTCCATGCCTGTTTCAGGATCTCGACCACCTCGCGCGAACGCTGGTAGCGGAAGGGCGACGGCTCTTTCTGTCCCGGAAAATCGGACGAGATGATGTTCACCGTCAGCCGCCCCGCGAGCATGTGGTCGAGCGTCGCGATGGTGCGCGCCAGCATGATCGGCTGCATCTCGCCGCAGCGCACGGCAGCCAGCATGTTGATCCTGTCGGTGATCGGCGCACAGCCCGCGACGAAGGACAGCGTATCCTGCCCCACCTGATAGGAGGACGGGCAGAGGATGTTGCGAAAGCCCTGGCGTTCCGCCTCCTTCACGATGTCCGAGCAATGCGCCCAGCTTGACCGCAGCGCTCCGTCCGGCACGCCCAGATAGGCATAATCGTCCGAGCAGAGCGCCGAGAACCAAGAGACTTCGGCGGCGTCGAGATCGGGCGAGGTGATGGGGACGATGGTCATCTGGCATCTTTCCGGTCGGGTAAGGTTTTTTCTTGCGTAGCATTGTCAATGTTGTAGATCAATACTGTATCAATTTGCTCCCGGGGACGCGCTTCGACGTGACTGCCGACCACCAAGCCCTACCGCTCTACGTGCAGCTGAGCGAGATGCTGATCCGCGATATCCAGTCGGGGCGGCTCGGCGATGGCGAACGTCTTCCCCCGGAGCGCGAGATGGCGGCGCAGCTTGGCACCGCCGTGGGCACGCTGCGCAAGGCGCTTGCCGATCTCACGCAGAAGGGCCTGCTCGAACGGGTGCAGGGGTCGGGCAACTACGTGCGCGCCAGACCGGATGCGAAGTCGGTATATGCCTTCTTCCGCGTGGAGTTGCTGGCCGGGGGTGGTCTTCCCCGGGCAGAGCTTCTGGATGTGGCGCGCGTGACCAAGGAGGCCGGGCTGCCGGAATTCGGCACCTTTGCCGAGGCTCATCGAATCCGCCGACTGCGCAGGCTGAACGCCACTCCGGCGGTGCTGGAAGAGATCTGGCTCGACGGCTCCTATGCGCGAGACCTTCTGCCGGAGGAGATGTCCGAATCCCTCTACCTCTATTACCGCCAGGCGCTGGGCCTCTGGATCACCCGGGTCGAAGATCGCCTGGGTCTGGGCCGTGTGCCCGACTGGGCGCCCGATGCCTTTGGTCCGCCTCCCGGCAGTCCCTGCGTGATGGTGGAGCGGATCGGCTGGGGGCAGGACGGCGCGCGCGCCGAGGTGTCGCGCACCTGGATCGACACGAACGTCGCGCGTTACGTCGCGCGGCTGGGATGAAGGCAGCGACATGAAGACACTCGACTACGGAATCATCGGCTGCGGCATGATGGGGCAGGAGCATCTGCGCAACATCGCCTTGCTTGAGGATGCCAGGGTCGCCGCAATCTTCGAGCCGAACGAGGCGATGGCCGCGGCCGCGCTGGATCTGGCGCCGGGCGCGCAGCGCATGCCTTCGGTCGAGGCCCTGCTGGACGTGCCCGATCTCGACGCGCTGGTGATCGTCTCGCCCAACAATCTGCATGTCGCCCAGATGGAACTGATCGCGGCCCGTCACCCGCTGCCTGTTCTGGTGGAAAAGCCGCTCTTCACCACCACCGACGATGCCGCACGCGTGCGCAACCTGCTCGACTCCTATCCGGCGCCGGTCTGGGTCGCGATGGAGTACCGCTACATGCCGCCCATCGCCGCTTTGCTGGATCAGGCCGCGCAGGTGACCGGCGGCGTTCAGATGCTCACCATCCGCGAGCACCGCTTTCCCTTCCTGCACAAGGTCGGTGGCTGGAACCGCTTCAACCGCAATACCGGCGGCACGATGGTGGAAAAGTGCTGTCACTTCTTCGACCTCATGCGGCTGGTGATGAAGTCCGAACCGGTGCGTGTGATGGCGAGCGCCGGGCAGGCAGTGAACCATCAGGACGAAGCCTATGATGGCGAAGTACCGGATGTCTGGGATCGTGGCTACGTGATCGTCGATTTCGCCTCCGGCGCCCGGGCGATGCTGGAACTCTGCATGTTTGCAGAAGGCAGTCTCTATCAGGAAGAAGTGAGCGCCGTCGGCCCCCGTGGCAAGATTGAGGCGCTGGTGCCCGGGCCGGGCCGCTTCTGGCCCGGCGATATCGGCAGGCCCCCGGTGCCCCAGCTGATCGTGAGCCCGCGCACCCCCAAGGGCCCCAGGCGCATCGACATCCCGGTGGATCCCGCGCTGCTGGCGGCGGGGGACCACAACGGCTCCACCTTCTATCAGCACCAGCGCTTTCTCGAGGTCGTGCGGGGAGCGGCCCGCGCCGAAGTCACCCTCGCGGACGGTTATGCCGCGGTGCGCATGGGGCTCGCCGCGCAGGAATCCGCACTGACTGGCCAGGCCGTTATGCTCTGACCGGCGCAGTTGCGGTCATTGCCGCAAACCTGCGCTGAGGCAAAGTGAAAGCGCCCGGCGCGGCTAGCTGCCGAGAATGTCGCGCAGCACGCCGAGACCGGTTTCGAGCGTGGCAAAAGCGGCCGCGGCATCATCCGTTTCGACATAGAGCCGCAGCTCCGGCGCATTGCCCGAGGGACGGATATGGATCACCGTGCCCTGATCCGAGGTCAGCCGCAGGCCGTCGGTCTGATCCAGCCCGGCCGCCTTGCCAAGGTCCAGACGTGCCAGCAGATCGTCCTGCGCATCGCTGTCGGCCAACAGCTTCGCGACCAGCGCCTGCGAACGCTCGGTCGGAACGTTTTCGAGCCGATCGGCGGCGGTGAAGCGGGCCGGTTCCTGTGCCACGCGCGCGGCGAGGTCGATGCCGTCGCCACTGCGCGCGGCATGCAGTGCGGCAAGGATCGGCAGCATGCTGTCCCGGGTCATGAGCGCGGGCAGCACACCGGCGGGACCGCTCGCCTCGTAGCCCAGCAGGAAGCCGCCATTGGCCTCGTATCCGACGACCTTCGCGCCAGCGCGGTCCTCCATCGCGGCGATCACGAAGGGGGAACCGATGCGCGTGCGGATGACCTCGGCGAACCGGCCGCCCTTGTCCACGCCGGTATTGGACGAAACCGGCGTCACGGCGATTTCGGCACCCAGAAGGGCCGCGGTGATCTGCCCGAGCACATCGCCCGCGACGACGTTGCCTGTGGCGTCAGTGACCAGGGGCCGGTCGGAATCGCCATCGGTCGACACGATGGCATCGACGCCATGCTCTGCCGCCCAGCCGCGCAGCTGTGACCGGGTCGCGGCATCTACGGCTTCGGTGTCGACGGGAATGAAAGTGTCGGAGCGCCCCAGCTCGATGACTTCGGCGCCGACGCCGCGCAGGATGTCGATCATCACGTCGCGCCCGACGGCGGAATGCGAATAGACCCCGACGCGCGCGCCACGCAGCGCCTGAGGCCCGAAGGCAGTGAGGAACCTGTCGCGGTAACGCGACGTGGCCTGTGCATCCTCGGACTGCGCCGCGGAGCCGCCCTGTGCGGGCAGGCCGAGCGCAGCGAGGATCGCGGTCTCGTCCGCCTTGGTGATCTCGCCCGTGCGGGTGTAGAACTTGAGCCCGTTGCGGTCGGCGGGAATGTGGCTGCCGGTCACCATCAGCGCTCCGGCGCCCGCATTCAGCGCCGCCAGCGCAAGCGCAGGCGTGGGCAGCGGGCCGCAGGAGACGACGTTCACGCCGGAATCGCGCGCCGTTTGTGTGACCACCCCTGCCAGATCGGGCGAGCTGTCGCGCAGGTCATGGCCGACGTAAAGCGTGCCGCCCACATCGCAGACCGACAGGAAGGCGCGGACGTGATCGCTGACGATCTCGTCGGTCAGTTCGACCACAAGGCCGCGCAGGCCGCTGGTTCCGAATTTGGGGGGCATCTGGCGGGTCTCCTGGCCTGTCTGTTGCAATCTTGTCCTGCGGCATCGGTGCCTTTCGGGACGACTTCTGCGCTACCATGTGGAACGCCTTCGGACCATAGGCCTCGCCACCTCGCCCCTCAAGTTTCCAGAGGGCGCGCCAGAGCGTGGCATCTCCCTTGCGGGGGGGGCAGTCGTAGGAAATGCCGTTCGGACGTAACGTCACCGGGGTAAGCCCGCCAGAATGCGAGCCGACTGCGGAACAGCATGGGGCCATCGACGTTTAAACGTGACGGTCGAATTTTATTGGCTGGCACTATCTCTGGTCTCATTGCCCCTCCTTTCGGGGAAGTGGGTCAGTTTTTTACGTTCAGTGCTCCGCTTGAGCGGAGAAGGAGTTTCACCATGGCGCAGGAATCCGACATCGGATGCAAGGAGTGCGGTGCGCGCGGAGGCACGGCCTTCCGGCAGGAATTCAGCATGGCGTTTCAGCCGATTTTCGATATCCGCTCGGGTCGGGCCTTTGCTCAGGAGGCGCTTGTGCGGCCGGTGGGTGACGGTTCTGCCTGGGATGTGCTGAAACATGTCACGGACACCAACCGGTACAGTTTCGATCAGAAGTGCCGGGCGCGTGCGATCGAGATCGCCTCCCGCCTCGGGATCGACACCCGGCTCAGCATCAACTTCATGCCGAACGCCGTCTACAACCCCGAGAATTGCATCCAGTCGACTCTTCGCGCTGCGGAGCGTTACGATTTTCCGACGGACCGGCTGATCTTCGAATTCACCGAGGGCGGGTCGGTACGTGATACTGATCACCTTGCGCATATCGTCGACAGCTACCGCTCGCGCGGGTTCATGACCGCAATCGACGATTTCGGCGCCGGATATGCCGGGTTAAGCCTTTTGTGCGACCTGCGCCCCGACATCGTGAAGATCGACATGGCCCTGATCCGAGGCATTGCAGGGGATGCGCGTCGCCGCGTGATCGTGGGTGCAATCCAGGAGATGTGCGCGGATCTCGACATCCTCGTGGTCGCCGAGGGCATCGAGGACGCCGCAGACGCGCAGGCGCTTCAGAGCATCGGGATCACCCACATGCAGGGATTCCACTTTGCCCGCCCTGCCTATGAACGGCTGATTGTTTCGCCGTAGAGCTGAAGATGCACGCTGTTATGGCTGCGTATATGGCGGGTCCGCAACAGACCTGTTTTGCAGCCGAAGACCCCGAACCCGAAGGTCCGGGGCAGACGGTCGCTAGAGGTACCGGTTCACGAGATTTTCGAGACGCTCCTGCCGCCCCGACTTGGGTTGCGGGTTGATCCCGGACGAGCTCACCTTTTCGGCGATGCTCTCAAGATCGCTGGTCAGCATCGCCTTGGCGGCATCGCTGTCCCAACCGGCATAGCGCGCATCCCGCGCCGCTTCGAGCTTGCCATCCTCGAGCATCGCTGCAGCCGCCTTGAGGCCCGCCGCGCAGGCATCCATGCCGCCGACATGGGCGAGGATCAGATCCTCGGGATCGAGCGATTGGCGCCGCAGCTTGGCATCGAAGTTGGTGCCGCCGCTGGTGAAACCACCCGCGCGCAGCACCTCGTAATAGGCCAGCGTCATTTCGGGAACGTTGTTGGGGAACTGGTCGGTGTCC
This sequence comes from Rhodobacterales bacterium, assembly GCA_038260405.1. Taxonomy (GTDB): domain Bacteria; phylum Pseudomonadota; class Alphaproteobacteria; order Rhodobacterales; family Rhodobacteraceae; genus Puniceibacterium. Next base: position 62,711 of record JBBSNW010000009.1, on the reverse strand, counting down.
CAGCCCGACTGATAGTCGTTCCGGTTCATGTCGATCGACCCGAAGATGCCGAGCGCGCGCGCCATGGCCAGCTCATGTTCGAAGGAATGGCCCGCAAGGATTGCATGCCCCTGCTCGATGTTCATCTTGACCTCGTTCTCGAGTCCGAATTCCTTGAGGAAACCGTAGACCGTGGCGACATCGTAATCGTACTGGTGCTTGGTGGGCTCCTGCGGCTTGGGTTCGATCAGGATCGGGCCGTCAAAGCCGATCTTGTGCTTGTAGTCGACCACCATGTGCAGGAAGCGGCCCGCATGGGCGCGTTCCTTGGAAAGGTCGGTGTTGAGCAGCGTCTCGTAACCTTCGCGCCCGCCCCAGAGGACGTAGTTCGCGCCGCCAAGCTGCTTCGTGGCATCCATGCAGGTCTTCACGGTCGCGGCGGAAAAGGCAAAGACGTCCGGATCGGGATTGGTCGCCGCGCCAGACATGAAACGGCGGTTCGAGAAGAGGTTGGCGGTTCCCCAGAGCAGCTTGATGCCGGTCGCCGCCTGCTTTTCCTCGAAGTAATCGACGATTTCGCGCAGGTTTTTGGTGTTCTCGTCGAAATCCTTGCCTTCGGGGCGCACGTCTGCGTCGTGGAAACAGTAGAAGGGCACATCGAGGATCTCGAACATCTCGAAGGCAACATCGGCCTTGAGCTTGGCGAGCGCCATCGTGTCGCCGAACCACGGACGTTCGAAGGTCTGCCCGCCGAAGGGGTCGCCGCCCGGCCAGGCAAAGCTGTGCCAGTAGGCGGCGGCAAAGCGCAGATGCTCCTTCAGCGTCTTGCCCATCACCACCTCGTCGGGGTCGTAATGGCGGAAGGCGAAGTCGTTGTCGCTGTCCGGCCCCTCGAAAGTGATTTTCGGGATGCCTTGGAAAAAATCGGTCATTGGGGGGTCCTTCAGGTCAGGCTCTTGAGCGCTGTGTAGCTTTCGCGGTACCGGGCATGCGCCTCGGCAAAGGCGGGGGCAAGCGCGACATCCGGGTCGATGCTGCGCTCGATGGGCGGGGGGGTCGCGATCTCGACCCCGGCGCCGGTGGCCGCCATCATGCCAAGCCGGGCCGCGCCGAAGGCGCCGCCGAAATCGCCCGATACGGGCAGGTCGATCGGCATGCCCAGCGAGGTCGCGATGGCCTTGACCCAATAGTCGGACCGCGTGCCGCCACCGACGCCGATCAAGCGGGTGATCTCGGTGCCGGTGCTGCTCAGGGCGTCGAAACTGTCCCGGAAGGCGTGGGTGACACCTTCGAGCACGGCGCGCGTGAGGGCGGCGGTGTCATTGCTGTGGTCGAGATGCAGGAAGGCGCCCCTTATGGCGGCGTCGTTGTGCGGTGTCCGCTCACCGCCGAGATAGGGCAGGAACAGTGTCCGCCCGGGCGCCTGCAGATCGCCAAGCGCGCCGGTCAGCGCATCGGGCTTCTGACCGACGTTGCCCGCGAACCAGTTGAGTGCGTCCGCTGCTGCCAGGATGACGCCCATCTGGTGCCAGGTGCCGGGCAGGGCGTGGCAGAAGGTGTGCACGGCGCTCGCCGCATCGGGCTGGTAGGCCGCCGAGGATGCGAAGAGCACGCCGGACGTGCCGAGAGAGACGAAGGCCTCGCCCGGTTTCACCACACCGACACCGACGGCGCTCGCCGCATTGTCGCCGCCGCCGCCCGCGATCACGACGCCCTTGGACAGGCCCCATTGATCCGCCAGTGCGTCGCGCAGGGTGCCGGACACCTCCGAGCCTTCGACCAGCCGGGGCATGTGATCCCGGCTGAGGCCGGTCTCGGCCAGAAGTTCGTCAGACCAGTCCCGTGCGCCGGTATCGAGCCAGCTTGTCCCTGCTGCATCCGACATCTCGGCGACGTGGTCGCCGCTCAGCCAGAGGCGCAGGTAATCCTTGGGCAGCAGCACCTTGGCGATCTTGCCAAAGATCTCGGGCTCGTTTTTCATGACCCAGGTAAGCTTGGGCGCGGTGAAGCCCGGAAAGACGATATTGCCTGTGAGCGCGCGGAACCGCGGATCCGCATCCATCGCCGCGGCCTCTTTCGCAGAGCGCGTATCGTTCCACAGGATGCAGGGCCGCAGCACCGCATCATCGGCGCCGATCAGCGTCGCGCCGTGCATGTGACCCGAAAGCCCGATGCCCGCCACATCCGCAAGCGGCATCTTCGCAGCGAGTGCCTGCATCACGACATCCGCCGCCGTCAGCCAGCTTGCGGGGTCCTGTTCGGACCAGCTGTTCTGCGGGCGTTCGACCGTCAGCGGGGCGCTCGCTTCTGCGACGATGCGCTGTTCGGCGTCCATGACGACGCCTTTCAGCGCAGAGGTGCCGAGGTCGAGTCCGATGTAAAAGCTCATGCTGCCGCCTTTGGATTCTTTCCCATGATGATCATCGAGAGGATGTCATCCTCGGTCACGTCCTCGACGCGCTCGGTGCCGACGACCTGACCGTTCTTCATCACCGAGACCCGGTCGCAGAGCTCCATCATCTCGCGCGTGTCATGGCTGATGAGGAAGATGCCGAGCCCCTGTTTCTTGAGCTCCCGGATCAGGTCCGCGACCATCTTCGTCTCGTGTACGCCGAGCGCGGCGGTCGGTTCGTCCATGATCAGGATGCGGGCCTTGAAATAGACCGCACGCGCGATGGCGACGGACTGCCGCTGACCGCCCGAAAGCGCCGATACCGGGTCCTTCAGTTTCCGGAAGTTCGGGTTGAGCCGCGACATGATCTTGCGCGTCTCGGCCTCCTGCCGCGAATCGTCGACAAAGCCGAAGGGCGTGGTCAGTTCGCGCCCGAGGAACAGGTTAGACGCTGCATCGAGGTTATCCGCCAGCGCCAGCGTCTGGTAGATCGTCTCGATGCTGTTGTCGCGGGCGTCGCGGGGCGACTGGATGTCGACCTTGTTGCCGTTGATCCAGATCTCGCCCGAATCCGCCTTGTAGGCACCGGACAGGATCTTGATCAGCGTCGACTTGCCTGCGCCGTTATGGCCGAGCAGGCCGACGACTTCGCCGGGGTGGAGGTCAAGGCTCACATCGTCGACCGCGCGCACACCGCCGAAGGAGATCGAGATGTTCTTCATCTGCACAAGAGGTGTGGTCATTTACTTCGCTCCCGTCCGCTTGCGATATTCGATGTCGACCCAGACGGCGAAAACCAGCACCGCGCCAACCACGATGTTCTGATAGGGCGCATCGACGCCCACCATCGCCATGCCCGATTGCAGCGACTGCATGATCAGCGCGCCGAAGACCGCGCCGTAGATCGTGCCGATCCCGCCAGAAAGGGCCGTGCCGCCGATCACGGCCGCCGCGATCACGCGCAGCTCGTCCAGCGTGCCGATATCGTTGGTGTGATAGCCGAGCCGGGCCGAGGCGACGACGCCGCCAAGCGCGCAGAGCACGCCCACGATGGCAAAGATCTTGACCGTCAGAAGCTTCGTGTTGATGCCCGACAGGCTCGCCGCGTCGGGGTTGCCGCCGGTCGCGAAGATGTAGCGCCCGAGCCGCGTGCGCGTCGCGATCACCGTCATCACCACGGCGACGAAGATCAGCAGCAGCACCGAATAGGGGATGCCGTAGGCGACGACGCAGCCATCGGCCTGTGCGCAGCCATAGGCGGCAAAGTCACGCGCCACGACACGTTCGGGCAGTTCATAGGCGTTCAGCACGGCGACGAAGCCGAGGATCGCGCCGACGGTGATTGCGATCACCGCGATCTCGGCCCAGACCGGCTTGACCGGAAATTCGTGCCGCACCTTGGTGCGCCGCGCCGACCACAGGCCCACGGCAGCAGCCACGGCGGCGGCGATGCCGACCATCCAGCTCCAGAACCAGCCCAGCGTGCCGGTGATGCCGCCAAACAGGATGTAGGTGTCGTCGAGCGGCCCGATGGTCTGGCCGCTCGTCAGATACCAGCCGACATTGCGCCAGACCAGCAGGCCGCCCAGCGTCACGATGAAGGCCGGAATGCCACGATAGCCGACCAGCCAGCCCTGCATTGCGCCGATCACGGCGCCGGTCAGCAGGCCGAGGCCGATGGTGATCCAGGGAATGAGCGGCGATCCGATCTCGATTCCCAGCATGCCCGGCAGCCAGCGCGTCTGCAGCATGCCCATGACGGCAGTGCAGGTCGCCAGCAGGGCGCCGACAGAGAGGTCGATATGGCGCGTGACGATGACGAAGACCATGCCGGTCGCCATGATGGCGACGCTGACCGTCTGGATCGTCAGGTTGAAGATGTTGCGTGGCGTGAGAAACCGTCCGTCGGTCCAGAAATTGAACACGAGGCAGATCACGAGGAACGCACCGATCATGCCCAGAAGGCGCGTGTCGAGTTCAAGCTGCTTGAAAAGGCTGCGCTTGGGCGTGGCGGATGGTGTCGATTGAGTCTGATCGGACATTCTGGCTCCCGTCTGCAGGCGCGATCTGCAGGACATCGCAGAGGTGCTCGACCCCCTGCGATAAAAAAAGGAAATCCCGGCCCGCCCGCAGGCAGGCCGGGACATTTCAGCTCAGTTGCAGGGCGCGGGACCGTCGGTCACACCCTGGCAGAGCGCTTCCTGCGTGATCCAGCCGGCGTCGACCACGACGGACAGGTTGTCCTTGGTGATCGGCACGGGGGTGAGGAACTTCGCGTTCATCTCGGTGCCGGTGGGCGAGGTCCATTTCTGCGCGTCCGCGATCTCGACCACGCCGTCGTCGTCGCTCGCCATTTCGACGGCGATTTCCGCGGCGGCCGTGCCCAGATCACGTGCGTCCTTCCAGACGGAAACGGTCTGCGTGCCGAGTGCCACACGGTTCAGCGCGGCGTGATCGCCGTCCTGACCCGAGACCGGAATGCCTTCCATGCCCTGTGCGGTGAGCGCGGCGATGGCGCCACCGGCAGTGCCGTCATTGGAGGCCACCACCGCGTCGACATTGTTGTCGTTGGCGGTCAGGATCTGTTCCATGTTGCGCTGGGCGTTGGCAGGCAGCCAGCCGTCGGTATAGGCTTCGTCGACGATCGTGATCGCGCCGGAATCGATGGCCGATTGCAGAACTTCCTGCTGGCCGCCGCGCAGGAAATCGGCGTTGGGATCGGTGGGCGAGCCCTTGATCATCACGTAATTGCCTTCGGGCTGCTCGGCCAGAACGGCGCGCGCCTGCATGCGACCGACCTCGACGTTGTCGAAGGTGAGGTAGAAGGCGCGGGGATCTTCGATAAGACGGTCATAAGCGACGACCGGAATGCCTTCGTTCGCGGCGGCATCGACGGCGGGTCCGATCGCGTCGGTGTCCTGTGCGAGGATGATCAGGGCGTCGACTCCCTGCGCGATCAGCGATTCCACGTCCGAAAGCTGCTTGGCCGAGGACGACTGCGCATCGGCGGACACGTAGGTCGCACCGGCGGCGTCGAGCGCCTGGCGGATCGCGGCCTCGTCGGTCTTCCAGCGCTCTTCCTGAAAGTTCGACCAGCTGACGCCGACGGTGAGGTTGTCACTCTGGGCCAGAGCTGCCGAGTTGAAACCGACAACGGCAATCGCCGCTGCGATGATTGATTTATGCATTGTGTCCTCCCGAGACATGACCCCGATCTGGTGCGGGGCGTGAGCCTTTTGGCCCGACAGGCGCAAAATGCCATCTTTATTTCAACTGTCAAAATAAAAATTGTCCTGTACCGCTCAATCGCTGAACTTTCCCACTGTTCAACCGCAAAACCTTACGGCAGTCTCTGGTTCTGAGGGGCTGTTCACCTTTGCAGGTGCAGCAATTTATTCGGGTTGCGAACAATGTATGATACCGAGGGACGTCCGTCCGCATCAGAGCCGCCTATCAGCGGCTGCGGTCCGATTCTGTCGGTGTCCTCGGCTCCGACGCGCCCGCTGCGCCAGCAGATCTTCGAATCAGTCCGGGCGGCGGGGCACAGCGCGCGCGCCGATGTGACCCGCTCGCTGGGCATCAGCGCGGGCTCGGCCACAACGCTCAGCGCCGAACTCATCGCCGCCGGTTTCCTGCGCGAGGTCGAGGGTTTGCAGCGCGAGGCGGGGCGCGGCCGTCCGCCTGTCGCGCTCGAAGTGGTGCCGGAGGCGCGGCTGGTAATCGGGATCAAGCTGTCGGACATGGTGCATACCGCGGTGCTGGCCGATTTCGCGGGCAATGTGCGTGCCAACGCCTCCCAGCCGACGCCGCCGCATCGCAAGACGCTGGATCAGGTGCTGACCGAGGTGTCGGACCTGGTCGCGGTGCTTCTGGCCGCGGCCGGACATGCGCTCTCGGATATCAGCGCCATCGGTGCGGGCCTGTCCGGTCTCGTCGATCACGATACCGGACAGGTGCTCTGGTCGCCGCTGCTCGATCAGCGGGATCAGCCCCTGGGCGCGGCGCTGGCGCAGCGCTTCGGCCTGCCTGTGTTTCTGGACAACGATGCCAACATGCTCACCCTCGCCGAACTCTGGTTCGGGGCAGGGCGGGCGCGGTCGGACTTTGCCGTCGTCACGATCGAGGAGGGCATCGGCATGGGGGTCGTTCTCGGGAACCGCCTGTTCCGTGGCGGTCGCGGCATAGGGCTCGAGCTCGGTCATACGAAGGTGCAGCTCGACGGCGCGCTCTGCCGGTGCGGCCAGCGCGGCTGTCTCGAGGCCTATGTCGCTGATTACGCTCTTGCGCGCGAGGCGGCGACGGCGCTCGATCGCAATGCGCGCTACCTCCAGAGCCCGAACGTGATGCTCGAGACGCTCTTTGCGCAGGCCAAGGCTGGCAACGTGTCCGCCCGCACGATCTTTCGGCGTGCCGGGCGGTACCTGTCGCTGGGTCTGGCCAATGTCGTCCAGATCTTCGACCCCGAACTGATCATCCTGTCAGGCGAGCGGATGCAGTACGACTATCTATACGCCGACGAGGTCATGGCCGAAATGCGCGCGCTCACCCTCGCCGATGGCCGTGTGCCGTGCCCGGTCGAGATCCACGCCTGGGGCGATCTGGTCTGGGCCCGGGGCGCTTCCGCGCTCGCGCTGAGCGCCGTGACCGACAAGGCGATGGGCGAAGGCTGGGCGGTTTGATCCGGGTTCTCGCGCTCTGCCTGCTCGCCGCCCCGGCGGGGGCCGCACCCTCCTTCGAGGACCGCTCGGACGCCTTGCCCGAGCATGTCTATTCCGGCGGGTGGGAGCATTTCGTCGGCGGTGGCGTGGCGGTTTTCGACTGTGACGGCGACACACACCCGGACATCTTTTCTGCCGGAGGCGAGACCCCTGCAATCCTGCTGCGCAATACCGGGGATTTCACCTTTGCCAAGGTGGACATGCCGCGGATGACCGGCGTCACCGGGGCCTATCCGCTGGATATCGACGCCGATGGCCGGATGGACCTTTATGTATTGCGAGTCGGGCCGGACAGGGTGCTGCGCGGTGGACCGGATTGTGCTTTCGCCGATGCGACCGCGGATTGGGGCCTGCCGCAGACCGATCAGTGGAGCACGGCCTTCACCGCCTGGTGGACGGACGATGCGCGCCCGCAGATGGCCGTGGGTCATTACGTGGACCGTGCCGATCCCGAAGGCCCCTTCGGTGCCTGTGACACCAATACGCTGCTCATTCCCGAGGGCGAGGGCTACCGGGCCGAGACGCTGGCGCCGGGCTTCTGCAGCCTGTCGATGCTTGCTGCACGGGATGCGCGCGGGCGCCCGACTTTGCGGATTTCGAACGACCGGCACTATTACGTAAAGGGCGGCTACGAACAGATGTGGGATATCGGCATGGGCCGTTTCCTGGACGAGAGCGACGGATGGGACCGGGTCTCGCTCTGGGGGATGGGAATCGCGAGCCGGGATCTGACCGGGGACGGGCGCGCCGAGGTGATGCTGACTTCGATGGGGGATCAGCTGCTGCAGATGGCGCAGGACGACGGCAGTTATGCCGGGGCGCCCTATGCCATCGGCACCTACGCGACGCGCCCGCATGTGGGCGATGATGGGCGCCCGTCGACCGGCTGGCATGCCCAGTTCGGCGACGTGGACAATGACGGACGCGCGGACCTGTTCATCGCCAAGGGCAATGTCGACCAGATGCCCGGCATGGCGATGCAAGACCCCAACAACCTGCTGATGCAACTGCCGGACGGAACCTTCGCCGAAACCTCCGCCGCCGCGGGTATCGCCACGACCGCCCGCTCGCGCGGTGCGGCACTCGCGGATTTCGACGGCGACGGGCGGCTCGACCTGCTGGTGTCCAACCGCCGCGCGCCGCTCGAGCTTTACCGCAACGTGACCGCGCAGACCGGGCACTGGCTGCAGGTCGCCCTGACCCAGCCGGGCGGCAATCGCAACGCGGTGGGCGCACTGGTCACGGTGAACGGTCAGGTTCAGGAAGTGACCGTGGGCGGCGGACATGCCGGTGGACAGGCGCTGCCGCTGCATTTCGGTCTAGGCAGTGCGAGCGAGGCACAGGTGTCGGTGACCTGGCCGGACGGGACGGTGACGGACGCCAAGAGCGCAGCGGACCGGGTGCTTTCGATGAGCAGACCCTGAGCTCAGCGCGCCACGGGCAGCCCGCTGGGAACGCTTCCGGGAACACCCAGGCGCCCCGCCCGTGCGGCTGGGTCGGAGAGCGTGTCGAGAAAGGCTATTATCGCGGCGATGTCGTCCCTGTCGAGCGCGACGGACCATGTCGCAGCCGCGCCGATGGCTTCGACCTCATCCGCATCCGCCATGATGAGCGCGTCGTCATAGGGCAGTTCAGGCAGAACGGCCTGGCTGATGTCGTATACGCGAAGCCCCGCGACCGGGTCCGCATGATCCGCTATGAACCCCGCCAAATCAGCATGTGCGCCCGCATGGCCATAGGGCGCCGTCAGCGCGACGTTGCGCAGCGAGGGCGTGCGGAAGGCATAGAGATCCTCGACCCTGCCGGTCACGCGAAAGCGGCCTTCGTCGCGAGAATGACTCTCGAACTTCGCGGCCTTTCCGGGACCGATCTGCGGCGCGCCCATCGCGTGGAAACCGTGATCGGTCTGGAAGGGGCCGGAATGGCAGGTGCTGCAGCCGCCGCGTCCATAGAACAGGTCGAGCCCGGCAAGGGCCTCCGTCGGCAGGGTTCCCTCGCCGCGCAGATAGGCATCGAAGGGCGCCGTGTCCGAGCGCCATTCGAGCTCCATGAAGGCGGCGATGGCGTTGGAAATGTCGGTGAAGGCGATGTCGTCGGGGCCCTTGATCTTCGGATAGACCGTGGTGAACCTTTCGGCGTATTCCGGCACGGCCGCGACCCGGCGCGAGATCATGTCCCAGGCGCCGCCGGGGCCGGTCAGGACGCCTTGGCGCACCGCACGCGCGATGTCGTTTTCCTGCACATGGCCCGCCATTTCATCTGCGCTCAGCACCGGGAACATGGTCTGCGCCGAAAGGAGCGAGGCGAAACCGGCCACCATGTCATCCTCGAGCGGGGTGCGGAAACCGCTCGGCCGGGTGGGGTCGACCTCGATCCGGCCATCGTCGAACAGGTGGGTGAATTCTGAAGCGCCGAGGTTGAACAGGGCAGGGGCATTGCGCGGCACGCGCGCCTCGGGTGGATTCTCGGGATCGGCCACGCGGTCGGGCCCAAGGCCGATCCCGCCATCACCGAGCGACAGCGACAACCCGTCACCGGTCCCGAACTTCGGATGATGGCAGGTCGCGCAGGACACTTCGCGGTTGCCTGAAAGAATTGGATCGTAGAACAGCAGCTGGCCGAGTGCAGCCTCTGCCGGATCGACGGGGGCAAACATCGCATCGCTCACGGGGGCAGGCAGGTCCTGCGCACCGGCCTCATGCGCGAGAAGCAGGCAGGCAAGCCCGGTTGCTATGACGTGTCGCATGTCGCCCCTCCCATCTGGCTGCGCCATACTGGCCGGGCAGGGACGCCGCTGCAAGGGGCCGCCGAGGCAGTTGCGTCAGGCGTAGCGTTCCGCCGTCAGCCCGTCGAGCGGGATGTCGGGCGTGTTGCCGAGCACCACATCGGCCACCACACGCGCCGAGCCGCAGGCCATGGTCCAGCCCAGCGTGCCATGCCCGGTATTGAGGAACAGGTTGTCATATTGCGACCCGCCCAGAACCGGAGTGCCGTCCGGCGTCATCGGGCGCAGGCCGGTCCAGCCTTCGGCTTTCGAGATGTCGCCACCCTTGGGAAAAAGGTCATTGATCACATGCTTGACAGTATCCGTGGCATGCGGCCCGAGGCGGTTGGAATAGCCGGCGATCTCGGCCGTGCCCGCGACCCGGATGCGGTCGCCAAGCCGCGTGATCGCGACCTTGTGCGTCTCGTCCATCAGCGTCGATTGCGGCGCAAAGGCATCGTCCGTCACGGGCAGCGTCACCGAGTAGCCCTTGACCGGGTAGATCGGCAGTTTCACCCCGATCGGGTTGAGCAGGCGCGGGCCGAAGCTGCCCAGAGCGCAGACATAGGCATCCCCGGTGATGCGGCCCGCAACCTCGGTATCGACGCCGGCGATGCGGCCATTCTCGACGGCGATGGCGCGGATCGACTGGCCATACTGGAACTCCACGCCCATCTCGGCGCATTTCTCGGCGAGGGCGATGGTGAACATCCGGCAATCGCCGGTACGGTCGGCGGTGAGACGCAGCCCTCCCACGAACTTGTTGCGCACTTCGGCAAGCGCGGGTTCGGCGGCGATGCAGGCGTCGCGGCCCAGCACCTCGAAGGGGCTGTCATATTCCGCGAGGATTTCCTGATCGGCCTGCGATCCCTTCATCTGCTTGGCGGTGCGGAACAGCTGAAGCGTGCCCTGTTCGCGGCCGTCGTATTCTATGCCCGTCTCGGCGATCAGGTCCGGCATCACGTCGCGCGAATAGTTCGAAATGCGCACCATGCGGCCCTTGTTGACCCGATAGCTTGCGTCGTTGCAGTTACGGATCATCGAGAGGCTCCACATCCACATCGTGGGGCTGATGAGGGGCCAGATGAATAGCGGGCGGCGCTTCATGAACAGCCATTTCAGCGCCTTCATCGGGATGCCCGGCGCAGCCCAGGGCGAGGTCATGCCGTAGCTGAGTTCACCGGCATTGGCATAGCTCGTTTCCAGCCCGGGACCGGCCTGACGGTCCAACACCGTGACCTCGGCTCCACCCTTGGCAAGGTAATACGCGGTGGTCACGCCAATGACACCTGCACCCATCACGACGACTTTCATGGCAGACCAGCTCCTGTGTTGCGGCTTGTCCTCAGCATGCGTCGGGAGACGTGGGGCCACAAGGCGTGCGTCGAAATGAGGTCGGGGATGGGCGATTGTGCGCAGAAGGGACGCCGGGAAAAGCGGCAATGCACGGAGTTGCTCGCGGCTCGGACATATGGCTTTCGGCAAGGCTTGGCCCGGGCTCCGAGTGTGGCACTACCGGCCAAGGGAGCGGTCCCGCTCATTAGCTGTATTTGCGCACCGTCGTGCCTTCGGCCTTGTTGAGCACGACGCCGAGCAGCGGGGTCGAGGCGCCCAGACGGCGCTCGACCTCCTTGATCTCCTTCTGAGTGGTCAAGCCGCCGCCCACGACCAGCAGGACGCCGTCATAATACGGCCGAAAGGCGATCACGTCGTCATAGTAGAGCGCCGGGGGCAGGTCGAACAGGACTACGTCCGGTTGCAGTCGCTCGTCCGTCTCGCGCAGGGCGGCGGCGGTGCCCGGGTCCTGAAGCAGTTCCGATGCATAGGGTTCGGGCGCACCGTTGAAGCCGAAGGCGATGTTGCGCTCGCCATGGATCGTGTTGGGTCCCAGCCGCCGAACACCTTGAGCAGGCTGGGATTGCGCAGGTCCATGTCCATCTGCAGCGTCCGGCAGTTCTCCTGCCGCGACAGGCTGATCGCCAAGTTTGCCGCGGTGAAGGTCTTGCCGCAATCCCTGGTCGGCGAGGTGATGGCCACCCGACGCCAGCCCTTGTCCGCCATCGCCTGCAGCAGCCGCGTGCGCAGCACGTCAAAGCCCGCATGTGCCGGATCGCGGCTGCTCGCGGTGATGATGCGGTTGAGATCCAGCAAGTGTGCGTCGACCTCGAATACATCGATCCCGGCCCAGATCTTGTCCAGCGTCGGGGGTGGTGTCGCCTCCGGGATGTCTGGGGGCAGAGGGCGCCGGGGCCGCACTTCAGGAGAACCGGTGATGCTCGGCCGTTGTTCGGCGGTGGTTCCGGGTGCTCGGAGGTGATCCGGGGCGCGACCCGCTCCTCTGCATCCGCCGCCGTGGCGTCGCGTCGCTGCACCTTGGCGTCGTGCGCGGGATCGCGTGCTACCCGCTGACGTTTCGCCGCCTTTGCGTGGCGCGCGAGGCGCTGGTCACGTGTTTCGAGCGGGGCGATGGGGGCGGGAGCGTGCTGGGCCGTCAGATCGCTCGCATCGTCGATCAGGGGGCGCTGCTTGCGCCGGAACTTTCGCCGTTCGAGCATGGTCATGCGGCCATGCCTCGTCTGGGCAGGCGTAGGACAGGCATGCAGTTTGGAATTTCCTTTGAAATCCCGCACGCAGCCGTCAATTCCTTGTGGTTCCGTCCACTCACACCACAATCGCCTCGAACATGTGCCTTCCCAAGACGACCCAGTTACGCCCTTTGCCGCCCCCCCTGCGCCGCAGGACATGCGCCTTGAGCAGGCATTTCACCGCATCCGCAGGGTAGAAGGCATGGAGATTTCCAGAACTGACCCGCAGTTTCGCGCCGAGGGCCTCGAAATAGCCGCGGGCGGACCGCATCGGTTCGCCGATGAGGTTGAAGCTCTGCCCGACGGCGTCCTTAGCGTCGATCATCCGCACGAGGCAGTCCACCACGTCGCAGACCTCCGCCGAAATCAGGCCTCGAGCGAATCGAAAGCCTCAGCGACATGTTCATTGGCCAGTCCCTGGGCCCCATCGAAGGAGAGGTCGCAAACCGCCGTCAACGTGACGCCGGGCGCGGCCTTCAGCGCGTCGGCATGCCAGCTCGCGAGATAGCCGGCCCCGATCTGGCTCACCCGGATGGTGTCACTGGACATGGCAAAGACCTCTCACGTGTACTCGATGATGCGCATCGGCGCGCGGGACAGGCGGCGCAGGTGAAATCGTGCCATCCCGAGCAGATGGGGAAATTTGGAGACGACCAGAAGCGCGCCGAGCATCAGGGCGTTGCGTTGGGGCAGGCCGTCGCGGCGCAGCCCTTGCAGCGACCGGACATAGCTGAGCGCATAAGCGCCGAGCCGCAGCACTGCCAACCACCACGCCACGAGGCCCGCCAGCAAGACGGCGAGAGGCAGGGTCAGGGCGTAGAGCAGAACCCGCATCCGCTCGGCCCGGAAATAGCCCGGATGCAGGCGGCCGACCTGCGCAAAGCCATGTCCGGTGCGGACCGCGCGCTGCCACCACTGGCCGTCCGGGCGTGACGCCGCTCTGCACCACGGCGAACCGCTCCCAATGCTCTGGCGCGGCAAAGCACATCTTCTGTGAACGGGCGAAATCGCTGATGCAGGCGACGAAGCTGGCCCACGCCGCCTTTTCGTCGATGCGCCAGTGATGCGGCTCGAAGAAGATGTCCGGGCCGTGGATTGTAAAGGAATAGCGGATGCCCGATAGCGCGCCTGCCAGCATCGCGACGGTGCAGGAGGCCTTGGCGATGTGGTTGTGCAGATGCTCGACGCCGCGCGCGGCGAGTTCATCGGCAAGCACGCCGGCCTCGGCGAAATAGGCCAGCTGATAGGCGCGACCGCGCAGCCCCTTGGGCGCCGTCCGCCATGCTATCGCCAGAGCCCGGAATAGCGGCCCGGATCGCGCAACCAGCGCAGATGTGCCCGCACCGCACGCCCTGCATCCTTCAGCGCGTCAAGCACATGATAGGTGGCGGCCTGTTCGCCACGCTGTTCGGGTCCGACGAGATGTTCGGCACCGGTGCGGCGGATCGAACAGGTCAGCACCTCGTGCCCCAGAGCACGCAGGGCAACAACTTCGCGCTGGATGAAGGTGTCCGACGCGCGGGGATATTCGCCAGTGAGGTAGGCGAGTTTCGGCAGGCTCATCGCTCGCCCTCGGCGATCGCCTTGGCAAAGAGCATCTCGAAGGGACGCGCCTGTCGGCCGCCGAGGGTGCGCCGCATGCGGCGGTTCGAGTATCTGAGCGGCATCATGCGCGCCCGCAATACCGGTTCGCGCAACAGCCCCGGGAGCTGGTGGCCCAAAGGCGCGAGCACCCGGGCGAGCGGCAGCAGGACTTTCCATGAAAGAGGCAGGATGTAGCGCGGCCAACCGGAGCGGCGCATCGCCCTGAGGAAACGGGAGCGGCTGGGCAGATCATCGTCGAGGATGTTGAGCGCCTGCACCCCGCCCGCTTCGGTCAGCGCACCAAGGACGAGCGCCCAGCCGACGCGATTGACGTGACAGACCGGCACCTGCCCCGTCGAGCCGACCCGTACCAGCAGAGGGCCGAGGCGAAATCCCAGATGCGCATTCCAGAGCCGATCCGGCCCGAACACCGCGCCGGGCCGCATCAGCCAGAGGCCGAAGCCGTCCCGCTTCGCCGCTGCCCTGCACATCTCCTCCTGAGCGCGCTTTCCGGCAACATAGGGGTCTCGGGGATCGGCCTCCAGCGGACAGTCTTCGCTCAGCGTGCCGCCGGTCGGCAGGGTCATCGTGTCATAGACCGCGATCGTGCTGACCAGCACCAGCCGCTGCACGGCACTGTCCTCGATCGCGGACAGGAGCGCCTGGGTTCCGTTGACCGAATCCGCGGTATGCGCCGCCGCATCACCACCCGGATGCGCGGCGGCATGGATCACGGCGTCCACCCCCTGCATCGCGTCGCGCAGGGTCTGCACGGCGGAGGCATCGGAAAGATCGCAATGCAGCACGGTGATCCCGCGATCCGCGGCCCAGTCCCGCGGCGCGGTCGTGCGTACCACGGCCACGACGGACAGGCCCTTATCGCGCGCCTCGCGCACGGTCGCCTGACCGATGAAACCGGCGGCACCGGTGATCAGCACACGGCTTACAGTGCCCATGACATCGGCTCCATCGGATTGCACCGGGTGGTCATGGCCTGCGCGCCCGCGTGTTCCCCGGCAGTCTGGATCGCCAGCGTCACCTCGGTCAAGTGCAGCGCCATGTCGTTGGACAGCCGACACGCGCGCCCTTCGGCGAGCGCGTCGAGCATTTCGGACGGGCCGAGCATGAAATTCATCGCCGCAGCGCCCCAGCGCGCCACCTTGGGATGCGTGGGCCCCTTCAGCCGGACCCGGCGCGGCAGCAGGTTTTCCAGCAGCCGCCGCCGCAGGGTCATGCGGCGCGCGAGCCGGACCTTGGCCGCATTGTCCCAGGCGGCATCGACGCTCAGCACGCCCTTGTCGCCGGTGATGCGGATCCGGTGGTTGTGGGGGGCGATGATGGAACAGGTGAGCCGCGTCACCGGGCCCTTTTCGAAGAACAGCGTCGCCACGGAAAAGTCGGGCGCCATCGCCCCCTCGGCGGCATCGACCTTGTCCGGCACCAGCTCTGCCGTGGCCGCGACCACTGTGCGCACAGACCCGAACCAGGCGATCAGCCAGCTGAGATAGTAGCCTGCATGTTTGATCGTGCAGCCAATGCGAAACTCATCGAGGAAAGGCCATGGCGCGCCGCTTTCGGTCCGCCACCTGCGATAGGCGGCGTGAGGGACAAAGCCGTCGTCGAGCTCGGCATAGATCAGGCGCGGCGTGCCCGTGATCCCGTGGCGCAGGGCATGGCCAAGCGTCTGCGCCGCCTCGCCCAGAACCGAGCAGGGCGCCGAGGCGAGCAGCAGCCCGCGCGCGCTCGCCAGTGCATGCAACTCAAGGGCCTGCGCGAGCTGCATGGCCAGAGGTTTCTCCGAATAGACCGACAATCCGGCCAGAAGGCAGGCGCGGTTGATGGCGTAATGCGCATCGGGATTTGTGAGGTTCAGCACGATGCCGTCCCGCGGCTGATCGGCGAGAAGTGCATCGAGACTGTCCTTTGCAGGCAGTTTCCAGTGAGCGCAAAAGGTCGAAAGCCGCGCAGCATCATAGTCATAGAAGCCGAGAACCGCGATGCCCGGCATCACCGCCAGCGAGCGCATGCAGAGGTCAGCCACAAAGCCGCAACCGATCAGCGATATCTGCCTCATGCTGCCACCCTGCCCGCAGACTGGCAGCCCACGTGCACGGGGTGCTGTGGGATCGCCCTCCTGCCGGGCAGGGGGATGCCACCATATCTTCTCATCCGGTCCTTACTCGTCACAATGCTGCGCTCCTGCAGGCCGCCTTTAACGCGAGGAACATGGCAGGATTTCGGCAGAACCATAAAATTGGATCGATTTTCGTCATCTTCCGTAAACAATCCCTGTCGCGTGCCATGGATTGTTCACGGTGACGCTCCAATCAAGCATTTTCTTTTATGAACATGGGGTTATTGGCTAGAAACCCGCAAGGGGAGAGGCCATGGATCTTTTCGTTTACACTCAGAGGATCCGCGTGAACGTGGCAAATTGGGCCGCGCTCGAGAGGCGCGTGGGTGACAGGCTGTCGCGCAAGGCGGGGTTTGCGCTGGCCACGATCAATCTCGATCACATCGTAAAACTTCGCAATTCCGCCGCGTTCCGCGATGCCTATGCCCGTCACGATCTTATTTATGCGGATGGCAATCCGATCGCCTGGATCGCCGAGCTTGCAGGCAAGCCGGTCGAGCTCATTCCGGGCTCCGATGCGATCTTGCCACTCGCGCGGAGTGCGGCGCGTCAGTGCGTGAGCATCGCCCTGCTCGCCAGCACTCCGCCCGCGCTGTCCGCCGCTGCTGCCTATTTTCGCAAAGAGTGCCCGAGCTGCAGGTCGCGTTCCGCATCTCGCCGCCCTTCGGCTTCGATCCCCGTCCTGCACCGCATCGTGTTTCAGCCAGCCGTGAAAGGTCACCGCACCGCCATCGCGTTCCGCCTGTCGGCGCAGCGCGGGCATCATTGGACCGTCCCCGATGATGTCGAGCGTCATGCGACCCTGCTCCAGCAGCGGAGCGGCGGCGTCGAGCAACATGTCCGCGCCCTTGTAGGGCACAAGGCGCCCTACGAAACAGGCGCGCAGCTTTCCGCCCGCAGGTCGTGCGATCCGCGAAAACCTTTCCGGATCGATGCCGTTCTCGGGGAGGTAGATCACCTTGTCGGCATGGCGCAGCGTAGCATCGCGCCCGGGAAGCAGCTTGTAGAGGCCGCGCAGATAGCTCAGCCATTCCCGTTCGCGCCGAAGGCCTCCGAATCGATGCCGGTGAAATCCGTGCCCTCGACCCGTCCGGCGCGGAGCAAGGCATCGCGGTTGCGCACCTGGGTGACCATATGCACATCCGCGACATCCCGCAGAGCCCGCGCGAGGGACCAGCCGACCAGCGGCACGCTCACCCATTCCGGGGTGGCCGCTTCGGCAATACCGCGAGGATCAGCGCGAGCGGTAAGAGATAGGGTGACAGGGGCTCGTCCCGCTGCGCGACCGTTTCACGCCAGAGAAGCACCAGGGGCAGAAGCAGCAGACCGAATTCGGCAAGGTAGCCGACCCAGCCGTAGATCCCGATGAGGATGATCCAGCGACCGACCGTTACCGTCACGATGTTGCCGGTATTGGGGTCGAGGATCTGATCGCGCCCCCAGCTGCCTCAGCCGAAGACGGGTTTGAGATAGGCGCGTTCCAGCAGGATGTTCTCGTTGTCGAAGCGGAATTCCAGCGAGGCCGCGCGAGCGGGGTCGATCTTCGCCGCCTTCGCGAGCAGCTGGTCCTGCGGCACGAGATCCGCGCCCTTGAGGATGGGATAGGCCACCGCCAGCAGGCCAATCAGAAGCGCCACGCGGATCTGCATCACCGTGCCGAGCAGCAGCACGCAGGGGATCAGCGCCACCGCGAAGATCATCGCGCCGAGCGACTTGGCGAGCAGCAGCACTGCGAAGAGATAGAGCGCCGCAAGCAGCAGAAGGACGCGACGCCGGATGTCGTGACGCCACAGTGCGAAGGCGCTGAACACCGCGGTCATGGTGAAGAAGGTGACCCACAGCCCGTGATAGAGGAACACCATGGGCCGGAACCCGTCCCCCCGGACCGACTGCGCGAAGACGTGCTGGTAAAAGCCGTAGATCCATTTGTTGAGCTGCGGCGAGAGGCGCATCTCGACCAGCATGGGCAGAGTATAGACGAGCCCGCCGATCATCAACGCATGGATCAGATCCTTCTGCGCGCCGCCGCTGGCGAGATGCTGCCGCGCCACGAGGAAGGGTAGGATCAGCAGAAATTGCTGCAGCGACAGGGCGAGGCCGGGCAGGCCGATATTGCCGAAAAAGACCGGCTCGCCATTTGTGGCGACGGTCAGCATCGGCGAGAGGATGAAGATCAACACCAGCCCCTTGCCCACCACCGATTGGGGCAGGATCGGACCCTTGCGACCATGGAGCCAGAGCGATACGGCGCAGGCCGACAGCGCGGGAATGTTGTGCTTGTCCAGAGGTGGTATCAGCGGCAGGCCGAACACTGCCGGGCTTTCGGGCAGGAACAGGTAGCCGATCAGCAGGCACGCAATCAGCGCCCGCTGCCAGGCAGTCGGCGGAACAGCGCAACCGTCACAAGCGGCCAGATGGCCGGCACGAGAAAGGCAAAGGGGTTTGGCATCCCGGTGCAGAAAACCTTTTCCAACCGCGCTCCGCAGGCCCCCCAAGACCCCGGATCGCAGTGATCAGCATATCGCCTCTTTCGGAATGTCCCGGCTTTCCTGATGAAAAGGCAACAGAAACGGGTCCGTATCAATGAATCGCGAGATGCGGGGGCCTAATCCAGGACGCTGCCTGATCTGGCCTTAAGCCGCCCTTCATGCTGGCCCTATCCGCGCCCCTGTCGCAGGTCTAGGCTATGGCCAAAGTGCGGGCCCCGGGGCCGCATATGCCTATGGGGAGCCAAGCCATGAAAATGACCACCGAAGAAGCCTTCGTGAAGACGCTGCAGCGGCACGGGATCGAACATGCCTTCGGCATTATCGGCTCGGCCTTCATGCCGATCTCGGACCTTTTTCCGAAGGCAGGCATCACCTTCTGGGACTGCGCACATGAAGGCTCGGGTGGCATGATGGCCGATGGCTACACGCGGGCGTCGGGCAAGATGAGCATGATGATCGCCCAGAACGGCCCCGGCATCACCAACTTCGTGACTCCCGTGAAGACCGCCTATTGGAACCACACGCCGCTTCTGCTCGTCACACCTCAGGCGGCGAACAAGACTATCGGCATGGGCGGTTTCCAGGAAGTCGAGCAGATGAAACTGTTCGAGGACATGGTTGCCTATCAGGAAGAGGTCCGCGATCCGTCGCGTGTGGCCGAGGTGCTCAACCGGGTGATCCTGCAGGCGAAACGTGCGAGCGCGCCGGCGCAGATCAACATGCCGCGCGATTTCTGGACGCAGGTGATCGACATCGAGATCCCCGACGTGGTGGAATTCGAACGGCCCGCAGGCGGAGATGAGGCAATCCGGAAAGCCGCGGACCTGCTCTCGGCGGCGCAGTTCCCTGTCATCCTGAACGGTGCGGGTGTGGTTCTGGCGGGCGCGATCCCGTCGACGATCACGCTGGCCGAAAAGCTCGCCGCGCCGGTCTGCGTCGGCTACCAGCACAACGATGCCTTTCCCGGCTCGCATCCGCAATTTGCCGGGCCGCTGGGCTATAACGGCTCCAAGGCGGGGATGGAGCTGATCGCACAGGCGGATGTGGTCCTGTGCCTCGGCACCCGGCTCAACCCGTTCTCGACCCTGCCAGGCTACGGCATCGACTACTGGCCGAAAGAGGCTTCGATCATCCAGGTCGACCTCAACCCGGACCGGATCGGCCTGACCAAGAAAGTCAGCGTGGGCATCGTCGGTGACGCGAAAAAGGTCGCCGATGCCCTGATCGCGAGGATCGACGAGACCTCGGGCGACATCAAGCGCGCCCGCCTTGATACCATCGCCAAGGTGAAATCCGCCTGGGCGCAGCAACTCTCCTCCATGGATCACGAGGAGGACGATCCCGGCACCAGCTGGAACCAGCGCGCCCGCGACGACAAGCCCGACTGGATGTCACCCCGCATGGCGTGGCGCGCGATCCAGTCCGCGCTGCCGCGCGAGGCGATCATCAGCTCGGATATCGGCAACAACTGCGCCATCGGCAACGCCTATCCCTCCTTCGAGCAGGGCCGCAAATACCTCGCGCCGGGGCTGTTCGGTCCCTGTGGCTATGGCCTGCCGTCGATCGTGGGGGCCAAGATCGGCTGCCCGGACGTGCCGGTGGTGGGCTTTGCCGGCGATGGCGCATTCGGCATCGCGGTCACGGAACTGACGGCGATCGGCCGCCCCGAATGGCCCGCGATCACGATGGTCGTCTTCCGCAACTACCAGTGGGGCGCGGAAAAGCGGAACTCGACGCTGTGGTATGACGACAATTTCGTCGGCACCGAACTCGACGACGCGGTGAGCTATGCCGGGATTGCACAGGCCTGCGGGCTGAAGGGTGTGCAGGCGCGCACGATGGACGAGTTGAAGGAGGCGCTGGCGCAGGCCATCACCGACCAGATGCAGCATGGCAGGACGGTGCTGATCGAGGCGCTGATCAACCAGGAACTGGGCGAACCGTTCCGCCGCGACGCGATGAAGAAACCCGTGTCGGTCGCGGGCATCTCTGCGGAGGACATGCGCCCGCAGGTCGTCTGACCCGGTGACGGCATGCTCTATCGTGGCGGGCCAAGCCGATCAGGTACTCATGAGCGCAAGGCGAGCCGTGCATCCCTAGGCGGGGGTTGCAGAAATTTCTGGTCCCTGTGGGCGTGATCCCCTAGCTTCGCGCCACAGGCACAACAAAGGCGCGGCATGGCCCAGAACCAGCCCCAGATCGACACCTCCCCCAAGGTCTCGGACGAGGTCCGCAAGACCACGTGTTACATGTGCGCCTGCCGCTGTGGCATCGACGTCCATCTCAAGGACGGCAAGGTCGCCTATATCGAGGGCAACCGCGACCATCCGATCAACAAGGGCGTCCTCTGCGCCAAGGGGTCGGCCGGCATCATGCAGCACAATGCCCCCTCCCGACTGCGCGCGCCCCTGCGCCGCACCGGTCCGCGCGGATCGGGCGAATTCGAGGAGATCACCTGGGACGAAGCGCTGGAAACGGCGGTGAAGTGGCTCAAGCCGATCCGCGAAACCGCGCCGGAAAAGCTCGCTTTCTTCACCGGGCGTGATCAGTCGCAGTCCTTCACCAGCCTCTGGGCGCAGGGCTTCGGCACGCCGAACTATGCAGCCCATGGCGGCTTCTGCAGCGTCAACATGGCGACCGCCGGCATCTACACGATGGGCGGCTCGTTCTGGGAATTCGGCACAGCCGACTGGGAACATACCAAGCTCTTCATGCTTTTCGGCGTGGCCGAGGATCACGATTCCAACCCGATCAAGATGGGGCTCGGCCGTCTCAAGGAACGCGGCGCAAAGGTGATCGGCGTGAACCCGATCCGGTCGGGCTACAACGCCATCGCCGATGAATGGGTCGGCATCACGCCCGGCACCGACGGGTTGTTCATCCTGTCGCTGGTGCATGAACTGCTCAAGGCCGGGCAGATCGACCTCGATTACCTGTCGCGCTACACCAATGCGCCGGTCCTGCTGAACGGTGATACCAAATCTCCCGAACACGGCATGTTCCTGCGCGACGAGGACGGCAAGCCGCTGGTCATCGACCGCAACACCGGCAGGCCCGCGCCGTTCGATCAGCAAGGCATCCGCCCCGATCTCGCAGCGCGGCACCGTCATGCCGGCGTGACCCACCGCCCGGTGATGCAGCTGCTGGCCGAACGCTATCTCGACAACAAGTACAGCCCCGAGGCGGTCGAGACGCGCTGCGGCATTCCTGCCGCCCGCATCCGCCGCATCGCCGCCGAACTGGCCCGCACCGCCTTCGAGGAACCGGTGGTGCTCGACCGGCCCTGGACCGATTTCCGTGGTGAGCGGCACGAGCAGATGATCGGCCGCCCGGTCAGTTTCCATGCGATGCGCGGCGTCAGCGCCCATTCCAACGGCTTTCAGACCGCCCGTGCGCTGCATGTCCTGCAGATCCTGCTCGGCTCGGTCGAAACCCCCGGCGGCTTCCGCTTCAAGCCGCCCTATCCCAAACCGGCCGAGGCGCATCCGACACCGCATTGCCATTCAAAGCCGAACTGCCCGCTGGACGGACCGCATCTCGGCTTCGTGCGCGGCCCCGAGGATCTCGCCTTGCGCGAGGACGGCACGCCGGCGCGCATCGACAAGGCCTTCACCTGGGAAAACCCGATGTCCTCGCATGGGCTCATGCACATGGTCATCTCGAATGCGCATGCCGGCGATCCCTACCGGATCGACACGCTGTTCCTCTACATGGCGAACATGGCCTGGAATTCCTCGATGAACACGCGCGGCGTGATCGAGATGCTGACCGATACTGACGAGGAGGGCGCCTACAAGATTCCCAACATCATCTATTCGGACGCCTATTCCTCCGAGATGGTGGCCTATGCCGACCTCATCCTGCCCGATACGACCTATCTCGAACGCCACGATTGCATCTCGCTGCTCGACCGGCCGATCTCCGAACCCGATGCCGCCGCCGACGCGATCCGCTGGCCGGTGGTGGAGCCCGACCGCACCGGCCATGTCGGCGTGCGCGCTTTCCAGTCGGTGCTCTGCGATCTCGGCCACCGGCTGGAACTGCCGGGCTTCACGAACGAAGATGGCAGCGCGACATATGCCGACTATGCCGATTACATCACCAACCATATGCGCAAGCCCGGCATCGGCCCGCTCGCCGGGTTCCGCATGGGCGCCCACGGCCTGACTCATGGCAGGGGAGAGCCGAACGCCGCCCAGCTTGACAGCTACATCAAGAATGGCGGCTTCTTCACGGCTCATGTTCCGACCGAGGCGAGCTATTTCAAACCCTGGAACGCCGCCTATCAGGACTGGGCCGTGTCGATGGGCTTCTACGACGCGCAGCAACCCTATCTCTTCCAGCTTTATGTCGAACCGCTGCGCAAGTTCCAGCTCGCCGCCGAGGGCCATGGCGAGCGTCAGCCCCCCGACCACCTGCGCGGCCGCATCGGCCTGATCTTCGATCCCCTGCCGATCTGGTATCCGCCGCTCTCGGACGCGCATGAGGATCCGGTGGAATACCCGATCCACGCCCTGACCCAGCGGCCCATGGCGATGTACCATGCCTGGGGGTCGCAGAATGCCTGGCTGCGCCAGATCCACGGCCACAACCCGCTCTACCTGCCGACGAAGCACATGACCAAGCACAAGCTGAGGGATGGCGATTGGGTGCGCGTCACATCGAGCCACGGCGAGATCACCGTGCCCTGCGCCCATATGGCGGCGCTCAACGAAAACACGGTCTGGACCTGGAACGCCATCGGCAAGCGCAAGGGTGCCTGGGCGCTCGACAAGGATGCGCCCGAGGCCACGAAGGGCTTCCTGCTCAACCACCTGATCCACGAACTCCTCCCGCCCAAGGGCGACGGGTTGCGCTGGGCCAATTCCGATCCCATCACCGGGCAGGCTGCCTGGTTCGATCTGCGCGTGCGGATCGAGAAATCCGCGCCCCCAAAGGAATCCCAGCCGGTCTTCGTGCCGCAATCCTCGCCGGTTCCCCCGGCCCCCCGCAGCCTGCGCTGGAAGGTCGGTAAATGATCCCTCGCTTCTCCGGGTCACAAATATCCTCTGGGGGGCGCGGCTCCGCCGCGCGGGGGGCAGACAGCCCCCCTCCGACATCCAGAACCCTGCGCCTTCGAAAAATTCGGACACCCACCACATCCGACACACATATCCAAGACGGATTTCCATGACTGACCTGCCCGCCTCCACCACCCGCAAGCTCGGCCTCGTGATCGACCTCGACACCTGTGTCGGCTGTCATGCCTGCGTGATCTCCTGCAAGGGCTGGAACACCGAGAATTACGGCGCCCCCCTCTCCGATCAGGACCCTTACGGCGCCGAGCCTTCGGGCACCTTTCTCAACCGCGTGCATTCCTACGAGGTCCAGCCGGAGACAGGTCCGGCCCAGCTCGTGCATTTCCCGAAATCCTGCCTGCATTGCGACGACGCGCCCTGCGTCACGGTTTGCCCCACCGGCGCGAGCTACAAGCGGACCGAAGATGGAATCGTGCTGGTAAACGAGACCGACTGCATTGGTTGCGGTCTCTGCGCTTGGGCCTGTCCCTACGGCGCGCGAGAGCTCGACGCGGCCGAGGGCGTGATGAAGAAATGCACTCTCTGCGTCGACCGGATCTACAACGAGAACCTGCCCGAGGAGGACCGGATTCCCGCCTGCGTGCGTACCTGCCCTTCGAATGCAAGGCATTTCGGCGATCTCGCCGATCCTGAAAGTGATGTCTCGCAACTGGTGGCGGAACGCGGCGGCATGGATCTCATGCCCGAACAGGGCACGAAGCCGGTGAACAAGTACTTGCCGCCGCGGGCGCGGGACGACTGGGCCGAAACCTCCGTGCTCGCGCCTTTCCTCACGCCGGTGGCCGAAGAGCCGCACGGTTTCCTCGGCTGGCTCGACAAGGCCCTGGAAAAACTCTGACATGCATCCGGCCCCCTCGATCATCGCCTTCACGACCTTTTCGGGGCTCGGCTTCGGCCTGCTCTTCTGGCTCGGGGTCGACCCGACGCCGCCCAGCGGCTGGGTCGCCTTCGTCTTCTTTCTCATTGCCTTCGCGATGGCCGTGGGCGGGCTCGCCGCCTCGGCAAGGCATCTCGGACGACCGGAGCGCGCGCTCAAGGCGTTCTCACAGTGGCGCAGCAGCTGGCTCTCGCGCGAAGCCTGCTGCGCCGTCGCCGCCCTCGTCGCGATGGGCCTGCACGCCGCCGGGCTGATCTTCGCAGGGGTGCATGTCGCTCCGCTTGGCTGGCTGGGCGCGGCTTTCTCGCTGCTCACCGTCTTCACCACGTCGATGATCTACACCCAGCTCAAGACCGTCCCGCGCTGGCACAGCCGCTGGACTCCGCCCCTTTTCCTCGGTTTGTCCCTCGCAGGCGGGGCGCTGCTCGCGGGCCGTGTCACGGTGGCGCTCGTGCTGATCCTGATCGCCGGCGGGTTGCAGGCCTGGTGGTGGCATCACGGCGACAGCGCCCTGCGACGGTCGGGAACGACTCTCGCAACCGCAACCGGGCTTGGGGATCGCGGTACGGTCCGCGCCTTCGAGCCGCCTCATACCGGCACCAACTACCTGCTGCGCGAGATGGTCTACGTGGTCGCGCGCCGCCACGCGCAGAAGCTGCGGATGATCGCGCTGATCCTGATGATGGTGCTGCCCGTCCTGCTGCTGCTGGCGCCGTTCAGCCACGTGACGGCGCTTCTGGCGGTGATCAGCCATATCCTGGGCGTGCTGACGGCCCGCTGGCTTTTCTTTGCCGAAGCCGAACATGTCGTCGGGCTCTATTACGGCAAGCGCTAGGCCTGCTGCGTCTTCTTGCGCGCCCGGGCGAGGGTGAAGAGCCCCGCCGCCACGATGATCAGCGCCCCGATCGCCACGTTGGGCCGCAGCGTCTCGTCAAAGATCAGCAGGCCGATCCCGGCGGCAAAGGGCAGCTGCAGATAGGCAAAGGGCTGCACGGCGCTCGCTTCGGCGGCTTCGTAGGTCTTGATCAGAAGGAAATGCCCGCCCGCGCCGGTGATGCAGAGCAGACCCATCCAGGCCCAGTCCGGCCCGCTCATGCCCTGCCAGTGAAACACGCCGATCGCGGTGGCAAGCACGGAGCCCACCGTTCCGGTCCAGAAAAAGCTGGTCGCGGCGGTATCCTCGCGCGCCACGTAGCGGGTGAGTAGGCCATAGAGCGCGAACATCAGCGCCGCGATCAGCGGGATCGCCGCATAGGGTGAAAAGACGCCCGCATCGGGCTGCAGGATGATCATCACGCCGACAAATCCGACGCCGATCGCGGCCCAGCGCCGCCAGCCGACATGTTCGCCCAGCACCGGCCCCGACAGGGCCGCGATCAGCAGCGGATAGCAGGCAAAGACCGCGTGGCTTTCCACGAGCCCGAGAAAGACGAATGCCGTGACCATGACCATGATCTCGGCCGCGAGCAGCACGCCGCGGAAGGCCTGCACCAGCGGCTGGGTCGTGCGCGCGGCATTGCGCAGGCCGCCAGCCTGACGGGCGGCGAGGGTCATCACGAAGGCGGCGAAGAACCAGTAGCGGATCATTACCACCATGTAGACGTTGTATTCCCCGGCCAGATGGCGCGAGACAGCATCCTGCGCCGAAAAGACCATGGTGGTCGCGACCATCAGCAGGACGCCGCGTTTCGTGTCGTTACTGGTCATCGGGATGGGACTTTCCGGGCGCGAGACTGTCGGCCAACGGCTTTTTGGCAACGGTCATGTGACGCTTGCGTCCGTATCCCGGGATCCGGTTGACCTCAAGCCCCGCATCCCCCAGCGCCCGGCGGATATGTCCCGCGGCGGAATAGGTGGCTGCCGAGGCGCCTGGAACCATGTGCTCTGCCACTTCTTTCAGCAGTTCCGTCCCCCAGAGCTCGGGATTCTTGGCCGGCGAGAAGCCGTCGAGGAACCAGGCATCGGCGTGGCCGTCCCAGTCCGGCAGGGTGTCGCGAGCATCGCCCGTGATCATCCTGAAATGCAGGTCGGGCAGGGTGAACGTCTCGGCGCCCCGCTCCCAGAAAGGGGCCAGTTCAGCGGCGATCTCCGCGACCTCCGGAAAGGCGGACTGGGCACGGATCATGTCGGCGGCGGGCAGGGGATAGGCTTCGAACGTCGTGAAATGCAGCCTGCCGGTCTGCGCAGTGCTGCGCCACAGGTGCAGCGCGGCCAGCAGGTTGAGCCCGGTGCCGAAGCCAAGTTCGGCGATGTGAAAGCCGTCCCGGAACCGCTCGGGCAGGGCATTGCCCGTCAGAAACACATGCCGGGTTTCCGCCAGACCGTCATCCAGCGAATAATACGGATCGTCGAAACGGGTCGAAACCGGCACGCGGCCGTCGCGCCAATCAAGCGGGTTCTGGTCGGGCATGGGGGAATACTCTAGGTGTCTGCGCGGGATATGCAGAGGATGGGGATGAATGGCAAGCATCGACGTGACCGTGCGCGGGGCCGGAATCTTTGGCCTCTCGGTCGCCTGGGGCTGCGTCTCGCGCGGTGCGCGGGTGCGGCTGGTAGATCCCTTCGGCGCCGGATCCGGGTCGAGCGGCGGGATCGTCGGCGCGCTGGCGCCGCACGTGCCGGAGAAGTGGAATGACAAGAAGGCGTTTCAGCTCGACTCCCTTTTGATGGCCGGAGATTTCTGGTCCGGGGTCGAGGAGGTCGGAGGCGTCAGCGCCGGATATGGCCGCCTCGGACGGTTGCAGCCGGTCGCGGATGCACGGGCGCTGGACCTTGCACACGAGCGCGCGCTCGGGGCTCAGAGCCTTTGGCAGGGACGCGCGAACTGGGAGGTGGTCGAGGCTTTTGATGGCTGGGCGCCGACGTCCCCCACCGGCTACCTCATCCGGGACACGCTTTCGGCGCATCTGCATCCGCGCCGGGCGGTGGCGGCACTGGCGGCGGCGCTGGCTGCAAAAGGCGTCACGGTCCAGGCCGAGGCGCCTGACGCAGGTTTCGTCGTCTGGGCAACGGGCTGGCACGGGTTCGAGGCGCTGTCCGAAGGACATTCCCGCCCGCTGGGTGTCGGAGTCAAGGGTCAGGCCGTCCTGCTGCGGCACGATGCGGCGTGCCTGCCGCAGCTTTTCGTCGACGGCCTGCACGTGATCCCACATCTCGACGGCACCGTGGCGATCGGTTCGACCAGCGAAAGGGAGTTTGCGGCGGGCGACACAGTCGATGAACAATGCGACGAGCTGATCGCACGGGCGGTCGCGGCGCTGCCGGTCCTAGCCGGGGCGGAGGTTGTCGAGCGTTGGGCCGGGGTGCGGCCCCGGGCCCGCAGCCGGGCACCGATGCTCGGGCCCTGGCCGGGACGCGCGGGTCAGTTTGTCGCGAATGGCGGGTTCAAGATCGGCTTCGGCATGGCGCCGAAGGTGGCTGAGGTCCTGGCCGATCTGGTGCTCGAGGGGCGTGACGCCATCCCCGAGGCTTTCCGGGTCGAGGCGTCCTTCTGACGCCAGACAATTTGGCGAAGCGGGCTCAGTCGCGCAGAGCGTCGGCGATGAGTGCGATGCCTTCGGGGATACGGCTCACCGGAATGGAACTATAGGCCAGGCGGTAAAAATTCAGCGGCGCATCCGGTCCGCTGAAGAACGGCGCACCGGGTTCGATCAGCACCTGCCGTGCGTCGAGCGTGCGCGCCAGCGCCGTGCTGTCCACATGGGCCGGGGCCTGCATCCAGAAGCTCGACCCGCCATGCGCGCCACGCCCGGCAATCTCGAGCCCCTGCGCCGCGATGGCGCTTTCCATGACCTGCCGCCTTTCGGTCAGTGCGCGGGCAGAACGGCGGATCAGGGCATCATAATGACCAAGCCGGAGGAAATGCGCCGCCGTCCGCTGGATATGTCCCGGCGGATGGCGCAGGACCGATGCGCGCAGGGCCCGTGCCTCGGCGATGAATTCGGCACTGCCAACCAGATAGCCAAGCCGCAGCCCCGGAAAGAGCGATTTTGAAAAGCTGCCGACATAGATCACGCGCCCATCCTGATCGAGGCTTTTCAGCGCCGGCATCGGTGGCTGGAGATAGGACATCTCGAATTCGTAATCATCCTCGACGATCAGCGCGTCGAGCGCTCGGGCCCGCTCCAGCAGCGCATTGCGGCGGGCGAGCGGCATGGTGGCGGAGGTCGGACACTGGTGGCTGGGCGTGGTAAAGATCACGTCCGTCTCGTCCGGCAGCGCATCGGGCGGCAGCCCGTGTTCGTCGACATCGATCGGGGCCAGTCGGCAGCGCGACTGGGTGAGAATGTCGCGCAACGCGGGATAACACGGATTCTCGATCGCGGCGAGCCTGCGCTGGTTCAGCAGGACCTGCGTCGTCAGCCACAGCGCATTCTGCGCCCCGAGCGTGATCAGGATCTCTGACGGGGCGGCGACGATTCCGCGGCGCGGCAGGGTGTGGCGGGCGATGAAGGCGACGAGATCGGGATCGTCCTGATCGTAATAGTCGCGGGTCAGGGCGTTGAAATCCTTGGCCCCGAGCGCCTGCATCGCACAGAGTCGCCAGTTGGCATGGTCGAACAGCGCCGGATCGGTCTGCCCGTAGATGAAGGGATAGCGATAGCGCGCCCAGTCCTGCGGTTTGACCGGCGTGGCCCCGCCGGTATAACGGGTCGCGATCGCGCGGGACCAGTCGACACGCTCCTGCCGACTCGGCGGGTCGGGAAAGCGCGGCGGCTCGGGTGCGTTATCCGACACGAAGTAGCCCGAACGCCCCTTCGAGGCGAGGTAGTCATTGGCCAGAAGCTCGGTATAGGCGAGGGTCACGGTGATCCGGCTCACGCTCAGATACGCGGCGAGCCTGCGGGTCGATGGCAACTTTTCCCCGCGCCGAAAGCGCCCCGACAGGATACCCTCGGCGACCATCTGTTGAATGCGCGCCTGCAGGGTGCCCTGCGAGGCGGCGCCGAGGAAAAAGGTTTCGACCGGGATGGACATGCCGGTGACGCTAGTCTGGTCTTATGGGCGATGCAATCTGGACTGATGCGCCGGGCGGGCAGGGAGCGGCTGGCGCCGCCGCACAGGCGCCTCCGTCATGATGTCACCTGTTCCCGCAGGATCGAGGCCGTGAGCGAGATCATCAGATAGATGCCTGAAAAGATCAGGAAAGTCAGCATCGTGTTCTCGAACTTGCGCGGATAGCTGGCATCCTCCGAGGCGACCGGCACAACCGAGGTGGTGAGATAGCGCGCCTGGCTGTCCGCGTCGCGGCGCGCCTGTTCCAGACGCTCCAAAGCGGTCTGCAGCATCATGTCGCGGGTCGCGAGATCGGCCTGCGACAGCTGGATCTGGATGGCCAGTTCCGCGAGCGAATCCTCGCCCGACGAGGCCGATGTCATTTCGGAATTGAGCTGCGCCAGCAGCTCCTGAAGCCTGCGCACATCCCCGCGCGCCCCCTCGACCCGCGATGCATTGGGCCGCGAATTGTCCAGCAGGGCCGCGAGT
Organism: Rhodobacterales bacterium; assembly: GCA_038260405.1. Lineage (GTDB taxonomy): Bacteria > Pseudomonadota > Alphaproteobacteria > Rhodobacterales > Rhodobacteraceae > Puniceibacterium. Next base: position 32,627 of record JBBSNW010000009.1, on the reverse strand, counting down.
TGCAGCTGCTTTTCCTGCAATTGCACTTCGATGTTGTTGATCTGGCCACGCAGCGCGACGATCCGGCCCTCGGGGTCGACGATCGCGCCCTCCTGCTGCAGTCGCACAAGCCTTTCCTGCGCCTCCGCGCGATTGGTCTCGGCATCGGCGAGGCCCGCCTCGGCGTCGATCACCGCGTTCGACCGCTTGCGCAGGGACAGGTTGTCCACACGCTCCTCGGCATAGCTGATTAGCGCCCGCGAAAATTCCGCGGCAGTCTCGGGATCGGCGGCGGCGATCTCCATCTTGATCACGCCCTCGGTCGGATCATAGCCGATCTCGATGTTGCGCTTGTAGAGCTTGTACGCCTCTTCGTTCGAGGGATCGGCGCCCAGCCGTTGGATCGGATCGATCCAGTCTTGCGTGAAATGCGACTTGAAGCCTTCGTCCCGGTCCAGACGCAGCATCGCATCCTTGGACATGAGGTAGCTCTGTACTGCGATCGCATCCTGGTTGGTGGCGAATTGCGTGCCCGAAAACAGGCTGCTCATCGCGCCCCCGCCGCTGCTCTCGGCCTTGAGGATCAGGAATTCGGACTTGGTGGCATACATCGGCGTCGCCACCGCGTAGAAATAATAGCCCGCCAGAAGCGTCGGCAGGAAAACGAAGAAGGCGAGCCGGGTGAGCAGCAGCAGCGACTTGCGCCTCCGACGTCGGGCAAGGTCCTGCTGGATCCGGCCGATCTCGGCCATCCGGCGATCGGCCGGGCTGCCGAGCTCGGTTGATGGCAGCGTCTGCCGGGCGGTCTGCGCCGTCTGCGGCAGCTGCACGCGATCCCCGCTGCGCGCGGGCACACCGGAGTCCGCCGCCCGCTCCTGCGGCACCACGAGCTCGAGCATGTTGGACCGCTGGAACGGATCGATTCCCCGGATCCGCAGCAGGCGGACCGCATCGAAATCCGAGGTCGGGGCAAGCCCGTATTTCTGCGCGACGCGCCGTGCCATGCGCAACTGCCGACCCGTCAGCCCTTCCTCCCGGATCGTCTGCATGTCGGTCTCACCGGAATCCTGCGCGGTTGAGGCGACATTACCGTCCCGCGTTGGTCGCCGTTCACCGGCGTCAGCATCGCGCATTGTCCTCGACGTGGACCGGGCCGCGGCCTGAGACGGCGCGCCTGGTGGCTTGTCAGTCGCCGTCGTCTGTCGTGCCCGAGCCGCTGCCACAGGGCTGGGGCGATCCTCGGGACCACGCGTTTCGGAACGCGCGGCCTGCGCATCGTCCGCGCCCATGTCATCTGCGGGCGTCGAAGGGCGGATGCGGAATTTCCTAGCCTTGGGTTTCGTAGTCATAGAGCTGCTTCGCTTCTTCCAAGGTTTCAAACATGTGCAGCTTGCCATCCATCAGGACGGCCGCCTTGCGCGCAAACTTTTCGAGGATACCGGGCTGGTGCGACACGATGACGATCGTCGTGGTACGCAGCCGCTCCGCGAGGATGTCGCCGGCCTTGTGGTTGAATTCGACATCGGTGGAATTCGGCATGCCCTCGTCGATGAGATAGATGTCGAAATCCAGCGCCAGCATCAGCGAAAAGGTGAACCGCGACCGCATCCCGGATGAATAGGTGCCCAGCGGCTGGTCGAAATATTCGCCGAGGCCGCAGAGCCAGCGGCAGAAGGATTCGACGTAGTCCGGGTCGAGCCCGTAGAGATGCGCGATGAAACGAGCATTCTCCATCGCCGAATGTTTCGAGACCACGCCGCCCATGAACCCGAGCGGAAAGGACACGCGGCAGCCGCGCCGGATCTCGCCCTCGTCGGGCTTTTCGAGCCCGGCCATCATGCGGATCATCGTGGTCTTGCCGGTGCCATTGGGGGCGAGGATTCCGAGCGACTCGCCAAGCTCGACCCGGAACGACGCGCGGTCAAGAATGACCTTGCGCTGGGATCCGGTCCAGAAGGACTTGCTGACATTTTCGAACTCTAACATGCACTCGCCTTGGCACTGCTCTCCCCCGCTCTTAAACGAGCTTGTTTGCAGGGGTGTTAAGGATGAAATTTGTTGACAAAATGGCTCGCACTTTGTGCAATCGGCAAACTCGTCCGCGTGACGCAGGATCAGGCTGCCGGGGTATGAGACTGACATTTAGCCGGGCGAAAAGCACCGGACCTTAACCCGCATGTCGCCGTCCGCGGACACCTTTGCGCGAGAATATTTGAACAATCGCGCGGACAGGCTAAGTCGGATTTCGGACGAAATACGAAAATGATTGGGAGTGGATCCATGACACAGACACGCCGGACGTTTCTTCAACGCGCCGCAATGGGCGCGGGCGCGGTGACCATCCTGCCCTACGCGGCACGCGCCGCGGCACATGCGAGCGACACATTCTCGACAGAGGCGGGCGACATCACGGTGCACCCGGTCGAACACGCATCCTTCGTGCTCGAGACTCCGCAAGGCGTGATCTATTGCGACCCCGTCGGCGATGCCTCCCTGTTCGAGGGCCTGCCCGACCCGGACATGATCCTGATCACGCATGAACACGGCGATCACTATAATGCCGAGACGCTGGCGGCGCTGATGGGCGAGGGCACGCAACTGCTGACCAACCCGGCCGTGTTCGACATGCTGCCCGAGGATCTGAAGGCCGAAGCCACCAGCATCGGCAATGGCGAAAGCACCGAGATCGGTGGCCTCACGATCGACGCGATCCCCGCCTACAACATCACCGAAGGCCGTCAGGATTTTCATCCTGAGGGGCGCGACAACGGGTATATCCTGAACTTCGAAGGTTTCCGGGTCTACATCTCGGGCGATACCGAGGACACCCCGGAAATGCGGGCGCTGCAGGACATCGACCTGGCCTTCCTGTGCATGAACCTGCCTTTCACCATGGACGTGCAGGCGGCGGCATCGGCCGTGGCGGATTTCCAGCCGACCTATGTCTACCCCTATCACTTCCGCGGACGCGACGGCGGCACTCAGGACCCGGAAGAGTTCGCATCGATGGTTTCCGATGCGGTCGAGGTCAAGATGGGCGACTGGTATCCCAACGGCATGGGCTGAATTGCCGTTACTTCACCATGATCGATGCCCCGGGTGAGCGCCCGGGGCATCTTGCATTTCAAGGGTCGAAATGGCGCCGGGGGGCGCTGCCCCCGTCGCCTGCGGCGACTCCCCCGGAGTTTATCTGGCAAGATGAAGGAGGGAGGCGCGCTCCTGGTTTCATCTTGCCAGATAAACTCCCGCCGGAGGCGAACCTGACCGTGACGCCTTGATCCAAGGTTTCAGAAAACGGAAAGCCGCTGAAAACTCATCGAGATATGGGCGCGGCGGATCAGGGCGGCGGCGTGCGGGTCATTCGCGGTGAGGGCGGCGCGCGTCTGGCGCATCTCGTCGAGGAAGATGGCGCATTCCTCTGCCAGATCCATGTGCGGGATCGCCTTGAGCCAGATCCGCGCGGTGCGATAATAGAGCCGTTCCGCGGTGTCCCGCAGGGCATCGTTGCCGCTGAGCGAGAGGCCGAAGCTGTGATAGGCCATGTTGAGCTCGGCAAAGGCCCTCGGGTCCGGGTGGGCTGCAAGGCCCTCTCCCCGTGTCACGAAAGCCGCGATCTCGCGCAGGATATCGTCGGTGACGGGGCGGGGGGACAGGGTGGCGGTGAGCTGCGCGAGTTCCAGTCGAAGGGCGTAGGTCTGCGCCAGCTCGCCGATCTCCACATCCGTGACCAGCGTGCCGACACCGTGGCGCGAGATCACGAGGCCCTCATCCTCAAGCCTGGCCAGGGCGCGGCGCAGCGGTGTGCGCGACGTGCCGAAGTCGCAGGCGAGGGATTCCTCGGAGAGGCGGGTGCCGGGAGGGTAGTCGAGCAGGCAGATGCGGCTGCGCAGCTCGGTATAGAGCCGCAGGTGGCGGCTCGTCGCCTCGCTCATGCGGCGCAGCTTTGGCCCAGGCCTTCGAGCATCGCGATGCAGTCCTGCAGTTGGGCACGGCTGACATATTCGTCCGGTTTGTGCGCCTGCGCGATCGAGCCGGGGCCGCAGACCACGGCGGACATGCCGAGTTGCTGGAAGAGGCCGGCTTCGGTGTTGAAGGGGACCACGTCCGCCGTTTCGCACCCGGTCAGAGCGGCGACGAGGGTGCGGGCCATGTTGACCTCCATCGGCTCGAGGCCGATGACCTCGCCGATGACCTGGGTCGAGATGTCGGCGCGGGGGCTGACGGCGCGCATGGCGGGCAGAAGTTCGGTCTCGATATAGCTTTCCAGCATGTCCTTCATGAAGGCCGCGTCGCCGTATTGCACGGGGCGCATTTCCCATTCGAGCTCGGCCTTGCCGGGGATGACGTTATGGGCATGGCCGCCCTGCAGCCTGCCGATGTTCACCGTGGTCCAGGCCGGATCGAAGCGCGAATCCCGCGGCGCGCGGCCCTTGAGCTCTTCGGCGAGTTCCATCAGGCGGGTCGCGTATTTCACAGCATAGGCGACAGCGTTCACGCCCCGGTCAGGGTTGGAGCCGTGTCCTTCCAGCCCGGTGAAGCGGGTAGTGTATTCGCAGCACCCCTTGTGACCTTCGATGATGCGCATTTCGGTCGGCTCGCCGATGATGGCGATCGACGGTTTGAAGCCGCGTTTCTGGAGTTCCGGCACCAGCGACTTGGCGCCGATGCATCCCGTCTCTTCGTCATGGGTAAAGCAGAAGTGGATCGGGCGGCGCAGGGTATGCGCGCTGAACGGTTTGGCCATGGCGAGGGTGGCGGCGATGAAGCCCTTCATGTCGCATGTGCCGCGGCCCATCAGGAAGTCGCCGCGCGTGAGCAGCTCGAACGGGTCCGAGGACCAGTCCTGATCGGTGACCGGCACCACGTCCGAGTGACCCGACAGCACGATACCGCCCTCGACATCCGGGCCCAGCGTGCCGAAGAGGTTCGCCTTCTTGCCGGTCGCGTCGTGGAACAGATCGACGCGCGCCCCGGCATCTTCGAGCAGCGTCGCCATATGCGCCATCATCTCGACATTCGGGTCGATCGAGACGGTGGGATGGGCGATGAGATCGGCTAGGATCGCTTCGGTCCGGGTCAGGAGGCTGATATCTGAGCTCATGAGTACCTTTGTCTGGTCATGGGGGGCGCTGCGGGCGGGACCGTGCCCCCGGTTCAAGGGGCACGGATACAGGTTTCAGTCCTTGATGAACATCTTGCGGGGGCGGTTGCAGAAGGTTTCTGCCGGTCCGTCTTCCTTGATGACGATGGATTCAGTGATTTCCAGACCCCAGTCGGCCATCCAGAGGCCGGGCATGAAATGGAAGGTCATGCCGGGTTCGAGCACGGTCTCGTCCTCGGCGCGCAGGCTGATGGTGCGCTCGCCCCAATCCGGCGGATAGCTGATGCCGATGGGATAGCCGCAGCGCGCGCCGCGTTCGATGCCCGCCGATTCCAGCGGCGCGGCAAGTGCGTTGGCGATGTCGCAGGCCCGGTTGCCCGCGCGGGCAACCTCGAGGCCGGCCTCGAGCCCCTCGACCAGCGCGGCTTCGGCGCGCAGGAAGATGTCCGAGGGCTGGCCAAGGAAGATCGTGCGGCAGAACGGGATGTGATAACGGCGGTAGCAGCCGGCGATCTCGAAAAACGTCGCCTCGCCCTTCTTGAAGGGCTCGCCGTCCCAGGTAAGGTGCGGGGCCGCGGCGTCCGATCCCGAGGGCAGCAGCGGCACGATGGCGGCGTAATCGCCCCAGTGACCGTCAGCACCCATGATCGCGTCGCGCTGGACCTCGGCCACGACTTCGTTCTTGGGGACGCCGGGTTCGACTCGCTCGAGCAGCCCGTCGACGATCTTTTCCGATATCTTGGCGGCGCGGCGCATGAAGACCAGCTCTTCCTCGGACTTCACGCCGCGCTGCCAGTTCACGAGCGCGGTTGCGTCGATCAGCGTGGCATTGGGCAGTTCGGCTGAGAGGGTCATGTAGGCCTTGGCCGAGAAGTAGTAATTGTCGAGCTCGACCCCGATGCGCAGCTTGTCGAGACCCATGCCGATCAGGCGCTGGGCAAGATCCTGCATCGGGTGGCGTTCGGTCGACTGCACGTAGTTGTCGGCATAGCCGATGCAGCGGTCATCTCCCATCCAGACGGTGCGGATCGCGCCGTTGCTGTCCTGATTGCGGCCCCACCAGACCGGATCGGCATCCGGCAGCACCAGCACACCCTGATGCACGTAGAACGACCAGCCGTCATAGCCGGTGAGCCAGGCCATGTTCGATGGATCGGTGACCCACATCACGTCGATCCCCGCGCGATCCATCGCGGCGCGGGTCTTGGCCAGTCGGCGTTTGTACTCGCCCTCGCTGAAGGGAAGGTCTTTGTCGAAACGGTGGTTGAGCATGGGTCATCCTTGAGAAACTGCGATGCGCATGAGCCCTTCCTGCCTGAAGGTGTACAACTTGGCCCTACGAAAAACGACATGGTCCTGACGCTTGTGAGCAAGTCGCTTATTTTCTTGGCAAGGAATGGCCGGTTCAGGACAAGTCCCTTGCGAGTTGTGCACAACCTCGCAGGATGAACACCGTATCCCTGCCATGATTCTACTTCAGGTACGTGGCGGAGCATTTAAGAGCCCTGTGGAACTATAGCCGGGGACGCAGTCCGAACGGCCCTATTTTCCTTTTGAACTGGCCGATTTGGCTGCAAGATGCCAAAAATCTGATCAAATGACCTGTTGTGCACTGAATGTAGTCAGAAATTTCGCAAGGCAGTTGCAACGAGGCGTGTCACGGGGTTTAGTCATTCCCATGACAGCGGAGCCAAATCCGCGGAACAAACAGGGAGCCAGTCTTTGACAGATATGGCAGAACAAGACGCGTTCGTTGCCTTCGAACGCGTTCAAAAAAGCTATGACGGCGAAACTCTTGTCGTCAAGGATCTCAACCTGAGCATGCCCAAGGGCGAGTTCCTGACCATGCTCGGACCGTCCGGATCGGGCAAGACCACCTGCCTCATGATGCTCGCAGGGTTCGAGACAGCGACCCACGGCGCGATCAAGCTGGACGGTGTGTCCATCAACGACATTTCGCCCCACAAGCGCGGCATCGGGATGGTCTTCCAGAATTACGCGCTTTTCCCGCACATGACCGTGGCTGAAAACCTGTCCTTCCCGCTGGAAGTGCGCAAGATGGGCAAATCCGACCGCGAGGTGAAGGTCAAGCGCGCACTCGACATGGTGCAGATGGGGGCCTTTGCCGGTCGTCGTCCGACCCAGCTTTCCGGCGGTCAGCAGCAGCGGATCGCCCTGGCCCGCGCGCTGGTCTTCGAACCGGAGCTCGTGCTGATGGACGAGCCGCTCGGCGCGCTCGACAAGCAGCTGCGCGAGACATTGCAGTTCGAGATCACCAACCTTGCGCATGATCTTGGGATCACCGTGGTCTACGTGACCCACGACCAGACCGAAGCACTGACCATGTCGGACCGGGTCGCCGTCTTCGATGACGGCCGGATCCAGCAGCTCGCGGCGCCCGACGAATTGTATGAAAAGCCGCAGAACAGCTTTGTCGCCCAGTTCATCGGCGAGAACAACGCGCTCGACGGTACCGTTCAGGAGATGCGCGGCGACCGTTGCACGGTCCGCCTGCATAGCGGTGACGTCATCGACGCGCTGCCGGTCAACGTTTCCAAGGTCGGGGACAAGACCCGCGTGTCGATCCGCCCCGAACGTGTCGAATTCAATCCCCAGCTCGGGCCCGATGCGCACACGCTCGAGGCCGAGGTTCTGGAATTCGTTTACATGGGCGACGTTTTCCGCACCCGGCTGAAGGTGGCAGGCATAGACAATTTCGTGGTCAAGACGCGCAACCGTGCCGATCAGATCCGGCTGAGCCCGGGTGACAAGATCAAGATCGGCTGGTTGCCGGAAGATTGCCGCGCTCTGGATGCGACATAGATTTCACCGCTTATCGCGCTGCTGCGCCCTCTCGGGTGTTGCGGCACGGTGAATAACGAGGGTCCGGCCGTGTGTGCCCGTCACCCGGACCCCTAACTGCAGACGGGCAGTGTAGGGAGACTGCAATGAATTTCAGAAAGACTCTTTTGGCGACCTCGGCTCTGACCGTTGCCGCCAGCGGCGCATTCGCGCAGGAGGAAATGGCAGACAGCATGACGATCGTCAGCTGGGGCGGCGCCTATCAGAACAGCCAGCAGAAGGCCTATTCGGAGCCCTATGTCGAGATGCACCCCGAGGTCTCCGTGACCTGGGACGAAAGCTCGAACGAGGCCGTGGCCAAGCTGCGCGCGATGAACGAAGCCGGCAACATCACCTGGGATCTCGTCGACGTCGTTGCAGCAGACGCCATCCGTCTGTGTGACGAAGGTCTGGCGATGGAATACGATCCCGAAGAACTGCTCGCCGAAGGCGATGACGGCTCCTCTGCCGAGGATGACTTCGGCGATCTGATCGTGTCCGACTGCTATATCCCGCAGATCGTCTATTCGACCACATTCGGCTATCGCACCGACATGGTTCCCGAAGGCGTCGAGCCTCCGAGCCAGATCTGCGACGTGTTCGACGTGGAGAAATATCCCGGCAAGCGCGCGCTGGAAAAGCGTCCCATCAACAACATGGAATGGGCGCTGCTCTGTGACGGCGTTGCCAAGGACGAAGTCTACGACGTTCTGGAAACGGACGAAGGTCAGGACCAGGCTCTGGCCAAGCTCGACACGATCAAGGACGACGTGATCTGGTGGTCAGCCGGTGCGGACACGCCCCAGCTGCTGGCGGATGGCGAAGTCTTCATGGGCTCCACCTATAACGGTCGCCTTTATTCGGTCATCGTCGAGCAGAACCAGCCCGTCGCCATGATGTGGGACGCGCAGGTTTTCGACCTTGACGGCTGGATCATCCCGACCGGTCTGCCCGAAGACCGTCTGGCGCGCGTCAAGGACTTCGTGAAGTACGCGACCGACACCACGCGTCTTGCCGATCAGGCCAACTACATCGCTTACGGTCCGGCACGTGCCTCCTCGGCGCCGCTAGTTCCCGAAGAAATGAAGCAGCACATGCCGACCGATCCGGCAAATGCCGAGAACACGTTCATTTACAACTACAGCTTCTGGGCTGACTATCGCGACGATATCGACGCGAAGTTCCAGTCCTGGTTGGCACAGTAAGGACGGTGGCGGCGGGCTGCGGCCCGCCACCTCGCACAATATTTCCGGCGGCCCTGATCCGGGGCCGCCGGACCATAAGAAAGACGGGGGACGGGCTATGCCCAAAGGCTATATCATCGGCCATGTCACGGTAAACGATCCCGAGGCCTACAAGGAATATGTCCGGCGGGATACGCCGATATTCGAAAGCTTCGGCGGCCGCTTCATCGTTCGCGGTGGCGCTTCCGAGACCCCCGAGGGCGAGACGCAGGAGCGTCATGTCATCATTGAATTTCCTGATTTCGAGTCCGCCAAGCGCGCCTATAACGACTCCGCCTACCAGGCCGTCGCGGATATACGTCGCAGCACTGCCATAAGCACAATCATTCTCGTCGAGGGGGTATGACATGACCGACGCAACAGCCGGAGCCGCCCCCGGGCAGAAGAAGGACGCCGCCGCCAAGGCCGCTGAAAAGCCGGGCCCGATGGTGGCAGCGGATGGCCGACCGCTCAAGGAAAGCCTGAACCGCGCGCTGCGCCTCCAGAAAATCCGGGCGCTCATGCTGATCGCGCCGCTGCTGATCTTCGTGCTGCTAACCTTCATCGCACCGATCGCCGACATGCTGTTCCGCTCGGTGCAGAACGGCATCGTGTCCGAGACCCTGCCGCGCACCACCGAAAGGCTGGCCGACTGGGACGGCACGACCGGCGAGCTGCCCGAAGAGGATGTCTACGAAGGCCTCTATTACGATCTGTTTTTGGCTTCCGAACGCAAGCTGCACACCCGGCTCGGCTCGCGTCTGAACTACGAGATGACGGGCATGTCCTCGCTGTTCCGCCAGTCGGGACGCAGTCTCGACGATATCGGCGATGTCTATTTCGACCAGTTCGACGATCTCGATCCCAACTGGGACGAGGCGATGCCCTGGGCCGAACTCATGGGCGATCCGGAATGGCTCTCCAAAATGCAGGCCTGGAGCGAGGATAGCGGCGACGACATGCCGGAATTCGAGCTGGCAGACGGCATCGAGGAGCTGCTGCCGCGTACCGCCGAAACCTATTCCGCCTTTGCAGAATACACTCAGGTCGAGGACGAGGACAGCCCGACAGAAGAAGAACCCTGGGTTCTGGTCCACACCGCGCTTTACGAGGATCTGATGGAGGCGGATGTCTCCGGGTACAACGGTCCGCAGGCCGCGATGCTGAAGACGGCCGACGCCGCTGTGGGCGACTTCGAATCCGTAACCTTCAAGGAAGGCATGGAAGGTGTCGACGACGATTGGCTCAATCATGACGTCTGGGAAACGATCAAGATGTACAGCCCGGAATTCACCAATGGTTATTTCCTGAACGCCGTCGATATGCAGAAAACCCCGGACGGCCCGGAATTGCGCGACGAGGATCAGCGCATCTACGGCCTGCTGTTCAAGCGGACGATGTTCATGTCGCTCATGATCACCGGCAGCTGCATCTTGCTGGGCTACCCGATCGCCTGGCTTCTGGCGAACCTGCCGATGCGCACCGCGAACCTGCTCATGATCCTCGTGCTGCTGCCATTCTGGACCTCGCTTCTGGTCCGAACCTCGGCCTGGAAGGTGATGCTGCAACAGCAGGGGGTGATAAACGATGTCCTTGTCTGGCTGGGGCTGGTCAATGATGCCGACCGATTGGTGATGATCAACAACCAGTTCGGGACGATCGTGGCGATGACCCACATCCTGCTGCCTTTCATGATCCTGCCGCTCTATTCGGTGATGCAGACCATCCCGCCAAGTTACCTGCGAGCGGCCAAGTCTCTGGGCGCGACCAACTGGACGGCCTTCTGGCGGGTCTACTTCCCGCAATCGGTTCCGGGCATCGGTGCGGGCTCAATCCTCGTCTTCATCCTGTCGATCGGATACTACATCACGCCCGAGATCGTCGGCGGGACCACCGGGACGTTCATCTCGAACCGGATCGCCTATCACATTTCGAGCTCGCTCAACTGGGGCCTCGCGGCGGCTTTGGGCACCATCCTTCTGGCAGTCGTTCTGGGACTCTACTACGCCTATGACAAGATTGTCGGCATCGACAACGTGAAGCTGGGGTAACGGACATGGCTGACATCATTCTCACGGAGATCCGTAAAAAGCCGCTCTCCTTCACCTTGCCGGTCGTCGGCGCTGCAGGTGCCTTTGCCGGGCTGTTTATCGGCACCGCGCAGGGTTCGGGTTTGCTCGGGATCGTGATCGGCGCCCTGCTTCTGGCCGGTCTCGCCTATCTCGCGATCGAGGTGCTGGGCCACGATCAGGAACGGATGTTCAAATACGGCATCATTGCGCTGTTCCTGCTCGCGGGCTACGCGGTTAGTGGCCTTCCGGGGCTCGTGATCGGCGGGCTCTTCGGCTGGTTCTTCAGCTGGTTCGTCTACTGGATCGGCGAAGGACGCTACCGGGCGAAGCTGCCGCCCTACCTCACCGGCGGACAGGTGCTCTGGCACTACAGTTTCCGCGTAATCTGCGGCGCGATCTTTGTCTTCCTGATCACGCCGATCCTCGTGGTCATGCCGCTCAGCTTCAATGCCGAGAACTTCTTCACCTTCACGCCCGAAATGCTGCGCTTCGATCCCGCGGGCTACAGCCTGCGCCACTACCGCAACTTCTTCAATTCGAACGAATGGCAGTCGGCGCTGAAGAATTCGCTGATGATCGCACCGGCCGCGACCATCCTGTCGGTAAGCTTCGGGACGCTGGCGGCCATCGGTCTCAGCCAGCCGCATGTGCCGTTCCGCAGGGCGATCATGGCGATCCTGATCTCTCCGATGATCGTTCCGCTGATCATCTCCGCTGCCGGGATGTATTTCTTCTACTCGCGCATCGGTCTGCAGGGGACTTATCTCGGCGTGGTCCTCGCGCATGCTGCGCTGGGCATCCCCTTTGTGATCATCACCGTCACCGCGACGCTGGTGGGCTTTGACCGCTCGCTCACGCGGGCTGCCGCGAATATGGGGGCCAACCCGGTCACGACCTTCTTTCGCGTGCAGATGCCGCTGATCCTGCCGGGAGTGATCTCGGGTGGGCTCTTCGCCTTCATCACCTCGTTCGACGAGGTGGTTGTCGTGCTCTTCGTCGGCTCCGCAACCCAGCAGACATTGCCCTGGCAGATGTTCATCGGCCTGCGCGAGCAGATCAGTCCGACGATCCTCGCCGTTGCGACGATTCTCGTCGTCGTCTCTATCTGCCTGCTGACCGTGGTCGAAATTCTGCGCCGCCGTTCGGAGAGACTGCGCGGCATGAGCCCGGGCTGAACGAGACCCGCCATCAAGCTGAAATTTTGCGGCTCCGGGCAAAACCCGGGGCCGTATTCACGTTTTGGCAACGAGATCTGGGCAAGGTCGCGGGGACGTTACCTCAACGCATGGAAAGCCGCCCGCATGACACAGATGGACCCGACGCTTGTGACCCAGGCCCGCACGATCTCGGGAGAGGTGCCTTTCGACATCAAGGAGATTTTCTTTTCCCGCACCGACAAGCGCGGTGTCATTCAGTCTTCTAACGGCCTGTTCCAGCGGATTTCCGGCTATGAATGGAGCGACCTGATCGGTACTCCGCACAAGCTCGTGCGCCATCCCGACATGCCCAAGGCGATGTTCTACCTGATGTGGGAAATGCTGAAGGCGGACAAGCCGGTCGGCGCTTATGTCAAGAACCGGGCAAAGGATGGGCGATACTACTGGGTCTATGCAGTCGCCGCGCCCACCAGCGACGGATATATCTCCGTGCGCATCAAACCGACGAGCCCGATGCTGGAAAAGATCAAGCCGCTATACGCCGACCTCTGCGCGGCCGAAGCGAAGGGGATGAAACCCGAGGAATCGGCGCAGGAAATGCTGCGGCGGCTCAAGGTGATGGGATATGAATCCTATCAGGTCTTTCAGGGCTACACGCTCGCGACCGAGGTAAACGAACGCACGCGCCGTCTGGATCTTGTTCAGGAGCAGGTGCCGAAACGCTTCCAGATGATGGCCGAGGCGATCAACTCCGTGCAAAGCGAGACGGTCGAGATGACCGTCGCCTTCAAGGCGATCCGCACCGTGCCGATGAACATGCGCATTCTGGCGTCCCGACTGGAAAACGCCGGCGGCCCGATCTCCGCGATTTCGGTCAATTACGGCTCGATGCTGGACGAGATGGCGACGTGGGTGCGCACCTTCGTCGAGGGCCCCGAAAGCACCTTTGCCCGGATTCGCAATGCCATTCTCAACGGCCAGTTCCTCGCATTCCTCTCCGAACTGCAGCGCGAAACCATCCAGAAATTCGGCAAGCAGAGCGGAAACATCACGAACGAGGTGAACATCGCAGCCGAGAACGGAATTCTTGCGGAGCAGGCGGCGCATTACAAGCGCGAGGCCGCCTCTGCCCTGCATATCGTCGAGGTCGAGGCGACACGCTTGTCGCGCAGCGTTCTGGACATGAAGCGATACGTGACCGGCCTGAGCTCCACCCGGATGATGTGCAAGATCGAAAGCGCGACCCTCTCGGGCTCGGGCGATTCCCTTGGCGGGATCGTCGATCAGCTCGATGCCTGCCAGGACGAGATAGAGACGCGGCTGGCCAAGATCGTCGAGCTGAACACCGTGATCCAGAGCAACACGACCATGCTGCGCGCGCTCACCTGACGCTTTACTCCTTCTCAGTCCGGATGGCCCTAAATTCAGAAGGGCGAAGTTACCTTCGCCCTTCTTTACGTCATTGACGGGAAAAGCACTGGATCAGCTGCGCACCATCTTTTCATAGGCTTCGGAGATTTCGCGCGTCATGGCGCCGACTTCGAAGGTGTAGTCGCCGATCTGGCCCACCGGAGTGACTTCGGCAGCGGTGCCGGTCAGCCAGCACTGCTCGAAGCCTTCCATCTCTTCGGGCATGATGTGACGCTCGTGAACCGCGATGTTGCGCTCCTTCAGCATCTCGATCACGGTCTGCCGGGTGAGGCCGTTCAGGAAACAGTCTGGCAGGGGCGTGTGCACCTCGCCATCCTTCACGAAGAAGATGTTGGCGCCGGTCGCCTCGGCCACATAGCCGCGGTAATCCATGAAAAGCGAATCCGAACAGCCCTTGGCCTCGGCCGCATGTTTTGATGTGGTGCAGATCATGTAGAGGCCGGCCGCCTTGGCGTGGACCGGGATGGTCTCGGGCGAGGGCCGCTTCCATTTCGAGATGTCGAGCTTCGCGCCCTTCATCTTGGCGTCGCCGTAATAGTTGCCCCAGGCCCAGGCCGCGATGGCGAGCCGCACCGGGTTGCGCGATGACGACACGCCCATATCCTCGCCCGCGCCGCGCCAGGCCACCGCGCGGACATAGGCATCTGTAAATCCATTGGCTTCGAGCACGGCGGTCTTCGCGGCCTCGATCTCGTCCACCGAATAGGGGATCTCGAAATCGAGACAGCTCGCGGAAAAGTGCAGACGTTCGGAATGCGCGCGCGATTTGAAGATCTTGCCGTTATAGCAGCGCTCGCCCTCGAACACTGAGCTTGCATAATGCAGCCCGTGCGTCAGCACATGCACCTGAGCCGAACGCCAGTCCACCAGCGCTCCATCCATCCAGATCTTGCCGTCGCGGTCGTCATAAGCCCCGGTCATTGCGCTCTCTCCTTGCTCGCAATTTTGCATTTGTTGCGCTTGATATGTCCGGTTTGGACATATTGTTGCGTCAAAACTGCGATTCGCTACCATTGTGGGGTTGGAATGTCAACAAGGCTGACTTAAAGTGCCGCAAACACGAAACGCCCAGATTTTGAATTTCGGACCGGGGATGGCCATGGCAGAGGCGCAGAGCACGCAGACACATGGGGGCGAGACGCTTCTTTTTCTGACGGACGAACAGCTGCGACAGGGCATCGAGGCGATGTTCTTTGCCTATCGCGGATTCACCGCCGACCCTGATCTGATCCTGCAGGAGATGTCCTACGGGCGCGCGCATCACCGCGCGATGCACTTCATCCATTGCGCACCGGGCACGACAGTGAACAATTTGCTGGCCATTCTGGGCGTGACCAAGCAATCGTTGAACCGGGTGCTGCGCACGCTGATCGAGGATGGCCTGGTCGAAAGCCGGGTGGGCCGGATGGACAAGCGCGAACGGCACCTGTTCCTGACCGAAGCCGGGCAGGGGCTGGAACAGCGGCTTTCGGATGCGCAGCGCTCGCGCATGCGGTCGGCCTATCGGCAGGCGGGTCCCGAGGCAGTGGCCGGGTTCCGCAGGGTTCTGGAGGCGATGATGGATACCGAGATGCGGCGGCAGTACAGGGCGCTGCGGGAGGGTCGGGGATGAGCGATCCGGACGCGCATCTCCTGATCGTCGACGACGATGAACGTATCCGTGGACTTTTGCAGAAGTTCCTGATGCGGCATGGCTTTCTGGTGACTGCGGCGCGTGATGCGGGCCATGCGCGGCGTATCCTGCTGGGGCTCGATTTCGACCTGATCGTTCTCGACGTGATGATGCCGGGCGAGGATGGCGTGAGCCTGACCCGCTCCATCCGCGAGACGTCCGACACGCCGATCCTGCTGCTGACCGCGAAATCCGAAACGGTGGACCGGATCGCGGGTCTCGAGGCGGGGGCGGATGATTATCTCGCCAAGCCGTTCGAGCCCAAGGAATTGCTGCTGCGGATCAACGCGATCCTGCGCCGGATGCCCGAGGTCGCGCACAAGGAGGCGGCGCCCAAGCTGCTGACGCTGGGGCCGATCCGCTATGACATCGAACGTGGAGAGATGTGGCGGGGCGATGATCTGGTGCGGCTGACCGCAACCGAAAGCCAGCTCATGAAGATCTTTGCCGCCAAACCCGGCGAGGCGGTGAGCCGGACCAGCCTCGTCGAGGATCTGGGCCGCGATCGTGGCCAGAGCCAGGAGCGGGCCGTCGACGTGCAGATCACCCGGCTGCGGCGCAAGATCGAGAGCGATCCGAAGCAGCCCCGGTACCTCCAGACGGTGCGCGGGTCGGGATACATGCTGGCGCCCGACTGACCTTGCGCGAATGATCCGGGGGCAGGGGTTGCTCCCCGCTGCCTTTCGCGATTTGCTGCCGGACACGCCCGCCTGACCGACAGACCTGAGACTGGACACCATGACTGCACTGATCACCCACGCCGATTGCCTGACGCATGTTACCCCGGACGGACATCCCGAACGGGTGGCGCGGCTCGAACATGTGCTGCACGCACTGGCATCGCTGCCGCTGAACCGGGTGACGGCCCCGCTGGCGAGCGATGACGACCTGCTGCGCATCCATCCGCAGCACTATATCGACCGTCTGCGCTCCAGCCTGCCGGACCGCCGACTGCACCAGATCGACGGCGACACCTGGCTCTCGCCCGGCTCGATGAACGCCGCCCTGCGCGGTGCGGGGGCGGTGATCCGGGCCGTGGACATGGTGATCGGCGGCGAGGCGAAGAATGCCTTCTGCGCCATCCGCCCGCCCGGCCACCATGCCGAACGCGCCACGGCGATGGGGTTCTGCCTGTTCGGCAATGCGGCGCTCGCCGCGAAACATGCGCTGGATCATCACGGGCTGGCCCGCGTCGCGGTGGTGGATTTCGACGTGCATCACGGCAACGGCACGCAGGATCTGCTCTGGGACGAGCCGCGCGCACTGACCATAACCAGCCAGCAGATGCCGCTCTGGCCCGGCACCGGCCGCCCCGAGGAGCAGGGCGCGCATCACAACGTGCTGAACCTGCCGCTGCCCCCCGAAAGCACCGGCGCCGACATGCGGCTGGTCTATGAAACCCGCGTCTTTCCGCGTCTGCGCGACTTCAAGCCGGAGCTTATCATCCTCTCGGCCGGCTTTGATGCGCATCAGGACGATCCTCTGGCGCAGCTCAACTGGAGCACGGGCGATTTCCGCTGGCTCACGGCCGAACTCTGCAAGCTGGCGGCGGAACTGTGCGACGGGCGCGTGGTCTCGACACTCGAAGGCGGCTATGATCTTGAGGCGCTGAGCGTGGCCGCAAAGGCCCATGTCGAGGAATTGTTGGAGGCAGCGAAATGAGCCAGACCCCGGTGGAAGAGATGAGTTTCGAGCAGGCAATGGCCGAGCTCGAGCAGGTTGTCGGACAGCTGGAACGCGGCGATGTGGCGCTCGACGAATCGATCACGCTCTATGAACGCGGCGCGGCGCTCAAGAAGCGTTGCGAGGCGAAGCTCAAGGAAGCCGAGGAGAAGGTGGCCGCCATCACGCTCGACGGCGACGGCAATCCCAAGGGCGTGACGCCGGTGGAAGGTCTCTGACCCTTGTTCAAGGACGATCTGAGCACCGCCGGGGCCACGATCCAGACCGGTTTTGACGCAATTTTCACCGGCTATCCCGACCTGCCGGTCGTGCAGGGCATGGCCTACGCCACCCATGGCGGAAAGCGTCTGCGCGGCTATCTGGTGCTCGAATCCGCACGCCTGCATGGTGTCGAGCCGACCCGCGCGCTCTGGCCCGCCCTCGCGATCGAGGCGATCCATGCCTACAGCCTCGTGCATGACGATCTGCCATGCATGGACGACGATGCGCTGCGGCGCGGCCAGCCGACGGTGCATGTGAAATGGGACGAAGGCACGGCGCTTCTGGTTGGCGATGCACTTCAGGCTCTGGGATTCGAGCTCGTCGCGCGCCCCGAGGTCGGCTCCGCAGAGGTGCGCGCCGATCTGGCGCTGAGCCTCGCCAGGGCCTCCGGCGCGCAGGGCATGGTGCTGGGTCAGGCGCTCGACATCGCCGCGGAATCCGCCGCAAGCCCGCTCACCCTGCCGGAAATCACCGCCCTGCAGCAGGGCAAGACCGGCGCGCTGATCGTCTGGGCGGCCGAGGCCGGTGCGCGCCTCGTGCAGGCGGACACGACGCCGCTGCGGACCTATGCGCAGGCGCTAGGGCTGGCCTTTCAGATCGCCGACGATGTGCTCGACGTGACTGGGGATGCCGCGACGGTGGGCAAGGCCGTCGGCAAGGACGCTGCGGCGGGCAAGGCCACCTTCGTTTCGCTCCTCGGGGTTGAGGGTGCGCAGAAACGTGCCGCCGAACTTGTGGACACCGCCTGTGACGCACTATCTGTTTATGCCGACGGGGCGGAAAACTTGAAGCAGGCGGCGCGGTTCGTTATCTGCCGCCAGAACTGAGCAGGCAGATCGCCGCAAGAAGGAGACGCCATGTCGTCGCATCCAAAGACCCCGCTGCTGGACAAGATCCGCTCCCCCGCCGACATGACGCACCTGTCGGATGGCGATCTGCGACGTCTGGCGGACGAGCTGCGGGCCGAGACCATCTCGGCCGTGTCGGAAACCGGCGGCCATCTGGGTGCGGGTCTGGGCGTCGTCGAACTGACGGTGGCCTTGCACGCGATCTTCGACGCGCCGCGGGACAAGATCATCTGGGATGTGAGTCACCAGTGTTATCCGCACAAGATCCTCACCGGACGGCGCGACCGCATCCGCACCCTGCGGATGAAGGACGGCCTCAGCGGGTTCACCAAGCGGTCTGAATCGCCCTACGATCCGTTCGGGGCGGCGCATTCCTCGACCTCGATCAGCGCGGCGCTCGGCTTTGCCGTGGCCCGTGATCTGGGTGGCGCGAGCGAGACAGGGCATGGCGATGCGATCGCGGTGATCGGTGACGGCGCGATGTCGGCCGGTATGGCCTACGAGGCGATGAACAATGCAGGGCATCTGAAAAAACGCCTCATCGTAATCCTCAACGACAACGAGATGTCCATCGCCCCGCCCGTCGGCGCGATGTCCTCGTACCTGTCCCGGCTTTATACCGAGGCGCCGTTCCATGATCTCAAGGACGCCGCCAAGGGCGCCGTCAGCTTCCTGCCCGGACCTTTCCGCGAAGGTGCAAAGCGCGCCAAGGAGATGATCAAGGGCATGGCGATCGGGGGCACCCTGTTCGAGGAGCTGGGCTTTTCCTATCTCGGTCCCATCGACGGGCACGATCTCGACCAGCTGCTGCCCGTGCTGCGCACCGTCAAGGCCCGCGCCACCGGTCCGATCCTGATACATGTGCTCACGAAAAAGGGCAAGGGTTACGCCCCCGCCGAAGAGGCGCTCGACAAGGGCCACGCCACCGCCAAGTTCAACGTCCTGACGGGCGAGCAGAAGAAATCGGCCTCGAACGCGCCCTCCTACACTTCGGTCTTCGGCAAGACGCTGGTCGAGCTCGCCGCCGATGATCCGCGCATCTGTGCCGTGACGGCCGCCATGCCGGACGGTACCGGGCTCAACCTCTTTGCCGAACGCTTCCCGAGCCGCTGCTTCGACGTAGGGATCGCCGAACAGCATGGCGTGACCTTCTCGGCAGGCCTCGCGGCGGGGGGGATGCGTCCCTTCTGCACGCTCTACTCGACCTTCCTGCAGCGTGGGTATGATCAGGTGGTGCATGACGTGGCGATCCAGCGCCTGCCGGTGCGTTTCGCTATCGACCGCGCGGGCCTCGTCGGCGCGGATGGCGCGACACATGCGGGCAGCTACGACATCGCCTTTTTGTCGAACCTGCCGGGTTTCACGGTGATGGCCGCGTCGGATGAAGCCGAGCTCAAGCACATGATCGCCACCGCGGCGGCGCATGATTCCGGGCCCATCGCCTTTCGCTATCCCCGCGGCGAAGGCGAGGGCGTCGAGATGCCCGAACGCGGCGAGATCCTCGAAATCGGCAAGGGCCGGATGATCCAGCAGGGCTCTCGCGTCGCGATCCTGTCCTTCGGCACGCGCCTCGGCGAAGTCCGCCGGGCCTCCGAAGCGCTCTCCGCGCGGGGCATCACGCCCACGATCGCCGATGCGCGCTTTTCCAAACCCCTCGACCGCGAGCTGATCCTGCAGCTCGCCCTGGACCACGAGGCGCTGATCACGATCGAGGAAGGCGCCATCGGCGGTTTCGGCAGCCATGTCGCACAGTTGCTGGCAGAAGAGGGCGTCTTCGATACCGGCCTCAAATACCGCTCCATGGTGCTGCCTGATATCTTCATTGATCAGGCGAGCCCCGCGGACATGTACGAGGTCGCCGGGCTCAGCGCCGCGGATATCGAGGCGAAGGTGCTCGACACGCTCGGCGTCGCTCAGATGGGCAAGCGGGCCTGAGAGCGCCTCAGGCGCTCTCGGTCTCCAGCAATGCTGCGAGGCCAGCCTTGTAGTCGGGATAGTAAAGCTCCACGCCGAGCTCGTTCTTGATGCGCTCGTTCGACACGCGCTTGCTCTCGGCATAGAAGCTGCGCGCCATCTCCGACATCTCGGCCTTTCTGAACTCGACCTTGGGCGGCTCGGGCAGATCGAGCAGCTCGGCGGCATATGCGATCACATCCTGCGGCGGCGCGGGGTCGTCGTCGCAGACATTGTAGACCGCGCCGGGATTGGGCCGCTCGATCGAGGCGGCCAGCACCTGCGCGATGTCCTCGACATGGATGCGGCTGAACACCTGTCCGCGCTTGATGATCTGGCGCGCCTTGCCGGTGCGCACCTTCTCGAAAGGGCCACGCCCCGGTCCGTAGATCCCGGCAAGCCGGAAGACGTGCAGCGGCAGCCCCGCAATGGCGCCCCAGGCCGCCTCGGCCTCGACCCGCTGCTCGCCCCGCTCCGTGCCGGGGGTCAGCGGCGTCGTCTCGTCCACCCAGGCGCCGTGATGGTCGCCGTAGACGCCTGTGGTCGAAAGATATCCGGCCCAGTAGAGCTCGGGTGCACGGGCCGCGATGGCCTCCCCGATGAGACGCAGGCTCGGATCGCCTTCCTCATCGGGACCGGCGGAAACCAGCAGATGCGTGGACTGTGCCAGCGCGTCGCGCACAGCCGCCTCTTCCCACATCACCGGCTCTATTCCGGTCTCTCTCAACGCGCCGGCCTTTTCGGCGCTTCTGGTGGTCCCGAGGATGCGCCAGCCCTGAGGCAAGAGGAGACGCGCGAGGGCGCGGGCGGAATAGCCGTGACCCAGAGAGAGCAATGTATTTGTCATGGGCTCGAAAATGAGGGGAGCGCGCGGATTCTGCAAGCCTTGGATCGCCGCACCCCGAAACGGCAACTGCCTCGACGCGTATGCACCGAGCGCGGACCGGCCGGGTGATTCGCCGTCGTATCCGCGAAACGACCTCCGCTCACGGCCCTTCCGGAGCGAAAATACCGGGCTCGCGCCTCCGCGCCACCCGCAGACGTATCGCCATTCCACTCGCCCGCGACGGACCTGCAAGGCCGTTGCCACCACCGCGCCGCAAGCAAAACTCGTCCGTCGCTGCAGTGCAGAATTCTCCTTTGACGCCAGACATATCGACTACCTCACGCGGCCCCTGCCGTCCCGCGCGGAATGCGGTCATCGGCGGGCGCCCCTCTTCTCCGGGTCCGAAATATCCCGGGGGTCCGGGGGCAGCGCCCCTGGTCGGCGAAGCCGCAATTGGCAAAGAATGGCTCATAAAAAATCCGGCGCGTGGCAGGAAACACGCAAGTGTGTAGACAAAACCGGAGGTCACCAGTGGAGCTGCCATGAACTCGATTTCCCGCCGTGCCGTTCTGGGCACGCTCCTGATGTCGCTGGCCGCCTGCGCCACCAGCAACGTTCCGTCGGTTTCGACCCGTTCGACACCGCTTGAACCCCCTCTCTACCCGAACGAGACGCGGGAATTGCGCAGGCTCATCAATGAATATGCCGATCTCTACGACGTGCCTCGCCCGCTGGTGCACCGCGTCGTGATCCGCGAAAGCACGCACCGCCCCGGCGCGCGCAACGGTCCCTATTACGGTCTGATGCAGATCCTGCCCGCCACCGCGCGTGGCATGGGCTTCCGCGGCACCGGTCCGGACCTGCTCGATGCCGAAACTAATCTCAAATACGCCGTCAAATATCTGCGTGGTGCCTGGCTTCTGGCGAATGGCAGCTACGACACCGCGGTTAAATGGTATTCCCAAGGCTACTACTACGAGGCCAAGCGCCGCGGCATGCTGGTCGAGACCGGCCTGCGCGCCTGATCTCGGACGCATCGGCAGGGCATCCCGCAGACGCAAAGGCGATCTGCGGGCAGCATGTCCGGGTGCCAGAACGCCGGTCAGTGGGCGTAATCGGACCCTTCCGCATCGAGGATCGCCTTGAGTTCGGCGAGGTGCCGGACATCCTGCTCCGGATAGGCTTCGAGTTCCCGCGCCGTCTTCTCGGCGACCTCGTGGCTCAGCACCTTCAGCTTCTGGCCGGTCTGCAGCGCGCGGATATAGGTTTCGGCGGCGCGCTCGAAGTAATAGAGCCGGTTGAAGGTTTCGGCCACGGTGTCGCCGATCACCATCACGCCGTGATTTCCCATCACCAGCACCTTCTGCTTCGGGTCGGTGAAAAGCTGCGCGCAGCGCACCCCCTCATCCTCGAAGGCCAGCCCGCCGTAACTGTCGTCATAGGCGATGCGGTCGTAGAAGGTCGCGCAGTTCTGGTCGATCGGTGGCAGCACCGGATCGGCGAGGCACGCGAGCACCGTGGCATGGATCGAATGCACATGCATCGCGCAACGCGCATGGGCACAGTGCCGGTGGAGACCCCCGTGCAACCCCCAGGCGGTCGGGTCGGGCGCATCGGGGCCTGACAGCGTCTCGGGATCGTTGGCATCGACCAGGATCAGGTCGGAGGCTTTGATCCGTGCGAAATGCTTCTGGTTGGGGTTCATCAGGAACCGGGTCCCGTCATCGTTGATCGACAGGGAAAAGTGGTTCGCGACGCCTTCATGCATGTTGAGCCGCGCCGTCCAGCGAAAGGCTGCGGCAAGGTCGACACGCTCGGCCCAGTGATCCATGTTGGGTTTGAGATGGGTGACGGACATGCGCTGGCTCCTTTTCGTGTTTGCGGGGCAGTCTGGGGCGAATCGACGGGGATGGCCAGAGCCGACCGTATTTCGCCCGTGCACCGGTCGTGCTCGCTGCGGACCGCACCCCGACTCACCGCTGGGTTCCGATCACCCTTGGCGGGTGAGCGCCATCGCGGGCCTTCGGGGGCCGCACGCGCTTGCGCCTCTGGCGCGATGGTGTCACCTTGCCGCAAAACCACGCATAGAGGGGCGGATGCAGGATCAGTCAGTCAGTCTCGAGGTCGTCTCGCCGGACGCAGCCTTGCCCGAAATGTTCGAGGATGCCGCCGCGGCGGTGGAACGTCTGTGCCAACTCTACGACACCTCCGTCGGCTTTCTGTGCGATGCCTTCAACACGGCGATGATCGAGGGCCATCCCGGCGTGCGCTACCGGGCCTTCTATCCCGAGGTGCGGATCAGCACGACCACCTTCGCCAAGGTCGACAGCCGCCTCAGCTTCGGCCACGTCTCGGCGCCGGGCACCCATGCGACCAGCGTGACCCGGCCCGACCTCTTCAGCAAATACCTGCGTCAGCAGATTGGCCTGCTGCTGGCCAATCACGGCGTTCCGGTTCAGGTTGGCCTTTCGAACACGCCGATACCGGTGCATTTTGCCGTCGCGAACCGTGCCGGGGTCACCGTCCCGCAGGAGGGCGCTGCCGACTTCACCCTGCGCGATGTCTTCGACGTGCCGGATCTCGCGACGACCAATGACGACATCGTCAACGGCCTCGCCAAGCCCGCGCCCGACGGGGCCGAGGCCCTGGCGCCCTTCACCGCGCAGAGGGTCGACTATTCTCTGGCGCGGCTTGCACATTATACAGCGACCGATCCCGAGCATTTCCAGAACCACGTTCTGTTCACCAACTACCAGTTCTACGTGAGCGAATTCGAGGCCTACGCCCGCGCCATGCTGGCCGACCCGGACAGCGGCTATACGAGCTTCGTCTCCACCGACAATGCCGAGATCACCGGCCCGGATCAGCAGATCGTCTCCTCCGGGAAGATGCCGCAGATGCCGACCTATCACCTCAAGCGCGCCGGTGGTGCCGGGATCACCCTCGTCAATATCGGGGTGGGTCCGAGCAACGCCAAGACCGCGACCGACCATATCGCCGTGCTGCGCCCGCATGCCTGGCTGATGGTCGGACACTGCGCCGGTCTGCGCAATTCGCAGTCACTGGGCGATTTCGTGCTGGCCCATGCCTATTTGCGAGAGGACCGGGTGCTCGATGACGACCTGCCCGTCTGGGTGCCGATCCCGGCCCTGGCCGAGATCCAGATCGCACTGGAAAGTGCCGTGGCGGAGGAAACCCAGCTCGAAGGCTATGACCTCAAGCGGATCATGCGCACGGGCACCGTGGCGAGCGTCGACAACCGCAACTGGGAATTGCGCGACAAGCGCGGTCCGGTGCAGCGGCTCTCGCAGTCGCGTGCCGTGGC
Source organism: Rhodobacterales bacterium (assembly GCA_038260405.1). Taxonomy (GTDB): domain Bacteria; phylum Pseudomonadota; class Alphaproteobacteria; order Rhodobacterales; family Rhodobacteraceae; genus Puniceibacterium. The sequence continues at coordinate 8,255 of JBBSNW010000009.1, read as the reverse complement.
GCTCGACATGGAATCCGCGACCATCGCCGCCAACGGTTTCCGCTTCCGCGTGCCCTACGGCACGTTGCTCTGCGTCAGCGACAAGCCGCTGCATGGCGAGCTGAAGCTTCCCGGTATGGCTTCCGATTTCTATCGTACACAGGTCGCGCGGCACCTGATGATCGGCATCCGGGCGATGGAACAGCTGCGCGACATGCCGCTCGAAAGGATCCACAGCCGCAAACTGCGTAGCTTTGATGAAACAGCTTTCCTGTGACCGGGGGTAAAGTGACGCTATATGCGCGTTTTTCCCTTGCAAATATACACTAACCGTTGTGTTTGATTGCTACATGCGGTTTAGTTGACCGAATGAGGCCCTAGAAGATGGGCAGAGAAGGAGACCATGAAATGGCGAAACCGATGACCAAGACGCAGCTTGTGGCAGCTCTGGCCGAAGAAATGGGCAGTGACAAGAAAGCGGCAGGCGCAGCACTGGATGCAGTCTGCAACCTGATCACCAAGGAAGTGGCCGATGGCGGCGCAGTGACGCTTCCCGGTGTTGGCAAGATCTATTGCCGCGAGCGTCCCGAGCGGATGGTGCGCAACCCCGCGACCGGCGAGCAGTTCAAGAAAGAGGCCGACAAGGTGGTCAAGATGACCATCGCGAAGGCTCTGAAGGACAGCGTGAACGGCTGAGCGTCAGCGCTCTGACGTCTTGAAAGGGGTCGTCCCAGGACGGCCCTTTTTTCTGTCCGTCGTCGGGGGTGTTGTGCACGCTCGCGGCCCGGGAACAAGACTTTTGAGAAAAAGTCTTGGCAAAAATTTTTCTTAAAATTTTTGGGTCAGCGCAGGCGGGAGAGTTGCCGCCCCGATCCGTCGAAATTCGCCGGGTTGAGCCATTGGGTGAAGCGCTCCCGGATGTCGGGCCATTCGCTGTCGAGCACCGAGAACCAGGCCGTGTCGCGGTTGCGTCCCTTGACCACCGTGGCCTGTCGGAACGTGCCCTCATAGGTGAAGCCCAGCCGCTCGGCGGCACGGCGCGACGGCGCATTCAGCGCATCGCATTTCCATTCATAGCGCCGATATCCGAGCGCGTCGAAGGCGCGCTTCATCATCAGGGCCATCGCCTCCGTCGCGAGGGGCGTGCGCTGCAGGGCGGGGGCATAGTGGATGTGACCGACCTCGATCACGCCGTTGGCCGGATCGATCCGCAGGTAACTGGCGAGCCCGAGGGCTTTTCCATCCGGAGTGCAGATCGCATGAAACAGCGGATCCTCGCCTGCGCACGACACTGTCAGCCATTCCGCGAAGTCGGTTTCAGTCGCGAAGGGGCCGTAGGGCAGGTAGGTCCAGTCGCGGCTCCCGGTATCGGCGACGAAGGCAGCGTGCAGGTCCGCGGCGTGATCGGGCGTCGCGGGCACAACGCTGCCATACCGGCCCTGCATCGGCATGCGGTCCGGACGCGGGCGGGGCAGCGACAGCGCGACGGGTGCGCCGATGGGCTGTGGATCGGACATTCGGTAGGCTTTCGCTGCAAAAGGGAGTGCGGGCTGGCAGGGTGCGCCCCGCCCTCCGGAGAGGCGCGGGGCGCAGAGACGACTGCTAGCCGAAGACCCGGGTGAGGGCTCCGTCGACGGAGCTCAGGATGTGGTCGATGTCGTCCTTCGTGGCGATCAGCGCGGGCGAGAAACACAGGGTGTTGTTGTATCCCGGCACCGAACGGTTGGTCGCACCGATGATGACACCTTGCTGCATGCAGTCGGCCACCACCGCGCCGACCATCTTTTCCGGCGCGGGTGTGCGGCTGTCGCGGTCGCTGACCAGTTCGGCTCCAAGGAACAGGCCCTTGCCGCGCACGTCGCCGATGATCGCGTGGCGCTCCATCATCGCGTGCAGCTCATCGAGCATGTAGTCGCCCATTTTCGTGGTGTTCTCGAGCAGGCTTTCATCCTCGATGATCCGCAGGTTCTCGAGCGCCGCCGCCGGGCCTGCCGTGCAGCCGCCGAAGGTCGAGATGTCGCGGAAATAATCGAGCGGATCACTCGCGTCGGATTTGAACATCTCGAAGACCCGCTCGGAGGTCACGCAGCAGGCGATGGCGGCATAGCCCGAGGCGACACCCTTGGCCATCGTCACGAAATCCGGCTCGACGCCGTAATGCTGGTAGCCGAACCAGGTTCCGGTGCGGCCCATGCCGCAGACGACCTCGTCGATATGCAGCAGGATGTCGTATTTCCTGCAAATCTCGCCGACCCGCTGCCAGTAGCCCGCAGGCGGGGTGATGACGCCGCCGCCCGCCGTCACCGGCTCGAGACAGAGCGCGCCCACGGTGTCCGGCCCTTCGCGCAGGATCACCTCCTCGATCTGGTTCGCGGCCCATTCGCCGTAATTCTCGACCGGCGCACCCTGATCGGCGGCGCGGTATTCGAGGCAATGCGGGACACGCACGAAACCGGGCGCGAAGGGGCCGTATTGCGCATTGCGCTCGTCCTGACCGCCGGCCGACAGGCAGCCGATCGTGGTGCCGTGATAGTCGCGCTCGCGATAGAGGATCTTGTGCTTCTTGCCGCCATACCGCTTGTGCGCGATCTGGCGGACCATCTTGAAGGCCTTCTCGTTCGCCTCTGACCCCGAATTGGTATAATAGACCCGGGTCAGCCCAGGCATCTTCTCGATCAGCTTTTCCGAGAACAGCGCTCCCGGGATCGACCCGGCCGAGCCTGCGAAATAGTTGAGCTTGATGAGCTGGTCGCGCACGGCATTGGCGATGCTCTCGCGGCCATAGCCGACATTCACGGTCCAGACGCCGCCGGATACCGCGTCGAGATGCTCCTTGCCGTGCTGGTCCCAGACTTTCATCCCCTTGCCCTCGACGATGATGCGGGGGTCGGAGGTCTCGTAGGGTTTGTGCTGGCTCAGATGGTGCCAGACATGGGCCTTGTCGGCCGCCACGACGCGGCTCAGATCGTTTTCGGTAAAGGTGCCGTCCATGGGAAACTCCTTTGGAATGAGGGCGGGCCATAACTGTGATGGCCCCGGGCCAAGCTTCTGGCCGTGACAGGATCACATCAGCCCCTTTCCTAGGCAATGGTTAGGGCCAGATGGAATGCGACTATAAGACCAGCTATGGCGCGTATGGCGTCAAACGCGGCACATATCGCAGGAAATCTGCCGAAGATCCGGTGATTGTCCGCATTCGGAATACGTGAAGATCGCCAACCGTCTCGCTGAATCTGGCGCCATTGCACAGAAAAACCGTTGATCGCTCTGGGCTTTTCCGCTCCGATCACGGTCAGTGCGCCGGTCTCGGCGCCGATCCGGCACAAAGAGGCGGTTCATCGCCCGGAATGCCGCAACGCGCCCCGATTGTCGGGGGCCAACGGGAGTGTAAGTGATGACGATGAAGCGGATTATGATGGGAACGGCGGCGGGTTTCGCGCTGCTCGGTGCGGGGCAGGGTCATGCGGCGACGGATGGCACGCTGACGGTGGGCTATTTCCTCGAATGGCCGATGCCTTTCGAATATGCCAAGCAGATGGGCACCTATGACGAGGCGCTGGGCATGAGCGTGAACTGGGTGTCCTTCGACACCGGCACGGCGATGTCGGCGGCGATGGCCTCGGGCGACGTGCAGATGTCGGTAAGCCAGGGCGTTCCGCCCTTCGTGGTGGCGACCAGTGCGGGGCAGGATCTGCAGATCCTCGACGTGGCCGTAAGTTATTCGGACAATGACAACTGCGTCGTGGCCGAAGCCCTGGAAATCGACAAGGACAGCACCGACGAACTGGCGGGCAAGAAGGTTGCCGTGCCGCTGGGGACAGCAGCGCATTACGGCTTTCTCAAGCAGATGACCCATTTCGGGGTGGATGTGGCGAGCCTCGACATCGTTGACATGGCGCCGCCGGACGGGGCCGCGGCGATCGCGCAGGGCTCGGTCGACATGTTCTGCGGCTGGGGCGGCTCGCTGCGCCGGGCCAAGGAATTCGGCAACGTCCTGCTGACCGGCGCGGAGAAGGAAGAGCTGGGCATCCTGGTCTTCGACGTGACCTCCGGACCCGCTTCCTGGGTCGCCGAAAACAGCGACACCGTGGCGAAGTTCCTCAAGGTGACCGCGGATGCCAATGCGATGTGGGCGGACGAGGCGAACCATGCCGAGATGCTGCCCGTCATCGCCAAGGATGCCGGCATGTCCGAAGAGGATACCGAAGCGACGCTGTCCACCTTCGTCTTCCCGAGCGTGGAGGAGCAGCTCTCGGCCAAATGGCTCGATGGCGGTGCGCAGGAATTCATGCAGGGCGTCGCGCAGGTCTTCGTCGATGCGGGCTCGATCGACTCGGCCCTGCCGAGCTATGCGGACACCGTGAACCTTGGTCCGCTCACCGCTGCCGAAGGCATGTAGGATCGCGCCGCTCCTCCGGACTCGCATCCTCGCCGTGCCTCCCCTTGGTCGCGGCGGGGCCTGTGGACAAAGGAGCGAGGAGCGGTGCCTTTTCCAGGCGATTACAGCAGGACGGACATGACCGGACTTTCGATCGAAAACCTCTCCATGCGCTTCGATCTGCCCAATGGCAGTTCGGTGCAGGCGCTCAAGGATGTCTCGCTGGAGCTCGCGCAAGGCGAATTGCTCTCGGTCCTCGGGCCGTCGGGCTGCGGAAAGACGACATTGCTCAACATCGTTGCCGGTTTCCTTGCCCCGACGGACGGGCGCATCATGCTGAACGGTCATCGCGTGACGGGACCGGATGCCGAGCGCGGCATGGTGTTCCAGCAGGGCGCATTGTTCGAATGGATGAACGTGCGCGAAAATGTGAGCTTCGGTCCCCGGATGGCGGGCAGGCGGGAGCGGGAATACGGTGCGACCGTCGATCATCTGCTCGATGTCGTCGGCCTGCGCGACTTCAAGGAAAAGTCGGTCTACGAGCTTTCCGGCGGGATGCAGCAGCGGGTCGCGCTGGCGCGCTGCCTCGCCAATGATCCGGACGTCATCCTGATGGACGAACCGCTCGGCGCGCTCGATGCCCTGACCCGCGAAAAGATGCAGAGTCTCGTTCTGAAGCTCTGGAAGGAGACGGGCAAGACCATCATCCTCATCACCCACTCGGTCGAAGAGGCGCTTCTTCTTGGCGAACGCCTGCTGGTCATGGCGCCGCGCCCGGGGCGCATCCACCGCGAATACCGTCTGCCCTTTGCCGATATGGGGGTCGAGACCGACTTGCGGCAGGTCAAGAAACATGCCGATTTCGCCCTGCGGCGCGAAGAGATCCTGAGCATGATCTGGGACATGGAAGAGGAAATCATGGGCCGCACGGAACAGGCGTCATGATCGTCTTCGCCCTCTATGCCTTCATCTTTATCGCTTCCTACATCCTCGTGAAGACGGTTCTGACGCGCAAGTCCAGTGACTATGCCTCGCTCAAGACGGTGACCTTCGGTGACGAAAGTGCCGTGGTGCCAAGCCGCCTTGCCTCGATCCTCTCGATCCTCACGATCTTCCTGCTCTGGGCGGCCTTCACGGGATCTTCGCTCGTGCCGTCCTTCCTGCATGCGCCCGGACCGTTCATCGGCACGGCGACGTTCGAGTACACGGCGGAACTCGACACCGGAGAGCGCGACGATGCCACGGTGACGGTGGTCGTCACGCGAGCAGGCGAAGACGCCGTATTGCCCGAGGTCGAGCCCGGCGAGGGTTTTGCAAGGAACGACGTGGACGAGGTCGGCGCCTGGCGCTCCGGCCTGATCCGGGTCGAGCGCAACGACGAGGTCCCCGAGGGCGTCGCGGAGACCGTGATCGCCGTGAACGGCGAACCTCTGGCGCCCGGCGGCTCGGTCCAGACGCCATACGGGCGCATCGGGATGAGCCCCAAGGGCACACTCAATTTCGAACCGGCAAAGGGCTGGCAGATGGAGCCGATCTGGCTGCCCTCGCCCGAGGCCGTCGCCGCGCGCTTCGTGGAGATCGCGCGGGACGGCTATCGTGACAGCACGCTGTGGGAACATCTGGGCTATTCGCTTTTCCGCGTGATCGTCGGCTTCTTCTTCGGCGCGCTGATCGGCATTCCGCTCGGCTACGCGATGGGGCTCTCGGACTGGTTTCGCGGCTGGTTCGACCCGATCGTGGAATTCATGCGCCCGGTACCGCCGCTGGCGCTGATCCCGCTGGTGATCATCTGGGCGGGCATCGGTGAGACGGGCAAGATCATCCTGCTGTTCCTGGCGGCGCTCTGGATCATGGCGATCGCCGCGCGGTCGGGCGTGTCAGGGGTCAGCATCTCCAAGGTGCATGCGGCCTATTCGCTGGGGGCGTCCAAGGCGCAGATCATGCGCCACGTGATCGTGCCGAACTCCCTGCCCGAGATCTTCACCGGCGCGCGCGTCGCGATGGGGGTGTGCTGGGGCACCGTGGTCGCCGCCGAGCTCGTCGCCGCCGAAAAAGGGGCCGGGATGATGATCATGGTCGCCTCCAAGTTCCAGCTCACCGACATCGTCATCATGGGCATCATCCTGATCGGCGTGATCGGTTTCGGCATCGACATGCTGATGCGCTGGGCGGAACGGATTCTTGTGCCGTGGAAGGGCAAAGGCTGATCCCGTCGGTCGGGCCACCAAGAATTTTACGAAAATTCTTGCCAAAGCTTTTGTGAAAAGTTTTGGGCGATGGCGCGGAGCGGCGGATGCGGCTCTTCACCATCGCTTCACCACGCCTTCCGGCGCACCGCATCGCGCTGTAGGGTGGCACCATGGATTCGCAAATCGACTGGCACAGTGCGCGGGCCCTGCTGGAATGGCAGGTGGAACTTGGGGTGACCGAGACGATCTCGGACATGCCCGTGAACCGCTATGACGCCGCCGCCGAAGCCGTGGCTGCCGCCGCGACGGCCGCAACGGTGGCCGCCGCAGGTCCGCAGCCCATGGCACAGCAGGACCCGGTGGTCGCTGCCGAAAAGGCCGCCGCCGACGCCCAGGACCTGACCGCCCTGCGCGCCGCGATGGAAAGCTACGGCCTTTGTGATCTGCAGAAAGGCGCGCGCAACCTCGTCTTTTCGGATGGCAATCCGGAGGCCCGCCTCATGCTGATCGGCGAGGCGCCCGGCCGGGAGGAGGATCTGCAGGGCAAGCCTTTCGTCGGCAAGGCCGGGCAGCTGCTCGACCGCATGCTCTCCGCCATCGGTCTCGGGCGCGAGCGCGCAGGTGACAGCGCCGTCTACATCACCAATGTCGTGCCCTGGCGTCCGCCGCAGAACCGTGACCCCAACCCCGCGGAAATCGCGATGATGCTGCCCTTCCTGCAGCGTCACGTCGCGCTTGCGAAACCGGAAGTGCTGGTGCTGATGGGCAATATCTCCTGCCAGGCCACGCTCGGCAAACGCGGCATCACGCGGCTGCGGGGCCAGTGGACCGAGGTGTTCGGCCTGCCGACCCTGCCGATTGTGCACCCCGCTTATCTGCTGCGCCAGCCCATCGCCAAGCGCGAGGCCTGGGCCGACCTGCTGGCGATCCAGGCACGACTGAAGGGATAGAACATGAGCCGTATCGACGACACGCGGGATTTCATTCCCGTGCGCATCGCCATCCTGACGGTCAGCGACACGCGCGACGCCACGCAGGACCGCTCGGGCGACACGCTGGTCGCGCGTCTGACCGGGGCCGGGCACGTTCTGGCAGACCGGGTGATCCTGCGCGACGAGCGCGCCGAGATCGCGGCACAGCTGCGCGCCTGGTGCGCCGATCCGGGCATCGACGTGGTGATCTCAACCGGCGGCACCGGCCTTACGGGCCGCGACGTGACGGTCGAGGCGCATCGCGATGTCTATGAAAAGGAGATCGACGCCTTCGGAACCGTCTTCACCATGGTCTCGATGCAGAAGATCGGCACCTCCGCGGTGCAAAGTCGTGCCACCGGCGGTGTCGCGGGCGGTACCTATCTCTTTGCGCTGCCCGGCAGCCCGGGGGCCTGCAAGGACGCCTGGGACGAAATCCTGGCCAAACAGCTCGATTTTCGTCACCGCCCCTGCAACTTTGTCGAAATATTTCCGCGCTTGGACGAACATCAGCGACGGAAATAGCCGCGCATCCCGTACAACCTCTCGAGCGGTCGAGCCTTGGCAGGCCCTGTGCCGCCGCTAACTGGTGCGTGAGACAGGAAAAGGGGAGCCATGCGGTTTCTGAGACAGAGCCTGACCGGATTGTTCCTCGCGTCGCTGACGCTGGGCCTTCTGGTCTATGCGGTCGCTCTCGTGCGCGATGCCGTTGAGGTGCGCATGGCCGACGAACCGCGC
>JBBSNW010000008.1:0-110055 GCA_038260405.1 Rhodobacterales bacterium | reverse complement strand
CGTCGGATAATGTTCAAAAGTCCCATGTGTATCACTCCAATGTCCCCCGTTGCGCATGGCGCTGGGGGAAGGGTCACATGGGTCAATTCTCAATGGAAATTAGGCCGCTACCCGGGGCACTTCTGGGTGGAAATCAACAGCATGCGCTTTCGAAGGCAAAAGCTAGGCTGTTCGCTCTGGCCGATGCCGTAGAGGATATCCAGCTCTGGCGACGCGCAGAAGAGCTGGCACGCCATTAGCATAAAGAACATGGCCGACCGGGACGCAGGTTTCGGCCGCCACCTCCCCACCGCTCACCGCGTGCGAGGGGCCGGGTAAATTTGCCTCGGGGCTAAGACTTAAAAGCATCACAGTGCTTCAGTGTTCTTTGATCTTCGTGGTATAATGAATGAATGGGGAGGTCGGTGCGTGGTGCGCTCAGAACGGTCCCGGACATGGAGTGAACTGTGCTACACCTGTGCTACACGGGAAACGAACGCGACCAAAAGCTAATAAAATAAGGGGGAAACTCTCGGTCGCACAAATCCATCATCGGTGCGACCGAAAGTTTAGCGTGTTCGTTAATTTGCATTTTTCTTTTACATTCAAATTGTTGTGGGGCATCGCTGCTATGGAGGAATACGGCCCGATATCCCCCAATTTGCCCCTTTTCGACGACTCATTGCACACTCAGCGCACACGACATTCCCACTATAAACAAGCTTTCCTTCGATGTGTACGGGGTCCAGATCAGACGCAACGGCCGCTATGCCAGCCAGACCTTTCACCGACGTGAAGACGCCCACAAATCGGCCCGTCAGGCGGAGACGCTTGTGGATCAGGGCGCTCCCGTGGCCGACCAACCTCAGTCCGCATCGCCTTCGGACAGCCGGTGCGAGCGCTCGTAGCCGCGCACGAGCAGGATCCAGGCGAGGGGCAATGTCCAGAGCATCGTCGCCGCGACGGCGATCTTTTCCAGGATGCCGTCCCAGGATGTCGGCACGATCTTGAAGCTGACGGCAAAGACCAGCCAGAGGATGGCGGAGATGTAAAAGACGCTCCGCAGGCGTTCGTGCAGGTTGGCGACGGCCGGGGCCATCAGAAACGGACCCACGAGGTAAAGTGGCGCGAGCAGAAAGCTGAGTTTGGTGTGCACCGACATGCCCGAGCCGGAATGGGTCGCGCCGAATTCGTCCCAGAGTCCCAGCAGCGTCACGACCATCGCGAGGAAGGCCAGCGCAAAGATCCCGAGAGACCAGCATGCGCGGCCGAGATGGGCATGCGCCGTGCCGATCGCGAGCGCCAGAAGCCCTGCCGCGTTCACGTAGAATCCGACATCCATGATGCGACGGTGCGGCCCGCGTGCTAGATCGGAAATCGAATCCGCGATGAAGTTATGGTCGATCACGACAGCCGCCCAGATGATCGTGATCATCGGTGCGATGTTGCCGATCAGCCCCACGGCTCCACAGAACATCAGGAGTTCCGGCCGCTCCCTGGCGACAACCGCGGCGCTTTCATGGTGGGGTGAAATCTGTTCTGACATGCCTGTTCCGTTGGTATACGGGGTTGCAACGGTTGGATGGGTGTCCGGGTTCCGTCGCAATCACGGACGTGGGCATTTGTCTGTACGGTAAACAGAGGGTTTCCGACAGCACGGCAAACGACCAGCTTCAGGGTGTCACACGCTGCGGTGCGCCGGTGCCCATATTGGTGCCGATATAAGGCTTCTTCGCCGCCTTCCACGCGCCGAAGCCACCGTCGAGATGGGCGATCTTGTCGAACCCGGCTTCAATCGCCGTCTTGGCCATCTTTTCCGACCTGACGCCAGAGCCGCAATGCAGCACGATGCGCTTGTCGCTCTGGCCCGGCAGTTTCCTGGCATCGAAATAGGCCATCGGCATCAGCAGCGAGCCTTCGATATGCTCGAACATGTATTCCTGTGGCGTGCGCACGTCGATCAGCACGATTTCCCCCTTGCCGAGCGCCGTCTGCACCTCGTCCGGGGTCCAGGACTCTAGGGTGACGCCTTCGTAGGTTTCGCTTTTCATCATGTGTTCCTTTCGGGGAACTTGTTGGCGGGTATCTTGAAGTAACGCTGACCATCCTCTTCCGTGTCTGGCAGGCGACCACCCCGCAGGTTGACCTGAAGCGCGTGCAACATGCGGTCGGGAAGGTTCAGAGTGGCGTCGCGATCGTCGCGCAGTTGGCGGAACGCGGCCTCCGAGACGCCGCCGCCGACATGCTTGTTGTTGGCTCGGTGATCGGCGACGCTCGCTTCCCAGGCCGGATCGGTGCGCTCGCCCACCGGCGGATAGTCATGTCCGACGAACAGGCGCGTGTCATCGGGCAAGGACAGAAGGCGCTGGAGCGAGGTGTAAAGCTCTGCCGAGGAGCCGCCGGGAAAATCGGCCCGGGTAGTGCCTGCATCGACATGCATGAAGGTGTCGTGCACGAAGGCCGCGTCGCCGATCACGTAGGTGACGGAGCCGAGGGTATGGCCGGGAGATAGGATCACCTGCACGTCGAGCGCACCCAGCTTGAACTGCGCGCCATCGGCGAAGAGGTGGTCAAAATCGCTTTTCGGATCAAAGGCTTCCGGCAGGTTGTAGATGTCGGCCCAGAGCGCGGCGATATCGCGGACCTTCTCGCCGATGCCGGTGGGCGCGCCGGTCCGGTCCTTGAGCCAGGCCTGCGCCATCAGGTGGTCGGCATGGGGATGCGTGTCGAGGATCCAGGTCACGGTGAGGCCATTTTCACGGACGAAGTCGAGCGCCGTCTGCGCCGAATGGAAACTGCTGCGCGCGCTGGCCGGATCGAAATCCTGAACGATGTCGATCAGCGCCGCCTCTTTCGTGTCGGGATCACTTGCAACATACTGCACTGACCCTGTGGCAGGGTCGTAGAATCCGTCGACGCGCGGCGAAGTGGGGCCATTGGAATGGCTGGTCCGGGTGAACATGCTCTATCCTGATCCTGTCCTGCTTCCAGTGACATTCACGTAATCAAATATTTTTATGCATCAAGGTTGAATGGCTGACAAGTCTTTCGAAGCAGGCTGTTTTCACCTGTTCCCGAGGACAGGCCGACGCAGAACGACCAATCAAGCAGAACCAACTCCGAAACGGGCCGCGGGGTAACTGTCACGAAAGCAGGCACGAATCCGGGCACGTGACCCTCCAGCGCAATCCTTCCGGAGGATAAGCGATCTCGACCTTGCCGGAAAGCGAGCCGCTGACGATCCTGTCCAGCACCGTACTCCCGAAGCCTTTTCGTTCCGGCACTTTCACGCGGGGACCGCCGCGTTCAACCCAGGACAGGGTCAGCTCGCCCTCACCCGCGGAATTGCGCTGCACCGCCCAGTCGACGTCGATCTGGCCGTCCTGGTTCGAGAGTGCTCCATATTTTCCCGCGTTTGTGGCGAGTTCGTGAAAGGCCATCCCGAGCGCCTGAGCGGCGTCGGCCGTCACACGTGTCCGGGCGCCGTTCAGATGGATGCGGGTGTCGATGAGGTCGCCGAAATGCGCGAGCTGCGTCCGGCCGATATCCTCGACCCAGGCGCCGTCCCAGTCATCGTTGACCAGCAAATTGTGACTATGCGCCAGCGCCTGCAGACGGCTTTCGAACCGCGGAAAAAAATCGTCGGGTGTGGAGCGCCAGATCTGGCGGGCGATGGCCTGAACGAGGGTGATCGTGTTCTTCGCACGATGGTTGATCTCGCTCATGAGGAAATGCACGCGCTCCATGGCCTTTTCACGCTCGGTGATGTCAAAGCCCGAGGCGACCACCTGCAGCACCTGCCCGTCCTCGAAAATGGGCGAGAGCAGCACGTTGATCGTCATGCGCGTGTCACCCTGCATGCGCACCACCGCGTCGTATTGCACCGCCTCGCCGGCGACGGCGGCCATCACCGCAGCGCGCAACCGCTCCGCCACATCCGGATCGTGCGACCACCAGGAGGTTTCCCAGAACGGCTTGCCGATCACGTCGTCTCGCACAAGCCCGCCCGCCGCCAGCGCTGTCGCATTCGCCTCGCGCAGCGTTCCGTCGAGATCCAGCACGCCGATGAAGGCGACAGCACTGTCGAGCACCAGACGCAACTGCTGCTCGCTGTCGCGGACCTTGCGTTCCATGTACCGTCGCTCCGTGACGTCAAAATTGACACCGATCATCCGCGTCGGGCGGCCATCTTTCCGCGCGACGATGCGCCCTCGCCCGGCAAAGTGGCGCAGCGCCCCATCCCCGCGCCATACCCTGAAACCGGCTTCGAAGATCTTCCCGCTCTCGATCGACGCCTCGATGGTTTCTTGCACGGCCTGCCGATCATCCGGATGGATCCGTTCGAAGAACAGATCCCCCGAGGCTGGCAGCGCCGGATCGAGACCGAGAAGTTCGTAGAGCTGGGGGGACCAGACGGAAAGTCCCGTCGTCAGATCGAAGTCCCACGCGCCCATCCCCGAGGCGTCATAAGCGAGCTGCAGCCTCTCCTCGTTTTCACGCAGCGTCGCTTCCTGTTCGGTACGCTCGGAAAGGTCGTAGAAATAGCCGTTGAGGCTGGGCTGACCGTCGGGAAGCTGGGTCTGCTCGAGCGACCATTCGAAGACCTGCCGAGCCTTGCCATCATCGTGATGCTCGGCCGTCGCAGTCGCATGGTAGCGAATCCCGGTCGCGAGCGTCTCCCGAAACCGTGCGACCAGATCGTCCGCCACGGTGTCGGTCCAGGCGCTCCGCAGGAGGTCCCCAAGCTGGTGACCGATGACGCTGCCGGTCACGCCGAGGATCTCGCGCGCTCCGGCGCTGAGCTCGACCACCGTCAGCTCGGCATCGACCAGACAGATTCCAAAGGGGGCACGCTCGATCACCTTGCGAAAGGTTTCCGATCCGGCGGGGGTCGCCATTCCGCGCTTCTTGTGCTCGGAAATGTCGGTGACGGTGCCGCGCACCTGCCAGGCAAGACCGGTGACCGGGTCGAGATGCCCCAGCGTCTCGCCCCGGTCGCGGATCCAGTGCACGCTGCCGTCACGGTGCCGGAACCGGTATTCGATCTCGAAGGGGCCGATGCGGCGGCTCGCATCTTCCTGAAGGGCCAGAAAACGCGCGCGGTCCTCCTCGACGACCCGCTCGATCGTGATGGCGCGCAGATCCATGAAGTCCTGCACTTCGACATCGAGAATGCGAAACGTCTCGTCTGACCACCATGATCGCTGTTGGGCGATGTCGAACTTGTAAAAACCGATACCCGACGCGGTGTTCAGGCAGGCGCCATGCTCCCTCGCCAAAGTCTGGCGCTGTCGCGTGACGTCTATATTGATGCCCCGCAGCGCCAGCGGCGTGCCGTCCGCCGCGCGCTCGATCTCGCCCCGGTCATGGATGTGGATGATCTGCCCATCGGGGCGAATGATGCGGAACTCATGTTCGTAGGTATCGCCATGCTCGAAAAAGCTGGAAGTTTCCGCCTCGACACGCAACCGGTCGTCGGGATGAACGAAACGTATGAAGGCATTCTCTTTCCCCGGAGCCTGGTCGGTCACGCCGTAAAGGTCAACGAGCCCGGCCGACCAGACGAGCAGATCTTCAGCGACCCGCCACTCGTAGCTGCCACAGCCGCTGATCCGGTCGAGGGAGTCGACCTCCCTGTTGCGCGTCCACTGCATGAGACCCTCCCATACGGCCGCCGCGTCGGCCAATTCCCTGTCAAAAATCCATCTTCGGTCCGAAATAAAGCCGGAAATACCACTCAAATGTCACGACTTATCTTAACGACCGCGCTCCCCCACGATCCATCATGAAGTTGCAATGTCAATTAGCTTCACATCCAAGAGCACAAATTTTAACCAATTCAGGGGAATTCGAAGCACTCTGGTACGAACATGCAGCCATGGCCCTACACGACGCCGCAGGGCAAGTTGCCAGAATTTCACGCGAAGTTTAGAATTTTACTATTCTGGCAAAGCGAGCAGCGCGATATCCCCAGCCCAGCGCTCGCGCAGGGCGGCCCCGGCATTGTGTGCGCGCAGGCCGGTGCGGCAGGCGAGCACGATCCGCGCCTCTACCTCGGGCAATGCCAGTTCCTGCAGGTCGTCCGGATGCAGGTGCAGCGCGCCGGTGCGGAAGGGCGCGGGCAATTCGGTGCGCAGGTCGATCACCATGTCCGTTGGACGGATCTGATCCGCGGCGATGAAAGGCGCGGGATGGTCCGGTTCGGGGGCGCCGTCGAAACGGAAATCAGACATGCGCCAGTTCGAGGCGTCCAGTACCATCATCCGACCCAACGGCGAGCGATCGAGGCCCAGCAGGACGGCCAGCGCCATCTGCGCCTGCAGCGCCCCGATCGTGGCCACCACCGGGCCCAGCACCCCCGCCGTCGCACAACTCGCGGCACTTTGCGGCAGGTCGGGAAAGACGGCGCGCAGCGACGGTGCGCCGCCGCAGAAACCGCCGACATACCCCGACATACCCAGCGCCGAGGCGGAGATGAGCGGCTTGCCCGCTGCCTGCGCCGCATCCGACAAAGTGAAGCTCGCCGCGAAGGTGTCGGCGCAATCCAGCACCAGATCGGCATCCTTGACCAGTCCGGGCGCGTTGTCAGGCGTCAGCCACGCGACCTGCGGGCGCAGCGTGACATCGGGGTTGAGGCCGCCCAGCGCCTCGGCGGCGGCCTCGGCCTTGGGGCGGCCGATATCCTGCATCCGGTAGAGAGGCTGTCGGTGCAGGTTGCTCTGCGCGACGTCGTCCCCGTCGATCAGGGTGATCGTGCCCACCCCTGCCCCGGTAATATATTGCAGCACCGGCACCCCGAGCCCACCCGCGCCCGCCACAAGCACATGCGCCGCGCGCAGGCGCTCCTGTCCTGCCTCGCCAACCTCTGGCAAGGCGATCTGCCGGGCATAGCGGCTCATCCCGACACCCTGAGCCAGTCGCGCATCCGGTCCTCCGGATCGGCATGAAGGGTGATGTCGGTCACGGCCGCCACGATATCCGCCCCGGCGGCAAAGGCGCCCGGTGCGCGTTCCACCGACATGCCGCCAATGGCGCAGAGCGGGATCTCTCCCACCAGCCGCTTCCATTCGCTCAGCCGGTCGAGCCCCTGCTCGCTCCATTTCATCTTTTTCAGGATCGTCGGATAGACCGGCCCGAGCGCGATGTAATCGGGCTCCAGCGCCAGAGCGCGGTCGAGCTCACCGTGGTCATGGGTCGAAACACCCAGCTTCAGACCCGACCGGCGGATCGCGGCCATGTCCACGCCGTCCAGATCCTCCTGCCCCAGATGCAGCCAGTCCGCACCAAGCTCGATCGCCAGTTGCCAGTGATCGTTGACCACCAGCGCCGCACCATGACGACGGCAGATGTCCAGAGCGGTCCTGATTTCGGTGCGCAGGATTTCCTCGGGGCGGTCCTTGATGCGCAACTGCACCAAACGCACGCCCAAAGGAACGGCCCGCGCCACCCAATCGGCGCTGTCGAAGACGGGATAGAAGCGGGGCAAGGTCACAGCCAGGCCTTTCCCATCACCGGGGTCGAGGGCACGGCCATGTCGCGCATTGCCATCGGACCGGATGCCGTCGAAAGCGCTCCCGCCTCGACGGCAAGGGCAAAGGCGCGTGCCATGACGGCGGGATCCTCCGCCTCCGCCACGGCGGTGTTCAGCAGGATCGCGTCGAACCCCAGTTCCATCGCCTGCGCCGCGTGGCTCGGCAGGCCCAGACCCGCATCGACCACCATCGCCACATCGGGAAAGGCGGCGCGCAGGGTGCGCAGCCCATGGACATTGTTCAGCCCCATGCCCGACCCGATGGGTGCACCCCAGGGCATCAGCACCTTGCAGCCCGCATCGATCAGACGCGACGCCAGAACCTGATCCTCGGTCGTGTAGGGAAAGACCTTGAAGCCGTCGGCACAGAGCGTCTCGGTCGCCTCCAGCAGACCGAAGGGATCAGGCTGCAGCGTGTCGGCATGACCGATCACCTCGAGCTTGATCCAGTCGGTCCCGAAATATTCCCGCGCCATCTGCGCCGTGGTGATCGCCTCGCGCGCCGAATGGCAGCCCGCCGTGTTGGGCAGCAGATGCACGCCAAGCCCGCGCACCATGTCCCAGAAGGCCTGACCGGCCCCGCCTTCACGCCTCAGGGAAACCGTCGCGACCGACGCGCCGCTGCTGCGAAACGCGGCCTCCATCACCGCCGGCGACGGAAAGCGCGCCGTGCCCAGCATCATCGGGGTCGGCAGCGTCACTCCGTAAAAATCGCGCATGCTCAGCCTCCCTGCATCGCGGTCAGAACCTCGAGCCGGTCGCCCGGAGACAGCTCAGTCGCATCACGCGCCGCTGCAGGCACGAAGCTGCCGTTGAGGGCGGTCGCGACCCGCGCTTCGCCCCAGCCGAGTTCCGCCAGCGCCTGCGCCAGATGCGTTGCTGCAAGCTCGCGCGTCTCGCCATTGACTTCAATCTTCATGAACAAGGTCTCCCATCCTGCCAGTCGAAAGATAATCTGCCGCCTGTTCCGCCAGAGCTGGCGCCATCAGGAAACCGTGCCGGAACAACCCGTTGAGGTGCAGCACGGCCCCGCGGCGCAGCACGCGCGGCACGTGATCGGCAAAGGCCGGGCGCAGATCCGCGCCCATCTCGACGATCTCGGCCTCGGCAAAGCGCGGGTCGAGCGCATAGGCCGCCGACAGCAGTTCGAGCGCCGAGCGGGCAGTCATCGCGCCGCGTGACACCGTTTCGATCTGCGTGGCGCCCAGCATGAACAGGCCACCCTCGCGCGGCACGACGTAAAGCGGATGGCGCGGATGCAGCAGGCGGATGGGACGCGACAACGCGATCTCCTCCGAATGAAGCACGATCATCTCACCCCGCACGCCCCGCAGCCCCGGCACATCGCCCTGCGCCGCAAGACCGCGGCAATCGATGACCGGACCGGCAAGGTCCTTGGGCTCAGCCTCGCATGTTTCGACCTCGACGCCCGCCGCGGCCAGTGTTCGGGTCAGATCGGCGAGGGCCCGGCGCGGGTCGAGATGCGCCTCTTCGGCATAGAACAGCCCGCGCCGGTGCCGAACCGCGAGATCGGGTTCAAGGGCCGCGACGCCTTGAGCATCCTGCGCGGCATGTCTCTGCGTGCGCGCGGCGAAACGGTCCAGTTCGGCCCTGTCCCGCTCGGGCGCCAGGACAAGCGTGCCGCGCCGTGTCACCGTGGCGACGTCCGACCAGAGGCGCGCGGCACCGCGCCCGTGGGTCACGACCGGCGGCCCGGCTGTCGCGCCCTCACATTCGGGGGCCAGCATCCCGCCCGCCCACCAGGAACAGCCATGCGGCCCGGGCGCCCCGGTCCGGTCGATCAGCCGCGGTTGCAGCCCCCTCGATAGGCAGGAGTGCGCCGCCCAGAGCCCCGCGACGCCCGCGCCGATGATGGTGACATCCGTCATGGCGCCGAGCCCCGTGAGAAGGATGGATTGGCCTCCGCCCCGAGATTCCGGCGATCACCGCCCGCAATTTCCGTGCTGGGAGAGATATGTGAGGTTTGAGCCGACTTGAGCAGAGCACTTGTGCCTCTTTCGGCCCGCTCGATCGTCAACGCCTGCAAAGACATGCATTCCCCTTCGAAAAAAGGGCCAGAAGCGTCGAGATACGGGGGTCCTGAGGCTGAGGTTGCCGACAGCTTTGCTCCGTTCCCTCCGCCGGAATGACCCGGATCAGGTTCGATGGGTCGGCTTGCGCCTCTCAGCCATTACGGCACCCCAACGGATGTCTCAGGGGTAGCGGCCGAAGCCCGGCGAGTCAAACTTATTGGGGGGGGGGCGGCAGGCACCTCGCGCTGCCAGACGTCAGGAGCGACAGAGACAGCGTCGTCAAGCTGTCGATGTATTGGCGTTGGAGCGGTCGTGTTCAGAGGACCTGGATCCGGGAGCCCGTATCCGAACCACCTCGCCACTGCGCGTAGGTCTGGCGCCTCTCCACCCCCACCGCCCTCAGGACACATCCTCGATCGAAATCTCGGGCCGCTCGCCGCCGAGGCCCGCGAAAGCCAACTGGCGGCAGGAGAAGACAATGATCTGCTGCTCCAGCGCGACGCGGTTCAGCGCGGTGAACATCTTCACGATCCGGTCGTCGTCGGAATAGACCAGAGCATCGTCCAGAATGATCGGCAGGTGCTGCCCGCGCCGCGCGAAAAGCCGCGCGAAGGCGAGGCGCGTGAGGATCGCGATCTGCTCCTGCGTGCCGCCGGACAGCGTGTCGAATGCCTCGACCTCCGCGCCGCGGCGCAGGGCGCCGGGCATCAGGCTGTCGCTTTCCCAGTCGAGCCCGGCATCGTCGTGCAGGATGCGCAGCAGAGGGCGCAGCTCGGCCTGCACCGGTTCGAAATAGGCTTCGCGCGCACCGTCCCGGGCGCTCTCCAGCGCGTCGCGCAGCCGGACCAGACCTGCGGCCTCGGCCTGATGGCGCGTCGCGGCGGATCGGGCACTCTGCAGCCGCCCGAAAACCTCGTCGCGGCGTTCCTCGATCCCTTCATCGGCACGGGTGTCGATCCGCGCGGACAGATCGGCGCGCCGTTCCGCCAGCTGCGCGCGCCGCTTGCCGGCGACGTCCGCGGCGGCTTCGGCGCGTTTGAGATTGGCCTGCGCGGTCGCCGGATCAGGTGCCTCCGCACGGGCCGTCTCAAGTGCAGTCTTGCGCTCCTCGACCACGACCCGCGCCGCCTGCGTATTTTCTGCCAATGCTGCGGAACGTGCGCCCCGCGTCTCGGCTGGCCCGGCCTGGCTGTCGGCGCGCTCCATCCGGTCGCGGGCCGAGACCAGCGATGCCTCGGCCGAAGCAAGCGTCTCGCGCGCGGTCGCCACCGTCTCGTCGGCCCGCCTCAGAGCGGCGCGAGCCTCGGCCTCGCTGGCTTGCGCGCGCTCATGCTCGGGCTCAATCACCTCTGCCGCGCGGGGCGTGGATTCCGGCGCCTTGCTCAGCAGATCGCGCGCACGGGCCAGCGTCTGTTCCAAAGCCTCCGTGCCCGCAGGCGCGAGGGTGCGCAGCACTTCTGCGGCAAGATGTGCTGCGTTTTCATCCGCCTGACGGGCCTGCGCCTTCTGTCGCGCCTCTGGCAGCGTGCGTGCGCCGCAGGCCTCGAGCGCCGTGGCCTGTGCCGCAAGCGCCTGTTTCAAAGCTGTTTCGATCCCCTCACCGGCAGCGTCCACCGGCATGTCGAAGCGGATGGACCCGATCCCCGGCACCGTCATCTCGGCGCCGTCTTCCAGCGCGACAGGCGCGTCGCCCGGCAGGACCTTGCCCGCGATGGTCAGCCGCAGATCGCCGCAATAGCGGATGGTCATGTGCGCCGCACGGGCCGCGACGGCGCTGTGCAGGCGCGCGGCCTCGGCCACCGCCTCCTCCGCCGCGCGCAGGCGGGGTTGGGTCGCGGGGTTCGCGGTGCTGCGCGCAAGGGCATCGGCCCGCGCGGTGTTATGGCCACGCGCCTGTTGCAGGGTGCTTTCCAGTCGTTCGATCTCGTCTCGGGCGCGCTGTGCCCCCGCAGCGCGTTCCGCGGCGGCGCGTTCGTCCCGCAGAGCAAGGCTCAAGCTCTCGGCCGTGCCCAGCGCAGCCCGCGCGCGGGCTTCGTCCTCACGTGCCCGGCTCAGCCGGGCGGCGGCCTCCATACGCTGGCTCTCCGTGGCCGCGAGGGTCGAAGCCGCTTCCTGCGCGCCGGCGACGGCGGCGGCCAGCGCTGCCGCGTGGCGTTCCGCCTGACCCAGATGCAGTGCCGCGATGTCGAGTTCCCGCGCCGCCGCCGACACTTTCTGCGCATGGCTTTCTGCCGCCTGCTGGGCAGCACGGGCGGATCGGACATCCTCTTCGCGTCTTGTCTTTTCGGCCGGGTCGTCCAGTCGGCGCAGCTCGCTCTCGACCCGGCGTCGTTCGTCGAGCGCCTCGGCCAGTTCGGCGCATTGCCCTTCCAGCATCTCGAGCTCGGATTCGAGCGTTCTGGCCGTCTCGACCGCATCCTTCCAGGGACCGCGCGGCGCAAGAGTCTTGCCGGTCGCGATCAGCGCAAGATCGTCCTGACACCGGCGCAGGATCCGGTCCATCGTGCGCCCGCCCGTCACCTGGTCGATCTCCCCCGCGACCGAGCTCAGCAGATCGCGCCGCGCCTCTGTCAGCCGGTCCCGCTCCACGGGCTTCGCGTCCGCGGGTTCGAGCCCGACAACGCCCTGCCGTACCCAGAGCAGCCCCGTCGGCCCCTGATCGGGCGCGCCGACATGGCCGGTGATCCAGTCTTCGGCCTCTCCGTCGCGGGCGATCACGCTGCCATGGGCAAGCTCGGTCACGCTCGCACCCTTCTGGGCCAGAAAGCGTTTCTCGATGGCGTAGAGCGCGCCATCGACCTCGATCTCGGCGCGGATGCGCAGTCCGCCACCCGCATGCGGACGCAGCGACTGGATGCTCTTGCCGGTGGCAGTGTGCTTTTCGAAGAAAACCGCGTGCAAGGCGTCAAAGAAGGTCGACTTGCCAAATTCGTTTGCTTCGGAAACGACGGTGATGCCGTCGCCGATCTGGCGCAGGGAGACGATCTTGCCGCCGAACTTGCGCACGTTCTGAAGCGTCAGGGCACGGATCTTCATTTCAGCTCCTGCGCATAGGAATAGAGCCGCCGGAGTGCCATTGCCGCAGCCGCGTCGCCTGTATCCGCTGCCGTCGCGAGCGCTTCGGCGGCGTCGCGCACCGCGCCGCGTTCGTCGATCTGCGACAGATCGGTCAGGTCATGCGTCACGACCAGCCCCGAGAGATCGCTGTCCGCCCAGAGGAAATCGGGCGTCACCTCTTCGATCCGCTGCGCGAGCGCGGCATGGACTGCAAGGCCCGCATGGCCGCTCGCATTGATATCGATCATCCTGCGGTCGCGCCCGGCGAGATCGGGCAGCAGCCCGGCAAGCCGCGCGACCGCGTCGTCATCCTCGAGCAGGTCGAGCATCAGGCGCTGCCAGGCGATCTGGCCGGTTTCGACCTCCTGAACCTCGGCGCGGGCGCCCTGCCCTGCCACCGTGACCAGCAGCGCACCGGCCGGGCGATGCGGCTTGAAACTGTCGGGCTCTGGCGTGCCGGAATACCAGGTGTCCGGCGTGACCTCGATGCGCCCGTGCCAGTCACCCAGAGCCAGATAGGCCAGCCCGGCGCGCGCCGCCCTGTCCGGCGCGATGACGCCACCGGGTGCATCGGGCAAGTCTTCGGCGGCGCTGAATTCGCGGATCGAACCATGCGCAAGCCCGATGCGGATCGCATCACCTGTCTCTGCGGCATCCATCCAGTCGGTGAGATCCCGACCGGGGGCCCGCGCGGTGCAGGGGGCGGGCAGCAGCATCGCACCCCTCCCGAGCGGCATCGGGGCAGGTTCCAGCGCAAGCTGCACGTTCGCGGGCCGTTCGCGTGCCAGAACCTCCCAGATTTCCGAGGCCTTAAGGTGGTCATGATTGCCGGGCATCAGCACCCACGTCAGGTCCGCGGCCGCCGCCATCGCGTTCATCGCATGGCGCAGGGTGGTGCGCTGCGGCGTTTCGGCGTCGAACGTGTCCCCGGCGAGCAGGACATGGCTCGCGCCGCCCTCGCGCGCCGCTCCGGCGAGGCGCGTGATGCTGTCCTGCCGGGCCTGACGCAGGCGATGGCGCACGTCTTCGGGAAAACGCCCGAAGGGTTTGCCGAGATGCAGGTCGGATGCGTGCAGAAAGCGGATCATGCGCCAGCCTTTCGGTCGGATCGGGTGTCAGTGTCGATCATGGCCTGCCACGCATCAACCGAGGCAATGTCTCAGGCCCACGGTTCCCCAGTCACTCTGCCACACAATCCGCGAAGTAGTGCACATGCCCGTCGGTTCCGACCTCCTGCACGAGGCCGTGGATGTCGGTCTCGAAACCGGGACATTCGCGGGCGAATTCCCGGTTGAACTTGAGGTATTCCACGATCTTGCGGTTGAACACTTCGCCCGGGATGAGCAGCGGAATGCCCGGCGGATAGGGTGTCACGAGGCTCGTGGTGATGCGCCCCTCAAGATCGTCGATGGCAACGCGCTCGGTCGTGCGCTGCGCGATATGGGCAAAGGCGTCGCTGGGCTTCATCGCCGGGGTGTGATCGCTCAGGTACATGTCCGTCGACAGGCGCGCCACGTCGTACTTGGCATAGAGTGTATGGACGTGCTGGCAGAGATCCCGCAGGCCCATGCCCTCGTAGCGCGGATGCTTGGCGCAGAATTCCGGCATGGTGCGCCACATCGGCTGGTTCTTGTAATAATCGTCCTTGAACTGCTGGAGCGCGGTCAGAAGCGTGTTCCAGCGGCCCTTGGTGATGCCAATGGTAAACATGATGAAGAAGCTGTAAAGCCCGGTCTTTTCCACCACGACACCGTGTTCGGCAAGGAACTTGGTGACGATGGAGGCGGGGATGCCCGCTTCCTCGAACCGTCCGTCAAGGTTCAGGCCGGGTGTGATGATCGTCGACTTGATCGGGTCCAGCATGTTGAAGCCGTGCGCCATGTCCCCGAACCCGTGCCAGGTTTCGGCCGCGCCCTGCGTGCCGGTCTTGCCGAGGATCCAGTCGTCGGTGCTCCCCACGCCTTCCTCGCCCAACTCTTCCGGGCCCCAGACCTGAAACCACCAATCATTGCCGAATTCCTCGTCGACCTTGCGCATGGCACGGCGGAAATCGAGCGCCTCGTTGATGCTTTCCTCGACCAGCGCGGTGCCGCCCGGCGGTTCCATCATCGCCGCCGCCACGTCGCAGCTCGCAATAATGCTGTATTGCGGGCTGGTCGAGGTGTGCATGAGGTAGGCTTCGTTGAACAAGTGCCGGTCGAGCTTGGTATCCTGACTGTCCTGAACGAGGACGTGGCTCGCCTGGCTGATGCCTGCCAGCAGCTTGTGGATCGACTGGGTGGCATACGTCACGGAATGCCGGGGCCGTTCGCGTTTGCGCCCCATCGCGTGATAACCGCCATAGAACGGGTGAAAGGCGGCGTGGGGCAGCCACGCCTCGTCGAAATGCAGGTTCTCGACATAACCGTCGAGCAGATCCTTGATCGTCTCGGTGTTGTAGAGCACCCCGTCATAGGTCGATTGCGTGAGCGTGAGGATGCGCGGTTTTACTGTGTCAGCATCCACATCCGCGAGCAGCGGATTGGCACGGATCTTGGCGCGGATCGACTCGATGGAAAATTCGCTTTTCGGGATCGGGCCGATGATGCCGTAATGGTTGCGGGTCGGCTTCAGGAAGACCGGGATCGCGCCGGTCATGATGATGCTGTGCAGGATCGACTTGTGGCAGTTGCGGTCCACCACGACGACATCGCCGGGCGCGACCGTGTGGTGCCACACCATCTTGTTGCTGGTGCTGGTGCCGTTCGTCACGAAGAAGCAGTGATCGGCATTGAAAATCCGCGCGGCGTTGCGCTCGGATGCGCCGATGGCACCGTTGTGATCCAGCAGCTGGCCCAGCTCCTCGACCGAGTTGCAGACATCGGCGCGCAGCATGTTCTCGCCGTAGAACTGATGATACATCTGTCCGATCGGGCTTTTGAGAAACGCAACGCCCCCCGAATGCCCCGGGCAATGCCAGGAATAGGAGCCATCCTCGGCATAATCGAGCAGCGCCTTGAAGAAGGGCGGCTGGATACCTTCGAGATAACTCTTGGCCTCGCGGATGATGTGGCGGGCGACGAATTCCGGCGTATCCTCGAACATGTGGATGAAGCCGTGCAGCTCGCGCAGGATGTCGTTGGGCAGATGGCGGCTGGTCTTAGTTTCGCCGTAGACGTAGATCGGTACGTCCTCGTTCTTGCGCCGCACCTCCTGGATGAAGCTGCGCAGGTTCACCACAGCCGGGTCGAGATCCGGGCCGGGGCTGAATTCCTCGTCGTCGATTGACAGAACGAAGGCGCTGGCGCGGGACTGCTGCGGCGCGAACTGCGACAGGTCACCATAGCTCGTGACGCCGAGAACTTCGAATCCTTCACTTTCGATCGCTTCGGCCATGGCACGAATGCCAAGCCCCGACGAATTCTCGGAGCGGAAATCTTCGTCGATGATGACGATGGGAAAGCGAAACTTCATGAATGTCTCCTGACCGATGAACAGCGGTGTCTGGCGCGGGTCCTGTTCCGGGTCGTTTTGGTTTTGATCCGTCCCCGTTTGTTTCGTGTCGCCCGGGTATCGTCAAGGGCTCGCTCGGACAAGGCGCGTGATACGGAACGACCCTGCCGGGATGCTCCCGCGCCCTTTCCGGCAGGGCGTGTCCAGTGCAAGCGGCAGAGACAGGATTTGCCATCAATCGCGAACCTGAATTGGGCAGAAGCGATGGCAAAGGGCTCGCTGGCCCGCACATCACCACAGGATGAAGCGATTGCTGTCGACCGGGCCGGAAATCGTCCAGACCATGGCCTGCAGTGTCCCCTGTCGCACATATGATAGCGAGGGACCGGTCCGACGCAGCCTTGTTTCGCAATAGTTAATACGCCTCCTCCCGCCGCCAATTCAACGGAGGGCGAGAGCGGTTCTGTCCGCACCGACAATTCCATTCGAGATCCCTATCGCCGCGGATGACCAAACGTCATTGGCGGAAACCCGCCACCCAAAAAACGCGGCCTTTGCTTTTGTTTCCGGATGAACAACAAATTAAATCGCTGTGATCCGAGATCCGAGCCCATTATAAAAATAAATCCGAGGGACATGATGAGCGTGAAATGCGCCAATCCGTCATTGCGCAGACTGAGCAGTCTTTGCGTGTTGCTTCTTCTCTGTGCCGCCTGTTCTAGGCCGGTGCCGACCGTTTCCACACAATCCTCGCGCGTGGGTCTCGACCCGGCCCGGATGAGCATGGCGCTGTCTGAGGCGAAAGCTTTGCGCGCCAAGGGCGAGCGCGTCTGGTGCGTGCCCTTCGCGCGCAATGCGAGCGGCGTCCAGATCCGCGGCAATGCCGAGACCTGGTGGGGCAAGGCGCGCGGGCTCTATGACCGGGGCGCAGAGCCTGAAGTCGGTGCCGTGATGGCGTTCAAACCGACCGGCGGCATGCCCATGGGCCACGTTGCCGTCGTGTCCGAGGTCGTCTCGCCCCGCGAAGTCCTGATCGATCACGCAAACTGGCACCGCAACGAGGTCTCGCTCAAGATGCCGGTGATCGACGTATCGCCCCGCAACGACTGGTCCGAGGTGCGCCTGAAAAGCCAGCCGACGGCGTTTGGCGGGGTCTATCCGATCAACGGCTTCATCTATCCCAAGACCAGCAGCTGAAGCTTGGACCGGCGCGCCCTCGCGCCGGTGCCGTTCCGCCCGGCGGCGTGCTATTCGCTCGGGCGAACCAGCACGCCGTAGCGCGCATAGTCCCGATAGAGCGAGCTGACGCGCAGCCCCATACCCTGTTCGCGCGCAACTGCCTGCATCTGCCGCAGCAGATCGCACCTTGGCGTCACATGGAACCGGGCGAGCCATGCGTGCAGCAGAGCCCCGAACCACCGCGGCAGGCGCGTCTGGCCACCGAAATCCACCACATGCAGCTCGCCACCCGGACGCAATTGCTGCGCTCCCTGCCGCAATGCCGCTTGCCAGTCCGGGATCATAGAGAGGCTGTAGGACAGCACCACGCGGTCGAAACCGCCCGACCCGAACAGGGCCGCGCCGTCGAAATCGCAGGCATCGGCCTGGACCAGCCGTGCCTGTGGGCCGAGCGCCGCACGTGCCGAGCGCAGCATCTCCTGCGAGATATCGAGGCCACAGAGCGTCCGCCCGGGATAGGTCCGCGCGATTCTGCGCAGGTTGCGGCCCGTTCCGCAGGCAATCTCGAGCACGCGGCCACCCTCGGGCGGGTCCAGTTCGGTCACGAGCCGGTCCCGACCCAGCAGGTAATAGCGCCGGGTCAGGTCATAGATCCGCCGCTGATGACGGTAGGTGCTGTCCATCAGCCGGGCATGGGAGATCGTCTCCGCCATCGCGCTAACCTTCGAACCGGTAGAGGTGGAAGCCGCCATAGATCGCAGACCGGTCTCGGGCAAATCCTGTTCGCGACGTTTCGGCATCGTAGGTCCAGCGGTCCAGCAGTGCCGACACGACACGACCCGGCAAGATGTCCTCCGCCCCGCCGGTGCGAAAGATCACCCGCGCGCCGGGCCGGGCGGTGCGGGTGATCTGTTCCCAGAGCATGTTGAGCTGTCCGTCGCTCATCCAGTCCTGCGCATCGAGCAGCACATAGGCATCTAGGCTCGCCGCATCCCGTTCGCCCAACAGGTCGGTCATCGAGCGATTCAGCATCGCGACGCGCACCGCGCCCTCGGCGATCAGGCTGAAATTCCGCGGTTCGAGGTAAGGCGGCAGTGATCCTGAAGCCTCAGGCGCATAACGTCGGCCAAAGGCCTGCCAGGCAAAGTAATTCTCGCCAATCGGGAAATCGCAGACGAGCTTGCGCACCCGCTCCTTGAGCACCGGGAGCACGTCACCGCCGCCATCGGCAGCCAGCTTGTCGTATTGCGCAGGCGGGATGCCCAGCCCGAACAGCGAGGCACGCCGCCGCGCCATCCAGCGCACGGGCCTCGACTCGAGCACCGGCAGGATGCGGGTTTCGTAGAATTGCCGCTGTTCCTCGAGGCTCCGGGCCTCGAGAAGCGGCGCATAGGTCAGACCACCCAGCCGCGAGACGATGTGCACCGCGCCGAGGAACCGGCCCAACACGCCAAACCTCTGAAATCCCCGCGCGAACATGCTGATGCGACGGCGGCCCATCACGCGCCCGTCCCAATAGGCGCGCGTTACGCTGTCGAGATGCGGCGCGATCAGCAGATCGTAGAGTGCGAGATTCTCGGCCCTGTCGCCCCGCCCGAAGAAGTCGAGGAAATCGGATTGCGTGAGATGCTGCGCCGCCGTCACCTTGAGCCGACCCAGCGCCACATGCGCGGGCGAGAGATCGACCGCCGTCACGGATGCGGGCTGCGCGGTGAGATAGGACATCGCATTGCATCCGCCCGAGGCGATGCAGAACAGATGCGCCCCCGGCTGCAGATCGAGCGCCTGCATGTCGACGACCGGATCCTCCCAGATCTGGGGATAGACCAGCCCGGTGAAGAGGCGCGAGAACAGCCGCTCGAGCAGGCCTGTTCTATTCAGCGCACTGTTCTGGTGCACGGCGGCACCTAACTGCCCAGTGATGTCGGGAATGTCGGTCATGGTCAGGCCACCTCCTTTTCCTTGGAACGCGTTTCGGCACGACGCATCGCGCGTCGGCGCGGCAGCGGAACCGCCCGCGCGCGCATCTCCTCGGCCCAGTCGACAAGACGCAGCGTACCATCCGCCGACTCGACCACGGCGGTGCAGCTTTCGACCCAGTCGCCGGTATTGATGTAGTCGAGCCCGCCGATCTGGCGGATGCAGGCGCTGTGGATGTGACCGCAGACGATGCCGTCGAACCCCTTGCGCCGCGCCTCGTCGGCCAGCACCGCTTCGTATTCGCTGATGAAGCTCACCGCCTGCTTGACCTGCTGCTTGGCCCAGTTGGACAGCGACCAGTATTGGCCGCCCCAGAGCCGCTTGATCCGGTTCACCCAGGTGTTGAGCCAGAGCGCGATCTCGTAGGCGCGATCCCCGAGATGGGCGAGCCACTTGGCGTTGACGACGATGGAATCGAACTGGTCGCCATGGGTGATCAGCAGGCGGCGACCGTCGGCCGTGACGTGGGGTGCGGTCTCCATCACTTCGATCCCGCCGAAATGCGTACCGAGGTAGTTGCGCATCATCTCGTCATGGTTGCCGGGGATGTAGAAGACCCGCACGCCGTCCTGCGCGCGTTTCAGTAGCTCCTGCACCACCTCGTCATGCGCCTGCGGCCAGAACCATCCGCGCCGCAGTCGCCAGGCATCGACGATGTCGCCGATGAGATAGATCGTGTCGGCGCGGTTATGGGCCAGAAAATCCAGCAGCATCCCCGCCTGGCACCCCGAAGTCCCGAGGTGAACGTCGGAAAGAAAGATTGCCCGATGCCGCACTGCCCTGTCCATATCCTGTGACTGTTGGGCAGCGTCTTAGCGCGCCCAGACTTCGGATTTGTGACAATGCGGCAATTTATGTCCCGGCGGCGGGGCTGCGCCGCCGGGGCTGGACCGGGATCAGTGCGGCAGGTAGCAGCTTATGTCGCGCCCGCATCCCCGGGCATAGTCGGCAGCGAGCGCCTGCCAGTCGATATGCGCAGCCTGCCCCCAGTTCACCTCAGGCCTTTGCGGCTGAGCGGGCAAGGACGCCCCGGCCGTGCCGCGCGCGTAATCAACGACGCGCTGACCCTCCTCGAAGGCGGCGAGCGACTGGTCCCAGCGGTCATCGCGCCAGTGCAGGCTCAGGCTTTGCGTCAGCGGGTCGTAATCCGCGGTGAACAGCGTGCCGAAGCCCTCGGCATAGCGGTCCTGATGCAGCGGCGCCTGCAGGAACTTTTCGTGCAGCACTTCGGGATCGACGCTCAACTGCCCCAGATGCTTGTGGCGTTCATAGGTCCGGGTGAACGGCGCGCGCTCGGGCAGGCTCGCGTCGCTCTGATGGTTCGTGGCAATAGCGCGCGGCATCCGGGCCATGCCGCCGCCGGGCGAAAGCTCGACGCTGGCCGTCGCGCCCGAAGCATCGGCCAGCACGATGTTGTAGGCCATGTGCGAGGGGACGCGGTCGAGCACGGACAGCGCCTCGGCCACCGTGTCGCAGGTTTCGAGCACGTAGCGCAGGATCGTGGTGATCCCGAATCCGGTGCCGGTTTCCGACCGCCCGCCATATGCGAGAGCGACGCTGAGCCCGGCATCGTTGATCCCGTCCGAGAGGCCCCAGAGGAATTCGACCATGCCCATCACCGCCCTGCCCGTCCATTCGGTCCGCAACAGCAGGCCTTCGTTCAGGTCCGGCGACAGGTCGTAGTTGCGCACGAGCCGCACCGCCTCGCCCTTGGACAGGGCCGCGAGCGAGCAGCCGCCCAGATAGTGCGGCGGGCACCAGGTCGAGAGGAACCGTGCGGCCCGGTCGCCGCCGCCAGCCAGCGTCACGAGACGGTCATAGACCGGCACCAGTTCGGGCATGTGGCGTTGCAGTGCCCCGCGGCAGGCGGCGGCCGAGGGTCCGGAATCGCCGTTGCGCGCGGTGAACCAGGCCTCGTAGGCGGGCCAGGAGCGCTGCCAGCGCGCCTGCCATTTGGGACCGGGGGTGGCTTCGCTCACGGCGTCGAAGGTCAGGGACAGGCTCGCCATCAGTTCGCTCCTTCGGTCTGAAGGAAGAAGGCGACCATCTCGGCGCTGGCATCGGGGCCTTTCGCATCTGTGAAGGATCCCGCCGCCTGCCCGCCCGACCAGGCATGGCCGAGCCCGTCGACCGACCAGTAGTCGAGCGTGACGGTGCCCGTGCCATCGGTCACGGTCTTGCGCTCGAAACCGCGCCCCGCAGTTGTGCCGCGCGACTCGTCGTGGAAGGTCTGCGCCGCGCCGCGGTTCAGGGCGTGCCGGTAGATCCGTGCTCCGTTGGCCGGAACGACGGTGGAATCCGCGCTGCCGTGAAATACGATGGTGCGCACCGTCCCGGTTCCCGCCACGGGCGCCGCCACATCGGGTCCGTTGCCCGACATTGCCGCAAAAGCCGAAGGCACGTCGCGTGCCGCGCCATAGGGCAGACCCGAATGTGCGCCCACCGCTGTGTAGAGATCGGGATAGGTCTCGCCCAGGATGACCGCCATCGCCGCACCGGCCGATAGGCCCGCGACGAAGATCTTTCCCTCCGGCACGCCATGCTCCTCTGCGATCTGGCGGGTCATGCCTGCAAGGATCGCAGGCTCGCCGCGGTCGCGCCGCTGATCGCCGAGGCTGAACCAGTTCCAGCAGGATTGCGCATTGTCGCCGCGCGACTGCTCCGGATAAAGCACGACGAAGCCGTGTTTGTCGGCCAGCGCGTTCATGCCGGTACCGGCGGCGAAATCCACCGGATTCTGGGTGCAGCCATGCAGCATGACAACCAGCCCGGTGATGCCCTGATCCGCCGATTTCGGCACATGCACACGATAGTTGCGGCTTCCGGCGGGACAGGTGAAGCTGCCCTGCCCCATATCCGATCCGCTCGGGCGGGTTCCAGTGTCGGCCATGCCGCCTGCGAGCCCCTGCATCTGGGACATGAAGCCCTGCATCGCGCTACCGAGACCCGCGGGCATCGAGACGCCGCCGGACGGACCGGCGGAAAGGCCGTGCTGTGCCAGCGTGCGTTGCACGAGGCTCTCGGCGGCGGAAAGAGGCGCTCGTGTCGCGTCTCCGGAGACGGCGGAAGTTACGCCGGTCAATCGATTCATCATTTTGTTCATCCTTGTGAACGAGTGCATTTCTTAGGCGATACGGTCGGCGAGCGCCTTCTTGACGTCCGCGCTGGCCTGAAGCGATCCCAGCACGCTGAGGGAACCAATGGTGGCCAGCGCAAGTTCCGGGGTGACGTCGGAGCCGATGCGGGCGAGGCCCACGACCTTGACGTGCAGGATCTCTCCGGCTGCCTGCACCGCTTCGAGATCCGCGCGGGTGTAGTCGCGCAGGCCAAGTTCCATCGTGTGACGCTCGATCGAGCGCGACACCGCTTCGCCATGGCTGTCGAGCTGGTTGCGGATCGCCGTGCGGATGAAGTCGCTGCGATTGGAATAGAACCCCTCCTGCACCAGAAGGTCGATCCGGCCCAAATCCACGAAGCCGAGATTGATGGTGATCTTTTCGCTGTCGGGTATCTTGTCGCGTAGCTGTCTGACGTTGCTCATCGGCGTTTCTCCATCCGTGTGGATGGTATATGGATGCTTTTCGCCGAGCCGCAAGGCCCCCTTCAAGAAAAGCCCAAGCGCATGACGCCACGAAACCCGCCCCCAATGCGCCCGCGGGGACCGCATTCCGGGCAGCGTTTCCTTGCCGAATGGGGTGTTGTTTGAAACTGACGGTGGACCGTGGCGCGACATCGGCATAGACACGGAAAAAATGCGCAGACTCGAATCTGCCGCGAGGCCGGAGCAGGAGCAGCAGTTGAACGTGCCACAGGATGACACCTTTGAGGGGTCCGCGGAGCCGCGTACCTCGGTCCAGCCCATTCAGATCCGGGGTCGGTTCCTGACCGCCGTCGCGCTGAAGATCGAAGGCGGGCCGCCTGAC
Organism: Rhodobacterales bacterium; assembly: GCA_038260405.1. GTDB lineage: Bacteria > Pseudomonadota > Alphaproteobacteria > Rhodobacterales > Rhodobacteraceae > Puniceibacterium. The sequence continues at coordinate 86,941 of JBBSNW010000008.1, read as the reverse complement.
GACGCCTTTTACACGGCACTTGACGAGATGCTGCGCCAGAGACCGCACTTCCTCGTGGATGCGCCGTTGATCCTCGATCTCGAAGAGGCCTACGGGCTCACGCAGGCCGACGCGCTGTCAGAGATCGTGGCAAAGCTGAAGGACCGCAAGTTCCTGGCTTTCGGCGTGCAGAATGCCAGTCCCGCGCAGCTCGCCGCCGCCGAGGCGGCCGGGCTGATCGCCGTGCCGCCGGGACGCGACGCCCCGATCCGCGAAGACCGCCCGGAGCGCCGCCGCGGCCGTGCGCCGACAGCTGCAACGCGGGTGGTCACGACGCCTGTCCGCTCCGGCCAGACGGTCGTCGCCGAACATGGCGATCTCGTGGTGATCGGGCCGGTCGCGTCGGGATCGGAGCTGATCGCGCGCGGCAACATCCATGTCTACGGCACCCTGCGCGGTCGGGCGATGGCGGGATGCCACGGCGACGGCACCGCGCGGATCTTCTGCCAGAACCTCGATGCCGAACTTCTGGCCGTGGCGGGGCTGTACCGGACCAGTGAGAACCTGGAGCACGAGGTCCGCAAGCGCTGCGTTCAGGTATTTCTTCAGGATGAACGCCTTTGTGTGGAGACACTCGGATGACAACGGAATTGAAACAGGAAGCCCCGGAGAACAGCAAGATCATTGTTGTGACGTCGGGCAAGGGCGGCGTGGGCAAGACCACCTCGGCCGCCGCGATCAGTGCAGGGCTTGCCCAGCGCGGCTACAAGACGGTCGTGATCGACTTTGACGTCGGTCTGCGCAACCTCGACATGATTATGGGCTGCGAACGGCGCGTGGTCTTCGACTTCATCAACGTCATTCAGGGCGATGCGCGCCTGAAACAGGCGCTGATCAAGGACAAGCGCCTCGAGAACTTGTCGATCCTGCCCACCTCGCAGACACGCGACAAGGATGCCCTGACCAAGGAGGGTGTCGAGAAAGTGCTGAACGAGCTGCGCGAGGAATTCGACTACATCGTCTGCGACAGCCCCGCGGGGATCGAGCGCGGCGCGCAGCTTGCGATGTATTTCGCCGACGAGGCCGTGGTCGTGACCAACCCCGAAGTGTCCTCGGTGCGTGACAGCGACCGGGTACTGGGCCTGCTGAGTTCCAAGACCGCCCGCGCGGAGCGCGTCGGTGCCGAGCCGATCAAGGCGCAGGTCCTGCTCACGCGTTACGACGCGCAGCGTATCGCCAAGGGCGAGATGATGACGGTCGAGGACGTGCTCGAGATCCTCGCCGTGCCGCTTCTCGGCATCGTGCCCGAGAGCACCGCCGTGCTGCGGGCTTCGAATGAAGGTGTGCCGGTCACGCTCGACGAGCCATCGGCAGCTTCCGCCGCCTACATGGACGCGGTCGGGCGCCTCACCGGCGAGCAGATCGAAATGCGGCTGGAATCAGACCGTCGCCCCGGCCTCTTCGGGCGGCTCTTCGGACGGACGGCGTGAACATGTTCGGATTCAAGCTTCGCCCCCGCAAGAACGCAAGATCGGCCCAGACCGCCAAGGACCGCCTGCAGATCCTGCTCGCGCATGAACGCAGTGCGGGGTCCGGCCCCGACTGCCTGCCCGAACTGCAGCGCGACATTCTCGAGGTGATCCGCCGTCACATGAAGATCGACAAGGATGCGGTCGAGATCAAGATGGATCGCGGCGACGAATGGTCGAGCCTCGAGATCAACATCGAATTCCCGAGCCAGGGCCGCGCCTGATCGCGTCGGCCCGGCCTGCCTGGTGCCGGTTTTCGTCCATAAGGACAGACCGCAGGTTGAGAGCAAGACAAGCGCCTGCCCGTTCCCCGGGCTGGCGCTTTTTGCATTGCGCTCGCGGCAGCGATCGGCTGGCTGTGGCGCTCGTCGGCGGGCTATTTCACCCGCAGCGGATGCCCGCAGACGACGAGGTCGATCCTGTCCGCCAGAGCGCCGAGGCGCTGGTTCATCGCGCCGCACCTGTCGCGGTAGTCGCGGCCCAGAGGTGTCGCCGGAACGATGCCCGATCCGACCTCGTTCGTGACCATCACGACCGGGCTCGCCTGCGCCGTGAGCGTCGCAAGAACGTCGGCTAGCGCCGCGTCCACATCGCGCTCCTGCATCATCAGGTTCGACAGCCACAGCGTCATGCAATCCACCAGCCGCGGCCCCTGCCCGTCGCTGCGCCACAATGCACCACACAGGTCCAGCGGCTCCTCGATCAGGCACCAGCCTGCGCCACGCTGAACCCGGTGGTCCGCGATCCGCCGGGTCATTTCGGCGTCGAGCGCCTCGGCCGTGGCAATATAGACCGCCTGCCCGCCCATCCCGCGCACGAGATCCTCGGCGAAGCGGCTCTTGCCGGATTTTGCGCCGCCGGTGATCAGCACGAGCTGTCCCATCCTTGTCTCCGTCACAGACTCTGCGGCGCGACCGGCGCCGCCGTCGCAAAAAGCGCATCCAGATCGAGATGCCGCTCCATATGCTCGGCCAGCGCATCGAGCGTCGCCTCGACCGTCTGACCGTAGGTCGTGACGGACGCACTCGCGCCCTGCTGCGCGAGCCAGGCCGCGCGATAGCCGTCATCGGCAAAGAGACCGTGCAGATAGGTGCCCGTGACCTGCCCGTCCCGCGACTGCGCCCCGTCCGGCGCATCGCCGATCCGCGCGAAGGGACGCGCGCAATCCGCCCCCGTGGTGCGGCCGATATGGATTTCATAGCCTGAAAGCTCGGTATCGGTGGCAAGGTGGCGGGCGCTGACCCGGCTCAGGGTCTTGTCGGGGGCCATCACTGTGTCGACGTCGAGCAGGCCCAGCCCCGGCTCCGATCCCGGCGGCCCTTCGAGCCCGGCGGGATCGTCGATCCGCTGCCCCAGCATCTGGTAGCCGCCGCAGATGCCAAGCACCCTGCCACCCCGGCGCAGATGCGCGGCAAGGTCGATATCCCAGCCTTGCGCGCGCAGAAAGGCGAGATCGCCACGCGTCGACTTCGTGCCCGGCAGGATTACTAGATCCGCATCCCCCGGCAGCGCGCTGCCCGGTGGCACCATGCTCAGACGCACACCCGGTTCGGCCGCGAGCGGATCGAGATCGTCGAAATTGGCGATGCGCGAAAGCATCGGACAGGCGATATGGAAGGCGCCGTCGCCGGTCGCGCGCGCGAGATCGACAGCATCCTCGGCCGGGAGCAGATGCGCCTGCGCAAACCACGGCAGAACCCCGAAACCGCGCCAGCCGGTGCGCTTCGCGATATCGGCATAACCCGCATCGAACAGCGCGACGTCGCCGCGAAACTTGTTGATCAGGAAGCCCGCAATCATCGCTTCATCCTCGGGGTCGAGCACCGCATGGGTGCCGACGATCTGCGCGATCACGCCGCCACGGTCGATGTCGCCGGCCAGCACCACAGGCACACCGGCGGCGCGGGCAAAGCCCATATTCGCGATGTCGCCGCGGCGCAGGTTGGTTTCGGCCGGGCTGCCCGCCCCCTCGACCACGATCAGATCGGCCGTTCCCGCGAGATGCGCGAAACTGTCCAGCACAGGCGCCATCAGGGCACCGCGCGCGCCGCCGAAATCGCGCGCCTCGAGCCGGCTCACGGCGCGGCCCTGGATCACGACCTGCGATCCGGTATCGCTTTCGGGTTTCAGCAGGACCGGGTTCATGTGCACGCTGGGCGCACGCCCCGATGCCAGCGCCTGCAATGCCTGTGCGCGGCCGATCTCGCCGCCGTCTTCGGTCACCGCGGCGTTGTTGGACATGTTCTGCGGCTTGAACGGCGCGACCGAGATCCTGCGCCGCAGCGCCGCCCGGCAGAGCCCCGCGACCAGCAGCGACTTGCCCACGTTGGACCCCGTCCCCTGGATCATCACGGCGCGCGCGGTCATCCGGTCACGCTCCCGCCGCGGCGCCTGAATTCCAACGCATGGCCAGTCACGGGAGCGGCGCCAGCGGGTTCAGCCCCGCCCGCGCGGCGGCCACGGCGTCGATGGCGCGCAGGGTATAAGGCGTTCCACAGGTCCATTCTGCAGTGCTGAAGATCAGCCTGTCCTCTGCGGCATAATCCGAAAGCACAGGATGGAAGGAGAGTTCCTCGGAGCGCGAATGGCCGGGATAGCGCGGCGACGCGATCAGCACGTCCGGCGCGTGGATCACGATCTCTTCCAGCGACAGGCGCCCGCCGCCGGTCATGCCCAGCGTCTGCGCGAGATTGCGAAAGCCGGCCGCGGTCACGATGTCATGGCTCAGCGTGCCGTCGCCCAGCGAATAGCCGTTGGGATAGAAGAAGGCCGCGACCGGGCTGTCTGGCGTCGGCGTGCCAAGGGCGGCAAGCCTGTCCTCGATCCCGCTCGCAAGCGCTTCGGCCCGCGCCTCCTGCTGCAGGATCTCTCCCATGGCGCGGATCTGGCCCGGGATCTCGTCCAGTGCGGTCGGAATCGGCAGCTGTTCGACCCGCAGGCCGAGCCTACGCAGCATGCCGAGCGTCGCACCGTCCGAGTAGCTGCCTGCCAGCACCACATCGGGGGCGAGGGCGAAGATCTCTTCCGCGCCGCCGCTATTGCTGGGATAGGGCGCGGCCTCCTCGACCATCGGAGAAGAGCGCGGATCGGAGGCGAGGTCGGTCAGGGAGAGGATCTGCTCGGGATCCGCCAGCAGCAGGGTCAGCTGGTCGGTACAGAGGTTCATCGACACCACCGTTGGCAGCGAATCCGCAAGTATCGGCACCGGCGCCAAGGTGAAACCAAGGGTCAGAAGAATCCGGCGCAAGACAAGGGCGCTGCGGGAGGCCGAATTGCCTCGCTCTCCTGCCGTGTCGCTGCGCACGCTTGCTGTCTCCTTCACTCCGCCGGTGCCCGGGCCAGGCAATCTCTCGCCATCGTCGCGCCGAACATCTGCGAGGCGCGCGCACAGTGCAAGGGGTGCCGCGTGCTTTGGCAGGGTCGCGACCGAATGCGGCGCCGCGCCGGGGCAGAGTCGTGCCTGTCGGCGCCTCCCCCCTTGGCGCGCCCGATGGCGGGCGGTATGTGTCGGTTCCCGGACGTTCACAGGAGGCGCAATTGGACACCGCTCAGCGTATCGCACAGATCATCGCGACCGAGATCGCAGCCCGCCCCGACCAGGTGGCGGCGGCGATCGCCCTGCTCGACGGTGGCGCGACGGTGCCTTTCGTCGCCCGCTACCGCAAGGAGGCGACCGGGGGCCTCGATGACACGCAGCTGCGCAAGCTCAACGACCGCATGACCTACCTGCGCGAGCTCGAAGCGCGGCGCGCCGCGATCCTCGATTCGATCCGCAGCCAGGACAAGCTCACGGACGAGCTGGCTCGCGCGCTGGCCGGAGCAGAGACGAAATCCGTGCTCGAGGACATCTACCTGCCGTTCAAGCCCAAACGGCGCACCAAGGCGATGATCGCCCGCGAAAACGGGCTCGAGCCACTGCTGGAGGCGATCCTGTCGGATCGCAACGCCGATCCCGAGACACTCGCCAAGGGTTACGTGCGCGAGCCGGTGCCCGGCACGAAGGAGGCGCTCGAGGGCGCGCGCGACATACTGTCGGAACGGCTGTCGGAAAATGCCGCATTGCTGGGCGATCTGCGGGACTTCATGCAGAAGGAGGCGCTGCTGACGGCCCGTGTGATCGCAGGGCAGGAAGAGAAAGGGGCCAAATTCTCGGACTATTTCGCCCATTCCGAGCCCTGGTCCAAGGTGCCCTCGCACCGTGCGCTGGCGATGCTGCGCGCCTCGAAGGAAGGCGTTGTCTATGTCGACATCGCCCCCGATCCAGAAACCGGCGCCGCGCGTGCCGAAGGCATCGTTTGCAAGTATATCGGCATTCCGGGCGACGGGCCGGGCGATGCCTGGCTGCGCAAGATCGCGGGCTGGACCTGGCGGGTGAAGCTCAGCTCGACCATGATGCTGGACCTGCTCGGTGATCTTCGGGCACGTGCGCATGAAGAGGCGATCGAGGTCTTTGCCCGCAATCTCAAGGACCTGCTGCTCGCAGCTCCTGCAGGGGCACGCGCCACGCTCGGGCTCGATCCCGGCATCCGCACTGGGGTCAAGGCTGCGGTGGTCGATGCCACGGGCCGTGTGCTGGCGACCGAAACGCTCTACCCGTTCCAGCCCAAGAACGATCTGCGCGGTGCCGAGGCGACAATCCTGCGGCTCATCACCAGGCATGGCGTCGAGCTCATCGCCATCGGCAACGGCACGGCCAGCCGCGAGACAGAGCGGCTCGTCGCCGACACGCTCGCACACCTGCCCAAGGACGTGCAGAAGCCGACCAAGGTCATCGTGTCGGAGGCCGGAGCGTCGGTCTATTCCGCCTCGGAACTCGCCGCGCGCGAATTTCCTGATCTCGATGTCAGCCTGCGTGGTGCGGTCTCCATCGCCCGCCGCCTTCAGGATCCACTGGCCGAGCTGGTGAAGATCGAGCCGAAAAGCATCGGTGTCGGCCAGTATCAGCACGATGTGGACCAATCGCGTCTCGACAAGTCACTCGAGGCGGTTGTCGAGGATGCGGTGAACGCGGTGGGCGTCGATCTCAACACTGCCTCGGCGCCTTTGCTGGCCCATGTCTCCGGCCTCGGGCCGGGACTGGCCGAGGCGATCGTGGCGCATCGCGACGGTTCAGGCGCGTTCAAGTCGCGCAAGGAACTGCTGAAGGTCGCGCGGCTGGGGCCTCGGGCCTTCGAGCAATGCGCCGGTTTCCTGCGCATCCGCGACGGGGCCGAGCCGCTGGATGCCTCTTCCGTGCACCCCGAGGCCTATGGCGTGGCGCGCCGCATCGTGCAGGCCTGCGGACGGGATCTGCGCGCGGTGATGGGCGACCCGGCGGCGCTGCGGCAGGTCCGGGCCGAGCAGTTCGTCGACGATACCTTCGGTCTGCCCACGGTGCGCGACATCATGGCCGAGCTCGAAAAGCCGGGCCGCGATCCGCGCCCGAGCTTCAAGACGGCCGTTTTCGCCGACGGGGTCGAGGATATCAAGGATCTGAAATCCGGCATGGTGCTGGAAGGCACGGTGACCAACGTCGCGGCCTTCGGGGCCTTCGTCGATATCGGCGTGCATCAGGACGGCCTCGTCCATGTGAGCCAGCTGGCCGACAAGTTCGTGAAGGACCCGCACGAGGTGGTCAAGGCGGGCGACGTGGTCCGCGTCCGCGTGACCGAGGTCGACATCCCGCGCAAGCGCATCGGGCTCAGCATGCGCAAGGATGGCGGAACCTCGGCCCGCGAGGATCGTGCCGAACGCGGCCCCAAGAGCGGCAAGCCGCAGGGTAAGGGCAAGCCGGTAACCTCCGCCGCTCCGCCCAAGAGCGACGCGCCCGGCGCATTCGGATCGGCGCTGCTCGATGCAATGAAGCGACGCTAGGGTCGGGTGCGCCGGGCTGAATGCAAACGCGGCCCTAGTGCCGCCGACGCACCGTCCCCGGCCGCCCCTCGAGCTCCAACCGCGCGTCGTTGCGTACCTTGCGCGACACCACCTTGCCTTTGGACACCACGGCCAGCCGGTCGGGCCGCAGCCGCACGGCCTCGATCGGATCGCCCGCATCCAGCACCACCAGCGAGGCCGCAGCGCCTTCGGTCAGACCGTAGCCCTCGAGCCCGATGATCCGCGCATTCTCGACCGTCACCATGGCGAAACAGCGCCGCATCTCTTCCGGAGCGGTCATCTGCGCCACGTGCAGGCCCATGAAGGCGACGTCGAGCATGTCGCCCGTGCCGAGCGAATACCAGGGATCGCGCACGCAGTCCTGCCCCCAGCCGACGGTGATCCCCTGGGCCTGCATTTCCCTGACACGGGTCAGGCCACGTCGCTTGGGATAGGTGTCGTGCCGCCCCTGCAGCACGATGTTGATCAGCGGGTTCGGGATGGCCGCGACCCCAGCCTCGGCGATCAGCGGCAGCAGCTTCGAGACATAGTAGTTGTCCATCGAATGCATCGAGGTCAGGTGCGAACCGGTCACGCGCCCGCCAAGACCCAGACGCTGCGTCTCGAGGGCCAGCGTTTCGATATGACGGCTCAGGGGATCGTCGGTCTCGTCACAATGCAGGTCGACCGGCAGGCCGCGTTCGGCGGCGATTTCGCAGAGGTCACTGACAGAGGCACGACCCTCTTCCATCGTGCGTTCGAAATGCGGGATGCCGCCCACCACGTTCACCCCCATGTCGAGCGCGCGGATCAGATTCGCGCGACCCGTCGGCGTCCGGTATAGGCCGTCCTGCGGAAAGGCGACCAGCTGCAGGTCGAGATAGGGCGCAACGAGACGCTGCACTTCGAGCATCGCGGTCACCGTGTTGAGGTGGTCGGGCGTCGTGTCGACATGGCTGCGGATCGCCAGCAGGCCCATGGAGACGGCCCAGTCGCAATAGGTCAGCGCGCGCGCGACCATCTCGTCCACCGTGGCGGTGTCGCGCAGCTCTCCCCACAGATTGATGCCTTCGAGCAGGGTGCCGGAGGCATTGATCCGCGGCGTGCCGTAGCTCAGCGTCGCGTCGAGGTGAAAATGCGGGTCCACGAAAGGCGGCGCGACGAGGTCGCCCGTGGCGTCGATCGTTTCACCCGCCTCGCAGCCCGCCAGCGCGCCGATGGCGGTGATCCGGTCCCCCCGAAGGCCGATATCGGCCTGGGTTCCGTCAGGCAGTGTGCCGCCTTTCACGAGTAGATCGAAATCGGCCATCAGCGCTCTCCGCGATTGTAGGGCACCATCAGGGCGGCCGGCACGTTGGCGCGGCGCGACATCAGGACGAGCGCCAGAATGGACAGGATGTAGGGGATCATGAGGAACACCTGATAGGGCACCATCGTGCCGAAGGATGTCTGCTGCAAGCGGATCTGCAGCGCATCGAACCCCGCAAAGAGCAGCGCACCCAGCAGCGCCCGGGACGGCGACCATGCGCCGAAGACGACCAGCGCGATGCAGATCCAGCCGCGCCCGTTCACCATCTCGAAGAAGAAGGACGAAAACGCCGAGATCGTGAGGAACGCGCCGCCGACCGCCATGAGGCCCGAACCCAAGATGACGGCCCCCATGCGCAGGGCGGTGACCGACAGACCCTGCGCCTCGACCGCGGAGGGGTTTTCGCCCACGGCGCGCAAAGCGAGGCCGAGCGGCGTGCGGTAGAGGACCAGAGCCACCACGAGCACGGTGAAGAAGGCGAAATAGGTCAGCGGCGTCTGCGAGAAGAGCGCCGGGCCGATGAAGGGAAGGTCCGAGAGGCCGGGGATGTCGACCGGCTGGAACGGCTCGATCCGGGGCGGCGACGTAACCTCCGGCAGGCTCAGGCGGTAGGCGTAATAGGCGGACGCGGTCGCCAGCAGCGTGATCCCGATGCCGACCACGTGCTGCGACAGGCCGAATGGCACCGTCAGCACCGCATGGATGAGGCCAAAGAACATCCCCGCCGCCATCGCGACCGCGACCCCGCACCAGAGGCCCAGACCGGAATAGACCGCCATCCAGCCCGCAAAGGCGCCGATCACCATGATCCCCTCGATCCCGAGGTTGAGAACCCCGGCGCGTTCGCAGATCAGCTCGCCCATCGTGGCGAAGATCAGCGGCGAGGCGATGCGCAGGATCGCAGCCCAGAAGCTGGCCGAGATCAGGATATCGACGATTTCGCTCATCCGCGCAGCACCCTGAATTTCGTGAGCAGGATCGCCAGCACCATGAACAGCAGGGCCGTCGCCAGCAGGATGTCGGCAATATACGTCGGCACTTCGGCGGCGCGGCTCATCCCGTCGGCGCCGACGAAGATTCCGGCCACGAAGATCGCCGAGACGATGACGCCCAAGGGATTCAGAAGCGCCAGCATCGCAACGACGATGCCGGTATAGCCAAAGCCCGGCGACAGATCGAGCGTGAGGTTGCCTTTGAGCCCCGCAACCTCGGAATATCCCGCGAGGGCCGCCAGACCGCCGGACAGCAATGCCGTCTTGACCATGACAGCACCAACCGGAATGCCCGCGAACCGCGCGGCTTCGGCATTGAGACCCACGGCGCGGATTTCATATCCCAGCGTCGTGCGGGTCTGGATCACCCAGACCACGAGCGCCGAGAGGATGGCGATGCCGAACCCCCAGTGCAGCCGCAGACCTTCGACAAGGCGCGGCAGGCGTGCATCGCGGGGAATCGCCTCAGATTTCGGCCAGCCCATGCCCATCGGGTCCTTGAGCGGACCTTCCAGAAGCATGGAGATCAGCAGCAGCATGATGAAGTTGAAAAGCAGCGTGGTCACGACCTCGTCCACCCCGAGCCGTGTCTTGAGCAGCACCGGGCCGAGCAGCACGATGCCCCCGGCAAGCAGGGCGCCGAGCCCCATCAGCGGGATCAGCACTGCTCCCGGCAAGGCGAGCTTGGTGCCGATCAGGATGGTGACCAGCGCGCCTGCGTAAAGCTGCGCCTCGGCCCCGATGTTCCAGAGCTTTGCACGGAAGGCGACCGCCACGGCGAGACCGGTGAAGATCAGCGGTGTCGCGCGGTTCAGCGTTTCCAGCAGCGCGAATTTAGAGCCTGCAGCTCCCTGCAGGATCAGCCCGAAGGTCAGCAGCGGATTTGCCCCTGCGAGCATCGCGAGAAAGCCGCCGACGAAGAATGTCGCCGCCAGCGCCAGCGCGGGCAGTCCGAGCGAGCGGCCAAGCGTCGGGTTGGGAATCGCCTCAAGCCGCATGTTCGAAGCCCTGCCCGGCCATCCACTGGCCCAGATCCGCAGGCTTCATCGTGCCGCGCGCGAAGGGGGGAGAAAGCCGCCCTTCGGAGATCACGTGGATCACGTCCGAAAGGATCAGGATCTCGTCGAGATCCTCGGAGATCAGCAGCACCGCCGCCCCGGCATCGCGCGCTTTCAGCAACTGGTTCTGCACATAGGTGACCGCCCCGATATCGAGCCCGCGCACCGGCTGGTTGGCCACGATCACCCGGGGGTGCTCTTCCAGCACGCGTCCCAGGATCAATTTCTGCATGTTCCCGCCCGACAGCAGGCGGATACGGGTCTGCGGCCCCGGGCAGCGGATATCATACTGCGTGATGATCTCCTCCGCCCGTTTCTGCGCGCCGCGCCAATCCATCCAGCCGTGGTGGCTGGTCGGGTCCTGTGAGTAGGTTTCCAGAATGGCATTCTCGGTCAGGGTGAAGTCGGCAATCGTGCCGGTGCGGTGGCGGTCCTCGGGGATGCGGCCGATCCCGGCGGCGATGGCAGCGCGCGGGCTCCAGCTGCTCACGCCTTCGCCGGAGATTTCCAGACGACCCTGCTCCGGCACTGAAAGCCCCGAAAGAAGATCCGCCAGCGCCGCCTGCCCGTTGCCCGACACGCCTGCAAGGCCGGTGATCTGTCTGGCCCTCAGGCTCAGCGAGACATCCTGCAGTCCCGGCCTTTGCCCCTGCGGTGCCGTGCTCACATGGTCGAGCACAAGCAGCGGCGCGCCGGGAGTGGCCTTCGAGGGCGCGGGCGGTGTGATTTCAGCGCCCACCATCATCTCGGCCAGCTTGTGACGGTCGGTTTCGGCGGTCGGCACCGTTCCGACCAGCCGACCATGACGCAGCACCAGCACGCGGGACGAGATCGCCATGACTTCGTGCAGCTTGTGGCTGATGAAGATCACCGACAGTCCCAGCGCCACGGCGCGACGCAGCGTGTCGAACAGCGCGTCGGTCTCCTGCGGGGTCAGCACGGCGGTCGGTTCGTCAAGGATGAGGATCTTCGCATCGCGGTAGAGCGCCTTCAGGATCTCGACCCGCTGGCGTTCTCCAACCGACAGCGCAGCAATCGCCGCGTCCGGGTCGACCTCGAGTCCGAAGTCGTGCGACAGCGCCGCCACGCGGGCGCGCGCCCTGCCCCGCCCGAGGCCAAGCTGCCACAAGGGCTCTGTCCCCAGCAGGATGTTGTCGAGCACGGTCATGTTGTCGGCCAGCGTGAAATGCTGGTGCACCATGCCGACGCCGGCCTTGAGAGCCGCCCCCGGCTGCCCGGGCGGCAGGGTCCGGCCAAACACTTCGACACTGCCTTCATCGGCGCTGTAATGGCCGAAGAGGATGTTCATCAGCGTCGTCTTTCCGGCGCCATTCTCGCCCAGCAGGGCAATGACCTCGCCGCGGGCAAGGTCGAGGGTGATGCCGTCATTCGCGACAAGCGCGCCGAACCGCTTGGTTATTCCGGACAGGCGCAGGACGGGATCGCCCTGCGCCGCAGTTGCGTTCGACATCAGGCCGAAGTCGGCTCTGAATCGTCGATCTCGACCACAACGGTGCCCGCCCTGATCGCGGCCTCTCTTTCGGCCACCAGATCCATCGCGCCCTGCGGCACCTTGCCCTCGAACGTGCCCAGCGGCGCGAGCGAGCAGCCGCCCTCCTTCATGAAGGAGAAGATGCCGTAATTCGCCGCCTCGAAGGCCCCTGCGGCGATGTTGGTCAGTGCGGCCTGCAAGGTCGGTTCGAAATGCCAGAGCGCCGAGGCGACAACCGTGTCGGGATATTCGGACTGCGTGTCGATCACGTTGCCGATGGCGAGGATGCCCTTTTCCTGCGCCGCATCAGATACGCCGAAGCGTTCGGCATAGAGCATGTCGGTGCCCCCCTCGATCATCGCGAAGGCCGTCTCCTTTGCCTTGGGCGGATCGAACCAGGAGCCGATGAAGCTCACCTGGAACTGTGCGTCAGGGCGCGTTTCCTTCACCCCGGCCATGAAGGCGTGCATGAGGCGGTTGACCTCGGGGATCGGGAAGCCGCCAACCATGCCGATCTTGCCGGTCTCCGTCATTGCCCCGGCGACAATGCCCGACAGGTAAGACGCGTCCTGAATGTAGTTGTCGAATACCGCGAGATTTGGATAGGCGGGGTCCGGCGGCAGCGACGAGCCGAGCAGGAAGGCGGTATCGGGATAGTCCAGCACGACCTCTCGGGCCTCCTGCTCGACGCCGAAGATCTCCCCCACGATCAGCTTCACGCCGCTTTCGGCATATTCGCGCATCACGCGTGGATAATCGGTATTCGCGGTGTTTTCCGAGAATGTGTAGCTGATCTGCCCGGCCTGCTGCGCGGCCTCGGCGGCGATGTGGATGCGGCTGACCCATTGCTGCTCCACCGGCACGGTATAGATCCCCGCGACCGAGAGCGGATCCTGCGCGAAGAGGCGCAAGGGAAGGCTGGTCGCGGCGGCGGCGGCAAGGCCGCTCGTCATGAGAGCACGGCGGCCGATCTGGCCGGCATGCGGAAGCAGGGTGCGGGTGCGCATCGGGGTATCCTCTGTCTGTCGGAAATGACTTTTCTTATGACGGTGACCGTAGAGGGCGCTCTTGCTGGCGGTCAAGAATGATGGCTGATTTTTTGATCAGCGCGGGAATTTTCGCTTACTTTTCAGGCGTGCCGGTTCGGTGTCCGTCGGCCAAGGGCATGACAGCATCGGCGCGAAGATGCCCTGCCGCATGGGCATGACCAGCGCCACTGGTCCGTGCGGGGATGATCCCGCGAGATGGGGCGGACGACCAATAGTCTGGGCATTCCCGAGGTCCCGGATTATGGTCTCGCAACATCTTGCAAGAAAAAGCCATTGTCCCGGGAACCGTCAAAGACCCGGAGAACGTCCAGGAAAGGCACGATATGAACCTGCGTCACGATTCCCTCTACGCCTCGCGGCGTTCCCCTGTTCTGGCCGACAACATGGTCTCGACCTCGCACCCGCTGGCCGCACAGGCGGGGCTTTCGATGCTCTCCAAGGGGGGCAACGCGGTCGATGCCGCCATCGCCACGGCGGCGGTGCTGACCGTCGTCGAACCGACCGGCAACGGTCTTGGATCAGATGCTTTCTGCATCCTCTGGGACGGGTCCGAATTGCACGGTCTCAACGCTTCGGGCCCGGCGCCCGGTGGCTGGACGCCGGAGCGCTTTGCCGGTCTCGACAAGATGCCGTTTCGCGGCTGGGACAGTGTCACCGTTCCCGGTGCGGTGGGAGCCTGGGCGGCGCTGTCGGAACGCTTCGGCAAGCTCGACTTCGCGACGCTGCTGGAAGCGGCCGTGGGATATGCGGAAAACGGCTATCCGGTCTCGCCCATCATCGGCAAGCTGTGGGAGATCGCCAGCGAGACGCTGGGAGATCAACCGGGCTTTTCCGAGGCATTCATGCCCGGCGGCCACGCGCCGAAGGCCGGTGAGCGCTTCGCAAGCCCCGCCATGGCCGCGAGCCTCACCCGCATCGCCGAGTCGAAGGGGCGCGATTTCTACGAAGGTGCGCTGGCCGAGAAAATCACCGCCTATGCGCGCGAACACGGCGCGGCGCTGAACGAGGCCGATCTTGCGGGCTATGCGCCCGAATGGTGCGGGACGATCAGCAAGGGGTTCGACGGCGTCGACCTGCACGAGATCCCGCCGAACGGTCAGGGCATCGCCGCCCTTATGGCGCTCGGGATGCTGGATCACACTTCGGTCCGCGAGTTCGGCCCTGACGATCCGCATGCCCTGCACCTGCAGATCGAGGCGATCAAGCTCGCCTTTGCGGACCTCTACGCGCATGTCGCCGACGCGCCGCACATGCGGGACGTGACGCCGCAGGCGCTGCTCGACCCCGGATACCTTGCCGGGCGGGCGGCGCTGATCCGTTCGGATGCGGCGCAGGATTTCAAATCGGGCGCGCCAAAGAATGGCGGCACCGTCTATCTGAGCACGGCCGATTCAAGCGGCATGATGGTGTCCTTCATCCAGTCGAACTATGCCGGTTTCGGGTCCGGCGTGGTGGTGCCCGGCACCGGCATCAGCCTGCAGAACCGTGGAGCGGGCTTTTCGCTCACACCCGGCCACCCCAATCTCGTGAGCCCCGGCAAGCGGCCGTTCCACACGATCATCCCGGGATTCCTGATGAAGAACGGCGCGCCGCTGATGAGCTTTGGCGTGATGGGGGGGCCGATGCAGGCGCAGGGACACCTGATGATGATGCTGCGCACGCAGCTCTGGGGCCAGAATGTGCAAACGGCGGTCGATGCGCCGCGCTGGCGCTTCACCTCCGGGGTCGAAGTCGCCTGTGAAACCGCCCTGCCCTTTGAAACCCGCGAATATCTCGCCGAGATGGGCCATGACATCGTTGTCGAGCCGCCGGACAGCGCCTTCGGCTTTGGCGGCGCGCAGCTGGTGCAACGGCTCGACTCGGGCGGCTATGTCGGCGGGTCGGATCCGCGCAAGGACGGACAGGCCGTCGGGTTCTGAAAGAATGCGGGGCGGGGCTGTCATTGCAGCGCCCGCCCCGGATCACAGGTTGAGAGGCCGTCTCAGGCGCCGGTCACGCGCCAGATCACGTCACCCACATCATCCGCCATCAGCAGGGACTTGCCGTCTGGCCCGACCGCGACGCCGACCGGCCGTCCATAGGACACCTTCTCGTCCTCGGACAGGAAGCCCCACAGGATGTCGCGCGGCGGCCCTGAGGGGCGGCCATCGGCAAAAGGCACGAAGATCAGCTTGTAGCCGCTGAGCGTCGAGCGGTTCCACGAGCCGTGCTGCCCGATCACCATGCCATCGCCGAATCCCGGCAGCGTGCCTTCGGGCATCCAGCAGAGCCCGAGAGAGGCCGTGTGACCGCCGAGCGCGTAATCCGGCGTGATTGCGCGGGCGACCAGATCGGCATCCTGCGTCACGCGGTCGTCGACCGTTTTTCCCCAGTAGCAATAAGGCCAGCCGTAAAAACCGCCCTCCTGCACAGAGGTAAGGTAATCAGGCGGCGTCTCGTCCCCGAGCCCGTCGCGTTCGTTCACCACCGTCCAGAGCTTGCCGGTCACCGGTTCCCACGCGGTGCCGACCGCGTTGCGCAGACCGGAGGCAAAGATGCGTGCCTTTTCCGTCGCGAGATCCAGTTCCCAGATCGCCGCGCGCCCCTCTTCGGCCTCCATCCCGTCATCGCCGATATTGGAGAGCGAACCGACCCCGGCATAGATCTTGCTGCGGTCGGGCGAGACGATCAGGCTGCGCGTCCAGTGGCCGCCGGGCTTGAAATCCACGAGCTTGCGGCCCGGCCCCTCGAGCCGTGTCGCACCGTCCTGATATGGGAAGGCCACGATCCCGTCGGTATTGCCGACATAGAAGGTGTCGCCGACCAGCGCCATGCCGAAGGGCTGGTTCTGCCCTTCGAGAAAGACTTCGCGCGTCTCGGCGACGCCATCGCCGTCGGGATCCCGCCAGAGGGTGATGCGGTTGGCGCTGATGCCGATCGCCTTGGCACGCTTCATTGTGGCCTGCATCGCGCGGTCCATCAGGCTGGTGGGCTTGCTTTCCTGCTGCAGCGCCTCCGCGACCAGCACGTCGCCATTGGGCAGCACCTCGATCCAGCGCGGATGTTCGAGGTTCGACGCAAATGCGTTGACCTTTAGCCCCTTGGCGGCCTTCGGCACATGGCCCGGCTCCCAGCCTTTGGCGGTCGGCATCTTGAGCGTCATGATGCCCTGTTTTCTTGCGTCAGGAATGCTCGGGCTCAAGCCGATGGCCTGCGCGCCCGGTGCGCTCATCCGGCGCAGAAGAACCATTGTGCCGCCCACAAGGGAAGTCGCTTTGGCGATGAAATCCATGATATGTCCCGGTAATTGTGCGCGTGCAGCATAAGGCGGCAGCCGGGATGATCAATGTGTCAATGCGCCGCCTGAAACGGCGCGGTTGGTCCGCGCTGCCACACATCGCAGCCTTGCGAAACGGTGCGCGGCGGGAAGCGGCACGGAAAAACCCGCACCGCCCCCGATGGCCCAAGCCTCGGCTAGCCCAGATGATGCACGTCCTGCAGCCCGTAGACCGGCGTCGCGATGCCCTCGGCCCGCGCCTTGAGCTGCAGCGCGAGATAGAGCGAATAATGCCGCGACTGATGCAGATTGCCGCCGTGAAACCACAGCGCCTCCTGCTGCGTCGGCTTCCACATGTTGCGCTGCTCGCCTTCCCACGGCCCCGGATCCTTCGTCGTGTCCGAGCCGAGGCCCCAGACCTTGCCCACTCGGTCGGCCACGTCCTGACCGATCAGATCCGCCGCCCAGCCGTTCATCGAGCCGTAGCCAGTGGCATAGACGATCAGATCCGCCTCGAGCTTCGTGCCATCGTCGAGCAGCAGGCCGTCCTCGACCACCTCGCTCACCTGACCCTTGACCAGCTTGACCTTGCCGTCGATCAGCAGCTGGCTGGCCCCCACATCGATGTAATAGCCCGACCCGCGCCGCAGGTATTTCATGAACAGACCCGAGCCATCGTCACCCCAGTCGAGATCGAACCCGACCTTCTCGAGCCCGGCATAGAAATCGGCGTCGCGCTCCTTCATCTGCTCGTAAAGCGGGATCTGGAATTCGTGCATGATCCGGTAGGGCAAGGAGGCAAAGATCATGTCGGCCTTTTCGGTCGTCATGCCGGATTGCACCGCCTGTTCGGAATAGAGCCCGCCAAGGCCGATATCCATCAGTGAATCCGAGCGCACGATATGCGTCGAACTGCGCTGCACCATCGTCACATCGGCGCCGTTCTCCCAGAGGGCGGCACAGATGTCATGGGCCGAGTTGTTCGACCCCACGATGACGCATTTCTTGCCTTCCCACTGGTCCGGTCCGTCATGCTGCGAGGAATGCTGCTGCACGCCCTTGAACTTGTCCATGCCGGGGAATTTCGGCCAGTTCGCCTTGCCGGACATGCCGGTCGCGAGCACGAGCTGCTTGGGCTTCAGGGTCACTTCGACGCCGTCGCGCTCCACCACCACGGTCCATTCCTTGGCGCTCTCGTCATAGCGCGCGGATTTGCAGGTGGTGGAGGACCAGTAGTTCAGCTCCATCACGCGGGTATACATTTCCAGCCAGTCGCCGATCTTGTCCTTGGGAGCAAAGACCGGCCAGGTCTCGGGAAACTTGATGTAGGGCAGATGGTCGTACCAGACCGGGTCGTGCAGGCAGAGCGACTTGTAGCGGTTGCGCCAGCTGTCTCCGGCCCGCGGATTCTTTTCCACGATGATCGTCGGCACGCCGAGCTGGCGCAGCCGCGCGCCCAGAGCGATGCCGCCCTGCCCGCCGCCGATGACAAGGCAGTAGGGCTGTGTCTCGTAGCCAAGCTCCTGCTCCTCCTTCTCGCGCGCCTCCTTCCAGGTCAGGCGGTGCCTGTCGGCGCCATGCGCGGCACCCATGGGCCGGTCGAACCCCTTGTGCTCCTCATGGCCCTTCAACTCCTGCATCGTGGTGAGCAATGTCCAGATCCGGCCGTCCTTCAGGCGGACCAGACCCCAGGCACGCGCCACGTCAGTCTCGAAATTGATCCAGGCAGTGGTGACGCCGCCCTCTTCGGCGGGGATCTCGCCATTCGCCAGGGTCCAGTTGCGCGGCTTGGTGGTGGCGAGCTGATGGCGCAGCATGTCTTCGACCTGATCGCGGCCCTCGACGGTCTTGAGGTTCCAGGTAAAGGTCACGAGGTCGCGCCAGTAGCAATCCTCGAGAAACATCTCCTTCGCTGCGGCGATGTCACCCTTGGCCAGCGCCTTGCCGAAATCGTCCAGAAAGGATTGCGTTCGGTCGGTCACGGTTGAATCAAGCATGGTATTCCTCCCTCATGCCGCCCTCTTCCCTATGGCGGTGCCTGAAGGATACCGGCGCACAGCGGTTCTGGGGAGTCGACTTTAGCAGCGCCTTTCCGCAACGACAGGCACCCCGCCACTTGGACGGGGTGCCTGTCGAAATGCTTGCGGTGTCAAACCGTGACGTCGGCCAGATGCCCGGTCTGCGCCCGCAGCCGCAGGCCTCCGTCAAATATGCTCAGCGCAGTGCGGCGCGGGCGATCTGTTCGGAGAGCTGCAGCGTCGCGGTGCTGCGGGCCGCGGCGATCTGCGCCACGCTCGCATCCTCGGGTAACGGCACGGCGATGGAGAAGCGGCCGGAGCGATCGCCGCCATCCTGCTCGGGCGCGACGAAGAATTGTCCAGCGATGCGGAACTGACCCGCGGCCGTGGCGACCATTTCCTCGAGCCGCACGTCGATGCGGGCATCGGAGAAACCGCGGAAGGGCCAGGGTTCCGGTGCCACTGTGGCGCCGGTGATGGCGCCAAGATCCCGGGCGAGTTGCAGCGTCATCGCCCGTGCCGGAAGATCGGCCCAGAGCGGCCCCAGAGCCTCGATCGCGCCGTCCGGCTGCTGGATGAAGATTTCTTCGGTCGCGGCATAGGTCGGCAGAGTGACCTCGACCACTTCGAGGCTGCGGAAGCGCGACGAGACCTTGACCGTGGGTTCGATTGAGGGCGTGGCATAGCGGATGTCGCCGCCGGAACACGCCGCGACTGCGAGGGTCGCTGCCAGCAGCAGGCTTGTCGGAAAGAGTTTTTTCTTCATTACATTACCGTCCCAGGATCAGCGAATTCGGATTGCGTTCGATAGTGCGCGCCAGACGTTCGATCGCCTCGGCGGCCGACTGGATCTGCCGGATCGCACCGCGGGTCTCGCGCGTGAAGCTTGAATCGTCGGAATAGGCCGAGAGCGTCGTACCGGCCTGATTGGCGACCGCGCGCAGATCCGCCGCAAGACGCGGCAGGGTCGAGGATGCTTCGGCGATCGCATCCGCCGCTGCGCTGGCCGAGGCGAGCGTGCTGTTGGCGTTCGCGACAAGGCCGCCATCCTGCAGTTCGGTCAGGACCTCCTGCACAGATTGCAGCGCGGCGTTGAGCTCGCCGGGGAGCGCGCGTGTCGATTCCTGATCCACCAGCGCATTGGCCGAGGCCAGGAGCTGCGTCGCCTGATCCGAGAGCCGGTCGAGCGGGATCTCGTTGGCATTCTCGACGATGCCGCGGGCCTGTTCGACGATGGCGGGCAGACCGTCCGCCGCCTCTGCCACGTCATCCACGGCGGCCGTGAGCTTGCCCACGGTATCCTGCGTCTCGACTTCGCGCAGAAGACGGCTGAGCGTGGCGCTGCTGTCCTGCAGACCGGTCAGAAGCTCGGTCACGCGGGTCGGCAGGGCCTGGACATCGGCGCTTTCCGTGATGTCGCGCACCGAGGACATGATCCCGCGCAGCTCGCCCGGGAGCGCCTGGATCGCCTCTCCCGCGACCAGGGCGTCGAATTCGGCCAGCATGGCTTCGGCCGAAGTGAGCAGTTCGGAGACGTCCTGCGACAGTTCCGCCAGCGGCACCTCCTCGGCATTCTGCAGCACGGCGCGGATGTCGGCCACGAGGTCCGGCAGAGTCTCGGAGGCGGTGCCGACATTCTCGATCGCGGTGGTGAGCTTGCCCGCCGCATCCTGCTCTTCCAGAACGGCAATCACGCGGTTTAGCGTGTCGCTTGTGCCCTGAAGGTCGGTCAGAAGCCCGCTGATCTGGTCGGGAATGTTCTGTACGCCGTCGCTTTCGGCGACGCCGCGCACGGCGGACAGGATGCCGGTCAGCTCGGCCGGGGCGCGTTGCAGATCCTCGCTGCCGATGAGAGCGGAGGCTTTGTTGAGGAAGTCCGTGACCGATTGCATGACCTCTTCGATCGGCAGGTCGTTCACGCGCTGCAGCACGCCTTGCGCCGTGGCGGTCACATCCGTCACCGCGGCCGGGGCCGTCGGAATGCGAGGCAGCGGCTCGGCATCACGCTCGAGCGTGGCCTCGGAAGCGCCCGGAATGGCCGCGAGCTCGACCTTGAGGCCGCCTGTGAAGATGGAGGCGTTGGTCAGGCGGGCGCGCATGCCGTTGCTGATGCGCTCCGCGAGATAGTCGAGCAGTTCGGCTTCACCGGAATCCTCGCCAAGGCCGATGCGGCCGGGGTTGATCCGCGCGGTCGCGATCAGGCGTGCATCGCTGTCGCCGAAACGTTCGCGGTCGACGATGCCGTTGATCCCGGTGATCTCGCCCACCTTGAGACCGCCCAGTTCAACGGAGGCACCGGCGGCGAGGCCGGCAAGGTTCTGATCGAAGATCATGGACACGTCCACTGCCTGCCCGTCACCGGCGACGAGGAAGTCGTCACGCGCCGCCTCTTCGTTCGGGAACATCTCGTAGACCGCGCCTTCGGTCAGCGGGGTGCCGCCCGAGCCGATTTCCTGGAAGGTGACGCCGCCCGAGATGAGCGAGGCAAGCGAGGTGAAGTTCAGCTGTGCGCCAGCCGCACCGAGCGAAAAGCTGAAGCCCGAGATGTCCCAGAAGCGGGTCGAGGTGGTCACGAAATTGGTATAGGGGTCGTAGATCACCGCCGAGGCGCTGACGGCCGTGCCTTCGTCGTTGACGATCGAATCCCCGACCACGCCGACCTCCACGCCCTTGTAGAGGATGGGCGTGTCTGCCCCCGGAAGGCTCTCATCCGAAACGAGGGTGAAGCTGATGCCTTCGCGGCCCAGCCCCAGAAGCGGTGCGTCGCTCAGGCCTTCGAACCTTTCCTGCATGTCGCCGGGCTCGTTGTCCCAGTTGCCCTGGATGTAGACACCCGACAGAACGGTATCGAGGCCCGATACCCCGCGCGCGCTCACTTCGGGGCGAACAATCCAGAACTGCGCGTCCTCGTTGATGTAGGGAGCGAGGTTCTTCTCGACGCGGATCTCGGCGACGACCTCGGTCAGATCGCGGCTGAAGCTCAACTCCTCGACCGTGCCGACGGTGATGTCACGGTAGCGCAACTGGGTTTCGCCCGCCTTGATCCCGGCGGCGTTTTCGAAGGACACCTCGATCAGCGGCCCCTGGTCGTTATAGTTTCGCCAGGCAGCGGCGAGCGCGATCACCAGCGCGACCACGGGAATGACCCAGATGAAAGACGCGCTGTCCCAGAACGACTTGCGCCCGGCCTTGATCGGCACCTCTCCGGGCCCGCTGGCGCCGGTATCTGTCGAAGAGTCAGTCACGTGGTTTCATTCCTTTGGTCTTTGGTGTCCCAGAAGAGACGCGTGTCGAAAGCCTGCGCGGACAACATTGTAAAGATCACTGAAAGCGCAAAAGTCAGCGCGGCGGATCCGGGATGAATGGACGCCACGACCGATAACTGGACGAGGGAACTCAGGATTGCCACCACAAATACGTCGATCATCGACCATCTGCCGATGAATTCCACCATTTCGTACATGTGGTGACGGCGGCTGGCAGAGACGTTCGAACCGCGCCGCACCGAAAGCGCGAGATAGGCGATGGCGATGAACTTGCCCACGGGAATGAGCACGCTGGCAACCAGAATGATGATCGCGACACCGACCGCGCCATGATGCAGCAGTTCGACCGCGCCGCCCACGATTGTGCTCTGCGAGCTGCTGACCAGCGTCTGCGTGATCAGCATCGGGTTGAGGTTGGCCGGGATGTAGCAGATCACGCCGACGATCCACAGCGCCCAGACCCGGCTGAGGCTGCCGGTGTCTCGCGATTTGAGATGACTGCCGCAGCGGCCGCACCGCTCGGTTCCCATCGGCCAGACCCTGGCGCAGCGACGGCAAGCCACAAGACCCGCCTCGCGCGCGGTCATGCCTCCTGCTGATCCAGTTCCAGTGATTTCCATACCGACCATGTGCAAAGATAATTGTCGTTGATGAGGACGATGACCACCAGCACGGCGAACATCCAGAAGGCGGGGCCAAAGCCGATCGTCGCAAGATCCGCCACCTTGACCAGCGCGACCGCGCAGCCGAGGGCGAAGATTTCCGCCATGCCCCAGGGTTTAAGCTCCTGCGTCAGGCGGAAGGCGCGTCGCGCATATGCATAAGGTTTCGTGTCGCGCACCACCGGGATCAGCACGTAGAGGATCAGCAGGGTGCGGACCAGCGGGATGACGATGATCATCGCCGCGACGGCGACCGACAGGAACACCATCGGTCCGGACTGGAAGCTCGAGGCGGAATCGAGGATCGACGCCTTGTTGCCGAAGCCGGACGCGTTGATGGTGAGGAAGGGAAAGAACAAGGCCGACACGACCAGGATGATCACCGACAGCGTCAGCGCGATGATCTTGACCCCGGCCTTGCGCTTGGGCGCGATCAGCACGGTGTGACAGCGCGCGCAGACGGCACGTTCACCCACGTCGGGCATGCGCGCCACATAAAGCGCGTCGCATTGCGGACAGGCCATCAGGGAGTCGAGCGGCACATCTGCACCGTCCAGCGGCACGCTCTGGCGGGCCGTCTCATCTCCGATTGCAACACTCATTCTGGCTGGAACACCCGTTATTATCTCTGTGCGCCTCGCATGGCGCCTCGTCGCTGTTACCGCGTTGCGGCGTGGAAGGTAATATCTAGTGCGGTCTCGCGTCAGTCAACGCTGCGTGAGCGGGGAACCGCGGATCGCCGGGACATCCGGATAGGATGCGGGGCGGCGGCTATTGTGCCAGTATCGTGGCGTCGGGGACTGCGATTTGCAACCCTTGGCGCAAGGCATCGAAAAGCAGCGCTTACCGATTGTTTAAAAAGGATATTCCGTCGAAATTTGTACGCTGCCTGCGAGATACCCAACGGCCGGGAACTGCGTCGCTTGGGGTTTCGGAACCGGTCGCTCGTGACGTTAAGGAAGGCCGCGGAAGTCGTGACGGCTTTTGGACATGGCCTCTACCAAAGTCGGTTGGGTCATGCAAAGTCGCGTTCAGCCGGGCGCAAAAGGCGCAGATTTCGCGCATCGGAACAAGATGCGGTTCACGCAGCCGTCATAACGCCGCCATGCAGAGACTGCAGAGCGCTTATGCACACAGCCCCGTTGTGAACGCCCGGAATTCGTTTAAGTGTTATGCTGCAATGCAGCATGAACCAGACCAGACGACGGATCCCTCCCATGACCGATGACGCCCGAATCCGCTGGACGATATTCTCGCTCGCCATGGGCGCCTTTGCGATCGGCGTGTCCGAATTCGCGGCGATGGGGCTGCTGCCCTATTACGCGATGGATTTCGGCGTGTCCGAACCCGCGGCAGGCCATGCGATCAGCGGCTACGCGCTGGGTGTCGTGATCGGCGCACCGGTTCTGGCCGTGCTGGGCGCGCGACTGCCGCGCAAGACATTCCTTGCGGCGCTCATCGGCTTTTTCGGCCTTGCGAACCTGCTTTCGGCCTTCATGCCTGCCATGCTGGCACTGACCGGGACGCGGATTCTGGCCGGGCTGCCGCATGGCGCCTATCTCGGGATCGCGATGCTCTTCGCCGCCGACATGCTGCCCAAGGGACAGCGCGCGGCGGGCGTGGCGAAGGTTCTGATGGGGCTCACGCTGGCGAACGTGATCGGCGTACCCATCGCCGGTGCCATCGGTCAGGCGCTGGGATGGCGGAGCATGTTTCTCATCGTGACGGTGATGGCGCTGCTGACCACCGCAATGATCCTGAAATTCGCACCGTTCGAGCAGCCCGACCCTGCCGCAAGCCCGATGCGCGAACTCGGTGCCTTGCAGAACCGTGCCGTCTGGCTGACGCTGCTCGTCGGCGCTGTCGGGTTCGGTGGCGTCTTCGCGGTCTATTCCTACCTGTCAGCCGCGATGATCGCGACGGCGGATGCGCCTGTCTGGGCCATTCCCCTCGCGCTGTCTGCCTTTGGCGTCGGTGCCACGCTCGGCAATATGGTCGCCGGGCGGCTCGCTTCCTGGTCACGGTTCGGCGGTGCGCTGGTGCTGCTGATCGGCATGGCCGTGATGCCGCTGGTCTACACGGCGGTGATGGGCAACTGGCCGCTGATGGTGGTGACGATCCTGCTGCTGGGCATGACCGCCGGTCTGGTGATCCCACTGCAGATGCGGCTCATGGACGTCGCCGGAAACGCGCAGACGCTGGCGGCGGCGCTGAACCACGCCGCCTTCAACCTCGCCAACGCGCTTGGCCCCTATTTCGCCGGGCTCGCACTCTCCGCAGGCTATGGCTGGGGCTCGACGGGATATGTCGGCGCGGCACTGGCAACCGGCGGGATCGTGGTGCTCGGCATCGCGTTCCTGGACTCGCGGCGCACGCCACAGGCTGTCTGCGCCTGACACTTCCCCCTGCCCTGTCCTCATGAGGTTCGGGCAGGGTCTTGGCTTATGTCAGGGCCTGCGTCCCGAGCCAGAGCACAAGCAGCAGCACCGGCTGGTGCAGCAGATAGACCAGCAGACTATGTCGTCCGGGCCATGCCAGCCAGCGCCAGCCGCGTGACGGCGCATAGGGTCCGGGCAGACGTTGCAGGTCAAAGGACCTCCCGCAGAACAGCCCGATCAGAAACGGCGCGAGCCAGGGCACGAGCGGGATGAAATCCATCGACGCGCGCCGCGCCGAACTGAGTCCGGTCCATTTCATCCAGAGGCTGTCGAAGGGCTGCACGGTCAGGGCCTGATCCAGAACGAGGATCAGGATCGCGCAGAGCAGCGCGGCGATCGCGGGCAGGCGCAGGAAGGCCAGCGCAAGTAGGCTCGACACCGCGATCGCATGCAGGATCCCGAAAAAGATGAACTGCTCCGGCAGGGCGATGTAGGTCGCCAGAGTGATGGCACCGGCGGCAAGGCAGAGCACGGCGAGCCGCTGCAGAAAGGCGCGCCAGCGGATGCCGCGCGCATGGGCCAGTGCCAGGCTGAGGCCCGACAGGAACAGGAAACTGCCCGCCACGATCCGCGCGAAGATCGCCCAACCTCCGGACAGCGTCGTTCCGGGCGCGGCCAGTCCGAACAATTCAAGATCGCGGACGAGGTGGAACAGGATCATGCCCAGAAGGGCGGCCGTGCGGGCAAGGTCGATGGCCGGAATGCGCGGTGACGGCGGCGCTGTCGTTTCGGGCAAAATCCCCATTACCGGTGCGGGATCGTCAGCGGCGACGGCAGGAAGGTCATGTCCTAGACTTCGCCTTCCGCCACTTTGCGCATTTCCTCTTCGAACTGGCGACGCAGCTTGCGGCGCAATTCGGCGGCACGATACCTCTGACGCTCGATATCGGTTTTCGGCTCGAATTTCGTAACGATCGAAGGACGACCGTCATCCCCAAGGGCGACCATGGTGAAATAGCAGGAATTCGTATGCCGGCGAAGTCCGCTGCGGATATCTTCGGCCTCAACCCGGATGCCGATTTCCATCGACGTGCGCCCGGCATGGTTGACGCTGGCGCGAAAGGTGACCAGTTCGCCGACATTGACCGGCTCCTTGAACACGACCTGATCGACCGAGATCGTCACCGCGTAACGCTGGGAAAACCGCGAGGCGCAGGAAAAGGCGACGCGGTCGAGCAGGTTGAGCAACGCCCCGCCATGCACCTTGCCGCTGAAATTCGCCATGTCGGGCGTCATCAGCACTGTCATCTCGAGCTTGCGGGTGTCCATGCCGGTCCTTGGGTTGGGTTGCCAAATCACCATACCGGGCGCATCGCAGGGCGCAATCTCTTCGTCGCCTGGGCTGATGCGGGACCAAAGCGACAAGTCGGGGGTACCACATGCAGAACGGGCCGGAACGGTCTGATCCGTTCCGGCCCGTCCGAAAAGTGGTCGATGCACCAAGATCAGTCCGCGGGAAGCCCCGGCAGGACCCGGTCGAGCGTCGCAGGATAGTCGCGCACGCGCACGCCGGACGCGTTGAAGATGGCGTTGGTGATCGCCGCCCCCGCACCCGAAATCCCAAGTTCGCCAACACCCTTGGACTGCAAGGGGTTGGCCGACTCGTCCCGCTCTTCGAGGAAGAGCACATCGAGTTGCGGCACGTCGAGATTTACCGGAACATGGTATTCGGCGAGGTTGTGGTTCACGACGTGACCGTCCCGCTTGTCATGCACCATGTCTTCGGTAAGGGCCGCGCCTATGCCGAAGATCATCCCGCCATGGCACTGCGAAGTCGCGGTCTGCTGGTTCAGGATGCGCCCGGCGGAAAAGACGCCGAGCATCCGGCGCACGCGCGTTTCGCCCGTCACCGAGTTCACGGCGACTTCGGCGAAATGGGCGCCAAAGCCCGCATGTGCCAGCGATTTCGACGTCTCGCCCGGCTCGATGTGACCGATCGTGGTCAGATCCTCGTTGAGCAGATCGGCGAGCGGCTGCTGCCGGTTCGCCGAAGTCACGACGCCATCCTGCAGGGTCAGCTCTGACGGATCGGTGTCGAGCATATCCGCGATCGACTGGCGCAGCTTCTGACAGGCGAGGAAGACCGCGGACCCCGCAGAGCTCGCACCCCAGGAACCACCGGACCCGGCGGCAGGCGGGAATTCGGTATCCCCGAGCCGGACGGTCACCGCATCGAGCGGCAGACCCAGCATCTCGGCCGCGATCTGGCCCAGAATGGTGTAGGTGCCAGTGCCGATATCGGTCATGTCCGTCTCGACCGTCGCGGAGCCATCGGCGTGCAGGATCACGCGGGCCTGCGATTCCTGCAGGATGTTGCCACGCGCCGCCGAAGCGACACCCAGACCGATTAGCCATTCACCTTCTCGCACCTGACCCGGCGTCGCATTGCGGGCGCTCCAGCCAAAACGTTCGGCACCGTCACGCAGGCAATCCGCGAAGCGGCGCGAGGAATATTCCTTGCCGTTCTCGGGATGCACTTCAGGGATGTTGCGCAGGCGCAACTCGACCGGATCGATCCCCGAAGTATGGGCCAGCTCGTCCATCGCGTTTTCCAGCGCGAGCATGCCCACCGCCTCGCCGGGGGCGCGCATAGAACCGGAACAGGTCCGGTGGATGCGCGCAATCTCGTGCGAATACTTGCGGTTCTTGCCCGCATAGAGGAAATGCGTGGCCATCGCGACTGGCTCGCTGAACGCCTCTCCGGGAAGGTTCGAGACGCTGGCATGGTGATCGATGGCGGTCAGGCGCCCCTCGGAATCAGCGGCAAGCCGCAGACGCTGGCGGGTTTCGCTGCGCCGCATCGTCGCCTCGAAGACCTGCGGACGGGTCATCACGACGCGTACCGCGCGGCCCAATTCTTTGGCCGCGATGGCCGCACCGACCGCCTCAGGCGAAATGCCGAGCTTGGAGCCGAAGCCACCGCCGACATAAGGCGCCAGAACGCGGACATTCTCGGGATCGATCCCCAGCGAATCTGCCAGTTCGTTCCGGTTGTACTTCAGCATCTGGTAGGAGCCGTGCAGCGTAAGCTTGTCACCATCCCATTGAGCAATCGAGGCATGAGGCTCCATCGCCGCGCTGTTCTGCGCCTGGGTCGTGTAGGTGGAATCGACGGTGAACTCGGCCGCGGCCATCGCGGTCGCGACATCGCCCTGCTCGGTCTGCTTGGCCTCGGGGTGCTCCATCTCGGCGCGGCTGTCGGACGGGTCCGTGACGGCATCCTGCGCATCGTACTGCACCTTCAGGCTCTGCGCCGCGTGGCGGGCCTGTTCGAAGGTCTCGGCCACGACCAGCGCGATGGGTTGCCCGAAATAGGCCACCTCGGAGGGGTCCTGCACCGGCGCCGCGTTCGACGTGCCCTGCGCGGGGTTGCGCAATAGGCGGGCATCGTCGATCACGCTGAGGACGCCGGGCATCTTGCGCGCGGCGTCCCGATCCATGCCGGTGACGCGACCCCGTGCGATGGTGGCACGCACGAACACGCCGACCGCCTCGGTGCCGTCCCCGATCTCGGCCGAATATTTGGCCTGACCGGTGACCTTGAGCGGGCCGTCACGGCGCGGGGCGCCCGTGCCGATCACGCCCTGTGCCATGTTGCCGATCACGTCGGCTTCTTTCTTGTCCATCTTGAGATGTTGATTCATTGTGCTGTCTCCGTGGCCTGGCGCAGCACGGCCTTGAGCGTGCGGCGGGCGAGAGGAATCTTGAAGTCGTTGGCGCCATATCCCTTGGCATCTGCGAGCAGGATGTCCGCAGCCTTGCCGAAGAGATCGTCCGACGGCGCGTTGCCGATCAGGGCCTGTTCGACCTCGGCATTGCGCCAGGGCTTGGGGGCGAGGCCGCCAAAGGCCAGCGCGGCCGTGGCGATACGGCCATCCACGACGTGGATCACGGCGGCGACGGAGACCAGCGCGAAGGCATAGGAGGAGCGGTCGCGCACCTTGCGGTAGATATGGGTGCCATCGAGCGGTTCCGGCAGCACGACCGCAGTGATCAGATCACCAGGCTCGAGCACCGACTCGACATCAGGCCTGTCACCGGGAAGGCAGTAGAAATCGTCGAGCGGGACGTTGCGGGTCTCGCCCTCCGCATTCTCGATCTCGACGACGGCGCCCAGCGCCATCATCGCGACGGCCATGTCCGAGGGGTGCGTCGCGATGCAATGCTCGCTTGTGCCGAGGATCGCGAGGATGCGGTTGAACCCTTCCTTGGCCTGACAGCCGGTGCCGGGCACGCGTTTGTTGCAGGGCATGGCGGTGTCGTAGAAATACGGGCAGCGGGTGCGCTGCAGCAGGTTGCCGCCGGTCGTCGCCTTGTTGCGCAGCTGTCCGGTGGCGCCCGAAAGCAGCGCGCGAGAGAGTACCTCATAGTCGCGCCGGACGGTCTCGTGCGCGGCGACGTCGCTGTTCGAGACGAGCGCCCCGATGCGAAGGCCACCCTCATCGGTCGGGGTGATCTTGTGCAGGTCGAGCCGGTTGATGTCGACGACCTTATCGGGCGACATCACTTCGAGCTTCATGAGGTCCAGCAGGTTGGTGCCGCCCGCGATGATCTGTGCTCCTGCCCCGGAATGGGAGGTGGCATCCGCACGGGTTTCGGCCCGGGCATAGTCGAAATCCCTCATTTGGAACCTCCTTCTGCCACGTCACGGATCGCGTTGACGATGCCGGGATAAGCGGAGCAACGGCAGAGGTTGCCACTCATCCGCTCGGAAATTTCCGCCTCGCTCAGGGTGACGTCTCCGTCGAGTGTGTCGGACACGTTGGAGGGCCAGCCGTCCCTTGCCTCGTCCAGCATCGCGGTGGCCGAGCAGATCTGTCCGGCGGTACAATAACCGCACTGGAAGCCGTCATGGCGCACGAAGGCGTCCTGCATGGCGGACATCTGTTCAGGGGTGCCTAAACCTTCGATCGTGGTGATCTCGTCACCGTCATGCATGCAGGCCAGTGTGAGGCAGGAATTGATCCGACGGCCGTTCACGATCACCGTGCAGGCACCGCATTGGCCGTGATCGCAGCCTTTCTTGGTGCCGGTGAGGTCGAGGTGATGGCGCAGCGCATCGAGCAGGCTGGTGCGGGGGTCGGCATCGACAACGCGATCCTTGCCGTTGATCGTCAGCGTGGTTTTCAAAGTCATGAGGAGCCTAACTTTTGCAAATGAAAATGGCCCCCGGACCGGATGGTCCGAGGGCCTGATGGATCACGCCGCGTCGACGTTGCGCTTGTGCTCGCCTTCGCGGACCTCTTCGATGATCTTGGCGACGAAGGCCTCGAGATCGTCGGGGTTGCGCGAGGTGATGATGCCGTTGGAGATCGCGACCTCCTTGTCCACCACGTTGGCACCCGCATTCTTCAGGTCCGTGCGGATCGAGTGGTAGGACGTCATCTCGCGTCCTTCGACGACACCCGCCTCGATCAGCAGCCAGGGCGCGTGGCAGATAGCTGCGACGATCTTGTTCCCGGCGACGAAGTTGCGGATCGTGTCCACGGCGACCTTGTCGGTGCGCAGGATGTCGGGGTTGATCTGACCGCCCGGCAGGACCAGAGCGATGTAGTCGTCCACCTTCACATCCGAGATCTTGAGATCCGCATCCACGGATTTGCCCCAGTCATCGGTATCCCAGCCCTTGATGGCATTGCCATCGGGGGTGGCGACGTGGACAGTCGCACCGGCAGCCTTGAGTTTCTCCAGCGGGGTGAACAGTTCGGACTGCTCGAAACCGTTCGTGGCAATGATGAGGATGTTTGCGTCTTTCATGTCAGGCATTGTAGCCTCCTTTACTTCTTGAGAAATTCGATGAGATCGGCGTTGAACTGCTCGGTATGGGTATTCACCAGAGCATGCGGTGCGCCGTCGTAGGTCTTGAGTTCTGCGCCCTTGATCATGTCAGCCGCACGCTGCGCGCTGGCCTCGGCCGGAACCGTCTGGTCCCCGGTGCCATGGATGATGAGCGTGGGCACATCAAAGGCGTCCATGTCGGCGCGGAAATCGGTCTTGCCGAATGCGTCGACACAGTCGAGCGTCGCCTTGGGGCTGGCCTGCATCGCGACCTGAACTGCGTTGTGCAGAAGCTCTTCGGAAACACCGCCCTTTTCGGTGCCCTGACCGAAGAAACTCTGGTTGAAATCGGTCAGAAACTTCGGGCGATCAGCCTTCAGGCCCGCCTTCATGTCCTCGAAGATCTGTCCGTCAACACCTTCGGGGTTGTCGTCGGTATTGAGCATGTAGGGCGGCACGGCGGAGACCAGAACGGTGGAGCGCACGTTCTTGCCCTTGTGACGCGACATGTAGCGGGACACTTCGCCGCCACCCATCGAGAAGCCGACGAGCGCTGCGTCCTTGACCTTGGCCGCCTCCATGACCGTGGCCAGATCGTCGGTCATCGTGTCGTAATCGTAGCCGGTCCAGGGTTTTCCGGAATGGCCGAAGCCGCGGCGGCAATACATGGTGACCCGATTGCCCGCTGCGACCAGATCCCCGACCTGATATTCCCACATCGCGTGCGACAGGGGCCAACCATGGATCAGGACCACGTCGGGGCCTTCGCCATAGGTCAGAAAGTGCAGGTCCGTTCCGTCGTTTGCACAGACATACGGCATTGCTTCACCTCTTACTTCATTTCCAATTCGCATCAGAAACTCGGGATCGGAGGGAAACGTTCCATCCGGTGACCGCTAATCAGGGATCTGTGAACACGTGACGGCGCGCCGAGGTCGCTGCAGCCAAATGGTTGCAAACGTGTCCTTTTTTGAAGTTTTGCGTGAAATCAAGGCCCTGACTTGCCGACGTCGCGGTTCACTGGCTGACATGGGGGGCGCTCGGGGGCGCTCGACGATTCCGGAGAAGATGCGATGACCGCCCTGCCCTGTTTTTCGAACGGCACCCGTCGTTCAGACCACCTCTTAACGGAGAAAGGGCCGGAAGCGATCTGCGTCCGGCCCGTCTCTGGAAGTCTGATGTCGTTGCCTGGGGGAGGAGGGCAATCCACTGCCCTACCAAAGCGAAACACTCTCCTGCGGGAAAGGCTCCCTCAGGACAAGCCGTTCATTCCTTGCGCTTTTCCGTCACCTGCATGTCGGCGTCGAGCTCGATGTCATACTGCCCGTCCGCACAGAACACATCGTCGAGCTCGTAGCCGCCGCCATCTTCGGCGTCGATGTCATCCACGTCCATTTCGCACTGCATGTCGGCGAGCATGGCGGTGATCTGCTCCTGAATCTCGGGAGTGACCTCGTGGTCATCTGCGAAGGCCGCGGCAGGCGCCATCAGGCAAAGGGCGAACAGGGTCTTGCGAAACATCAGTGTCTCCTTGTGTTACTGGATGGAAAAGGTCACGGACTGCGCGTCACCGGTCGAGCCGGGAATGCGCAGGGAGTAGCTGCCGGGCTTGATCGCGACAAAGGACAGCCGCGCGCTGCCACCAGCGTCGAATTCAAGACTGTCGATTGCCATCGGGCGGATTTCGATGTCGTTGATGACGATCTCGTTCATCCAGATCGCGCGAAAGAATTCCGCGCCCGAAATGGCAAGCTCGGCGGTGCCATCGGCAGTGATGTTGATCTCGTAATAAGCGCCGGATTGCAGCGCCACGGGACCCTCGCCGTCATAGAGCGGCTTGCCCGAGGACAAGGTCAGCTCGACAGGCTCGCCGCGGTTGCAGGAGGCGAGAACCCCCGCGAAACCCATATTGTCACACAGCGGCGCTGCGGCAGCCGGGGCCGCGCCGAGGGCCGCCAGAACAAGAACCAGTTTTTTCACGTCGCTCTCCCTATTTTCAATCGTCAGGTGCCACGACAACGCCCCAGGGCTGTTGTCCGACCTGTACCGACTTTATGACCTCCAGCGACTCCACGTCGATGATCGAAACGTCGTTCGAGTTGCCGTTGGTGGTGATCAGGTATTTCTCGTCCGGCGTAAAGGCAAGCTGCCAGACCCGCTGACCGACCAGGAGATACTCGATCACCTCGTCCGTCTCGCCGTCGATCACCGCGACCCGGTTTGCCGGCCCGAGCGCGACGAAGACACGGCTGCCATCCGACGTCACCTTGATGCCGACGGGCTGCAGCCATTCGGACAGGACCCCGGGAACCTCGAAGGTGATCTTCTTGGTGATCGACGGCGTCTCGGCAGTCTGGTCGATGACGCTCACGGTGCCGCCGATTTCGGCGCTGACATAGAGCTTGCTGCCATCGGCGGTAAATTCCGCATAACGCGGGCGCTGGTCGACCAGCACGTTGTTCACGATCTCGAACGTCTCCGTGTCGATGAAATGCGCCATGTTCGTCGTCTCGGAGGTGTTGATGACGATGCTCGCATCCGGGCTGATCGCCATGCCCTCGGGTTCGACGCCCACCGGGATCTCGGCCAGCACCTGATGGGTTTCCGTGTCCACGACCGTGACGAGGTTGTCGTCCTCGTTGGCGATGTAGAGCGGGTTGCCAGAAGGGTGGATCACGAACAGTTCCGGATCCGGACCCGAGGGCAGGACGTGCAATTCCTCGAAGGTCTTGGGGTCGTAGACCCGCACCAGATCGTCATCGGAGGCGCAGACGTAGAGTTCGCTGCCGTCGGGCGCGATGGTAATGCCGCGCGGGCGGTTTCCGGCGGAAAATTCTGTGATCACCTCCCAGGTTTCGCTGTCGAGAACGGTGACGGAATTCCCCTTTTCGTTGGTCACGAAGACGTTGTTGGCATGGGCCGGCGCAGCCAGCGCCACGGTGGAGAGCAGAATCGCTCTGAGCATCAGTTTCCTCCCTCAAAGGCTGTACATTCGGATTCGGGGCGGTCGAGCCCAAGCGTGTCGAGTGGCGAGACCTCGTGCAGGAAGCCCTCCTGCGGACTCACGCTGACCGTCATGCGCCCGTTCGAGAGCAGGATCGGCTGGCGCAGCTGTCCATTCCAGTTCCGGAAGGTCACCGGCACCCCCTTGAACGCGGCAAGTTCGAAATCCGGCGACAGGATGTAGTCGCGCAAGGTCGCGGGATCGGCGCTGGTGGTGCGGGTCACGGCCTCGCCGACCACGCGCAGGGCAAGCCATGTCTGGTAGTCGATATCGGTCATGCTGCGCCCGGCCAGTTCCTCGAACCGGCGCTGGATCTGCGTTGCGCCCCAGCTTTCATGCGTCGGGGCCCAGGTCAGCGGGCGCAGCCCGGCTGACCCCGCCACCGGGGCCGCGTCCCAGACATGATAGGGCAGATATTCGGCAAAGACGTCCGAGGCATCGGCCGCCACGACGACGTCGTGATCTTCGGCGTCCTGAGTGAAGACCGGGATCTGGCGCTGCACCAGTACATGCCCGGAATCCGACACGCGGCTGCCGCCGGTATCCTCGAAGGAGCGTTCTTCGGTGATCTGCGCGCCGAACTTGCGGGCCGAAGCGCGGTAGGCATCGGCGAGTGCTGTATCTTCGGGGTTGGAGCCTTCGATCAGGAACCACTCGGTCCAGCGCTTCCAGACAAGGAACTGCGCCACGGCATCGGTCCGCATCGCATCGCTCGGGGCGATGTGCAGCAGATTCGCGCGGCACTCGGCCGAGCGCAGCGCGACACTGCCGCTCGATGCGTTCAGCAACAGCGCATCCTCTGGCGCGGCATCCGCCATGGCGAGGAGGTCCTTGGTGCCCGCGATCACCACGACCAGCCGCTGGCCTTCATCCATGAGCGTCTGGAAGGCGGCGAGCGCCTCTTCGGGCGGCACGCGGACTTCCTTGGTCTCGTAGGACTGGCCCATGAACTGGCCGGTGGTGCGATTGTCTTCGGTGGCAAGCCGCGCCCCGGCGAAACCACGATTGTCGGCAGGCAGGTCGAGGCGGGAGAGAGGGAGGAGCGAGGGATAATCAACCCGGATCACGGCTGCGTTTACATCCTGCGCCGCAGCAGGAGGGGGTGCAGCAACGGAACCGAGAGCCGACAAGGACAGCACAAGGCCCGCGCGCAGGACGGGGAGACGCAACCGGGTATTCACAAACATGGGCATGACGATTTCCTCAACTCCTCCTGACACTTGGCTAGCATGCGGGGGCTGGTTGCGCGTCCCAAAAAGGACCGGGAACTTTCGGCAATGGAACCGGGAATGTATCCCGGTCCAGTCTTTGGCAATCGACGGATGCCGGGTGGCCCGATATTCTCGACGGCGCGACAGGACGGAAAGGACCGGCATGTTCGGACGCATGTATCTCACGCGGCAGGTGGTGCTCGGCATCATCGGCATCCAGCTCGCGACGCTCGCGGTGGGTGCGGGCGTGCTGGTGTTCAATGCGCGCGACGCCGTCGAGCTTGAAGTGACCTCTGGCGCGCAGAGTGCCCGCGCGCTGGTGATCGCGACGCTCGGTTCGGCCATGCAGGACACCACCCCGTCCGAAGTGCTGCCAAGGCTCGCCGATATCCTCGTCGCGCCAAGGCATGTGGATCTGGCCCTGATCGATGCCCGGCGCGGCGCGATCACCCTGCCCGAGGCACCGCACGGAGCGGAACCCGGTACCGCGCCGAACTGGTTCCGCAGCCTCGTGCTGCCGCCCGTGCGCGAGACACGCATTCCGGTGCAGGCGGGCGGCACGGTCTATGGTTATGTCTCGATGACCACCGCGCCGGATGACGAGATCGCCGAGGTCTGGCAGGATGTCACCAGCCTGTTCTGGATCGTCGCACTGACGGCGCTGCTCTCGGCGGTCATGCTTGCGGTGCTGGTGCATCGCTCTTTGCGACCGCTCGAAGATCTGCGCCGCGCCTTGCGGCGCCTGCGCGATGGCGACATGACCGCGCGTCTGGGGCATCGCGGCAGCGCCGATCTGGCGCCCATCCTTGCCGGGTTCGACGCCCTGTCCGAAAGCCTGCAGAGGGCCGAGACCGATCGTGCCATGCTGAACCGGCGCATCGTCGAGCTCGGCGATGCCGAGCGGCGCGCCATCGCGATGGAATTGCACGACGAATTCGGTCCCTGCCTTTTCGGCTTGCGGGTCAAGGCCTCCGCCATCGCCCGCGCTGCCCGGCGTGACGGCATCGAAGCAATGGCGGAAGAAGCCGATGCGATCCTGTCCATCGTGGCGCAGATTCAGGCCTCCAACACCCGGCTGCTGACCACCCTGCGGCCTATGGCGATCGGCCAGCTGCCGCTGCTAGATGCGCTGCGCGACCTGTTCGCGGCCTTTCGCAAGACACATCCGGCGCTTGACTGGCAGTTCGATCTGCCCGACACCCTGCCCGACACACCGGAGATACTGGACCTGACCGTCTACCGCTTCTTTCAGGAAGGCACGACCAACGCGCTGCGCCACGGCCACCCGCAGCGCATCGCGATCCGTATGGAGATGGATACGACGACACAGCCACAGACACTGCGCCTGTCGCTCGAGGATGACGGCATCGGCATGCCCGACCGGCGCACCGAGGGACGCGGACTTACCGCCATGCGCGACCGGATCGGCGCCGTCGGCGGCACGCTCGCGATTTCGGGGACCGGCGATGGCGGCACATGCCTGACCGTCAGCCTGCCGCTGGCTCCCGACAGCCGCAGCGGCAGCGTCCTGGACCTCGCCTCGTGAGGACGGCACTGGTCATAGACGATCACCCGATCGCGCATCTCGGCTGCCGCCAGCTGCTGACCGAGCGCGGTTATGATCCCATCCTCGAGGCGCTGAACGACAATGACGCCCTGCGCCTTGCCGATCTGCACATGCCGGATCTGATCGTGCTCGACCTCGGGATGCCCGGGCTCGGCGGGCTCAATCTCATCGCGCCGCTGCTGCGGCGGGTGCCCGAGGCGCGGATCCTGATATTTTCGATGAACGAACAGACTGTCTTTGTCTCGAAGGCGATCGAAGCCGGTGCCTCGGGGTACCTTTCGAAGAATTCCGGACCGGAGGAGTTCTTCGACGCGCTCGATGCGCTGGAAAGCGGGCGGCTCTACCTCTCGCACGAGATGGCGCTCGCGGTCGCGGGCACCCGGGCCGGCGGGCGCGCCGATCCGCTCTCGTCGCTGACCGAACGCGAGCACCAGGTGCTGCGTCTGATCGGACAGGGACAGGATCTGCAATCCGTCGCGGACGCATTGCGGATCAGCTACAAGACCGCCGCGAACACCTCGGCCAGCGTCAAGAAGAAGCTGGGCGTCAAGGGGACGACGGATCTCGTGCGGTACGCGATCGAGACCGGCCTGACCTCCTGAGCGTCGGACTCGTACGTCGGGAGTGGGCCGCCCGTCCCAATCTCAGGATCTGCTCCGCTCTCCTGCGCGACCCGTCATTGCAAGGGTGTCGCGGTCTTCCCGGAGGTCTTTCGCGTCACCTGTAACCGACGCAGGAAGGCGAGGAGGAAGATCACCGTCAGGATCAGCACGATGGTCGGTGCGGGTGCGCTGTCGAGGAAGAAGCTCGCATAGGCCCCCAGCAGCATCGCGACCGCGCAGACGAGGACCGACACGACGAGCATCGGGCCGAAGCTGCGCACGGTCAGGAACGCGACGGCCCCGGGCGTTATCAGCAAGGCGACGGCAAGGATCAGCCCCGTGGCCGTGAGCGTCGCGACGATGGTCAGCGACAGGACCGAGAGCAGGCCGTAATGCAGCAGCCCCGTGCGCAGCCCGCTGGCCTGTGCCTGTGCCGGATCGAAGGCATGCAGCATGAGATCCTTCCATTTCAGGATCAGGAACACCGACACACCGACAGATATCACCCCGGCGGTCCACAGATCCTGCGCCCCGATGCCCAGCATGTTGCCGAAGAGGACGTGATCCAGATGCTCGTTCGTGCTGATCGAGGTGTAGAGAATGATCCCGACAGCGAACATGCCCGAGAAGACCACGCCCATCACGGTGTCCTGCTTCACCCGGCTGTTATGCGACAGATAGCCGGTCAGGAGCGCGCAGGTCATGCCCGCGCCGAACGCCCCGATGATCAGCGGCAGGCCGGTCATCCAGGCCAGCACGATTCCGGGCAGGACGGCATGGCTGACGGCATCCCCCATCAGCGCCCAGCCCTTGAGCACCAGGAAACAGGACAGCAGCGCCGTCGGCGGCGCGACCAGCAGGCAGATCCAGAAGGCATTCTGCATGAAGGGAAACTGAAACGGCAGCAGTGCGCTCTCGATCATGTCCGAGCCCTTTCGGCAATGACGGCCGCGTCCGAGGCGGGCGGCCGCTTCAGCGCCTGTGCGGCCTTTCGGTTGGCCGCAAGGAGACCGTGCTTGGGGGCGAAGACGAAAGCCACAAGGAAGATCGCGGTCTGCAGGGCGACGATGACGGCCCCGGTCGCGCCGTCGAGGAAATAGCTCGCATAGGCGCCGACAAAGCTTGTCAGGGTCCCGATCAGTACGGAAACGACGATCAGGCGGGGGAAGCGGTCGCAGAGCAGATAGGCCGTCGCCCCAGGCGTCACGACGAGCGCGATCACCAGAAAGGCACCGACAGTCATCATCGCCGCGACGATCGCCGCCGACAGCAGCAGGAAGAACACCGCCCGCAGCAGATCCGGGTGCAGCCCGATGGATCGGGCATGGTTCTCGTCGAAGAAGACGACCATGAGATCCTTCCACTTGGCCAGCAGCACGGCGAGGCTCACGAAACCGATGATGGCGAGCTGCAGCGTGTCCTGCGGCGTGATCGCGAGGATATTGCCCATGATGATCGTCTGGATGCTGACCGACATCGGCGAAAGCGATACCATGAACAGCCCCAGCCCGAAAAACGAGGTGAAGATGATCCCGATGATCACGTCGATCTTGAGGCCGGAACGTTCCGACAGGAACAGCATGGCACCGGCCGCAAGCCCCCCCGAGATGAAGGCGCCGAGCGCGAAGGGCAAGCCGAGCATGTAGGCGCCCGCGACCCCGGGAACAACCGAATGGGAAAGCGCGTCGCCGATCAGCGACCAGCCCTTGAGCATCAGGTAACAGGACAGGAACGCGCAGACCCCGCCGACCAGCGCCGAGACCCACATCGCGTTGAACATGTAGCTGTAGCCGAAAGGTTCGAGAAGCGTGTCGATCATGACTTGTCCCCGCGCGATTTCGCGCGCGTCCCGTAATGCACGAAGGGGCGCTCGTCATCGGTGATGATGCGCAGCTCGCGCGGGTCGTCATCGTCGTGAAGTTCCTGCCCCCCCATCGTGAAATGCCTCAGCACGCCCCCGAAGGCGCTTTCGAGGTTGCGGCGCGTGAAGGTAGTCTCGGTCGGGCCATAGGCCAGCACCGTGCCCTTGATCAGAACGGTGCGGTCGCAGAAATCGGGGACGGAACCGAGATTGTGGGTCGAGACCAGCATCACCCTGCCCTCGTCCCGCAATTCACGCAAAAGCACCGTGATCTGCTCTTCGGTCTTCACGTCGACACCGGTGAACGGCTCGTCCAGCAGGATAACGCGGCCATCCTGGGCAAGAGCGCGCGCCAGAAAGACGCGCTTGCGCTGGCCACCCGAGAGTTCGCCGATCTGGCGGTGTCGGAACTCGGTCATGCTGACCCGGCGCAGCGCCTTTGTGACGGCCTCGTGATCCGTACGGGCGGGACGGCGCAGGAATCCCATGTGACCATAGCGGCCCATCATCACCACATCCTCGACCAGCACCGGGAAGGTCCAGTCGACCTCCTCGGATTGCGGAACGTAGGCGACGAGGTTTTCGCGCAGGGCGTCCTTGACCGTCTTGCCCAGCAGGCGGATCTCGCCCCGCGCGGCAGGCACGAAGCCCATGATCGCTTTGAACAGCGTCGATTTGCCGGCGCCGTTCACCCCCACGAGCGCGGTGATCGTGCCGCGCGGAATCTCGAAGCTCGCATCGTGCAGAGCGGTGTGGCCGTTGCGATAGGTGACCGTCACGTCGCGAACCAGGATGCCGTCGGCGGAATCGTCCGTCATGGTTGGTGCCTCGGATAGGGTGGAAGTATCGGGCATCGGGGTTTCCTTTGATGTGTCGCGCAAGTCCTGTTTCTCTCGGTCGCTTCTCTGCCTGCTGGCAGAGTGCGCGTCAGTTCGTGGTGCCGGTCAGCCCGTCAGCCACGGTCTGCGCTGTGACCCGCAGGAGGTCGATATAGGTCGGCACCGGACCCTCGGCCTCGGTCAGGCTGTCGACGTAAAGCACCCCGCCATAGGCGGCGCCGGTCTCGCGGGCGACCTGCTCGGCCGGAGACGTGTTGACGGTGCTTTCACAGAACACGACCGGAATGTCGTTCTCGCGGACGCCGTCGATCACGCTGCGGACCTGCTGGGGCGTGCCCACCTGATCGGCGTTCATCGGCCAGAGGTAGAGTTCCGTCAGCCCGAAATCCCGGGCGAGATAGCTGAACGCCCCTTCGCAGGTGACCAGCCAGCGCTGGCTTTCCGGAACTTGCGCGATCTGATCGCGCAGCGGGGCGATCGCGTCGCGGATCTCGGATTTGTAGGCCTCGGCATTGGCGCGGTAGGTTTCGGCATTGTCCGGATCGTGCTCGACAAAGGCCGAGGCAATGTTGTCGACGTATATCAACGCGTTGTCGAGGCCCATCCAGGCATGGGGGTTGGCAAGCCCCTCGTAGGAGCCCGAAGAGATCGGGATCGTGTCGATACCATCGGTGAGCGTGGCCGAGGGAATGTCGGCCAGATTGGCAAGAAACTGTTCGAACCAGCGTTCGAGGTTCAGCCCGTTCCACAGGATGAGATCGGCGTCACTGGCGCCCACGATGTCCTGCGGCGTCGGTTCATAGCCGTGGATTTCCGCGCCGGGCTTCGTGATCGAGACGACCTCGGCCGCGTCCCCGGCGACGTTCCGTGCCATGTCGGCCAGCACGGTGAAGGTGGTCACGGCCTTGAAGGGGGCGCCCTCCCCCTGAGCCGCTGCGGCGGTCGCGACCAGCGCGGTCGAGGCCAGGGCCAAGGCCAAGGCAAGTATCCGGGTGAAACGGCGTATCATGAAGAGGCTCCGGGTCGGGTAAGGCAAAAAGTGTTATTGAGATGCATTCTCAAAAAAAGTGATAATGCGAGCGAGTCGCAAGAGTCAAGGTGAATGAAAATGTCGCAATGGAATCCAAACCGGCAGGCAAAGACCATTGCTCCGCCGGTTCAGGCAACCAGGTGGCGTTTTACAGAGCGGGATTGGGGGGCCGACAGCAGGACGCAACACGTCAGCATGGTTGATGGTTGCGCCCCCAGCCCCGGGAGCGCAACGGATCGTTTACCTGTAGAGCAGAACAGGCTTCCGGACGGTCTGGATCATCGCCGTCGTGGTCGAGCCGATGATGAGATTGCGGATGCGGCTGTGCCCGTAGGCACCCATCACGAGCAGGTCGAAGCCTTCCTCGGCCATCAGCGTTCCCAGAATGTCTTCCGGCTCGCCCGCGACCACACGCGACGTCGCCTGCAGACCGGCGCCCTTAAGCTTTGCGACGGCTTCCGCGACAACAGCCTGCGTCGCCGCGTCACCGCGCCCTACGCAGAGCACGCAGATGTCGAGATCGGTGAAGACCGGACTGTTCGACATCCGCTCGATGGCGACCTTCGCGCTTGCGCTGCCATCATAAGCGACGAGCACCCGTGAGATCGGCCGGAACTCGCGGGACGCCACGAAGACCGGAACCTTGGAGGTCCGCACGATCCGCTCGAGGTTCGAGCCGAGATGGCCGGTCGCATATTCGGACCCCTCCCCGCGCTTGCCGATTGTTATGACCCTCACGTCCTTTTCGACCTCGCGCACGGCATCAAGGAGATCACCCTTGCGCAGACGCTCCGTCACTTGCGATATGCCGTCCTTCTCGAAGATCGCCTTCGCATCCTCGAGAATGGCATGGCCCTTTGCCTGCGCGAGCTTCGCGCGCTCTTCATCCAGCGCCGTGAGCTTTTCCAGAAGCGCCGAGCGCGCGCCGAGGCGCAGCGCACCCGACAGGTCGTTCGAGGCGGCACCGCCTTCGCGACGTCCGAGCACATGCAGCGCCTCGATCGAGGCATCCAGCCGTTTCGCGATCCAGGCGGTGTGGTGGCAGACGCTCTCGGAATAGGCCGAGCCGTCCAGCAGTGTGAGTATTTTGTCCATGTCGTCCTCCCTCAATGCTCCATCAACGTGTCCATTGCGCCGGGCTTGTCGTGGATGGCAAGCTTGTCGACCAGCGTCTCGGATGCCGCGTTCATGCCCTCGACCTTGACCTCGGCACCTTCACGGCGGAATTTCAGGATCACCATGTCGAGCGCCTGCACCGAACTGATGTCCCAGATATGCGCGCGGCTCACGTCGATGATGACACGGTCGAGCGCCTCGCGGAAATCGAAGGCATCGGCGAAATCCTCGGCCGACCCGTAGAAGAGCTGCCCTTCGATCACGTAGGTGCGTTCACGTCCGTCCGGCGTGATGGTGGAGCGGACCCGAAAGAGTTGTGCAATCTTGCCGGCAAAGAAGATCCCGGACAACAGCACGCCGACCAGAACGCCGATGGCGAGGTTGTGCGTGTAGACCACCGTGACGACGGTCGCGATCATGACGATCGAGGACGAGCGCGGATGCACCCGCAGATCCTTGATCGAGGACCACGAGAACGTGCCGATCGACACCATGATCATGATGGCGACCAGCGCCGGCATCGGAATCTGCGCGACGAGATCCCCGAGCCCCACGACGAGGAACAGCAGGACGACACCGGCGGTGAAGGCCGACAGGCGCCCACGCCCGCCGGATTTCACGTTGATGATCGACTGGCCGATCATGGCGCAGCCCGCCATGCCGCCGATGAAACCGGTCGCCGTGTTCGCGATGCCCTGACCGATACATTCCTGGTTGCGGCTGGATTTCGTGTCGGTGAGATCGTCGACAATGTTCTGCGTCATCAGGCTTTCGAGCAGACCCACCACCGCGACCGCAGCCGAATAGGGGAAGATGATCAGCAGCGTTTCCAGCGTCAGCGGAATCTGCGGGATCAGGAAGACGGGAAGTGTGTCGGGCAGCTCGCCCATGTCACCGACGGTCCGGATATCCCAGCCCATCACGACGACAAGCACGGTCAGAACGACGATCGTGACCAGAGGCGACGGCACCGCGGTCGTGAGGCGTGGAAAGAGGTAGATGATCGCGAGCCCCGCAGCCACAAGGGCATAGGTGAGCCAGGTCACCCCGGGATTGCCGAGGTTCAGCTCCGGCAGCTGTGCCATGAAGATGAGGATCGCCAGCGCGTTCACGAAGCCCGTCATCACGGATTTCGACACGTAGCGCATAAAACGCCCGAGCTGGAGCAGCCCGGCGCAGATCTGCAGCAGGCCGGCGAGAACCGTCGCGGCGAGCAGGTATTCGAGGCCGTAATCCCTCACGAGCGTCACCATGAGAACGGCCGTGGCCGCCGTGGCGGCAGAGATCATGCCGGGCCGACCGCCGGTGAAGGCGATCAGGACCGCGATCGAGAAAGACGCGTAAAGGCCGATCTTGGGGTCGACGCCCGCGATGATGGAAAAGGCGATCGCTTCGGGAATCAGCGCCAGAGCGACGACGAGACCGGCGAGCAGATCGCCGCGGATGTTACCGAACCATTGCTGTCGGTATTGGGAGATTGAGATCATGATCAGTCCAAGAGCCTGGCTCGGATCGCCTTTGACGGGACGGTCCGGCGTTGAAGTTTGGGCTTTTTCAAAAGTTATCCGGCGGATCGGCGGCCGGAAGAGCCATCCGGGGTTTCACCGGATCCTTGCGCTATTGCGGGGCGTAAACGTCATTTCGCTCAAAACCTCAAGCAACAATGAGAGATTTCGGGATTTGAGGTCCCTTTCTCTGTTGTATCGATGAAAGTGCGGGCAACTCTGGAGAGGCGCTTCGAAGGACTCTGCACAGGGCTTTGCGCGGTTTCAGGATTCCCCGAAACCATGTGGAGCCATTGTTGATGTTGCTGGCGGCTGGGCGGCGGCGATCCGGAAGAAATTGACAAACACCCTTTTCGCGCCGTTCCTCTGCACCATGTAGTGCTTACAGCAGCAAAGGGAATTATGAACATGTTCAACAACAAGGACCCATTGGACCAGGCTGTCTTAGGCTCCATCGCCGTCTTCGGCGCCCTGCTTGTGGTCATGGCCGGATGGCACGCGGTGACCGGTCCCGACCCGGAGGTCGCCGACGCGCCTGCCGCTCAGGAAGCCCCGGCCGACACCGAAACCGCGCAGGCCGATACTGCACAGCCGGAGCCCGCACCGAGCGACACCGCACAGACGGAAACGGCCGCAGCCGAGCCTGCGGCGGAGCAACCTGCCGAGGCCACACCTGCGGCAGACGCAAGCGCCGAGGCGGCAGCGTCGGAGGAACCGCAGAACACCGAGACCGCCTCGGCAGAACCCGCGGCTGAAGAACCCGCGCCCTCCGAAGGGGCCGATACGGCCGCCGCAGGGTCCGAAGCTTCCGCAGCCGAGGAAACCGATACTGCCGCGGCAGAGCCGGAGCAGCCCGCAGCGAGCGGGGAGAGTGATACGGCAGCTGCAGA
Organism: Rhodobacterales bacterium; assembly: GCA_038260405.1. Classification (GTDB taxonomy): domain Bacteria; phylum Pseudomonadota; class Alphaproteobacteria; order Rhodobacterales; family Rhodobacteraceae; genus Puniceibacterium. Next base: position 42,637 of record JBBSNW010000008.1, on the reverse strand, counting down.
ACCGGAAGCACCGGCAGAGACTGACACCGCCGCTTCAGACGGTGCCGCCACGGGCGAAAGCCAGACCGCTGCTGAGGAACAGGCCCCTGCAGGCGAGGAGTCGGAAGCCACCGCAGCCGCCTCAACCTCTGGCGCGTTTCCAGAAGCGCAGATGGCCTATCTTGAAGGTGACGCCGAGGCTGGTGCCAAGATCTGGAACCAGTGCCGCGCATGCCACGTCGCTGATCAGGAACAGAACCGCGTTGGCCCGCACCTGGTGAACATCGTCGGGCGTGACACGGCCTCGATCGAGAGCTTCAATTACAGCGAGGCGCTTCAGGGCCATCAGGGAGAGCAGTGGACACCGGAACATCTGGACGCTTGGCTCACCAATCCGCGCGAATACGCGCAGGGCACAAAGATGAGCTACCCGGGCGTCAAGGATGAAGAAGACCGCGGCAATCTTCTAGCCTATCTCTGGTCGCTTCAGAATTGAGGGATGGCCGTTCGTTCGGCCCTTCCAAAATGTCCGCACGCGCGGAGCTGATCTTAAGGATGTCGGCTCGTCCTGGGTACCCCTGCCCCGAGCCGACATCCGGGACGTTCACGTCGCAAGGGTTTCTGCCATCCGGGCAAGTACGCAAAACATCGACATGTCAAAGCGGAGGCTTCCGCACAATGCTTCAACTCTCTCGAAAGCCACCGAGAGCTAGCTCTCCTCTGTCGCAAGCTCCATGCAAGTCAGACTTTCCGCGGCGACCTGCAGGACAATCTCCGACAAACCCTGCATTATCCTGCTGGACTGCATGATCCTGCTGGACTGCGACCGCGTCTGCCAGAAAAGGGGAACGTGAACCCGTCTGTCAGGGACGAGCGTGATCAGGTCACCGCTCTCCACGAGATCAGCCAGGGCTTCGTCCGGCATCATCGCCCAGCCGATCCCGAGCCGGCAGCACAGCAGATGGCCCTCGTAAGATGGGATGTAGTGCGACGACAGCACGCCTGATCCATCGAACGCCACTTCCAGCCATCGCTGCGGCGGGCTGTCCTTGCGGTCGAACCGTATCGACGGCGCGGCGGCTACATTGGCCAGCGTGGCGCCACCGGCCAGGAATTTGTTGGCACAAGCCGTAGATGCGACCGCAACGTATTCCATTTCCCCCAGCATGTAGATCTTGCAGCCGGGGATCGGAATGTCCGACGACGTGATGACTGCCGAGGCTTCACCGGATCGCAAGCGGTCCTCGGTGAATTCCTGATCATCCGGTATGATGTCCAGCCGCAGGTTCAATTCGTCCGCAGCGCGTCCCATGACTTTGGGAAACCATGTGGCGAGGCTGTCGCTGTTGACCGCGACCGGGACATTTGCCCTTGACGCATCGGCCGGGCCGGACGGCCGCTCGCTCATCTCGTGTCTGAGCAGTGTCACCTGTTCGACGTGCTGGCACAGCAAGAGGTAGTCCCCTGTCGGCATGCAATGCCTGCCCCGGATGATGAGAATCGATCCGACCTTTTGCTCCAGTTGCTTGATGCGCTGGCTGATGGCCGACTGCGTCACGTTCAGGGACTTCGCCGCGGTTTCAAAGCTTCCGGTTCGGACGACCGTGGAGAGTACCGCGAGAGAATCATAGTCAAAGTGCACAATGGCACACCAAAAAGCATTAGCAATCCTAATGGTGCGTCAGAAAAACTGCCATGTCACGTTGACAAGTCGACGAAGGAGCTGACTGCGCTACCATTAGAAAACCTAATGGTCAGCACGATTTCGCCATACCCGGTTGCAAATTCATCAACAATTTGCGCATGATACGGAAATTTTGGCCCGTTTGGGGATGGGATATGTCTGCAAAATTGCTCCGTCAAAAATACATGCGAAAATTTGCCAGGATGGACAAGTATCCCATGCGGGTGGCCGTACTGATCGTGCTTGCCTATGTCGCACAGATCCTCGGGGCCGTGGGTGCCGGGGCATATCTGCTTGCTTTGGACTATAGCTGGGTCACGTCGATCCTGGCCTTCGCGCTCATGGTCTTCATCGGGACACGTTTTCGCGGTCTCAACAACATCATTCACGAATGTTCCCACGCGACGTTCACGATCGATCGTTCACAGAATACGCTGATCGGCAAGATCTGCGCCGCGCTGGTCTTCAGTTCGTTCAGCGATTATCGCGATGAGCATCTCACGCACCACGCGCATCTGGGCGATTACGACCATGACCAGGATCTTCAGGGCATCCAGGATCTGAAACTGCACGAGGCGTTGTCGTGGCGCGTGATCCTGCGCCATCTGGTGACGCCGTTCATTGGCGGCCACCTGCCCTACTATCTCAACGTCAATTTCTCGGCGCGCGACGGTCGGCTGTCTCTGCTTCTCAAACGGCTCCTCCTGACGGCCATCGCGGTCAGCGTCCTGCTGTTTCCGGCAACGACGCTGCTCTTCGTCGTTGTCCCGTTCACCCTGTTCTATTCGACGCTGAACTATTGGGCCGATTGCCTGGACCATGCCGGGATCGTGTCGTCGGATGACGGTCTTGACGCGTCGCGCAACATTCTTGCACCGCATCCGATCCGTTACCTTTTCTTTCCGCGCAACGACTGCTTCCACCTCGTGCACCATCTCTTCCCGCATGTGCCTGCGCGCCATCTCGAAACATCCCACCGCGTGCTGGAAATGGACGAGATCTACAGCGCCCGCCCGAACGCGGTTCATGCAAAAAGGCGTCGCGCAGGCTGGACAGCGCCCGGGTCCGTCGCAGCCGAGTGATTTGGCAAGCTTTGGGCAGGAACCCGTGAGGATCGCGCCGCGACCAGCGGCACCAGAGTTCTGCCGACATGAGACGTTTGCGAAATGAGTCGAGGGTCTCGGCCTGCGTTTTTCGGTTTTCCCTTTTTCAAGTCGAGAGACGCAATCGGGAGCATGCGAGACCGACTCCAGGGGCCGGAAAACGGACTGGAAGATGCCTACGCCAGAAGAACGTATGCCTACTCCTTTTGGTGGATTTACCGAATACTCTTTGTTTTTATTAACTTTTTTTCAATATCTACATGCGTTCGAAACCCTCATTTGAACGCTGAATACTATTGCTACTGCCGGATTAGGTGTGCTAATGTAACTTAAGGGTCGGATATGACCCGGATGTAAGTAACGAGTTAGAAGTCCTACAGTTGAGTAACTAACGTATTGTTGTGTTTCAGTGTTTTTGAGCTCGTGGTCTCGTAGTGTGAACTTCAAGACATTTTTATTTTGCGAAGAAGAGAACCGGCGCCGTTGACCCACCACGGCGCCGGTTCTGCCTTTCGGATCTGAGGCGAAGCCAATATCCGCGCTCAGGGACTTTTCTTATCAGTAAAGATCCCAAGACATACGGCTCTGCCCCGCACGAGCAGACGAGCGCACACGCGCTGGCGCAAAGCAGTGCGCCTCCCCTCAAAAATCTTGGTCAAGTGTCGACAGGTGGTAATCCTATCCCCCGGTGATCCCTTCGATCGGTGCCGGAGGTGACGGCTGGAGGACCAGTTCGGGTCTGCGCCGTTCGTAAAATGCGTTGCCGCCTGTCACGAGAACATAATGCATGTTGTTGTATGAGGCGCGATACCACGCGGCATGGAAGAATTGCGCACGCGCGATCAGCGGATGACGCTCACCCCGCAACACCGACTCGGCGGCCTCCCTGACCAGCAGAACCGAGCGCCCCGTCATTTCCTTTGTCATGACCCCGGGCGCGAACTGATTTTTCTGCCCAACGACTCCGCAGACGGTGTCAGGATATTCCCCGGATTCGACACGGTTCATGACAACACTGCCGACCGCGATCATCCCGTCGCGGCTTGAGCGGTTGGATTCGAAATACATCGCCCTTTCCATGCACTCACGTTCGGAATGGCGCTGAACCGTGCCGCATCCCGTGATCGCCGTCAGCGCGGCGAGTGTGGCGGCAATCTTCACTCTGACCTTGATGTGTTTCATTCTGGATGGTCCCTGCTGCTCGATGAACGTTCTCTTTTTTGAGACAATCCTAGCAGGGTCGCGGATTTCCGTTCAATGCCGAAAGCCAGTGGGCTTCGGGGCAGGCAACAATGAACCTGTCTGGTGGCTCAAGTTCCAGCAACGCTGCTGCCACAGCCAGGTATTCCGAAACTGCTGCCCGCCCCCTTCAGAGCGGCCCCGAATCCATCAGTTCCCACGACATCGTGAGCCGTCCACGGACTGCAGCAAGGAACTGACATTCTCCGCTGTCGTTTTATTCCCGACAAGACAATTTGAAAGGACGCGAAATGACTGATCGCACAATCCAGACCGTCAACCCGTTCACCGAAGAGCAGCTTCAGACATATCCGATGATGTCCGACGAGCAAATGTTCGGCGCGCTGAGATCCTGCGACGATGCGTTCCAATCCTGGAGCCAAACCCCCGTGGAAGAGCGCGCGAAGGTCATCGCCCGCATCGGTGAAGAGCTGACAGCCCGCAAGGAGGAGTTCGCCAAGCTGATGACCGCCGAAGTCGGCAAGCTGCTGACCGACAGCCGTGACGAGATCGACCTCTGCGCCGGGATCTGCGCCTACACGGCAAAGCAGGGACCCGAAGTTCTGGCCGACGAGGAGCGCGCGCTTCAGGATGGTCGCAAGGGCATAGTCACCTATTCCCCGACCGGCGTGATCTACGGCATCCAGCCGTGGAACTTCCCTGCCTATCAGGCCGTACGCTATTCCATCGCCAACCTGATGGCCGGTAACGGCGTACTGCTCAAGCACGCGGAAAACTGCACCGGCAGCGGCATGATGCTGCGCGAGATCTATGAAAGCGCTGGCCTGCCCAAGGATCTGTTCTCGGTGATCACCATCGACCACGACCAGTCCGACAAGCTGATCGCCGACCCGCTGGTGCGCGGCGTCACGATGACCGGCAGCGCCAAGGCTGGCAGCATCATCGGCAAGACATCCGGTGAGCACCTCAAGAAGACCGTCCTCGAGCTCGGCTCGAACGACGCCTATCTCGTGCTCGAAGATGCCGATATCGACCTCGCGGTGAAAACCTGCGTCGCGGGCCGCATTTACAACAACGGCGAAACCTGCGTGAACGCGAAGCGCTTCGTCGTGTCGGACGCGGTCTATGACAGCTTTGTCGAGGGTTTTGTCAAGGCGATGGCCGCGATCCAGATCGGTGATCCCACGGACGAAAAGACCGGTCTTGGCCCGATGGCCCGCAGCGACCTGCGCGATACGCTGCACGAGCAGGTGCAGGAAAGCGTGAAGAATGGTGCGAAGATTGCCTGTGGTGGCGAAATTCCGGGCGGCAAGGGCTACTTCTATCCCTCCACCGTACTCACCGACGTCACTCCCGGGCAACCGGCCTATGACGACGAGCTGTTCGGACCGGTCGCCTCGGTGATCCGAGCCAAGGATGACGAAGATGCGATGCGCATCGCCAATGACAGCCGCTTCGGACTCGGCGGCGGGATCTTCTCCAAGGACGAGGCCCGCGCTGTCGAACTGGCGAAAAACCACTTCGATACGGGTATGGTGTTCATCAACCACTTCAACCTCGCCACACCCGAGATGCCGTTCGGCGGCGTCAAGGATTCCGGTTACGGGCGCGAACATGGCGGCTTCGGGATGCGCGAGTTCGTGAACGCCAAGGCCATCGCCCTGGCTGCCTGATCGGAGACGACGCGTTAACGCCCTGCAGGCGCATGCCAAACAGTAAAGAAGCCGCGACGGTCTTGCTGTCGCGGCTTTTTGCTGTGCGGGAGGGTCAATTCTGGTCGCCATCGCGGCGGCCCGACGCGAGGTGGCTGGCCCCTGCCGGAAACCAACTCCCCGAGCAAGAGAGCTGCAGCAATGGCGGAACAGCTCTTTGCTTCGTGATCCACAAATGCAGATTGCGCTTGTAGCGGCAGGCTATCGCGCCTTTGATCTTTCGAATGGGATGTGGCGGACCGGACATTCTGGCGCTACCTAAGCCGATGGCATGCTCCGTATGGTGCGGCCGGGACGCGGGCGGAGTCGGGACATGAATGCCAAATCGGATCACGAGATCGGGCGAAACACCGTGCTGTCCCACGGGGTTCTCAGCGAACACCCCGAGGACCTGCTGCACGGGACCGGGCTGCGCGCCGTCTGGGCGGTGCTGCGCGAAGCGACCCTGAGGCTCTGGAGCGACGATGCGTTCGGGCTCGCCGGGAACGTGGCCTTCCGCGCGCTTCTGGCGATCTTTCCCTTCCTGATCTTCACGAGTTCGCTGACGGCCTTCATCGGCGACCGGTCCATGGCCGACCATCTCATAGAATTCCTGATCGCGATCATGCCGCAGGCGCTCGTCGAGCCGATCGTGTCGGAAGTCGAGAAAGTGATGACCGTGCAACGCGGCGGGGTTCTGAGCCTCGGCATCCTGCTCACGATCTGGTTCGCGGGCGGTGGCGTCGAAGGCGTGCGCGTGGGGCTCAACCGGGCCTATGGCATTCGCGAGACCCGGTCTGTCGCCATGCTCTATGCCGTGCAGGCTGCGGTAGTCCTGATGGCGAGCCTCGTGCTGACGCTGGTCGGCTACCTGCTTGTCATAGCGCCCCGGCTCGGCTCCTTTCTGCACGTGCTGATGCCCGGCTTCGATCCCTCCTCGGTGACTGTCGGACTGGTACGGTACCCCGCCGTGGCCGCCATCCTTGTTGTCTCATTGTTCCTGGCACATGTTTTCCTTCCGGCGCGGCGCACTCGGTTTTCGAACATCTGGCCGGGCGTCCTTTTCACGATCACGCTCTGGATCATGCTCACGGCCGCCTTCTCTTTCTATCTGCAAACTTTCGCCAGCTATGCCAGCTACTATGCAGGTCTGGCGGGAATCGTAGCCACGCTCTACTACATGTATCTTGCAGCGCTGGTGCTGATCTTCGGGGGCGAGTTCAACCGGGCGCTCAGGATCCGCCGCCTCGCGCGGGTCCTGCGCAATGAAGACAAACTGCACGAAAAATCCGGTCAGTGACGATCCCCACGCCTGTCGGCTTGATGAAACCCGCCTGTCATAAATGCGGCGACGGTTTCTGATGCAGCTGGCGCGGTTGCTTTGAAACGCGTCGGCAACTTGCGTGCCGCAAGGACTGACTGCTGCGACGACTGACTGCTGCGCCGTAACTCAACCTTAGGTAGATAAACAGACCTGAGCGTTGCAGCGCCTTTTGCGGCAGGCTGTCGTCAGAATTGACGTTAGGGCACCCTTTTAACTACGGGATTAGACTGAGCCAGATTCCGCCTAAAGTTGTGGTAACGTCACTAAAGTACTGAAAATAAACATTAAATTAAAATAGACTAGCTGGACATACCTCATCAATACTTGTGGGTGTGCAATGTCGCCACGACAGAGCAGCATCGCGAACCGGCAGTTCGCCAATACAAAGACATACAATCCTGACGTGAGGGGGCCTGAAAGATGCCGAATCCAAACCAAGCCAGCAACCGGTGGTGGGTCAACGACCAGACGCCCGATAACCCGTTCGACAAGAGCGAAGATTTCGGAGACTTCGTCGACTATCTCGGCGCGCTGAACCGCAGCCTGACTCCCGAAATCGCGGCTGACCCTCTCAGGATCAATGTCAGCGAGCTCAATGACCACCCGGACTACAAGGCCGCCGCGATCGGCGCCCTGCAGACATGGTCCACCGTGACCCCGCTGCAATTCGAGATCGTCGATGATGCGCCCTTCGACAGAATTACGGACTGGATGGAGGTCGTGAGCCCCGAACTGGGTGAGCCGAGCGACGGCAGCGCCTTTTCGAGCAACCGTTACGTCAGCATCGGTCAGCGCTTCCACGACACGGAGCCGGACAAGACGGATATCGGCGGCTATGTCTTCGACTCCTTCGTTCATGAATTCGGGCATGAATTCGGCCTGAACCATCCCGGGCTCTACAACTACAGCGGCCCCGGCGGCGTGCAGATCAACTATCTGAACAACGCGACCTGGATCTACGACCGCCAGCAATACAGCGTCATGTCCTATTTCGACGGGATCGATGTGGGTGAGACCAGCCGCTGGTCGGCATCGACACCGCTTTCGGCGGATATCGAGGCGGTAATCCGCCGCTTCTTCTCGACCGTCGACGAGGACGGCGTGCGCACCTATGAGACGATCGACCTGAACACCGGCGACGATGTCTACGGCTTCAACAGCACGGTCTACGGCTTCGAGCTCACCTCTTCGGGCCTGCAGCATGATATCGGCTTCGTGATTCACGATACCGGCGGGACCGACACAGTGGACTTTTCCGGCTCCACGGCAGGCACGACCCTCGATCTGCGGGCCGGACAGTTCTCGAGCGTGAACGGGCACAGCAACAATGTCTCGATCTTTGCGGGACACAATGCCGACGAAACCGAATACTACGTCGAGAACGGCATCGGCAGCAGCTATGACGACATCCTGATCGGCAATGACGGAGACAACGTGCTGGACGGCCGCGGTGGCGGTGACCGGATGGCCGGTTATGGCGGCAACGATACCTACTTTGTCGACTCCGCCGACGATATCGTGCGCGAAAGGGCCAATGGCGGCATCGACACGGTCATCGTCCTGACGAGCGGTCTCGACGTCGGGCAAATCGCGAATGTCGAGAACATCATATATGCGGGCGGATCGCCCGTCGAACCGCAGGGCGAGAGTGACGAGACACCGTCCGGTGGCGGCGGCACTCTGGCCGGCATCATCCTCGGCGAGGCGGGCAACGACACGCTCGAAGGGGGCGCTGGCGACAACATCATCTTCGGCCTCGACGGAGACGATCTCATCATCGGCGGCCGCGACTCGCTGGCCAGCCGCGACATCAACAACACGATCGACGTCGAAGACCTGGAAGACCAGACCGAGAGCGATGACGGCAACGACGCCCTCTACGGCGGCGCCGGCAACGATACAATCGAAGGCGGCGCGGGTGACGACACGCTCGACGGCGGTGCGGGGGACGATGTGCTGAGAGGTCAGGATGGCGTCGACGTGTTCCGCGGGGGCGCGGGCGTCGACACGGTCGATTACAGCAGGGAGAGCCCCTTCCAGCTGCTCGTCAACCTCGAGACGAACGTCGCGAGCGGCGGCACCGGCTCGGGCGACACGTTCTACAGCATCGAGAACCTGATCGGGTCGGATGACCGGATCGACCGCTTCATCGGCACTTCCGATGCGAACCATTTCTGGGGCCGTGGCGGCGGCGACTATTTCAACGGGCGCGATGGCGACGACATCCTCGATGGCGGCAACGATGGCGACATCCTCTATGGTGAAGGTGGCAACGACACGATCATCGGGGGCGCCGGTCAGGACTACATGAATGGCGGCGACGGCATCGATACGGTCGACTACGCGGGCAGTTCTGCCGGTGTGAGGGTCGATCTCGTCAACGGCACCGCCACGGGCGGCGACGCCGACGGACCGGTGCAGATCGTCGGGCGCGGAACGGTCATCCGGCACGACATCCTCGAAGGTTTCGAGAATGTCGTCGGTTCCTTCCATGATGACCACCTCATCGGCAACGACGAGGCCAACGCGCTCTCCGGCGGCCGGGGCGATGACGTCCTGACGGGTGGCGGTGGCGGTGACATGCTGAACGGTGGCGCCGGCAGCGACACGGCGGATTACAGCGACGCGGAAAGCGGGGTGAATCTAAAACTCGACCGCGGCAGATCCGAAGGCGACCGCTACGTCTCGATCGAGAACCTCGCAGGATCGGGTTTCGACGATCGCATTGTCGGCGATCGCGGTGCCAACATCCTGACCGGCCAGGGCGGCGACGACACGCTTCGCGGTGGCGCAGGGGATGACATCCTCTTCGGCGATTTCGCCGATCAGGGCGACGCACCGCCGGAGCCGGGAATGGGCAGTGGCTATGCCACGCTCGGACCGGATGCGACGAACAACTCGATCGAGACCGCCTTCGACATTTCGGACAATTTCTCCCTCACCGAAGACCCCGACATCTTCGATTCGACGAGCGTGCTGCACACCACGGTCAATGCCACGGGCAATGGCGAAGGCGGCTATTACAGCATTGATCTCGCTGCGGGCACGGTGATCTCGATCGACATCGACGGGATTGCCGATCCCGACATACATGACAGCTGGGTGAGGCTGCTGAACAGCGATGGCGAGATCGTTGCCGAGAACGACGATGGCGGCGGCGACCCCGGCTCCACGAGCAGTCGGGATTCGAGCACGGTCTTCACGGTCGAAGACTCCGGAACCTACTACATCGTGGAAGGCAGCTGGACCCCGACCGCTCCAGGTGGTGGCTGGACGGAAGCGGTACCGGACGGCTCGACCTACGAGCTCAACGTATCGGTCGAGTTCCCGCCCGCACCAATTCAGCCGGGTGAGGCAGGCGAAGACAGGCTCATCGGCGGCCGCGGCAGCGACCTGCTTGATGGCGGGCTCGCGGCAGACACGCTGATCGGCGGCGAAGGCGAGGATTCCTTCCGCTTCTCGACAGCGCTCGGTGACGGCAATGTCGATCGGATCCGGGATTTCGACGTCGCGGAGGATCTGATCCTGCTTGCCAGCGATATCTTCACCGAGATCGGCGAGTTGGGCGCCCTCGCCTTCGGCGCCTTTCACCGGAGTTCGGCGGGCACGGCTCAGGATGCGGATGACCGCATCATCTACGACACCGACAGTGGAAGCCTGTCCTATGATGCGGACGGCTCGGGAGAGTTCGAAGCGATCCAGTTCGCCCAGCTGAGCGTCGGGCTGAACCTCTCGGCAGATAACTTCTATATCATCTGACAAGGTCCGGGAGGGGCGCTTTCCGGCTCTGCTCCCTGGACGTCGCTGGCGGCCTGTACATCGGGGCCGCCAGCCGCAATTCAAAACGAAAGGGGCGCGTGATGCAGAAACTGGTCGACCGACGCAAAGTCTTGCTGGCTGCCGGAACCCTGGCAGCCGCCGCGGTCGCAGGCACGTCCTCTGTGCAATCTTCTGCGGAATCAGCGGATATTCGTGGCACGGTCACATTCGAAGGGGGCACGGAGATTCCGAAGGGTGAACTGCGGATCTATATCGACGATCCCGCCATTCAGGGCGCTGCGAAAGACCCCGGCGCGACAACGCGAGTCGCGAGCGACGGAGGATCGAAGCGGGTCGACTTTGCCCTCTCCTCATCCGAAAGCTCTGCAACCGCTGCAGGTGTTCAGGTCGTCGCACTGCTCGAGCGCGCCGATGGATGGCTCCTTGCACGCGGCAGCGCCACTTCCGAAAAAGACGCAATCGTCCGGATCGTTCTCTATAAGGCCATGTACTGACGCGGATATGTCCCGTTTCTTCCCTGGGACCCTGCTGGATTTTGCGAAGGACATCACGATCAGCAGAAACAGGACAGAGTTCAGCACTTCGTCGACCAGGCCCAGAATCCGAACAGATCGTTTGGTCTGATCGCTCAGCGCGTCGCACGGCCCTCTGCTCCCGACCAGCATTCCTGCGACGACAACGGCCAGTGGACCGCTCGACCGGACCTGGATCCGGTCGACCATGCTGTTCAACGGTAGTCGATGTAATTGCAACAGTACCCGGTTTACTGGCATGTCCCTGCTGCGAGCGCGGATCCGTCCCGAAAAGAAACGGCCACCCGGGCTCAATGCAGCGTTGCAGCAGTGCGGCATGAAATCATCACCACAACACTGCCTCCGGGATCGTTGTAACCCGCGGCTCGGCGCAACCACCGAGATGCTGGCACTTTCCTCCAGCGTCTCTTCTACGATCCGCAGCGTGGAGATCAAACGAGCCTTCCCCGAAGGCAGCCACGTCATTCTGCACTGCCATCAGATCTGGCCTGAGGGACTGGAATACGCAGGTATAGATATCTTCCGCCTCGACGAGAACGGCAAGGTCGTCGAGCATTGGGATGTCCTGCAAGTGCTGCCAGAAACGAGCGCCAATGAGAATGGTATGTTCTGAACTGACTTAGGTGAAGTGCTGCCCCGCTCTTTCATGTCGGCGCCTCATGCGAGCCTTCCGCGACGGAGTATGGGCAATGCCGTGGACGGGCTCGGAACTACCGTTCGCTTCGCAGAGCACGAGGATCAGCACTTAGGACACTGCGGCCGATCGTGAGAACGGGTTCAGAGTTGCAGCGTCATGTCCAAGCGATCCAGGCCCGGGCCGAACCCGTTTGGCGTGACCTTCGACAGCGAAAAACCAAATCCTTCATAGAAGCCGTAGGTGTGCTGACTTGTTGAGAGCGCGACCTCGACAAGACCAGGTATCGACCGCGCCAGTGTCAGTCTGACTTGCGTGAGGCGGCTTCCCAACCGCTGCCCATGTAATTTCCGATCGACCATCCCCCAGGATAGCGATGCCGTACGCCGCGTCATGTCGATCGTCAGCCCCCCGCAAGAGACCACTGCATCACCCTGCACAAGCACCATATAGGGTGTCCTACTGGCATCCAGATTCTCCAGATGGTCACAGAACTCCGGGCGTTCGTCAGGCGCAAAAAAGAGTGGCGTGTTACTGTCGAAAATCGACAGGCAAGCACGCCGATCGTCGGATATGAAGGAGCGTGAGATTACATCGGTCATGCCCGAAACCTAATCCGAAGCGGACTTAAAGGTCTAGGGCGATTGGTGAATTTGGGCTCGGACGGGACCTTCGTCGTGCCACGCTTGAGCCTCAGCAGCCCGGGACATTGTTACCGTTCGCCCTCATCTGCATTATGGAAGAAAAGTCAGGAAACGAACGACCGATGAGCAACGATCTGGACAGGCTTCAAGGTAGGTGGGCGCAGGTGGCATTCGAGGAGAATGGCCTCGTCGATCCGCCGGATAGTCATGGTGCCGATTCTGCGGTCACGACCATATCAGGACAGTCCTTCCATGTAGAAACTCCCGAAGGCGAGACCCTGATTGAAGGACGTTTTACGCTTGATGATGCCGAAAATGCCAAGTCCATCGACTGGATGGACAGCATTGGAGAGGACGCAGGCAAGACGCTTCCCGCGATCTATCGGCTTGCAGATGATCGTTTCGAGTTCGCCGCAGCAGACGCGGACAGGGCTCGACCCGAAGGCTGTCATGGTGGGCAAGGCATCGCTATTCGCGGCTTCATCCGCCTGTAACGGGTGCGAATAGCAATGACTTGGTGCGCTCACAGCCGACCTCGGAGGCAGCGCAGTAATTTATGGTGCACTGGTCTTTCAACAATGGGTTGTCGAAGCGGGAGGGCGCGGCAGATCGGATGCCTGTTCATGAAAACGCCAAATTTACCTGCCATTCGCGCGCATCGACCTGCGTAGAGCAAGGGCCGGATCGTCGGCCGGAAGCGACCGCTCAAGCCGAAACGCGTCTGGGCGATCAGAGTTCGGCTTGAGTTGGAGGAGACCCGACGATGGCGCGGCTGACGGTCATCAGATAGTCCCAATCGTCGATCTCTCCGCTGGCGACCTTGTGCTTCATGTCAATCGTCAGGAACGAATGTCCATGGACGAAAGACCATAGAATATAGGCTCGCTTTTCGACATCCGGCACCCCAGGGGTGAGATTCAGACGGGCCGCGACGGCCTGAACAACGACGCCAAAACAGCTTTCGCCCTTGGCCATGAGGTCGGGGGCGTTTTCGTGCCCTTCCGTCAGGCCGAAGACCAGCCGGAAAACACCCGGTTCGCTGCGCGCGAAATCGACATAGGCGAACCCCACCGCAGCGATGGCCTCGAGCGAGCCTTGCGGATGGTTGGCCGCACCCGCCTCCATTGCCGTGCGCAGGCGGTCCATGGCCTCACCGACGACCCCGCGCAGGATCTCGTGGCGATCCTTGAAGTGCTTGTAGGGCGCGGCGGAACTTACACCGGCGCGGCGTGCCGCCTCCGCAACGGAAAACCCGTCGGGGCCGTGGGTCTCGACCAGATCCCGGACCGCGGCGATCAGTTGCGCACGCAGGTCTCCGTGGTGATAGGCGGCCTTTGCTTTACCTCGCCGCCGTCCCTGTTCGGTTGTCGGTTGATCGGACATCGTGTTCGGACTTCCCGTAAAGTAAGTGATACTCACTTTTGCCTTGACGAAAGTTAGCACCACTAACATAATTTGACAATGATCGGACCGGATCGTCCGATTCCCGCCCTCCCCTGCACCGGTTGCGCCGACTGCACAAACGAAAATACAGCCTGCGGTCCGAAACTGCCTGAGCATCGCTGCGGGCGGGTTGGCCCGGCTTTGCCTGGAAAGGCCTTTCCGATGCCGAAAGACGTTTATATTTCGATCACCGGCCTCCAAGTGCGTCGGATCTGGCACGTCCCGATATTCTGGTCCTACGCGCTGCGATCCATGGCACAGGCCCGCAAGGCAGTCGGCAATATCTCGGCCGATGCCCGCACCATCAATGGCGTCCATCACACCCTGTCACTCTGGACGGACGACGCGGCCATGCGGGCGTTCCTGACGACGGGACCGCATCTGATGGCAATGAACAGGTTTCGGTCCATCGCAACAGGAAAGGTTGTCGGCTATTTCGCGGCGCGTGGACCGGAGTGGTCTGAGGTTCACTCGATCTGGATCTCGAAGGGGCGCGTCGTATGACCGCGCATGATCCTGCCTCACTTCCGCGCGGCACGGAGCCGTCTAGTATCCGACGGGCCCTGCGGCGCGTCACGACCCTGTCGGTCACGCTTGCCATCTGTGGTGGAGCGGCAATTGCGGTCCAGACCGGCGTTTCTATTCTCGCAGATCCGGAAAGGACGGTCCCGTCCGCAATCGCGCCGCGGACGACTGTTGGGATCATGGTCGTCGGGAAGGTTGACGGCTACACTGTCACCCGTCGGTTCACCGGCCAGGTCGAGGCCGCAGCGCGGATCGATCTGGGGTTCGAATTGAGCGGGCGCATAACCGAAGTACTGGTCGAGGAAGGCGATGTGGTCGCCGCAGGCACGGTACTGGCACAGCTGGACACCAGCGGCCTGATCCCGGAACGCGCGGCGCTGGAGGCGGAACTGGCGGCGCTCGCCGCCGACGCCGAACTTGCCCGGCTGACGCTGGCGCGCAACGACGCGTTGACGGAACGGGGGTTTCGCTCTGTCGCGGCCCAGGACGACGCGCGGCTGACGCTGGCGCGTGCCGAGGCCGGGATGGCGGCGGTGCGGGCGCGTATCGCGGGTGTCGATGTGCGCTTGGAAAAGTCCGTGCTGACAGCGCCCTACCCCGCCCGCATCGGCGCGCGTCTGGCCGATCCCGGACAGACGGCAACCGCGGGCCAGAGCGTTCTGGTCCTGTTCGATACCGCGCCTGCCCGCGCCAGAGTCGGCCTGCCGCCGGAGCTGGCTGCCGGTCTGGCCGTTGGGGACACAGTGACCCTTGAAGCTGGCGGTGCAGCAATGAAGGCCACGCTGCGCCAGATCCGACCGGATCTTGATCCCGATACCCGCAGCCGGTCTGTCGTTGTGACGCTGCCAGAGGGTGCGACACCCGTGCTGGGCGATACCGTCGCGCTGCTGCTGACGCAGGCGATTGACGATCCCGGTTTCTGGGCACCGCTTGGCGCATTGCGCGAAGGTGTGCGCGGGTCATGGTCGGTGATGGCGGTCGAAGCCACGGACCACGGCGACCGCACACTGCCTGCAGCGGTCGAAGTGATCCACAGCGACGGCGCGCGCGTGTTCCTGCGCGGCGTGCTGCCCCCCGGCGCGCGGATCGTGGCCGTGGCCCCGGACCGCGTCGCCCCCGGCCAACTTGTCCTGGCGCAGGCGGAGTGACCGGCATGGACACCGTTTTCTTCCGCCAGCCGCGCCTTGTGATGCTGGCGCTTCTGGTGATCCTGTCGGCGGGCCTGTCGGCGCTCGTGTCCATAGGGCGGCAGGAAGACCCGACCATCACCAACATCTTCGCGACGATCACCACCGTGTTTCCCGGTGCCGATCCGGCGCGGGTCGAAGCGCTGGTCACCACCAAGCTGGAGACCGAGCTGCGCACCATCCCCGAGATCGCCGAGGTGTCTTCGACCTCGGCCACCGGAATCTCGGTCATTTCGGTCGAACTGGTCGAGACGGTCGCGCCCGAGATCGTCGAGCAGCTTTGGGCGCAGGTCCGCGACGCTGTAGACGATGCGCAGCGGGAGTTTCCGGCGGGCGTGCTGGAACCCGATTTCGATAGCGACGGCGCAGGCGGTTACGCCGCGATCTTTGCCGTGACGATGCCGGACGGGTTCAGCCTGACCCGCGCCGCGCGCGAGGCGGAAGCGCTGGCAGACCGCCTGCGCCGTGTGCCGGGCACCAGCCTCGTGGATCTGCACGGACGTCCCGAGGAAGAGGTTCTGGTCACGCTCGACCCCGACCGAACCGCCGCCCTCGGCCTGACCGCCGACGCGGTATCCGAAGCCATCCGCGCCGCCGACTCTAAGGTGCAGGCGGGCCGCCTGCGCGGCGAGGAGGCCGATCTGGTGCTGGGCATTACGGGCGAGATCACTTCGCTCGACCGGCTGCGCGCCGTGGTTCTGCGCGAGGATGCCGTGGGCCACGTGACGCTGCTGGGCGATGTGGCGCAAATCACGCGCGGCCCGCGCCTGCCGCTGGCCGAGGCCGCCCTGTTTCAGGGCCAACCGGCGATCCTTGTCTCCGCCAAACTCAGCGAGGGCTTGCAGGTCGACCGCTGGATGGGTGACATCCGCGCCGCTGTCGCCGTGCAGGCCGAGGCCCTGCCCTGGGGCTGGTCAATTGAGACCGTCTTCGACCAGAGCCGCTACACGCTCGAGCGTCTGGGCGAGGTCGGCCTGAACATGGCCTTGGGCGTCGCACTGGTCGTGGCGGTCCTGGTCGTCACGCTGGGTTGGCGGTCGGCGCTGATCGTGGCAATGGTGCTGCCGGTGGTGTCGCTCGCCTCGGTCGCCACGCTGAACGCGCTGGCCGTGCCGATCCATCAGATGAGCGTGACGGGGCTGATCGTGGCGCTTGGCCTGCTGGTCGATGCGGCCATCGTGATGACGGACGAGGTGGGCAAGCGCCTGCGGGCGGGTCTGACGCGACTGGAGGCCGTCGCGGGCTCAGTCCGCCGTCTGACCATGCCACTCGCTGCGTCCACTATCACCACGATCCTGTCATTCATGCCGCTTCTGCTGTTGCCCGGCCCGGCGGGGGATTTCGTCGGCTCCATCGCGATTTCGGTGATTGTGATGCTGGCATGGTCCTTTGTCGTGGCGGTTACGATCACCCCCGCACT
Source organism: Rhodobacterales bacterium (assembly GCA_038260405.1). Classification (GTDB taxonomy): domain Bacteria; phylum Pseudomonadota; class Alphaproteobacteria; order Rhodobacterales; family Rhodobacteraceae; genus Puniceibacterium. The sequence continues at coordinate 25,490 of JBBSNW010000008.1, read as the reverse complement.
CGCCGGACGGTGGCTGCGCATGGGCGATGGTCAGTCTGCACGCGAAGGCGTGCTGATGCGCGGCTTTCGCGCCCTGTTGGCTCTCTCGATGGCCAACCCGCTCCGCAGTGTGGAACTGTCCCTAGTTCTGCCGGTGATCGGCTTCCTGTCATTGCCGACACTCACGCCGCAGTTCTTTCCCGGAGTCGACCGCGACCAGTTCCACGTCGAAGTGGACCTGCCGCCCGGCACTGGTATCGCCGAGACGATGCGCATGGTGCACGAGATCGACGCGCGGCTGACGACCGAAGGCGATATCCTCGACGTGGCTTGGGTCGTGGGCCGGTCCGCGCCCGCCTTTTACTACAACATGGTCGGCGACCGCGCTCAGGCACCGGCCTTCGCGCAGGCGCTGATCCGCACCGCATCCCCCGCCGCGACCGCGCGACTGCTGAACGACCTTCAGGCCGATCTGCCACCTGCCTTTTTGCAGGCGCGTTTCGTGATCCGGGGCCTGACCCAAGGCCCGCCGGTCGATGCCCCGGTCGAATTGCGCCTTGTGGGTCAGGATATCGACGCCCTGCGGCGGGCGGGCGACGACCTGCGTGTGCGGCTGGCCCAGGTGTCGACGGTGGCTATGGTTCGAACCGGTATTGCCGGCGGCTCGCCCAAGCTGACGCTGGCGGTCGACGAGGCCCGCGTGCGTCTGCTGGACCTCGATCTGGGCCAGGTCGCCCGGCAGATGGAGGCGGGGCTGGAAGGGGTCACAGGTGGCTCGCTTCTGGAAGGGACCGAGGAATTGCCGGTGCGCGTGCGTCTCGGCGCTGGCCTGCGCGGTGATCTCGTGGCCATCGGCGACATGCCGATCCTTCCTCCGGGGGCTGCTGCGGTGGCAGGTGCGGGCCCGTTTCCCGGGGTGCCGCTTTCCACCTTGGGCGCGCTGCGGCTGGAGCCTTCGGAAAGCACGATCACGCGGCGCAATGGTGAGCGGGTGAACACCGTTCAGGCGTTCCTGATGCCCGGCGTCTTGCCTGCGGTGGCACTGGCCGAGGCGATGGCGGTCCTCGATGAGAGCGGCTACGCCCCGCCGCAGGGTATCCGGCTGGAAACCGGTGGGGATTCGGATGCGCGCAACAGCACGGTGCAGGCGCTGATCGCGCCCCTGGGCCTGATCATCACGCTGTCGATCGCTGTCGTGGCAATGACCTTCAACTCCTTCCGCCTGACGCTCATCGCGTTCGCGGTTGCGGGCCTGTCGGCGGGCCTTTCGATACTGGCGCTGGCGGTCTTCGACTATCCCTTCGGGATCAATGCGATCATCGGGGTGATCGGCTCCATCGGGGTGTCGATCAATGCCGCCCTGATCGTGCTGTCGGGCCTGCAGGGAGATCCGCGGGCCTCGTCTGGCGACCGTGCGGCCATGGTCGATGTGATGGCCGCGTCCGCCCGACACATCACCTCGACCACCATCACCACCTTTGGGGGCTTTCTGCCGCTGATCATTGGCGGCGGCGGCTTCTGGCCGCCCTTCGCGATGTCGGTTGCGGGCGGTGTCGCGTTATCGGTGACGCTGGCCTTCGCCTTCACCCCGCAGATGTTTGCGCTGACACTAAACCGGCAGACCCGGGCCAAGGGAAGCAGTGCGGCGCCGCCACCCTTCACCTTCGAGCGCGATCTAAAGCCTCTCCGTCTTGCGGGCGGATGACACCAACTGCCAAAACCAAGGGCACCCATGACGGAGACGACAAATCACGACAACGCCCTGATGCGCCGTTTTGGCAGCGCCGACCTTATTACCCGGGCCTGGTACGATATCGGCGCGGCGATTTCATGCAGGGAATGGCATAGAACCTGGATTTGCGCTTTTGCGCCTTCTTGCACAGCCCGCGAATATCCATGTCTTCGTTCATCCGCTGACGCAGCGGGGTGGTCTTCTCCTTCTTCATGGGAACCTCACGTCTGACGATGAGAAGGACCCTTATCGTCAACCCAGACCAGCTTGCCAGAAAGAAAAACAATGAAATATGTGCCGACCTCGCGGTCAGGCACCAATGCCGCGGAGCGGATTAGTCCTCTTGGGCGTTGCTGCCGGTCAAGCTGCCTGCAGCATCATCGGTTCCATGGTAATCCTCCCGCTTTTAACGGCGCCCTGTCAAAGAACTTACGCTGCCAATTCATTGCGGGTGTGACGACGCCCCTACCTTTACAGTTTCAGATTCGCGGGGTTGCCCTGATCACGATGTCATCGAGGCCCTGGCCGCCATTGGCGACATAGTCACGCAGCTGTACGCGCATGCGGGGTTCCCAGTAATCCCGGATATGATCTGCAACGCGCTCAGGTGCATCCTCGTTCGGCTGCGTCTTGAAGAAGATTGCGATCTGGTTGGCCATGCGGATCATCTTGTCAGGCGACATTGGGTACCTCGTCCATAATGCGGTGTGGGTGGGTGTAAAGGTCGAAGCCGCCGCTGCGGGCAAAGGCGACAAGCGTGATCCCGGCAGCCTCCGCCGTGCGCACGGCCTGCCCGGTCGGCGCGGAGACGGCAATGAGCGTCGACAAGCCGGCGAGCGCACATTTCTGCACGAGTTCGACCGACAGGCGAGATGTCATGACCGCGGCACCGTGGGCCGGGTCTGTCCCGTTGCGCCAGAGCGCGCCGATCAGCTTATCAAGAGCGTTGTGCCGTCCAACATCCTCTCGCACAAGCACGATGCCTTTTCCGGGAACGAGGAACCCGGCAGCATGGGTCGCCCCGGTCTGGCCGTGCAATGTCTGGTGCGGACGCAGTGCGTCGGTGGCGCGGGCGACCTCGGCGCGGGTCAGCCGCAGATCGTCGCCGAAGATGTGCGGCACGTCGCGCATCGCCTCTTCGATGCTGTCTATCCCGCAGAGGCCGCAGCCCACAGGGCCCGCCATGCTGCGCCGCCGGTCGGCGAGCGCCGCGGCGCGATCCGCCGTCAGCCAGAATTGCGCCTCGATCCCCTTTTCGTGGGTCACGACTTCGAAACGCTCGATCTGCGCGGCGTCGGTGACGGCGCCTTCGGTCAGAGCGAAGCCATGTGCGAAATCGGCGATGTTTGCCGGAGTCGCCATCATCACAGCCTGGGTGGATCCGTTGAACACGATCGCCACGGGTATTTCCTCGGGCAGCGTCCGGTGTACGGACATCGTTCCCTCGGCCTGATGCGACCAGCCGCCCCAGCTGTAGGTCGGAGCGTTCGGCATTACGTCACTCCGCCGCCGGAAGGATGCGCCGAGCCTGCTCGGCCTGTGCGTTGTACTCCTCCTGCCAGTCGGTCGGGCCGTTCGACGGGCTGACCTGCACCGCCGTCACCTTGTATTCCGGGCAGTTTGTGGCCCAGTCGGAGAAGTCGGTGGTGATGACGTTTGCCTGCGTGTCGGGATGGTGGAACGTCGTGTATACCACGCCCGGCGAGACGCGATCGGTGATCTTTGCGCGCATGGCGGTTTCGCCGGCACGAGAGGCCAGCCGGATGAAATCGCCATCATTCACGCCGCGCACTTCTGCGTCGTGGGGGTGGATTTCCAGCACGTCCTGATCGTGCCAGGCCACGTTGGCGGTGCGCCGTGTTTGCGCGCCGACATTGTACTGCGACAGGACGCGCCCGGTCGTCAGCAGCAGCGGGAAACGCGGCCCGGTCCTTTCATCGGTGGCGACATATTCTGTGACGATGAATCGGCCCTTGCCGCGCATGAAGCCATCGACATGCATGAGCGGTGTGCCGTCCGGATGCTCCTCGTTGCAGGGCCACTGGACCGAGCCCTTTTCCTCGAGCACATCGTAAGAGACACCGGCGAAGCTCGGCGTGGTCGCGGCGATCTCGTCCATGATCTGCGCGGGATGGGTGTAGTGCCACCCGGCGCCCATGGCATTGGCCAGAAGCTGTGTCACTTCCCAGTCGCCATACCCGTTGCGCGGCGCCATCACCTTGCGGACGCGGTTGATGCGGCGCTCGGCATTGGTAAACGTTCCATCCTTTTCCAGGAAGGTCGATCCGGGCAGGAAGACATGGGCGTAGTTCGCGGTCTCGTTCAGGAACAGGTCATGCACGATGACGCATTCCATCGCGGCGAGGCCCGCCGCCACGTGCTTCGTGTCGGGATCTGACTGGAGGATATCCTCGCCCTGACAGTACAGCCCCTTGAACGTGCCATCGACAGCCGCGTCCAGCATGTTGGGGATGCGCAGACCGGGTTCCGGGTCGATTGTGACGCCCCAGGTTCTTTCGAAAAGCTCGCGCACCTCGGCGCCCTTCACGTGGCGGTAGCCAGGCAGTTCGTGCGGGAAGGAGCCCATGTCGCAGGCGCCCTGCACGTTGTTCTGTCCGCGCAGCGGGTTCACACCCACACCGGGCCGACCCACATTGCCGGTGAGCATCGCAAGATTGGCGATGGCGATCACGGTGGTCGATCCCTGACTGTGTTCCGTCACGCCGAGGCCGTAATAGATCGATCCGTTGCCGCCGGTGGCGAACAGCCGCGCCGCGGCGCGCAGATCGGCGGCGGGAACGCCGGTCAGCAGTTCCGTCGCTTCGGGGCTGTGGCGCGGCTCCGAGATGAAGGCGGCATATTCCTGAAATTCGTCCCAGTCGCACCGCTCCCGGATATAGTCCTGATCCATCAGGCCTTCGGTCACGATCACATGCGCCAGCGCGGAAACCACGGCCACGTTGGTGCCGGGCCGCAAGGGCAGGTGATGGGAGGCCTTGATATGCGCCGATTTCACGAGGTCGATGCGGCGCGGGTCGATCACGATCAGCTTGGCGCCATGGCGCAGACGCTTCTTGAGGCGGCTGGCAAAGACGGGGTGACCGTCCGTCGGGTTGGCGCCGATCACGATCACCACGTCGGTATGTTCGACGGAATCGAAATCCTGCGTGCCCGCACTGGTGCCAAATGTCTGACCCAGCCCGTAGCCGGTGGGCGAATGGCAGACCCGCGCGCAGGTATCGGTGTTGTTGTTCATGAAGACCCCACGCGCAAGCTTTTGCACGAGATAGGTTTCCTCGTTGGTACAGCGACTCGAGGTGATGACCCCGATCGAGCGGCGTCCGTATTTCTCCTGCAACCCGCGCATACGGTCTGCGGCAAAGCGCAGTGCCTCGTCCCAAGACACCTCCTTCCAGGGTTCGTCGATCCGGTCGCGGATCATCGGGTTCAGGATGCGGTCCTGATGCGTGGCATAGCCGTAGGCGAAGCGGCCCTTGACGCAGGAATGACCCCGGTTGGCCTTGCCGTGCTTGTAGGGAACCATACGCACAAGTTCGTCGCCGTTGAGTTCGGCCTTGAACGAACATCCGACCCCGCAATAGGCGCAGGTGGTGATGACCGACTGTTCCGGGGTGCCCAGTTCGATGATCGATTTTTCCTGCAAGGTCGCAGTCGGGCAGGCCTGTACACAGGCGCCGCAGCTCACGCAGTCCGATGCCATCGCAGTGTCGGTCTTGGCACCAAAGGACACGCGGCTGTCGAACCCGCGTCCCTCGATTGTCAGCGCAAAGGTGCCCTGCACCTCTTCGCAGGCGCGCACGCAGCGCGAACAGACGATGCACTTTGACGGATCATAGGTGAAGTAGGGATTGGATTCATCCTTGGGAATGAATTGCGGATTGCCCAGGTCCCCCAGGGGTCCACGGACAGTCGCGCGGGCCCGGGCATCGCCCTGAGCCAGCGTTCCGGCACCTGATGCGTCGTAGTGGTTGGCCCCGGACTGATAACGCACGTCGCGCAGGCCGACCATTCCGGCCATGTCCTGCAATTCGCAATCGCCGTTCGCCGCGCAGGTCAGGCAATCGAGCGGGTGGTCGGAGATATATAGCTCCATCACACCCTTGCGGATCTTCTTGACCTTGCTCGACTGGGTGCGCACCGCCATGCCCTCGGACACCGGCGTCGTGCAGGATGCGGGCGTGCCGCGCCGACCCTCGATCTCGACCACGCAGAGTCGGCAGGAACCGAAAGCCTCGACACTGTCCGTCGCGCAGAGCTTGGGCACCTGGATGCCCGCCTCGGCGGCCGCGCGCATCACCGATGTCCCCTCCGGTACCGTCACGGCGAAACCGTCGATGGTCAGGCTGACCGGCTTGCCCGTTCTAGCGGGTGTGCCCATGTCCCGATCGTCGGGAATGATGAAGTCTTTCATTCTGCAGCCTCCTTGGCGGTGGCAAAATCATCGGGGAAATGGGTCAGGGCGGACATCACCGGGAATGGCGTGAAGCCGCCAAGCGCGCAGAGCGATCCGTCCTTCATCGTCTCGCAGAGATCGGTCAGGATCGGAACCGCGTCGGCATCGCCGCGCCTGATGCGGTCGATCGTCTCGACACCGCGCACGGCCCCGATCCGACAGGGCGTGCATTTACCGCAGGACTCGACCGCGCAGAATTCCATCGCGAACCGCGCCATGCCGAGCATGTCGGCCGTGTCGTCGAAGACAACGAGGCCCGCATGACCGATCAGCCCGCCCGCCTTGTCGAATTCCTCGTATCCCATGGGCGTGTCGAATTTCGATACCGGCATGTAGGCGCCCAGCGGCCCGCCCACCTGCACCGCCTTCACGGGCCGACCCGAGGCACTGCCGCCGCCCAGATCGTTCACCACGTCACCGAGGCTGATGCCGAACGCGGTTTCGAACAACCCGCCGCGCGCCACGTTGCCCGCGATTTGCAAGGTCACGGTGCCGCGCGACCGGCCCAGGCCGAAATCTGCGTAATGCTGCGCGCCCTTCTCGAAGATCACCGGCACGGTCGCGAGGCTGATCACGTTGTTCACCACGGTCGGCTTGCCGAGGAAGCCTTCGAGTGCCGGTAGCGGCGGCTTGGCGCGCACCACGCCGCGCTTGCCTTCGAGCGAGTTCAGAAGCGATGTTTCCTCGCCGCAGACATAGGCGCCTGCGCCGACGCGGATCTCCATGTCGAAAGCCTTGCCCGATCCCAGCACATCGGCCCCGAGCACATCATTGTCGCGCGCAATCCGGACGGCGGCATTCATCACCTTGATCGCATCGGGATATTCCGAGCGCAGATACACATAACCTTTCGTGGCCCCCACGCCGATCCCGGCGATGATCATCCCTTCGATCAGGGTGAAGGGGTCGCCCTCCATGATCATCCGGTCGGCGAAAGTGCCACTGTCGCCCTCATCCGCGTTGCAGACGATGTATTTCCTGTCGGCCTTCGCCTCGAGAACCGTGTTCCACTTGATCCCGGTCGGAAAGCCCGCGCCGCCGCGCCCACGCAACCCGCTTTCGGTCACCTCCTTGACGATCTCGTCTCCGGTCATGGCAAGGGCGCGATGCAATCCGCTCAGACCGCCATGCGCCTGATAATCCCCATGATCGAGCGGGTCAATCACACCGCAGCGCGCAAATGTCAGACGGGTCTGGCGCGCAAAGAACGGAATATCCTCGACCGCGCCCAGCCCCTGAAGCGTGCCGTCGAGCAGCGCGGGCACATCGCCGGGCGTCACGGGTCCGAAAGCCTGGCGCCGCTGCCCGCCCTCCACCTCGACAAGCGGTTCCAGCCAGATCATGCCGCGCGTGCCGTTGCGCACCAGCTCGACCGTCAGGCCGCTCCGTGACGCCTCGGCCAGGATCGCATCGGCCACCGCATCCGCTCCAAGCGCCTTCGCGGCGCTGTCCATCGGAACAAAGATCTTCATGCGCCGGCCTCCTGAAGAAGCGCCGCCATTCGGTCATTGTCGACGCGCCCGACGACCCGGTCATCCACCATCGCGGCCGGCCCGCACGCACACAGTCCAAGGCAATAGACCGGCTCGATCGTGACCGCCCCATTGGCCGTGGTGCCGTGCCAGCCGATGCCCAGTTTCGCAAGCGTCGCTTCGGCAAGGGCGTTCGCGCCCATCGCCTGACACGCCTCGGCACGGCAGATCCGCACGACATGGCGACCGGCGGGAACCTCTCGGAAATCGTGGTAAAAGCTGATGACGCCATGCAGCTCTGCCCGCGTGATGTTCAGCGCCGCGGCCAGCGGATCAAAGGCTTTTGGCGGTACGAAGCCGAATGCCTGTTGCAGGGCTTGCAGGATCGGCAGCAGCGGCCCCTCGAGATGCAGGTGGTCCGCAATTATAAGGTCGATCTCGGCCTCGTCGATTGTGCTGTCGGGCAAAGCCATGGTGGTCTCCTCCGGTTTCGCATACCTTGGCACACAAGGTGGCATGGTGATCAATAACGCTGTTCCGTCGCCCGATTTGTTTTTTCGATCAATCAGTTCCGGACAAGCTGCGGGCCTTGGTCAGAAGCGCGGCAAGGACCGGTGTGCGCGGCTCCCTGTGCGGCAGGATCAGTCCGACCGTGTGGCGAAGCCCCGGATCCTCGATGTGCACGAGCGAAAGTTCCTTGCCCCCGGACAGGAACTCGGCGACATCCTTGGGCAGCACGGCCATACACCGCCCCGAGGCAACGCTGGCCACCAGCGCGATGATGGAATTCGATTCGATCCGGATGCGCGGCGTCACACCATGCTGCGCGAACAACTGGTTGATGATCCGGCGGTTCTGCATGTCGGGCGTCAGCATCGCGAGCGGTGCGCCATCGAGCTCTGCCCACGCGATCCGGTCGCGCCCCGCGAGCGGCGCGGACGGCGCGCACACGAGGATGTAGCTTTCCAGGTAGAGTTGCGCCGTATCGACCCGGCCCAACGGTTCATTGTCCAGATACGAGATCCCTGCATCTGCCTCCAGATCTTCGAGCATCAGAAGGATCTCGCGAGAATTGCGCGACAGGATGGTGAAGCGGACGTTCGGATGCCGCTCGGTGAAATTCGTGCAAAGCCGCGCAGCCCAGGTCTGCGCCGTCGGGATCACCGCAAGACGCACCTCGCCGGAAAGTCCATCATGGCGCATCCGCATCTCGTCCCGCAGCTGTCGCGCGTCGCCGAGTATCCGCTTTGACCAGACCAGTGTGCTCTTGCCCTCGGGTGTGAGCCCGCCAAACCGCGACCCGCGATGCACGAGCTGCACGCCAAGCTGCTCCTCGAGCTGCTTGATACCTGCGGAAAGTGTGGGCTGCGCGATATTCATGCTTTCGGCGGCCCGGCCGAAATGACCTTCCCGGGCAAGCGCGACGAACATCTCGAGCTTATCCAGCATGAAGGATGCTCCCTATCTCAATCGACCAATTCAATCATAAAATCCGATTGAAAAAGTCCAGCAGAGGCTCGCGGGGCGCGCCACCTGCGCGCCCCGCGCCACTGCCTCACTCGCCTGGCACTGCCTCGGCGTTTCGAACCTCATGATGGTGGTGCGCTTTTACCGGCCGCATGAACAGGTTGGCGAAGAAGGCCACCACGAGAAGCGCTGCCATGCAGTACATCGTGGTATTGTAGAGCGACGGCGTCGGGTCGATCGTGCCCTCCGGTGCAATCTCCATAAGCCGTGCGATCGTCACGGTTTTGGCGGCCACGAGCTGGTCCAGCTGCGCCAGGGGCGCACCAAACTTTTCGGCAAAGCTCGCCGGGTCGACACTGGCGGCAAGATCATCGATCGCCCTCGTCACCGACATCTGCCTGAGCGACGTGATCGCAAGCGGCCCCAGAACGCCGGCCGTGGACCATGCCGTAAGCAGCCGTCCGTGGATCCCGCCGACATGCATCGTTCCGAACATGTCCGCGAGGTAGGCCGGAATGGTCGCGAACCCGCCGCCATACATCGAGAAGATGATCATCGTCGCCGCATAGAACCCGATCAGGTAAATCAGCGACGGATTGGTCGCGACCGCCGTGGCGAAGAACGGAATCGAGAGATACAGCAGTGTGCCCAGCACGAAGAAGCACATGTAGGTCGCCTTGCGCCCGATATAGTCGGAAGTCGAGGCCCAGAAGAAGCGTCCCACCATGTTGAACACCGAGATCATCAGGACATAGGTGGACGCGAAGGCCGCCGTCACGACCAGAGGCATCACAGACCCGAAGATCTCTGACATCATCGTCTTGGCCACGCCGATCACGCCGATACCCGCGGTCACGTTGAAGCACAGCATGACCCAGAGCTGCCAGAATTGCGGCGTCTTCAGCGCCTGGTCGATGTCGACGTTGTTCTGCGACACCATGCCAGAGGCGACCGGCTTCGGGGTCCAGCCTTCAGGTTTCCAGTCCGCCGCGGGCACGCGATACTGGAACGCGGCGAGGATCATCACGATGAAATAGACGACGCCCAGCGTCAGGAAGGTCTGCGCCGCGCCGGTATTGCCGGTGCCGACGACGTAGAGACCAGCCTCGCCGCCAAAATCCGCGGCCTGCGCCGCCGAAGCGATCACGACCTCGACCTGGCCCGCGGCGGTTTCGGCAAAGACACGGCCGTTTTCGACGACGGTCTGTACCGCATCCTGCGCGCCAAGGAATTCGGGGACGCTATTGAACACGCTCAGAAGCCAGCCCTTGACCGGTGCCGCGATCATCGCGCCCCCGCCAAAGCCCATGATGGCCATGCCCGTCGCCATGCCGCGGCGGTCCGGAAACCAGCGGATCAGTGTCGAGACCGGCGAGACATAGCCCAGCCCCAATCCGCAACCGCCAAGCACGCCATACCCAAGATAGACCAGCCACAGCTGATGGGAGGCGATGCCGAGCGAGCCGATGATGAAACCGCCGCCCCAGAGGAAGGCCGCCACAACGCCGACCATGCGGGGGCCGACCTCTTCGAGCCACTTGCCTGCAAAGGCCGCCGCAAGGCCGAGGAACACGATCGCCACGGAAAAGATCCACACGACCGAGCTGAGGCTCCAGTCATCCGCGCTCGATGCCACGACGCCCAGTTCCCGCGTCAGCGCCGGGTTGAAGACAGACCACGCATAGACCGAGCCGATGCAGAGGTGAATTGCGATGGATGCGGGCGGGACGCGCCAGCGGTTGTAGCCCGGTTTCGCGACGATGTGGCTTTTGTGCAGAAAGCCCAACGCACCGCTTTGGGTGTTGCTCATGTTCTATCCTCCCTAGATTGCGCAAAGCGCGCGCCTCCTCCAAAGGTCGCGGCCGACGGCACGCCTTGGCGTGCAATCGCACAAAAGACGCAGGAGGGGTTGTTCTGTCAAGAATTTTTATTATTTAAAACAGTGCGTTGAAGGTCCATTTCGTCCATTTCCATCCGTGCATGCACTCCAATCCGGTACATTTTGTCCATATGGCGCCGCAAATCGCCCCGATCATGCATCAATATGCCCTTTGCTGCACTTTTTACGGACGGGAAGAAGAATTCGGAATTCACTTCCTATATCGACAGTGGATGCAACAGAGAGGGTGCCACCGACGCGGGACACAATCTGCTGGCTTATAGACAGACCAAGGCCGGTACCCTGCGCCTGCTTGGTGGTGAAGAACGGATCGAAGATGCGTGGCAGGACGTCGGGCGGTATCCCTGTGCCGGTGTCCTTGACCGTGATCTCGACCCCGCCCGTGCTGTCGCGTGTGGTGACGGTCAGGACTCCGCCCTGCGGCATGGCGTGAACACCGTTCAGGAACAGGTTGACGAGCACCTGCTGCAATTCTGTGCGCGGCATCTGGACCTGCATTAGACTTTCCGAGGAAAGTTCGCAGCGCACTCCGGCCGCTTCGATCTGGTGGCGTGTCAGAACCAGGCAGTCCTTCACCACCGAGGCGGGAGTTATCAGGGTATCGGACCCGGAATATTCTTCGGGTCGGGCGAATTGCAGCAGCTTGGAGACGATGACCCCGATCCGGTAAACCTGATCGTCGATCAGGCGGAACTCGTCGGCGACGATTTCACCGGCCTCGCCGAGGGTGTTGCGCGCCAGATCCAGATTGCCCTGGATCACCGCCACGGGATTGTTGATTTCGTGCGCGACCGACGCGGTGATTTCGCCCACCGCCGCAAGCTTTTCCGACATGATCAGCCGTTCTGTCGTCCGCTCCAGCCGCCGATTGGCCGAGCGCAGATCCTGCGTGCGTTCCTCGACCTTGGTTTCCAGGCTCTCGGCCCAGTCGCGCAATTCACGGTCGCGCGCCTGAAGCCGGTCCAGCAGGTCGTCCAGGTGGCCGGCGACCTGCGCGATCTCACCACCGTCCGGGGCAGGAAGATTCCGGGCCGTCATGTCTCCCGCCTCGACCTGTGCGATGGTGCGCGTCATTGCCTCGAGGGGGCGAAAGATATGCGCGGCCCAGCGCAGGAAGGCAGGCACCGACAGAAGCGCGATCAGGATGAAGGCACCGACCAGCGTGACGACCGACGTCAACTTGGCCTGACGAAACGGAGTTTCGAGAAAGCCGACATACAGCATCCCGACCCGCACGCCGTAACTGTCGAGGATCGGCTCGTAAGCAGAGATGTACCAGTCGTTGACAACAAAGGCGCGGTTCAGCCAGATCCGGCCCTCGTCCAGCACCTGAGCGCGCACCTCGGCAGAGACGCGGGTGCCAAGAGCGCGCACATTCTCGAACAGGCGCACGTTGGTCGAGACGCGCACATCGTCCAGAAACAGGGTCGCCGTGCCCCGGCTCCCGTCGGGAAGGCTCTGTTCGCGGTAGACCAGACCATTGATCGTGTCGATGAAATCTAGGTTGCGGTTCAGCAGCACGCCCCCCACCAGTGCGGCGCGCTTACCGTCCGGCAGCGTCAGCGGAGCCGCGGAATGTATGATCATGCCGCGCGTTTCGACCGTCAGATCGGTGGGCACGGCGGCGCGCGTCGGCACCAGCGCAACCGCTGCCCGCGCCGCAAGATCAGGCGCAAGGGCGTTCAACGCCTGGGCATCGAGCACATCCACGGCACTGCGCCACTGCCCGTCAAAGGCAGCGCTGATGACCGGCCAGGCCTCCTCCCGCGGTCCGGGTCGAGCGATACGCAGGAAATCCAGCCCCAGCCGCTCGCGTTCTTCCTCGAAATAGGCAGCACCCCGACCGGCCTCCAGCGCCGCATTAAGATCCACCGACCGCGCCACTGCATCGATCCGTTCGCCCGACATCTCGATCAACCGGGCAAGGTACTGGTCCGCGATGGTCAGATCGCCCGTGACCTTGTTGATCAGGATGTCGTCGATCTTGCCTGACCAGCGCCAGATCGTGCCGCCGAGCAGCACGGGCAGCAGCACCAGCATCGGCAGCAGTGCGATCACCAGCAGCCGCACCCGGACGGATCGCAGCAGGCGCGGCACCCGCATCATGGCTCAAAGACCCCAGGCTGCGCATTTGCGCTCGATGGTCTTGCGCGACACTCCCAGCTTGCGCGCCGCCTCGGAACGGTTGCCGTCGCATGCCTCGAGCGCATGCAGAATCGCGCGCCTCTCGGTCTCTTCGAGTGGCGCGATCTCGTCCGCCGCGACCGCTGTTCCCAGCATCTCGAGCGGGAATCGTCCGAAGATCAGCGCCCTTTCGATGAAATTGCGCAACTCGCGGATGTTGCCGGGCCAGTCGTAGCGCAGCAGCGCCGTCCGTACTGACGGCGTGAGCTCGAGCCGGGGCAGGTTCAATGCGCCCGCGATCTCGGTCTGGAAAAGCTCTGCCAGCTCCAGAAGGTCCGCCCCCCGGTCCCTGAGAGCCGGCATCTGCACCTCGACGACGTTAATGCGGAACAGCAGATCCTCGCGGAACCGACCCTCCTGCACTGCACGGTGCAACGACCCGGTGGCCGAGATCACGAACCGCAAGTCCAACTGGACCGACCGATCAGTGCCGATGGGGCGGATCACCCCATCCTCGAGCACCCGGAGCAGCGCGGTCTGCGAACTCGCGCCAAGCTCGCTCACCTCATCGAGGAACACCGTACCCCCCGAGGCCGAGGCCAGCAGACCCTCGCGGCCTGCCTGTGCCCCCGGAAAGGCACCCGCCGCATGGCCGAAGAGTTCGAATTCGATCATCTCGGCTGGGATGGCCCCGCACTGGATCGGCACGAACGCTCGCCCGGCGCGGCCCGAAAGGCCGTGGACATGGCGCGCTGCGACCTCCTTGCCCGATCCGGAAGGACCCGTGATCAGGACAGGCGTCGAAAGGGGAGCCACGCGTTCGAGCATGTTGCGAACGTCGGCGATGACCGCGGAGCGACCCACCAGCTTGCGGCGTCGACTGACGGCGGTCGTCGCCTCCAGCTCCCGGCGCAACAGGAAGTTCTCGCGCCGCAGATGCGCCATCTCGAGGCAGCGACGCATGGCGCTGATGATCTGGTTCACCCGGAACGGCTTGAGCACGAAATCCGAGACCCCCGCCCGCAAGGCGTCAATGGCGGTTTGAAGATCGGCATAGGCGGTGATCATGATGGTATCTGCAAAGCCGCCCTTGTCCCGCTGGACCTGCAACCAGTCGAGGCCCTTCTGTCCCGGCATGATGTTGTCGAGCAGCATGAGGTCGTATTGCTGCACTGCAAGCAGGCGTTCGGCGGCTTCGGCATTCTCTGCTGCATCGACACTACGGCAGAGCGGCGTCAAAGACTTCACGAGGAAATGACGCATTCCCGGTTCATCGTCGACGACAAGAATTCGTGCCGTTTCCAGTCGATCGCCTGTGTCGCTCTGCACCGGAGCCATGCCGTCCGCATTTCCTGAAGTTTGCTTGTCCAGTCATCAGACGCCGAAAAATCAAGGAACACAACATCACCGTCCAGCCGTCTGATTGCAAAGCGATATTCCGTCGCCCCGCATCTGTAACACGCTAGTGCGTCCAGGCTCCGCGGCGGTCCACAGCGAAGTTTTCGGCGTAGCCGCGAGGGCGGATGTTGGATTTGCGTTTCTTCGGGTCAGACACCTGGGCATCGATGCCGTGGTCGCGGGCGTATTCCAGTGCCGCTTCCTTGGTGTCGAACCGCAGGCGCACCTGGGCTTGCATGTCGTTCGAAGAGGTCCAGCCCATGAGCGGGTCCACTTCTCGGGCGGAATCCTGCACGAATTCCAGCACCCAGTGATGGGTCTTGGCCTGCCCGGAGGACATGGCGGTTCGGGTCGGCTGAAAGATACGCGCGCGCATGGGACACCCTCTGAGATCGTTTGGCCTCTTATCGCGAATTTCCGGCTCTGGGGCAAGCGCTCGCCGCGATGGGGTCGTTCTCATTCGACAGAAATCGCAGGGCCCGTGCCGAGGGCGGCGGATGTTGGGAAGAGTGCCTGGAACGGCCAGCGGTGAGGAAAACGGAGCCCCCTCCTCCGATTGCCCGTAAGCAGCGCATGTCGCGCCGACTTTACCCTTCCCGGTGATGCTGACATCGGGTGAAGTCTTGAATAAGTTGACATCGACTACACCTGTGCACAGCAGTTTCCGAGGTTAGACCATGCCCTTTGCCCATTCCGACAAGTCCGAAGCGCTGATGCACGCCCCCTCCCCGGACGTGAAGGTGCGCGAAAAGCTGGAAGGCGGGATCCGCTTCCGCATGGAAACCGAATACGAGCCGGCCGGGGATCAGCCGACCGCGATCAGGGAATTGTCGGGCGGCGTGATGTCGGGCGAGCGGGATCAGGTACTGCTGGGCGCGACGGGCACCGGCAAGACCTTCACCATGGCCAAGGTGATCGAGGAGACCCAGCGTCCGGCGATCATTCTCGCCCCGAACAAGACGCTCGCGGCGCAATTGTACGGCGAATTCAAGGGGTTCTTTCCAGACAACGCGGTCGAGTACTTCGTGAGCTTCTACGATTACTACCAGCCCGAAGCCTATGTCGCGCGGTCCGACACCTATATCGAGAAAGAATCCCAGATCAACGAGCAGATCGACAGGATGCGCCACTCGGCCACCCGCGCTCTGCTGGAACGGGACGATGTGATCATCGTGGCCTCGGTCTCGTGCATCTACGGTATCGGTTCGGTCGAAACCTATGGCGCGATGACGCAGGACCTACATGTCGGCAGCGATTACGATCAGCGCAAGATCATGGCCGACCTCATCGCCCAGCAATACAAGCGCAACGACCAGGCTTTCCAGCGCGGATCGTTCCGCGTGCGCGGCGATTCGCTGGAGATCTTTCCCGCGCACCTCGAGGATCGTGCCTGGAAACTGTCCTTCTTCGGCGAAGAGCTCGAATCGATCACCGAATTCGACCCGCTGACCGGCGAGAAGACCGGATCCTTCGAGCGCATCCGCGTCTATGCGAATTCACACTACGTCACGCCGAAACCGACGATGACGCAGGCCATCATCGCGATCAAGAAGGAGCTGCGTCAGCGGCTCGACCAGCTGGTGAACGACGGCAAGCTGCTGGAAGCGCAGCGGCTGGAACAGCGCACGAATTTCGATATCGAGATGCTGGAGGCGACAGGCGTCTGCAACGGAATCGAGAACTATTCGCGGTACCTGACGGGTCGTGCCCCCGGCGAACCGCCCCCCACCCTGTTCGAGTTCATTCCCGACAATGCCATTGTCTTTGCGGATGAGTCTCACGTTTCGGTGCCGCAGATCGGCGGTATGTACAAGGGTGACTACCGGCGCAAGTTCACGCTGGCCGAGCATGGCTTCCGCCTGCCTTCCTGCATGGACAACCGCCCGCTCAAGTTCGAGGAATGGGACGCGATGCGCCCGCAATCGGTGTTTGTCTCGGCGACGCCCGCGGCGTGGGAGATGGAGCAGACCGGCGGCGTGTTCACCGAACAGGTCATCCGCCCCACCGGCCTCATCGACCCCTATATCGAGATCCGGCCCGTTGACATGCAGGTCGACGACCTGCTCGATGAGGTGCGCAAGGTGGCCGCCGACGGGTTCCGCACGCTGGTGACCACGCTCACCAAGCGGATGGCCGAGGATCTGACCGAGTACATGCACGAACAGGGGATCAAGGTCCGCTACATGCACAGCGACATCGACACGCTGGAACGGATCGAGATCCTGCGCGACCTGCGGCTTGGCGCCTTCGACGTTCTGATCGGCATCAACCTGCTGCGCGAGGGTCTGGATATTCCCGAATGTGGGCTTGTGGCGATCCTCGATGCGGACAAGGAGGGCTTCCTGCGCTCGGAAACCTCGCTGATCCAGACGATCGGCCGCGCCGCGCGGAACTCCGAAGGCCGAGTCATCATGTATGCCGACCGCATCACCGGCTCAATGGAACGGGCGATGGGCGAAACGGACCGCCGCCGCGAAAAGCAGATCGCCTACAACACCGAACACGGCATCACCCCCGAGACGATCCGCAAGAATATCGGCGACGTGATGGCCGGAATCTACAAGGGCGACACGGATATGAGCCGCGTCACCGCAAAGATCGACAAGACGCATGGCGGGAACCTGCAGACGGTGCTGGAAGGTCTTCGCACAGACATGCGCAAGGCCGCCGAGAACCTTGAATTCGAGGAAGCTGCCCGCCTGCGTGACGAGGTGAAGCGGCTCGAAGCTGTGGATCTCGCGATCTCGGACGACCCGATGGCGCGCCAGCAGGCGGTCGAGCGGGCGTCGGAAGAGGCGGTCAAGGGCCGTGGACGCTCCACCGCGGGGCGTGGCGGCATGCATGGCGGGAACGTGCAGCGCCGCAAGCGATGAGGCGGCGGATCGCGGCGAACAGCCGCGATCGGGACGACGGTTCAAGCGGATTTCGGACGCGCTGCCTTCAGCGCCAAACTGAAAATTTATTGAATCAAGCTCAGTCGTTTGGGCTGGTTTTCGCCATGACCCTACGGAAAGTTCACATCTCCGGGAACCTGAGGGGCCTCTCCCGGCGTTGTCCCTTCAGAACGCGACGAACAGACACGCTCAGGAGAACACGTTATGGAATATGGACTTTTCGGACTTATCGTCCTCATTGCCGACATTTACGCTATTTACAACATTCTCACTTCCGGTGCATCGACTGCCGCTAAGGTTGTCTGGACGCTGGTCGTGTTCCTGCTGCCGATCCTGGGCTTCATCGCCTGGCTCGTTGCTGGACCGCGCGGCTCCAAAGCCCGCATCTGACCTGTCTTGCCCGGACGATCTAAGGCCTGTGCGTATCCCTCCGCACAGGCCTTTTTCATGCACATCGCGCAGCATGTGGGCTCAGTCTAGTACGATGATGCCGGTATGCTTGGCCTTGTGCTCGGGCTCCACATGGATGGTCACATTTGCATCCGTCACTGCATTTT
This sequence comes from Rhodobacterales bacterium, assembly GCA_038260405.1. GTDB lineage: Bacteria > Pseudomonadota > Alphaproteobacteria > Rhodobacterales > Rhodobacteraceae > Puniceibacterium. The sequence continues at coordinate 7,493 of JBBSNW010000008.1, read as the reverse complement.
TTAGCGCCAGTTCCACCTGATCGCAGACCTCGTGCGCTGCGGCCACGGACATCTCGCCCGGAACCACCAGATGAAAATCGATGAAGGTGACCTTTCCCGCATGCCGCGTACGCAGGTCATGCGCCTCGACCGCGCCCCCTGCCTCGGTCGAAATCACCTCGCGGATCACGGCCAGCGTCTCTTCGGGCACTGCTTCGTCCAGCAGGCCGCTGAGGGATTCCTTGATCATCTGCGAGCCTGACCAGAGGATGTTCAGGGCCACGATGGTGGCGAGCGCAGGGTCAAGCACCCACCACCCGGTGACATAGGCGAGCAGGATGCCCAGCGCGACACCGGCCGATGTGACCACATCGGTGAGCAGGTGCCGACCATCCGCCACGAGCGCGGGCGATCTGAGCGCTCTGCCCCGCGTGATGAGTATCCAGCACCAGATGGCATTGAGAGCTGTCGCCGCGCCGTTGACCAGAAGCCCTTCGATGGGAGCGTCGATCACCGACGGGACGGCAAAACTGCCCCAAGCCTGATGCAGGATCAGGATGGCCGCAATGATGATCATCACGCCTTCCAGCACGGCGCTGAAGAATTCCGCCTTGTGATGTCCGTAGGGGTGGTTCGCATCAGCCGGAACAGCGGCGACACGGATCGCGATCAGCGCGGCGATTGCCGTGGCGACGTTGACAGTACTTTCCAGCGCGTCCGAAAGCAGAGCGACGGACCCGGTCATCCACCAGGCCAGAGCCTTGAGCCCGAGGACCGCCACCCCCACCAGGAGGCTGCCGAAGGCGAGTTTCATGGTGGTCGACACGGCCAAGCCCCCGCAAGGTTCGACTCGGCACATAACAGCGGCACATCGACTGCGCAACATGCTGATATTGCGCATGATAATCGCTCGCATATTGCCGGGGCGAGGATCTGTACGCGGCCAGGCATCGCGCATCCGCGCAGGCGGGCGGACCTGTCACGCACAGCCGGAAACTATTTCGGCTCAGACCTCTTTGCCGGGATGCTCAGGCACACCATCTATCTTTTGTTCAAACCCTCTGATCCAAAGGATCTCTGTCATGCGTTCGGTCATCATCGCCGCCCTGATTGCAGCCATTGCAGCTCCCGCCTTTGCTGATTCCACCTCCGGCACCGTTGTCGCCTTTGACCGCAAGGCCAATGTGCTGGTGCTGAACGACAAGACGGTCTGGTCGCTGGAAACGCTCAAGACGATCCCCGCGGGTCTCAAATCCGGCGACCTGGTCCAAATCAACTTTACCTCGAACGCGGATAACGGCTGGGGCAGAATCGACGAGATCGTGATCAAGGGCTGACGTCTTCGATGGACGTCGCTCGGCGCGGGGTCTATCGTTTTGGTATGCGCAACCTCATACTCATCCCCCTGCTGCTTCTCGCGGCCTGCGCCACTCCCCGAGAGCAGTGCGAATCGGATGCGGCCACCCCCTACCGCGCGGCGCTGCAGGAACGGGCGCGGATCGCCAAGGATCTGGCAAAGGGCTACACGTTCGAGACGAAATTCGAGGAGCGCAGGCGTTTCGGCTGGTGCGGTCTACCGCATGGCGGTTTCTACGGCTGCTGGGATTCCGACGCCCAGCCGGTGACCCGCCGCGTGCCCGTCGATCGCGCCAAGATTGAAGCGCGGCTGGCTGAACTGGACGCCACCCTGCCCGAATTGCGGCAGATGGCGGGCACAGACACACTCCAGTGCCGCAGGCTTTATCCGGAAGAGCCAGCCAAAAGCTGAGCCCTTCGACCAGACTTCAGATCAGCGGCACGAAGGGAACGCCGCAGGCGGCGAGTCCTGTGAGGACAAGCAGGATCAGGGCGAGGCGCATGCTGCCTCCTTTCCGGGTATTGTTCTGCAAGCGATCAGTGAAGCGCATCCGGCCCATGCTTGAGGATGACGGGAACGATCAGATCCTCCTCATCCTCGAGGTGCCGGTGCAGCATGGCGTCGAAGGACAGCAATTCGCCGTGAAACGATCCCGCTTCGCCCTTGCCTTGCAGCAGGTCATTGGCCGAGCTGGTGAAGCGGTTCAGCAGCCCGTCCATCGCGTGGTGATCGGCATCGAGGATGTCGAAGCCCCTGAGCAATGTCGGCTCCATCTTCGAGAGCACCGGAAAGTAGTGGTGATCCTCGATCTGGTGATGCCCGTGCAACTGGCTGACCAGCATGCCGCCATAACGCGAAATCCGCGACTTGTGCGACTCGGGGTCGATCTTGCGATCGATCGCCGCCTCCGCATCCTGCTGCAGGCTGTCCATGAGGCGGCGGAACATCAGGTGCCGGTCCAGCCAGAACTCGACAAGCCCCACAAAATGCGGATGCGTGCCCCAGTTCTCACGGGGAAAGCTTTCCAGCAGGACGCGCAGCGCCTCCGGCATGCGCTCGCGATCCGTCAGGGCGGTTTCGGACATGTGTCACCTCCGCCCCGCCACATGGCACAGACGAAGGCAATGTCAATCACCGCAGGACATGCACCGCACAGGCGGCGTGGCGCACCACGTGGGTGGCGGTCGACCCGATCAGCAGATCCTGCATGCCGGGCCGGTGCGATCCGATGACGATCAGATCGGCGGCGTTGGTTCCTGCCCATTCCAGGATGGTGCGCCCCGAATGTCCCTCGACGACGGCATGCTGGGCCGGGCCATGCGCGGCTGCCAGACGGGTCAGGTCCGCCTCGATCGCGGCGCGGGTCCCTCGCAGGTAATCCTGCGGCAGATAGTTGATCACATAGACCGGGATTTCCTCGACCACGTGGATCAGCGTTATCTTGCCGCCCTTTTCCAGCAGCTTCTTGGCGACCTGCATCGCCGCCTCGATCTTGCCCTCGTCATCGAAAGATACCGGAACCATGATATTTCTGTACATCTGCCTGTCTCCCCTGATCGGATACAGGCAGATTAGCGCGATCGCGACGGCGTCACCTTGATACGGATCAATATTCGCAAACCGTCGAATAGGGCTGCGCTTCAGACGTTCGGTTCGCCCTGAAGACCCAGGAGCTTGCGAAAGCCGGTCCAGTATCCCGGCAGCCGCGGCGCCTCGACCATGCCCAGAAGCGCCTCGTCTTCCCACCGCGTCATCCGGCGACGGGTGAAATCGCGGCCCCAGTCCAGATAGGCCGTCGCATCGTCGGGCCGCAGACGGCAGGCAGACCCGACGAGGCCGACCAGCGTTTCAGCCGGAGAATACCATTCATCCTGAATGCCGGTGACCTTCTTCTGCAGGAGTGGCCCGACCCAGCGCATCAGCGCCTTGTCGGAAAACTGCAGCAGCATCTTGCCCATCTCGTGCCGCGAATAGTGGATCAGCGGCGGGAAGGTGTCGAAGAACACGGCGCGGCCTTCGACGATGGCGAAGTTCCGGATTGATGGGTGAAAGCCGATTCGCGTGTGGAACTGGTCGGCATTGTTCCAGAAGGTCGCGATCACGTCACCCGCCGCTTCCATCATCTCGAGCGTCTGCGCGCGCGTGCCCGACTGCATGAGCGGGCGCATCATCGCCTCGGACGGCAGCGCCTCTTGCACGATCACAGGCACACGGCGCCTCTCTATCGGCAGCAGCAGAAACTCGGTCTGCGGCAGCGGGACGCCAGCCTTGCGCAGGGCATCGGCATAATCGTCATGGCACCTGGCCAGACGGTCGAGCGCGGCATCGTCATCGAGCCCGCGATAGACCTTGATCACCTTGTCCGCGAAAGGCCCGCTCGGGGGCCGGAACGGCGCGCAGAAATAACCGAGCTTGGAAATCGGCTGTCCGCGTGTGGCGCTGTCCGCCACGATCAATGCGCGCAGGGCGTCCTGATCCATGTCTCACTCCTTGGGCCTTTTGCGCCAGCCTTAGCCGTTTGCCAGCAAAGCTGCCACCTCTGCCGTGAGGGCATCGACTTCTCCCCGGGCCGGCGTCTTGGTGCCTTCGGCGGCACCCCGCCCCTGCCCCAGCGCCTCGGCATAGATCACGCGGTTGGCGAATTGCGATTCCGCGATCCGCGCCGCCAGCTTGTCCGCAGCCTGCGCCACATCCGCCGACAGCCGCGTTCCCGCGCGGGCACGGTTCATCACGATCAGCGCTTCCTTGTCCTCGCGCTTGGCAAGGTCCAGCACGCCCTCTGTCGCCCAGAGATCCACATGGCTCATCGAGACCGGCACGATCACCAGATCCGCGCAGCGCAGCGCGGGGCGCAGGTCGCTATCGGCCTTGGGCGGCGTGTCGACGATCACGATGTCGTGGCTGTCCGACAGCTTGCGGCACTCATAGGTGATTCCCCAGGCCGAGGACGTCGCGAACTCCATCCCCTCGACCGAGGCGGGATCGCTTTCGAGCCGGGTCATGAACCAGCGACCGAGCGAGCCCTGCGGGTCGATATCGACGAGGGCCACCGTCTTGCCCAGACGCCGGAAGCCGATCGCCAGATTCGCGGCCAGCGTCGTCTTGCCGCTGCCGCCCTTTTGCTGTGCGACCGTGATCACCGATCCGGACATGTCCGATACTCCCCCGAAACCCATCGATTCTGCGTTCAAACGCGTGACGGGGCCATGTTGCACCGGCGAACCGCAAATGACCACCACTGCAGAACGGGGCACCGTTAAGCGTGCATTAACCACGTCTCCGCGATCCTGAGGGCCGGGAGACCGTGATGCGTATTCTTGTTGCCCTGATTCTGATCCTGCTGGTTCAGAGCCCCGCGCCCGCCGATGCCGGGGCATGGCCACGTGAGCGGGGCACGTGGTTCGTGTCGTCCGACATGCGGTTGTCCTGGCATCAGGATGCGACCCAGCGCGTCAGCCTTATGCCCGTCTCGCAATATTACACGCTTTATGCCGAATACGGCTTGCCGCGAAACCTGACTGCCGGGCTGGATCTGGGACGGTCTGTGTCCGGTGCGGGCAAGACCATCGCTTTTCTGCGGCTGCCAGTCTACGCGCCGGAAAGCGGTCTGAAAGTGGCGCTCGACCTTGGCCTCGGTCAGATCGAGGCGCGGCCGGTGATGCGTCCGGGCCTGTCGCTGGGCTTTGCCTTTGCGGCACTGGGCAGGAAGGGCTGGCTGTCCGCCGACGCCATCGCCGAGATTGCGCCGGTGAGCCAGCACACCGATTACAAGCTGGACCTCACATTCGGCGTGGATCTGGAAAGCGGGACCAAGGTGATCCTCCAGATACAGACCGGTGCGCCAGACGGCTTTGCCGCGTTCGCGCGCTTTGCGCCTTCACTTGTCATGCATATCGGGCGAAACCGGCTGCTCGATATGGGAGTGATGTACGGGCTCGAGGGCGACGACACCTTTGGCGTCAAGCTGGGCGTCTGGCAGACTTTCTGACCCTATGCGCCCCGCACGCGCCGGGCTATGCTGCCTCAATGACTTCCCCGATCCGCCCCACCGATGACGAGGCCCGAAAGCTCGCCCGGGCTCTGATCGACGGCGCCCGCTTCGGCGCGCTGGCCGTTCTGGACCCCGCGGCCGCGACGCCGCTGGTCAGCCGCATCGGCCTTGCCCCGGGTCCGGACGGACTGCCCCTCGCGCTTGTCTCGGACCTTGCGCATCACACGGTCGCGCTGCAGGCCAATCCCGCCTGCTCGGTGCTGATCGGAGAGCCGGGGAAAAAGGGTGATCCGCTCACATGGCCGCGACTGTCGCTGCAGGGAACGGCGCGGTTCATCCGCCACGGAGAACACGGGCACGAGGCTCTGGCGGCGCATTACCTGCGGCATGTACCCAAGGCGAAGCTCTATATCGGCTTTGCCGATTTCTCTCTGATGCAGATCGAGGTGCAGGGCGCGCATCTCAACGGCGGCTTCGGCAAGGCCTTCACCCTCGGACCGCAGGATCTGCGTCTCTGACCGCTTAAGACTTCCGGCTTTCAGACCAAGCCGAGGACCGTTCAGGCCGCGACGCCCGGCTGCGGGATGATCTGGACACCGCTTATGCGCCATTGCCCGCCTTCGTCGATCAGGCGGTATTCGAGCAGATGGGACGCCCCGTCCTGATCCCGGATCAGCACCCGCTGTGCCATCTCTCCGCCCTCTTGCCGCAACTCGGTAAAGCGCACGTCATCGGGCCGCCAGACCATCGGATAGCCGCGCTTGACCATCATGCCGAACACTTCGGCGGTCCCGAACATGCCTTGGATCGACGGCGCGGCATAGGTGAAGGCCGTTGCGAAATCGTCCTTCAAAAATGCGTCGAGCTGGCTTTGGATCGTGCTTTCGATGGCAGGGTCGGGTGCGACGTCGTCCTGCGCGAGCGCTCCGCTGCCCATGAACAGGACGACAAGCAGGGCGCGGACCAGATGTTTCATGCTGTTGCTCCTCGAACAGAGCCAGAAGGGTAAATCCCTTCGGCCTTCCGTCAAGTCACGGAGCATATCGGCAGAAAGTTTCATGCCGCATTTTCAGAGGCGGCACAACGGCATTCCCGGAGCAATCCCCCGGGAATGCCGTTGTGCTATGTACGTTGGACGAGCTCGCCCGCCAGCGCCTGCTCGATGAGCGTCACGGTTTCGGTGACACCGTAGAGCGCGATGAACCCGCCGAAACGCGGTCCCTGGCTTGCCCCCAGAAGCACTTCGTAAAGCGCCTTGAACCAGTCGCGCAGAGGCTCGAAATCGTGCTCCTTGCCGACGGCAAAGACCAGCGTCTGCAGCGCCTCGTCCTCCACGGGTCCGTCATAGCTGCGCAGGCGTTCGGCGAGATCCTGCATCGCGGCCGCCTCCTTGGCACCCGGTGCGCGGAAGACTTTGCCGGGCTTCACGAAATCTTGGTAATAGCGCACCGCAAACCCGGCCGCCTGATCCAGATCGCCATGCGTTTCTGGCGCTGCATCGGGCGCGTAGCGGCGGATGAAGCCCCAGAGCGTCTCCTTGTCCTCGGCCCCCGACACGGAGGCGAGGTTCAGCAGCATCGCGAAAGACACCACCATGCGGCTTTCGGGCACGTCGCCGCCGTGAATGTGCCAGACCGGGTTGTTCACCTTTCCGGCCGCATCCTGACCGGGATAGGCGCGCAGTTGCTGGTGATATTCATCGACCGCCTTGGGGATCACGTCCCACCACAGCCGCTTGGCGGTCTTGGGCTTGAGATACATGAAATAGGACAGCGATTCCGTACTCGCATATTTCAACCACTCGTCGATCGAGAGGCCGTTACCCTTGGATTTGCTGATCTTCTGACCCGCATCGTCGAGGAACAGTTCATAGGTGAAATGCTCGGGCGCCTTTTCACCCAGCGCGCGGCAGATGCCGTCATAGATCGGCGTGTTGGTGCTGTGATCCTTGCCGTACATCTCGAAATCGACGCCGAGCGCCGCCCAGCGCGCGCCGAAATCCGGTTTCCACTGCAGCTTCACATTTCCGCCGGTGACCGGAAGCGTCCATTCGCGCCCGTTCTCGTCGTCAAAGGTGATCTCGCCCTTCGCCGCATCGACGTTCTTGATCGGCACATAAAGCACCCGCCCCGTTTCGGGATGGATCGGCAGGAAGATGGAATAGGT
>JBBSNW010000007.1:0-110366 GCA_038260405.1 Rhodobacterales bacterium | reverse complement strand
GATACCGGGTGGGCGGGACCTCGTCGGGAGGCAGGCCAACCCTCGTGAGGGTGTCTTGCATCAGGGCTTCGGCCCGTGCCCGCGTCATCGGCTTTTCGCCGCTGCGGGCAAGGCGGAGCGTTTCCGCCACCTGCCGGCCTATCGTGTGCAGCGGGTTCAGCGCGGTCATGGGTTCCTGGAACACCATGGCCATGGTGTTGCCGCGATGCGTGCACATCTGCGTCTCGGGGAGTTGCACAAGGTCTGTGCCGTTCAGGACGATCTCGCCTGTGGCCCATGATCCCTGCGGCAGCAGGCCCATCGTGGCAAGGGCCGTCATCGACTTGCCGGAGCCGGATTCCCCGGTCAGGGCCACGATTTCACCCGGCGCGACTTCGAAGCTCAGATCGCGCAGAACAGGGACGCCGCCGATCGAGACAGTGAGGTTGCGCACGTCCAGCAGGCTCATGGCGCGCGGCCTTTCAGTCGCGGGTCGAGCAGGTCGCGCAGGCCGTCCCCGAGCAGATTGAGCCCCAGAACCATAAGCACGATGGCCATGCCCGGACTGATCGCGACGTGCGGGGCGAGCGCCACCATAGTCTGCGCCTCGGCCAGCATCCGGCCCCAGGACGGCACGGGCGGCTGCGCGCCAAGCCCGACATAGGAAAGACCGGCTTCGGCCAGGATGCCGAGCGAGAACTGGATGGTGCCCTGCACGATCAGCAGGTTGGCGAGATTGGGCAGGATGTGCTCGACACTGATGCGCGGGGCCGACTTGCCTGCCACGCGCGCGGCGAGGATGAAGTCGCGCTGCCAGAGCGAGAGCGCGCCGCTGCGGGTGAGACGGGCGAAGACGGGAATGTTGAAGATGCCGATGGCGATGATCGCATTGACTGCGCCGGGGCCGAAGACGGCGGTGATGAGGATGGCGATCACGAGGCTCGGGAAAGCGAAGACGAGATCGTTGCCGCGCATGATGATCTCGTCGAGCCAGCCGCCCGAGCGGGATGCGGCGGCAAGGCCGAGCGGTACGCCGAGGCCCATGCCGATCCCGACGGCGACGAGCGCCACGGCGATCGAGGTGCGTGCGCCGACCATGATCATGCTCAGGATGTCGCGGCCGAAATGGTCGGTCCCGAGCAGGTTGGCCATGTCCGGCGGGCGCAGCCGGGCGGCGATGTTCACGCCCGTGACGGCCTCCGGCGTCCACAGAAACGACAGCAGCGCCGCGCCGACGAAGAGCGCGGTGAGCGCGGCGCCGAGAAGCAGCGAAAGCCTCATGCGCGCGACCGCAGGCGCGGATCGACGGCGGCATAGGCGAGGTCGACGAGGAAATTCACCAGGATCACCGTGAAGACCAGCAGCATCACCACGGATTCGACCACGATCAGGTCGCGCTGGCTGATGCTCTGAAAGATCAGGCGTCCGAGGCCGGGGAGATAGAAGACCTGCTCGATGATGATCGCCCCGGCGAGCAGGAACGAGAATTGCAGCCCGATGATCGTCAGAACCGGGATGAGCGCGTTGCGCAGCGCGTGCCGCCAGAGCGTCTGGCGCCGGGTCAGGCCCTTGGCCCGGGCGGTTCGGATGTAATCCTCGTCCAGTGTGTCGAGCAGGGAAGAGCGCAGCACACGGGTCAGGATCGCGGCCTGGGGCAGGGCAAGCGCTATGGCGGGCAGGGTCAGCGCCTTGATCCCGGCGGGCATGTCGGACCAGCCGGGAAAGCCGCCGGCGCCGAACCAGCCGAGGGTGATCGCGAAGAACAGCACGAGCAGCATCGCGAACCAGAAATTCGGCAGCGCGATGCCGAGCTGCGTCGCGGCCATCACGCCGATATCGCCGGGCCTGCCGCGCCGGGAGGCGGCAAACACGCCGGCCGGGAAGGCGATGAGAACGGCAAGGCCGAGGGCATAGAGCGCAAGCGGCAGGGACACCCAGAGCCGGTCCGCAATCATCTGCGCGACGGGGGTGCGGTAAGTGTAGGATACTCCGAAATCGCCCGACAGCATGCCGGTGACCCAGTCGAGGTACCGGGCGAGTTTCGGCACGTCGAGCCCGAGCTCGGTGCGCAGCGCGGCCAGCGTGTCGGCTTGGGCGTTGAGTCCGAGCATGTAGCTGGCCGGATCGCCGGGCGCGACTTCGACAACCAGGAAAATCACCACCGAGGCGACAATCAGGCTGATCGCGAGCGAGGTCAGACGGGAGAATGCGTAGCGCAGCATTCCCGCAGGTTAGGGTGCATTGCAGGGGTGGTCCAGAGGCGCAGATGCGGGGTCGAACGTCTTCGGTGCCTATGTGTCGGCGCCCCATGCGATTTGGGATTGGAGAGGCGGAAATATGCTATGCAGAAGATCGGGTGCCGTGCGAATCGTGCGGGCGGGCGGCGATGTCCTCGGGCTTATGAAATCCTCTGACCGAGGGTTTCAGGAAATTATTGAAGGGAAAGAACGTCGTGAATTGTGCTCGGATTGGCAGAAAAAAGCCTTGATATCGTGCATTTGCGCAAAGGAAACGCAGGTCAGGGCAAGCGTTAATTCCACAACAAGTTAATATGACGCTAAGTTGAGATTTATTTTGACAGACGTGGCGTCATGTGACCAAAATATCAGCTAAATGAAAACAGTCGCTTCTGTTTCTATCGGCTGTCAGACGTTTTTCGGAGTTTCCTGTTCGTCCTGATCCGGGCGCGACGGAAGCCTCGGAAAAAGGCCAGAACTTCCAGTGAAATGGTGGCATCCTGCTAAGCCCCTGCATCTGGAAAAAGTTTCGGTGTGTGAGAGGGAATGGGAGAGGAGCCCGGACCTTCATCGTGCCGACCCGGGCCGGAGCTACGCGCTCCGGCCCCACTAGTTTCCTGCATCAGATATCCGGGTTTCGCGATCCGGAGTTATTCCGCCCAGCTGACCCCCGTGAGGTCGGTGGCCTGCGTCGGCTGGTTCAGCCAGAGACCACGCAGGCGGGCATCGGCGACCGTCGGAAAGGCGAGCTGGAACAGGTAGCCGTTCACGTAATCATCCGCGATCATCGTCTGCGCCTCCTTGAGAAGATCGGAGCGTGCGTCAGCATCGGTCGTGGCGTCGAGCCGGGTCATGATGTCCTGAAAGGCGGGGCTGTCATACTGAAAGTAGTAATCCGGCCGGGCATAGATGTTGATGTCCATCGGTTCGGTATGGCTGACGATGGTCAGTCCGAAGTCGTGGCTGTTGAACACCTCCTCGAGCCATTGGGCCCATTCGAGATTGACGATCTCGGTCTCGATCCCGACGGCACGCAGCTGGGCGGCGACGATCTCTCCGCCGCGGCGCGCATAGGAGGGGGGCGGGAGCTTCAGCGTGGTGGTGAAACCCTCGGCGATCCCGGCCTCGTCGAGCAGGCGCACCGCCAGTTCCGGGTCATAGGCGGATTGTGCGGTGAGATCGACATAATCGGGATTGTGGGGCGCGAAATGGGTGCCGATCGGGGTGCCGAGGCCGAACATCGCGCCGTCGATGATGTCCTGACGGTTGATGGCATGGGCCACGGCCTCGCGCACGCGGATGTCGTCGAAAGGCGGCTGCTTGTTGTTCATGGCGAGGATCGTCTCGCCTTCGGTAGAGCCCACAAGCACCTGAAAGCGCGGATCGGCGGCGAACTGGGGCAGGTTTTCAGGTGCCGGGAAGCCCGCGAAAGCATCGACATCCTGCGCCATCATCGCGGCAAAGGCAGCGGTGGGGTCCGAGATGAACTTGAACGTCGCCTCGGTCAGAGCGGGCTTGTCGCCCCAGTAGCCGGGATATTGCGCGAGGGTGATCTGATCGCCCTGACGCCAGTCGGCGAACATGAAGGGGCCGGTGCCGACCGGTTTCGACTTAATGTTTTCGATGCTTTCGGGGGCGACGATCACCGCATCGCCCCAGGCCATGTTGAACAGAAAGCTCCCGTTGGGCTGGGCGAGGGTGACGGTGACCGTTTCGGGATCGGTCACTGTCACCTCGGCGATGTCCGCGAACAGCGGTTTCTGGGCGTTTACGCTGTCCTCGGCGCGGGCACGGTCGAGCGAGAATTTCACATCCTCCGCATCCATCGCGGTGCCATCGTGGAAGGTGACGCCGGGGTGCAGGTGGAACGTGTAGGTAAGCCCGTCCTCGCTGATGTCCCAGCTTTCGGCAAGCGCCGGAACGACGCTGCCATCGGGGGCGAAACGGGTGAGCCCCTCGAACACGTTGGCATAGAGCACCGAGTCGATGGCACCGGCGGCGGCGCTGGTCGGATCGAGATGCGGCGGTTCGAGCTGCAGCGCGATGGTGAGGTCGGTCTGCTGCGCCGCTGCGGCACTGGCAAGGGCAAGGGCGGCGGTCGTGCCGAGGATCCAGCGTTTCATGGGGGTCACTCCTGCTTTGGGCGCGGGGTCGGTATGGCGCCGGGGTTGCCCGGACTGTCGGATGAAACGGCGCGACGATCAAGCGGCGAGGGGCAGGGCGCATGTCTTCGCCCCGCCCAACCCGATGCGGCCGGTGTCCAAGCATTGCGCCTTGTACGGCGCAGCCAGCGTGAAATGCTGGCGGGCGGGTCGCGGGTTTGATAGATGCGGCGCGCATCCTGGTTGTGAGGAGACCCCGAGATGAGTGCGACTGCCCGCAAGACCGCGCCGCTGCCCGACGACATCCGCGCCCGCAAGGGGGGTGTGCCGCTGGTATCGCTCACCGCCTACACGACCCCGATGGCGCAGCTGATGGATGCGCATTGCGATTTTGTCCTGGTGGGGGATTCCGTCGGCATGGTGCTGCACGGACTGCCCTCGACGTTGGGCGTGACGCTCGAGATGATGATCCTGCACGGGCAGGCGGTGCGGCGTGGACTGAGCCGCGCGATGATGGTCGTGGACATGCCTTTCGGGTCCTACGAGGAGAGCCCCGAACAGGCACTCCGGAATGCGGCGCGGGTGATGGCGGAAACCGGAGCGGGCGCGGTCAAGCTCGAAGGCGGCGTGACGATGGCCGAAACGATCGGCTTTCTCGTGAAACGGGGCATTCCGGTGATGGCGCATGTCGGTCTCACGCCGCAATCGATCAACACGCTCGGTGGCTACAGGGTGCAGGGGCGCGGGACGGCCGGGCAGGCGCTCTATGCCGATGCGCAGGCTGTCGCACGGGCCGGAGCCTTTGCCGTCGTGCTCGAAAAGGTGCCGCAATCGCTGGCCGACCGGATCACCGCCGAGATCGATATCCCGACCATCGGCATCGGCGCCTCACCGGGCTGCGATGGACAGATTCTGGTCGTCGACGACATGCTGGGGCTGTTCACGGCCTTCAGGGCGAAGTTCGTGAAACGCTATGCGGAACTGGGCGAGCAGGCCGAAGCGGCAGTAGCGGTCTATGCCGAAGAAGTGCGCGCTCGCGCCTTTCCGGCGGCGGAGCATGTGTTCGGCGACACGGCACCGGAGGTGACGTCGTGAGCGCGCCCATCCTGCGCAGGCTTGCCGAGCTGCGGGCAGAGGTCACGGAGTGGAAGCGTGCCGGAGACCGCGTCGGGGTGGTGCCGACCATGGGCGCGCTGCATGACGGGCACCTGTCGCTGGTGCGGGCGGCCAAGGCCGATTGCGAGCGGGTGATCGTGACGATCTTCGTGAACCCCAAGCAGTTCAATTCGCCCGAAGATCTCGAGAAATATCCCCGCACCGAGGTCGAGGATGCCCGCAAGCTGGCCCCTTTGGGCGTCGATGCCGTCTATGTCCCCGAGCCCGAGCAGATCTATCCCGAGGGGTTCTGCACGACCGTGTCGGTTGCGGGCCTGACGGATGTGCTTTGCGGTGCGCACCGGCCGGGGCATTTCGACGGGGTGGCGACGGTGGTGACCAAGCTTTTCACCCAGACGCAGGCCGACCGGGCCTATTTCGGCGAGAAGGATTTCCAGCAGTTGCAGGTCGTGACGCGTCTCGCGCGCGATCTTGATCTCGGGGTCGAGGTCGTCGGCTGCCCGACGATCCGCGAAGAGGACGGTCTCGCCATGTCCTCGCGCAATCTTTTGCTGTCGGACCGCGCCCGGGTCTGGGCGCCGGAACTGCACCGGGCGATGGAGGAGATGGCGGAGGGTCTGCTGGCGGGGGGCGATCACGATGCGCTGCGCGCCGCCGCCGAGGCGCGTCTGATGCGGGCGGGTTTCACGCATGTCGATTATTTCGACCTGCGCGCCTGCGACGACCTGTCGGCGATGACCCGCGTGGACCGGCCCGCGCGCCTGCTCGCCGCCGCCTGGCTGGCCGGTGTCCGGCTCATCGACAACATCGCGGTGGGCTGATGCCGGAGGGGCGCAGCGTAGTACGCGCCGGGAGGCATTTGAAGCGAACTTGACTGACCCGCGCCCGGCCAGAGCGTGTTGCGCTCTGTCAGATTCAAGTATTCATCCAGCGCCCCGAGGCAGCGTTTGCGGAGCATAACGCGTTCGGTGCGCTGGTTGGATTCGATTTTGTGCAACACGATTTAGGTGAGCAGCAGCGCCTCGAGTGTTCGGCCCATCACCCGGGCAGAATCCAGCATATCCGTCACGCCGATCCATTCATCCGGCTTGTGGGCCAGTTCCAGTACGCCGGGGCCGTAGGCGATGCAGTTTTTCAACTTGCCGATGCGGTCGATGTGTTTTTGATCATAGGAGCCGGGGGAGGCGACATAGGTCGGCTCCTGGCCCAGCGTGTCGCGGATGGCCTGGGTGACCGTGGTGACGATCGGCGCCTCGCGGTCGGTCATCGAGGGGATGACGCGATTGAGCTCGCGGATCGTGTAGTCGAAGTTCGGGCGGGTGGTCCGCAGACCGTCGAGCAGGGCGATGACTTCGGCCGATACCTCGTCGATCGGCTCTTCGATCAGGAAGCGGCGGTCGATGGTGATGCGGCAGCTGTCGGGCACGCAATGTGCGGGCAGGCCGTCGTAATCGGGCGGATTTTCGGGCTGGCCGCCATGAATCGCGTTGATGTTCATGGTGGACTGGCGCGCGCCTTCGGGGACGACGGGCATGTCGGTGTGGCGCATGGCCATGGCCGGATAGAGCGTGTCCTCGAAGGCCTGCATCACGGCGCCCATGTGGCGCACGGCGCAGTCGCCAAGGAACGGCATCGAGCCGTGGGCGATCTCGCCCTTCGTCTCGATCTCGGCCCACCAGCCACCGCGATGCCCAAGGCAGATGCGGTCCTTGTTGAGCGGTTCGGGGATGATCACGTGCTGCACGCGATCGGGCGCGAACCATCCCTGTTCGGCGAGAAAGGCGACGCCGCCATACCCACCCGATTCCTCGTCCGCCGTGCCGGAAATCTCGATGGCGCCGGCAAAATCGGGATGCTGTTCGAGAAAGGCTTCGGCGGCGATGATCGACGCGGCAAGGCCGCCCTTCATGTCGCAGGCGCCGCGCCCGTAGATCCTGTCTCCGTCCAGTTCCCCGCCGAAGGGGTCGCGGGTCCAGCCCTTGCCGACCTCGACAACATCCGTGTGCGAGTTGAAATGGATGCAGGGACCGGGGCGGGTCCCGGTGGCGCGGGCGATGATGTTCCAGCGCGGGTACCTGTCGCTGTCGCCGGGGGTCCCCTTGGCGCGGACAAGGGTGGTTTCGAAGCGCGGCGAGAGGCGCTTGTTGAGGAAATCGCAGATCGTGGCGTAATGGGCGCCCGGCGGGTTCAGGGTCGGGATGCGGATCAGGTCCTGCGTCAGCGCAATGAGGTCATCGCGTTTGTCGCCGATGCGGGTGCCGAGCGCGTCTGTCATGAAGATCTCCTTTTGCGGCGGAGTGTTCCCGCTTCGCCGAGGGCGTGCAAGCCCGTGCGGACACTTTCGGGTGAGAGGCCTTTGCCACCTGTCAGGGCAGGCGCAGGGGCGGGATGCGTCCCACCGGGATCAGGCCCAGCGACAGCCTTCCCTCGCTGACTTCCAGCGTCAGATCGAGCGTTTCGGGGTTGCCGCGCAGGTTGGCGACCAGCGTGAGCGACTGGTCCAGTGGCGTGACCAAGGCTGTCGGCAGATCGCCCCGCGCCCCCGCCGCGTCGAGCAGTTCCCGCCAGTTCTCGGCCTGCAGGGAGAGCGTACCGCTGGCGACACCTTCGGCGTCGAGATCGAGATCGCCGGACAGTTTCAGGCTAGCCTCCCCGATACGGTATTCCGCCAAGCGCAGGCTGATACCCGTCGGCTGCGGCGGCGGGCCGTTCAGGCTGTCCTGCGTGAGGGGCGCGTCCAGGGTGAAGGTCGCATCGGCGCTGAACCCGCTGGTGGTTTCGTCCTCCGCCGCCGGGCCGCTGGCATTGAACGCGAGGCGATAGCTGTCGGCGTCGATATGGGCGAGGGCCGCGGTGAGATCCGTCATGGCGAGCACGCCACCCGGCATTTCCAGCGTGAGGCTGCGCGCCTCGAGATTGCTGCGCAGCACCTCGCCTTCATCCAGCACCAGGCTGGCGCGCATGCCTTCGTCGCTCACCGTCGTCGTGCCGGCGGCGGTGGTCAGGGTCTGATCCTCGGGCCAGACCAGGATCAGGTGTTCTGGTTTGTAGATCAGCCGGAAGACCTGCAGGAAGGGAGCCTGCCAGCGGACCGATCCCGCCGGATCGGCCACGGTGAGATCGGTGAATGTGGCATCGAGCCGGTTGGGAAAGCCGAGGACCGTGAGGTCGTCATAGCGCGCCTCCCACCCGGCGGCGCGGCGCGCCTCGAACCAGGCCTCGGTCTGCTGGCGCAGCTGGTGCGCGGACCAGAACCAGTGGCCCGACCAGGCGAGCCCCGCCACGACGCAGACGATGATGAGCCGTTTCATGGCATGGTCCCCCTTTCGATTTCCGTCTTTTTGGTGTTTACAGCCCGCGTCAGGGAAGGGCCAGATTGATGACGATGTGGGTGTTCGGATATGGATCGCTGCTGTGGAACCCGGGTTTCGAGGTGGCCGAACGCGCGCCCGCGACCCTGCCGGGTTATGCGCGCAGCTTTTGCATGCGCTCGATCCATCATCGCGGAACCGAGGCGGAGCCGGGCCTCGTGCTGGCGCTCGACGAACATGCCGGGGCGGCCTGTGACGGGCTCGCGCTGCGTGTCGCGGACGGGCACGAGGACAAGACGCTGCACTATCTGCGCGAACGCGAGCTGATCTCCTCGGCCTATATCGAGAAGGAGCTGGAGGTCTGTCTCAAGGATGGGCGCGACCTGCAGGCCGTGACCTACGTGATCGACGCCGCGCATGTGCAGTATTGCGGAGGTCTGCCTCTGGAAGAGCAGGCGCGGATCATCGCCCATGCGGTGGGCGGGCGCGGGCCAAACACCGAATATCTCTACAACACCGCGCGGCATCTGGCCGAACTGGGCATTCCCGATGCAGAACTGCAATGGTTGAGCGAGCGCGTGCAGCAGATCGGTGCTTAACCGCTTGGCTTGTCTCAAGATAGGTCCTAGGGTCGGCACTGAAAAATCATAGGAATTTTAGCGTCAGGAGCGGTCCGCATGGACAAGCCGGACCTTTCGGCAGACCCCCATTTCTCGCAGCCGGTGCGTCAGATCGTTCTGATGCTCGCCGTGCTTGTGCTGTCGGGACTGGCAGGCGTGATGGCGCTGCCCCGGGTGCTGCCGATCTTCGAATCCAACCCCTATCTCAACGGGTTCATCTTCTTCGTTTTCCTGCTGGGGGTGGTGGCCTGTTTCTGGCAGGTGGCGCAGCTGATCATATCGGTGCGCTGGATCGAGAATTTTGCCTCCGACCGTGAAAAGGGTGCGCAGGCGCCGCAGATGCTGGCGCCGCTGGCGACCCTGCTGCGCACCCGCGGCAAGCGGATGCAGATCACGACCACCTCGACCCGGTCGATCCTTGAATCCGTCGCACAGCGTATCGACGAAGAGCGCGAGATCACACGCTACATCGTCAGCCTGCTGATTTTCCTCGGACTTCTTGGGACGTTCTATGGCCTTGCCACAACCGTGCCGGCACTGGTCGAGACGATTCGCTCGCTTGTCCCGCAGGAGGGTGAGTCCGGGGTCGAGGTGTTTTCGCGCCTGATGGAAGGCTTGCAGAACCAGCTCGGCGGCATGGGCGTGGCCTTTGCCTCGTCGCTGCTGGGTCTCACCGGATCGCTGATCGTGGGTCTTCTGGAGCTCTTCGCGGGGCATGGTCAGAACCGGTTCTACCGCGAGCTCGAGGAATGGCTGAGCTCGATCACGCGGCTCGGCTTTTCGGATGGCGATGGCAGCGGCGAGATGAGCGGCGCCTCGGTCGCGCTCGACGCGATGGCCGACCAGATGGAAGAGCTTCAGGGGCTGTTCGCCCGCGCCGAAATGGGCCGTTCCGAAGTGGACGGTCGGCTTGGCCAGCTTGCGGATGCCGTCGAGCGGATGACCGAACGGCTCGAGGCGACGGCGCCGTCGTCGAACGCCCTCGCGCGGATCGCGGACGGGCAGGAACGCCTGATCGACGTGTTGTCGCGCAAGGAAAGTTCCGAAGGACTTGACGCCGAAAGCCGGATGCGGCTGCGGTCGATCGACGTGCAGATGCTGCGCATTCTCGAAGAAATCAGCGCCGGGCGGCAGGAAAGCATGGCCGAACTGCGCACGGATCTCTCGGCGCTCAGCCGGGTTCTGGGTCAGATGGGACGTCAGGCGACGGCGCCCGCTTCTCCGCCTGCGACCGGTCAGCGCCTGCGGGTGACGAAACCGGGGCAGGAGAGCTAGGCCATGGCTTTGTCGCGACGCACCGGTGCGCGGTTCCAGGCCTCGATCTGGCCCGGCTTCGTCGATGCGATGACCGGGCTGTTGCTGGTGCTCATGTTCGTGCTCACGATCTTCATGGTTGTGCAGTTCGTGCTGCGCGAGACGATCACCGGGCAGGAGAGCGAGCTCGACACCCTCTCTGGCGAGATCTCGGCTCTGGCGCAGGCGCTCGGGCTCGAGAAGCGACAGAACCAGACGCTCGAGCAGCAGCTCAGCGAGGTGAGCGCGACGCTGGATGCAACGCAGTCGCGGCTGTCCGAGCAGCAGACCCTGATCGACACGCTGACCGCGACGCGGGACCGGCAGGCGGCGGAGCTGAACACGGCGGGCGCGCGGATCGCTTCCTTCGAGGAGCAGGTGGCCGGACTTCTGGCAGATCGCCGGGAAGCGCAGGCGCAGGTCGCGGAGCTTGAAGGCGCGCGGGACTCGCTGACCGAGGAGCGCGACGCCCTGAACCTTGCGCTGGCGACGGCCCGCGACGAGGTGGATGCCCAGACCGAAGCGGCGCGGCTCGCTGCGGCCCGGCGTGACGCTCTGGATGCGCTTGTCGCGGATCTGCGCGCGGAAAATGCCGATGTGACCTCGCAGGTCGGGGCCCTGACGGAACGGGTCGCCGAGCTCGGCACGGCCCTGTCGGACGAAGAGGCGCAGCGGCTCGCCGAAGCCGAAGCGGCGGCAGTTTTGCGTCGGCGCCTCGAGGAGTCCACTTCGGAACTGACGTCGATGACTCTGGCGCTCGAAGAACAGAGGGCAAAGGCCGAGGAAACGCTGACGCTGCTTGCGGCGTCGCGCGAGGCCGAGGCGGATCTCGACGCCCGTCTCGCCGCGGCGCTGGTCGAAGGCGAGGACCGCGCGGCGCGGGTCGCCACGCTCGAGGATCAGCTTGCCGAGGCTCAGGGCGTGCAAGGGCAGCTCTCGGACACCGAGGCACGGCTCGCCGAAGCCCTGATGCAGGCACAGCAGGCCGAGACGGATCTGCTCGCGGCAGAGAGCACCGGTGAGGAGCGGGATGCGCAGATCGCGGATCTGCGCCAGCAACTCACGGTCGCGCAGGCGCAGGCGGCCGAGCAGACGGATGATACACGGTCCTTGGAACAGCAGCTGGCGGCCGCTCTGGCCGCGAAGGTCTCTCTCGAGAGTGACGCCGCGACGGTGCGCGAGCGACTGACAGCGGCGCTGGCCGCCAAACGGGCGGCCGAGTCCGAGGCCGAGCAGGCGCTGACCCAGGCCGAGACGCGCGCGGCGCTCCTGTCGACGGCCCGCGAGCAGTTGAGCGCGGAAGAAGAACGGGCGAGCGAAGCGCAGAAGCAGACGGAATTGCTGAACCGGCAGGTGGCGGCGCTGCGCGAGCAGCTTTCCTCCCTGCAGGGGTTGCTGGACGAGGCGCGGGACAGCGATGCGGAGGCGCAGGTGCAGCTGCAGAATCTGGGGTCGGAACTCAACACGGCGCTGGCGCGCGTGGCCGCGGAAGAGCGCAGGCGGCGGCAGCTCGAAGAGGCCGAGCGCAAGCGGCTCGAGGCACAGACGCAGGATCTCGAACGCTACCGCTCGGAATTCTTTGGACGTCTGCGCGATGTCCTGGGCGCGCAGGAGGGTGTGCGCATCGAAGGCGACCGCTTCGTCTTTTCCTCCGAAGTGCTGTTCCAGCCGGGATCGGCGACCCTGTCGCAGGCAGGCCGGGGTGAGGTTGCGAAGGTCGCCGACATCCTGAGATCTGTCGCGGACGCAATCCCCGAGGGCATCGACTGGGTGATCCGGGTGGACGGGCATACCGACGACGTGCCGCTCTCTGGTTTTGGTGAATTCGCCGACAACTGGGAGCTGAGCCAGGCGCGGGCCCTGTCGGTGGTGCGCTACATGATCGATTTCCTCGGTATCCCGCCGGGCCGGTTGGCGGCGAACGGGTTCGGGCAGTATCAGCCGGTGGACCCGGCAGACACGCCCGAGGCACGTGCGCAGAACAGACGGATCGAGCTGAAATTCACCGAGAAATAAGAGCGTCACGGTAGTGGCAATGCCGGAACGAGGGGCCGGCCCCTCGTGCTCCCCGGGATATTTGGAACCCGAAGAAGCTGGGGACGGTTGCGGATGTTTCCGTCAGTCCTGCTCTACGGTGATGCTCGCCTGGCGCTGGGCGAGGATGATGCCGTCGCGCAGCAGGGTCACGCTGCCGGTATAGGCGCCTTCGGACCAGCCGGTTTCGGGGGCGCGGCGGCCATAGGCGCGGAAGAGCTGGGCGCGGCCCCTGTCGATGGTTTCGGCATGGGAGAAGAGCTCGCCCTCTGGCCCGGATGCGGTGAAGCGCATCTCGTCGCCGGTTTCCGCGAAGAAGGCAAAGCCGTAGAGCACGAGGTCGTGGTCCGGGCGGGCGGTCTCGCGCCGGGCGTCACCTGACTGAACATGCGCGAGGCTCGGGACCGAGGTCGAGAAGCTCGCGGTGAAGAGCCCGGCCTTCGCATAGGGCGGCGGGTCGTTCCAGAGCGTGTCTTTCGAAGGCCCGCAGGCGTCGGTGGCCATGGGGTCGAAAGGGTCGATCACCTCGCCAGCCTTCAGGACCGTGATATGGACGTGGGGGAAATTGGATTGCCCGCTCATTCCGACCTGGCCCAGAGGCTGGCCGGATTGCACGATGTCCCCCGGCTTTACCGCGACGCTGCCCCGTTTCATGTGGCAGTAGAGCGTCTGGAGGCCGTTGGCATGGCGCAGCCGCACGGCGTTTCCGCATTCCCGGCCACTGAGTTCGGCGGCGATGTCGGCGGAATAGGGGCGGTCGGGGATCTCGTCGCGCACCGCTTCGACCTGACCGCTTGCGGCAGCAAGAACGTCGGTGGCACCTTGGGCGGCAGCGTCGGATGTCAGCGCGATATCGGTGCCCTTGTGATCGTTGCGCGATTTCAGCCCGCAGGTGTAATCGTGCTGGGCGATGCCGGGATCGGCATCGACATAATCCTCGATGAAGCAGGTTTCGCCGAGCGTGCAGTCGAGAGGCAGTTCCAGAAACGGAACCTCCGCCGCGGTGGGCGCTGCGGAGGTCGTCAGGATCAGGACAAGTGCCTGAACCCGCATTTACTCGGCTGTGAGGAGCGGAGGCCTGTTGCCCGAGAGACGCGGATTTTGCGGCCCTTCGAGATCGAGTTCAAGCTTGCCGTCGCGGACGACCACCTTGACCACGCCACCCTTCATGAGCTTGCCGAAGAGGAGTTCCTCGGCCAGCGGCTTCTTGATGTATTCCTGGATCACGCGGCCAAGGGGACGCGCGCCCATCTTGTCGTCATAGCCCTTGTCGGCCAGCCATGCGGCGGCCTGTTCGGTCAGCTCTATGGTCACGTTGCGGTCCATCAGCTGTGCCTCGAGCTGGAGGACGAACTTCTCGACCACGCGCAGGATCGTCGTCTTGGGCAGCGGCTTGAAGCTGATCACCGCGTCGAGGCGGTTGCGGAATTCAGGCGTGAACGTCCGCTCGATCGCCGCCGTATCCTCGCCCTCGCGCCGGTCGCGGCCGAAGCCGATGGCCGATTGCGACTGTTCGATGGCGCCCGCATTGGACGTCATGATCAGGATCACGTTGCGGAAATCGACCGTACGACCGTTGTGATCGGTCAGCGAGCCGTGGTCCATAACCTGCAGCAGGATGTTGTAGACATCCGGGTGCGCCTTTTCCATCTCGTCGAGCAGCAGCACGCAATGCGGATGCTGGTCCACGCCGTCCGTGAGCTGGCCACCCTGGTCGAAGCCGACATAGCCCGGAGGCGCGCCGATGAGACGGGAAACCGCGTGTTTCTCCATGTATTCCGACATGTCGAAGCGCAGCAGTTCCACACCCAGCGTATCCGCGAGCTGCTTGGCGACCTCGGTCTTGCCCACACCGGTCGGACCGGCGAAGAGGTAGTTGCCGATGGGCTTTTCCGGTTCTCGCAGACCCGCACGGGCCAGCTTGATCGCCGAGGACAGCGCCACGATGGCATCGTCCTGACCGAACACGACCCGCTTGAGCGACGCTTCCAGATCCTTGAGGACTTCGGCATCGTTCTTGGAGACGTTCTTCGGCGGAATGCGGGCGATCTTGGCCACGACATCCTCGATCTCCTTGGTGCCGATGGTCTTGCGGCGCTTGCTGTCGGGCAGAAGGTGCTGCGCCGCACCGGCTTCGTCGATCACGTCGATCGCCTTGTCCGGAAGCTTGCGGTCGTTGATGTAGCGCGCCGAGAGTTCCACGGCCGTCTTCACCGCGTCGGCAGTGTATTTGACGCTGTGATGCTCTTCGAAATAGGGTTTGAGCCCCTTGATGATCTTGATCGTGTCGGCCACGGAAGGCTCGTTCACGTCGATCTTCTGGAACCGGCGGCTCAGCGCGCGGTCCTTTTCGAAGTGCTGGCGAAACTCCTTGTAGGTGGTCGATCCCATGGTGCGGAGCTTGCCGCCCTGAAGCGCGGGCTTCAGAAGGTTGGAGGCGTCCATCGCCCCGCCGGACGTGGCGCCGGCACCGATCACGGTGTGGATCTCGTCGATGAAGAGCACGCCGTCGGGGTGATCCTCGAGCTCGTTCACCACGGCCTTGAGACGTTCCTCGAAATCGCCGCGGTAGCGGGTGCCGGCCAGCAGCGCGCCCATGTCGAGCGAGAAGATCGTGGTCTTCGACAGAACCTCGGGGATTTCGCCCGCGACGATCTTGCGGGCGAGGCCCTCTGCGATGGCGGTCTTGCCCACACCGGGATCGCCCACCAGAAGCGGGTTGTTCTTGCGGCGGCGGCAGAGCACCTGGATGCAGCGCTCGACTTCGGATTCGCGACCGATCAGCGGGTCGATGTCGCCGTGACGGGATTTCTCGTTCAGGTTCACGCAGTACTTGGACAGCGCTGATTCCTTCTGATCGCCCGGAGGCGCTTCGGCCGACGAGGTGTCCTCGTGTTCTTCGGAGGCGCCGGTGACGGGGCGGCTTTCGCCGTAGGCCGGGTTCTTGGCCACGCCATGCGCGATGAAGTTGACCGCGTCATAGCGGGTCATGTCCTGCTCCTGCAGGAAGTAGGCGGCGTTCGATTCGCGTTCGGCAAAGATCGCCACCAGAACGTTGGCGCCGGTGACTTCGGTGCGCCCGGAGGACTGGACATGAATCGCTGCGCGCTGGATCACGCGCTGGAAAGCGGCTGTGGGAACGGCTTCGGAGCCTTCGACATCGGTGACAAGGTTGGCCAGATCATCGTCGATGAATTCCACCAGCGTGGTGCGCAGTTCTTCGGTATCGACGTTGCAGGCCTTCATGACACGCGATGCGTCCGGCTCGTCCACCAGCGCCAGCAGCAGATGCTCCAACGTGGCGAACTCGTGCGAACGCGAGTTGGCAAGCGCCAGCGCCGCGTGAATGGACTGCTCAAGTGTGTTCGAGAATGAAGGCACGTGGGTGCTCCTTCTTATCTGTGTCGGACCGGGACCGGTCCAGACTGGCCTCTTACGGTTAAAGTTTGGTCGATTATGGCCCTGCTTCAAGTTTTTTCTTTGAAACCGCCCCTCACAAATCCGGGTGGTGCCGAATGGTGACGTCTAAATGGTCTAAAACCTGTCCTTGCGCTGACGGATTTCGGCAAAGACTTCTGCGTCCGAGGCGTCCTGCAGGCCGAGTGCCGCCTTGACCGAAGGCTGGGAGGCTCGCAGGAAGGGGTTTGTGGCCAGTTCGTCCGAAAGAAGGGAGGGGACCGTAGGTATCCCCTCGGCACGGGCTTTGGCGATTGCGTCTGCACGGAATTTAAGCTCTTCGTTCTCCGGTTCAATGGTCAGGGCGAATTTTGCATTCGCGGCGGTGTATTCATGTCCCGAACAGACCGTCGTTTCGGGCGGCAGGGCGGCGAGCTTGGACAGACTCTCCCACATTTGCGGGAAGGTGCCTTCGAAGACGCGCCCGCATCCCAGGGCCATCAGGCTGTCCGCGGTGAAGACGTATCCCGAACCCGGCATGTAGAAGGCGATGTGGCCGACAGTGTGGCCCGACACGTCCAAGATCTGGACCACTTCGCCGCCGAAGGAATAGGCGTCGCCATCTTTGAGCTGCTGGTCGAGTTCGGGCAGGCGGTGGGCGTCGGCAGCGGCGCCATAGATGCGGGCCTGCGGATAGATCGCCTTGAGCGGAGCCACACCTTCGACATGGTCGTCATGGTGATGTGTCAGCCAGATTTCGGTCAGATCCCAGCCCCGGCTGGCCAGCGCCTCCTGCACCGGTTCGGCGTCGGGAACGTCGATGACCGCCGTTGCGCCCGAGGCGTTGTCATGGACGATGAACGCGTAGTTGTCGCTGCGGGCGGGGATGGTCAGGAGTTCAAGGGGCATGGTCATTCCGCTTTGGCTGGGTAAGGTAGGGTCAGCTTGAACGATCACAGGGCCGGCTGCAATGCATCTGGATGTCACCGATCTGCGGACCTTCTATTATCGTAGTGCGCTGGGGCGCGCCGCCCAGAAGATCGTGCGGGATCAGGTGCAGTCCTTCTGGCCGGAGGCCAAGGGCATGACTGTGGCAGGCTACGGATTCGCGGTGCCGCTGCTGCGTCCCTACCTCAAGGATGCGCGGCGCGTGATGGGGCTGATGCCCGGCCCGCAGGGGGTCATCCACTGGCCTGCAGGGATGCCGAACGTATCGGTTCTGTGCGACGAGACGCTGTGGCCGGTGGAGACCGGGCATGTCGATCGTCTCGTGCTGATGCACGGCCTAGAGACATCCGAGAATCCCTCCGCACTGCTCGATGAATGTTACCGCGTTCTGGGTCCGGGCGGGCGCGCGCTGTTCATCGTTCCCAACCGGTCCGGCCTCTGGGCCCGCAGCGATCTCACGCCGTTCGGATACGGGCGGCCCTATTCGGCGAGCCAGCTCGAGGCACAGCTCAAGCGGCACAGCTTCGTGCCCGAACGCAGCATCGCCGCGCTCTATCAGCCACCTTCGTCGCGCCGCTTCTGGATGAAGACCGGCGCGATGTGGGAAAAGACCGGCCGCGCGGCGGCACCCGTGATGGCGGGGGGCGTGCTGATGGTCGAGGTCGCAAAGCGGACACCGGCCCGCAGCGGAGGTTCTGCGGTCAAGGAAGCGGTGCGCAAGCCGCTGGGCGCGCTGTCACCCTCGCCGTCGGCCAAGCCGGTCTGACCGTCAGCCCGGCTGCGTGAGGGATGGTCTCAAACCGTACACAACGCCTGCGTCCGTACCACTCGGCAGATCGAAGGCGCGCATGCCCCGAGGCGGCTTGAGAGCGGCCTGAACTGCAGGGCTCAGGTCGTTTGCCGTGGATTTTCAAATCGGTGGCCATGTTGGTGCAGCGTTCAAAAGGGTAAACTGCTCCGGTCCGGTGGATGCGGCGATGTTTTCTTGGGCAAATTTTCCGGCGTTACCGTACCGTTCATCGCCGAGCTTTTGCCGTTGGCGCAAACATGACCATCTGCGTCATCACGCCCAGCTCACAGCGAAGATTCGGGTTGCATCGCGCAAAAGTGTATATTTTGTTTACTCCTGACTTAGGCAATAGGTCGCAGTTCAAGCCGAGCTCAGAAAAATAAGGGGTTTGGTGCTGTGGTTAAAAGCGTCTAAGCATGTTGCGATGGGGGGGTGCCTCTGGTACATCCGCGCTGATTTTAATGCCTTGAGCTCGCTCGAGGCGCAGACAAACGCCTCCGGACCCCAAAGCAATGCGGGGCCACGGGGGCATAATATCGGAAGGGTGGACGTGTCAGACTCAGCTTCGATTTCCTCCGGCATTGCCTCACGCTATGCCAAAGCGGTTTTTGAAATCGCTCAAGAGAACAATCAGCTCGACAACCTTGAATCCAATCTGGGGGATCTTTCTGCTGCCCTGAGCGAAAGCGCGGACCTGCGCGACCTGATCCATTCGCCGGTCTACACCCGCGAGACGCAGGGACGTGCGATCACCGCCATCGCGCAGAAGATGGACCTGATCCCGGCGCTGCAGAACGTCCTGTCGCTGATGGCGTCCAAGCGCCGTCTTTTCGTGGTCCCTGCGATGATCACCCTGCTTCGCGAGCTGATCGCCAAGCACAAGGGCGAAGTCACCGCGGACGTGACCTCCGCGATCCAGCTGACGGATGCGCAGCGCACGAAACTTTCCGAGACGCTCAAGGCCCAGATCGGCCGTGACGTTCTCATCAATGCGACCGTCGATGAAAGCCTCATCGGTGGTCTTGTCGTCAAGGTGGGCTCGAAGATGATCGACACGTCGATCCGCTCCAAGCTCAATTCCCTCCAGAATGTTATGAAAGAGGTCGGATAAATGGGTATCCAAGCAGCCGAAATTTCTGCGATCCTGAAGGACCAGATCAAGAACTTTGGCCAGGACGCCGAAGTCGCCGAGGTTGGCCGTGTGCTGTCCGTCGGTGACGGTATCGCGCGTGTCTACGGTCTGGACAACTGCCAGGCCGGCGAGATGGTCGAATTCCCCGGTGGTATCCAGGGCATGGCGCTGAACCTTGAATCCGACAATGTCGGCGTCGTGATCTTCGGCTCCGACCGGGACATCAAGGAAGGCGATATCGTCAAGCGCACCAACTCCATCGTGGACGTGCCGATCGGTGACGCCCTTCTGGGCCGCGTCGTGGACGGTCTGGGCAACCCGCTGGACGGCAAGGGCCCGATCGAGACGTCAGAGCGTGGTCTGGCCGACGTGAAAGCGCCCGGCATCATCCCGCGGCAGTCGGTGCACGAGCCGATGGCGACCGGCCTCAAATCCGTCGACGCGATGATCCCTGTCGGCCGTGGCCAGCGCGAGCTGATCATCGGCGACCGTCAGACCGGCAAGACTGCCATCGCTCTCGACACGATCCTGAACCAGAAGTCCTACAACGACGCCGCCACCGAAGAAGGTGACAAGCTTTACTGCGTCTACGTTGCGATCGGTCAGAAGCGTTCGACCGTCGCGCAGCTGGTGAAGAAGCTCGAAGAGACCGGCGCCATCGAATATTCGATCGTCGTCGCCGCGACCGCCTCGGACCCCGCGCCGATGCAGTACCTCGCGCCCTATACCGCGACCGCGATGGCCGAGCATTTCCGCGACAATGGCCGTCACGCACTCATCATCTATGACGATCTTTCCAAGCAGGCCGTGGCCTATCGCCAGATGTCGCTGCTTCTGCGCCGCCCGCCGGGCCGCGAAGCGTATCCCGGCGACGTGTTCTATCTCCACTCGCGCCTGCTCGAGCGGTCGGCAAAGCTGAACGCCGATCACGGCTCGGGCTCGCTGACGGCCCTGCCGATCATCGAGACGCAAGGTGGCGACGTGTCCGCGTTCATTCCGACCAACGTGATCTCGATCACCGACGGCCAGATCTTCCTCGAGACCGAACTGTTCTACCAGGGCATCCGCCCCGCCGTGAATACCGGTCTGTCGGTGTCGCGTGTGGGCTCCTCGGCCCAGACGAACTCGATGAAGTCGGTTGCCGGTCCGGTGAAGCTCGAACTCGCCCAGTACCGCGAAATGGCGGCCTTTGCGCAGTTTGGTTCCGACCTCGACGCCTCGACCCAGAAGCTTCTGAACCGTGGCGCGCGTCTGACCGAGCTGATGAAGCAGCCGCAATATTCGCCGCTGACCAACGCGGAAATCGTCTGCGTCATCTTCGCGGGCACCAAGGGCTATCTCGACAAGATCGCCGTCAAGGATATCGGCCGTTTCGAAAAGGGTCTGCTCACCCACCTGCGCGGCAAGCGCAAGGACGTGCTGGATTTCATCACCAAGGAGGACCCTAAGATCAAGGGGGATGCCGAGGACAAGATCCGCGCCGCGCTCGACGAATACGCCGCCGACTTCGCATAAAAGGGAGATAAGGCAATGCCGAATCTCAAGGACCTGAAAAACCGGATCTCGTCGGTCAAATCGACCCGCAAGATCACAAAGGCCATGCAGATGGTGGCCGCCGCAAAACTGCGGCGGGCACAGGATGCCGCCGAGATGGCACGTCCCTACACCGAGCGTTTCAGCGCGGTGATGGGGGCGCTGGCCGCCTCGGTGGGCGACAGCTCGACCGCGCCCCGGCTTCTGTCGGGAACGGGCGAGGACAAGGTGCACCTGCTGGTGGTCCTGACCTCCGAGCGGGGCCTCTGCGGTGGTTTCAACGCCAACATCGCCAAGCTTGCGCGCCAGAAGGCGATCAAGCTCAAGGGTGAGGGCAAGACGGTCAAGATCCTGACCGTCGGCAAGAAGGGCCGTGACAGCCTGCGTCGCGACTATGGCAATCTTTTCATCGACCATGTCGATCTGGGCGGCGTGAAGCGCCTGTCCTACGCCGACGCACAGGGCATCGCGCGCAATGTGCTCGACCGTTTCGACGCAGGTGAGTTCGATGTCTGCACGATCTTCTACTCGGAGTTCGAGAACGTCGTGACACAGATCCCGACGGCACAGCAGATCATCCCGGCCTCGTTTGAGGAGCCGGAAGCGGATGCCGCGCAGACGCTCTATGAGTACGAGCCGAGCGAGGAAGAGATCCTGGCCGACCTGCTGCCACGCGGCGTTGCGGTGCAGATCTTTGCCGCGCTGCTGGAAAACGCTGCCTCGGAGCAGGGCGCGCGGATGTCCGCGATGGACAACGCGACCCGCAACGCTGGCGAGATGATCGACGACCTCACGATCGAGTACAACCGTTCGCGTCAGGCCGTCATCACCAACGAACTGATCGAAATTATCTCGGGCGCGGAAGCGCTCTAAGGACCGGAGACGAAACATGGCAAACGCAAAAGGCAAAGTGACCCAGGTCATTGGCGCCGTGGTTGACGTGCAGTTCGAGGATCACCTCCCGGCGATTCTGAACGCATTGACCACGGACAACCACGGCAAGAAACTGGTTCTGGAGGTTGCGCAACACCTCGGGGAAAACACCATTCGCGCCATCGCGATGGACGCGACCGAAGGTCTCGTGCGCGGTCAGGAAGTGACCGACACGGACGCGCCGATCACGGTTCCGGTGGGCAATGCCACGCTGGGCCGCATCCTGAACGTCGTGGGCGAGCCCGTCGACGAGCAGGGTCCGGTGAACGCCGATGAATACCGCCCGATCCACGCCGAGGCGCCCGGCTTTGCCGCGCAGTCGACGGAATCGGAAATCCTCGTCACCGGCATCAAGGTCATCGACCTGCTGGCGCCTTATTCCAAGGGCGGCAAGATCGGCCTGTTCGGCGGTGCCGGCGTGGGCAAGACGGTTCTGATCATGGAGCTGATCAACAACATCGCGAAGGTGCACTCGGGTTACTCCGTTTTCGCCGGCGTGGGCGAGCGGACCCGTGAGGGCAACGACCTCTACCACGAGATGATCGAATCCAACGTCATCAAGCCCGACAACCTGTCGGACTCGCAGGTGGCGCTGGTCTACGGCCAGATGAACGAGCCGCCGGGTGCGCGTGCCCGTGTCGCCCTGACCGGCCTGACCCTGGCCGAGCAGTTCCGCGACCAGTCCGGCACGGACGTTCTGTTCTTCGTCGACAACATCTTCCGCTTCACGCAAGCGGGTTCGGAAGTGTCGGCTCTGCTGGGTCGTATCCCGTCCGCCGTGGGCTATCAGCCGACGCTGGCGACCGATATGGGCCAGATGCAGGAACGCATCACCTCGACCAAGAACGGTTCGATCACCTCGATCCAGGCCGTCTACGTTCCCGCGGACGACCTTACCGACCCCGCACCTGCGACGACCTTTGCGCACCTCGACGCGACGACGGTTCTCAACCGTGCGATCTCGGAGCTCGGAATCTATCCCGCCGTGGACCCGCTCGACTCGAACTCGCGTCTCATGGACCCGCAGATCGTGGGCGAAGAGCACTATCAGGTGGCACGTGACGTTCAGGGGATCCTGCAGCGCTACAAATCGCTTCAGGACATCATCGCCATTCTCGGGATGGACGAGTTGTCGGAAGAGGACAAGCTGACCGTGTCGCGCGCTCGCAAGATCCAGCGCTTCCTGTCGCAGCCCTTCGACGTTGCGAAGGTGTTCACCGGTTCCGACGGCATCCAGGTGCCGCTGGAAGACACGATCGCGTCCTTCAAGGCGGTTGTGGCCGGCGAATACGATCACCTGCCCGAAGGCGCCTTCTACATGGTCGGCGGCATCGAGGACGTGAAAGCCAAGGCCGAGCGCCTTGCAGCGGACGCGGCCTAACCGGATCCGTTTCGGGGGGCTTGCGGGCCCCCCGGACCCCTAACAGGAGGCCCAAATGGCTGAGACTATGCAATTCGATCTCGTCAGCCCGGAGCGGAGCCTGATGTCGGCACAGATCGTGTCGGTGCTCATTCCCGGTGCCGATGGCGACCTCACGGCGATGCCGAACCACGCGCCGATGATCACCACCCTGCGTCCCGGAATCCTTCGGGTCGAGACCGAGAGCGGCACGGAAGAATTCGTCGTGACCGGCGGCTTTGCCGAAATCGGCGAAAGCGTTTCGGTTCTGGCCGAGCGCGCCCTCGCGCGCGGGGATGTGGACCAGGCCACTTATGAGGGGCTGGTCGACGAAGCGCACGAGGCCTATGGCAAGGCGAAAGAGACTTTCAAGAACGAGCCGGGTCCGGTGGACGATGCCGCGAAGCTCCTGTCGGACATGGTTGCCGTCGGGACGCATATCGGCCTGTCGCCCAAGCAGCCTTCGCTCTGATCCGATCGGATCTGACGACATTCAAGCCCCGCGAAGCCGATGGTTTCGCGGGGCTTTTCGTCTGAAGGCGACCGGTAGAGGCACGACCGTTTCCGTCAGGGATTTGCCACATGGAATAATCCGCGGAAGTTTCCCGTTTTCATTCCTGCCCCAATTTTCGATTATCAGGTCGCAAACGGCAAGAGGCAGGCATGAAGAGACTACGCGGCGCAACGATCGGCGTGGATCAGGGCAATGTCGAACTGTTCTCCGACTTCGCGACTGGCGGGGAGATGTGGACCGGACATGGCGCGCGCGAAAGGCGCAAATGGGTGGCCTTTTCCGAAAATTACCGCGACGCGCCGGTGGTGCACCTGTCGCTGTCGCTATGGGACATGGACAACAATGCCAATATCCGGGCGGATCTCGTGGCCGAGAATGTCTGCGTGGACGGGTTGACCTGGTGTTCCGGACGTGGGCGGATACCCGCGTTGCGCGCGTGCGGATCGCCTGGATGTCCATCGGCGAGATCAGGTCCGAGGATGACTGGGATCTCTCCTGACGAGCCTCCATGCGCCGCTCAGAGCTACCTGACATTCCCGACAAATTGCCGCAGCGAGGGAACAAGCGCGGGGGCTCGGGGGTTTGGCGGCAATGTCTCCGCTTCGTACCCTCCTTCGGGCCGTCATTCTGCCGGTCTTCACGCTGCTTTTGAGCTGCACTCTTCTGATGGGCTGGCCCCCACTGGCGAGCGCTCAGGAAAGCGGGGGAGGCGCCTGGTTCGAGGTCGAGAGCCTGAACGAGGGGTTAGGCCCAGCACCCGCTTCGATCGACCGGACGACGCCGCGCTCGAGCATCGAAAGCTTCATCATTCAGGCGCGCAACGGCAACTGGCACGCGGCCTCGCACATGCTCGACCTGTCGGACATCCCCGTGGATCAGCAGCGCGCACAGGGACCGCGGCTCGCCAATGATTTCCTGATCCTGCTCGACCGCAAGATCGTCATCGACTGGTACGACCTGCGCGACCGCCCCGACGGGCTGGACGAGCGGTCTTCGGACAATGCCCTTGCGGGCGAACCGCGCCGGTCGCTCCTGCTGTGGTATGTGGACCTTGGCGACCGTCCCCTGCCGATCCGTGTCAATCGCGTCAAACCCAAGGGCGGCGATCCGGTGTGGGTGGTGTCGCGCCAGACCGTGGACAACCTTCCGGGGCTGGGCGAGATCTACGGTCCTTCGGATCTGGAACTCATGCTGCCCGATTCCTGGCGCACGCAGGCCTTCTGGGGATTGCGCTGGTGGGAGGCTGTCGCACTTCCGGTGGTGCTGTCGGTCGTCGTGCTGCTGGGCCTGATCGCGCACCGCATCATGACGAGCCTGTCCCGGCGCGATGCCTATGATGCGGCCGAATCCCTGCTTCGGGCGACACGTGGGCCGGTGGTGCTCACCATCATGACGCTGGCGCTGGCGATCCTGACGCAGCGGGCGTTTACCTTTTCCGGACGGATCGACACCGTCTTGTCCCCCATGGTCGTGATCGGCGTGGTTGTGTCGGTCCTGTGGTTCGTGGTGAACATCGCGGATGTGATCGTGTCCCGGCTTGTGAACTTTGACGGGGGCGAGCTCACCGAAATCGGCGAGGGGCAGGAAATGCGCCGCGATATCGCGACGCGGGTGTCTGCGATACGGCGCGGCATGATCGTCGTCATTGCGCTTGTGGGGGCAGGCATCGTGCTGAACGAGGCGAGCGTGATGCAGTCGCTCGGAATCTCGCTTCTGGCATCGGCCGGGACGCTGACGCTGGTCGCGGCCTATGCGGCGCGCGACATCCTGTCCAACATCATGGCATCGCTGCAGATCTCGATGAACCAGTCGGCGCGGATCGGCGACAAGATCCTGTTCCAGGGAAATCTGTGTTCGGTCGAGCGCATAAATTTCACCTTCGTCCAGCTGCGTGTCTGGACGGGCAAGCGGCTTGTGGTGCCGGTTGTCGATTTCGTCTCCGAACCGTTCGAGAACTGGACCATGCAGGAACATTTCTTGCTGGGCGAAATCACGCTGCATCTGCGCCACGATGCGGATATCGAACCGCTGCGCGAAAAGTATCACGAGATTCTTGACGGGATGGAGGATACGGGCGAGCCCGACAGCCGCGGGTGCTATGTCACCGACCACGACGTGTTCGGCCAGCACGTCCTGTTCCTCGCGCCCTGTCCGAACCCCAACACCGCCTGGGCGCTGACCTGTGAGATCCGCGAGAAGCTGCTGGTCGAGGCGCGCCGGATCGACAAGGAGTCCAAGGCGATCTTCCCCAGTGTCGAGGCGGCGCAGGCCGCCTGATCACCGGGGCCGGAGCTTAGAGGATGCCTTCGTAGATCGGGCCGAGCGTCTCGGTCTCGAACAGGGACGAAACAGATGTGCCGTTCCAGATGTTGAGAATCGCCTGGGCGAACATCGGCGCTGTCGGAACGATGCGGATATTGGGCGCGTTGCGCACCGCTTCGGGAGCGTCGATGGAATCGGTGATGACCAGCGATTTCATCACAGAATTGGTGATCCGCTCGACCGCCGGGCCGGACAGCACGCCGTGGGTGATGTAGGAATGAACCTCCGAGGCGCCGTTCTCGAGCAGGACTTCGGCCGCCTTGCAGAGCGTGCCGGCCGTGTCGCAGATATCGTCAACGATGATGCAGCGCTTGCCGGTCACGTCGCCGATCACCGTCATTTCGGCCACTTCGCCGGGCTTTTCGCGGCGTTTGTCGACGATCGAGAGCGGCGCGTTGATCCGTTTTGCGAGTTCGCGCGCCCGCGCCACACCGCCCACATCGGGCGAGACAACCATCACGTCGGACATGTCCTTGAACTGATGCAGGATGTCGAGCGCGAAGACCGGCGAGGCATAGAGATTGTCCACCGGAATGTCGAAGAAGCCCTGGATCTGGGTCGCGTGCAGATCCATCGTCAGCACCCGCTCGATCCCCGCCTCGGCGATCATGTTGGCGACCAGCTTTGCGGTGATCGGCGTGCGCGCCTTGGTGCGACGGTCCTGACGGGCATAACCGAAATAGGGAATCACGGCGGTGATCCGCGACGCCGAGGAGCGCCGCAGCGCATCCGACATGATGAGCAGTTCCATCAGGTTGTCATTGGCGGGATTCGAGGTCGACTGGAGGATGAACATGTCCTCGCCCCGGACATTCTCGTAGACTTCGACAAAGATCTCCTGATCGTTGAAACGCTCGACTCGGGCATTGACGAGCCCGACGGTCATGCCGCGGTAAAGCGACATGCGCTTGGCGATGGCGGTGGCGAGCGGGAGGTTCGCGTTGCCGGAAATCAGCTTGGGTTCGACGAGTGTGGGCATGGGGAGGGCAGCTCCGACGTTGTGTCTGGGAATGACAGATTCGTGACGTTGCGCTCGCCTTAGCATGCACGTAGGTTCCGGCAAAGCCGATGAGACCCGGGAGAGATCAGATGGCACATATTGATTACTATTTCACGACGCTGTCGCCCTTCACCTATCTGGCAGGCACGAAGCTCGAAGAGATCGCGGCACGTCACGAGGCGAGCATCACCTACAAGCCGCTCGACGCGATGGCGCTGTTCGGGCGCACGGGCGGCGTTCCTCCGAAGGACCGCCACCCGAGCCGGATGGAGTACCGCTCGCAAGAACTGCTGCGCCTGTCCAGGAAGTGGGACATGCCGCTGACGCTGAAGCCTGCGCACTGGCCGACCAATCCGGCGCCGTCGAGCTATGCGATCATCGCGGCGCAGAAGGCCGGGGGCGGTGATCTCGGGGCGCTCGCGTTTTCCTTCCTGCGGGCCTGCTGGGCCGAGGAAAAGGATATCGCCGAGGATGCGGTCGTGCGCGATTGCCTGTCTGCGGCGGGCTTCGATCCGTCACTGGCCGATTCCGGTCTGCTGACCGGGGCTGAAACCTATGCGGCGAATCTCGAACAGGCCGTTGCGCAGGGCGTGTTCGGCGCGCCCTTCTATATCACCGACAGTGGCCAGCGCTTCTGGGGCCAGGACCGGCTCGAGGATCTGGACCTGCACCTTTCGGGCAAGCTCTGATGACATATGACACGCGCGCCGGGTTTCCGGTGCACTGGAACGAATTCGGTGTCGGGCCGGAGCCCGGCCTGATGCTTCATCCTGCGCTTGCCCATTCCGGGGCATGGACCCGCATGGCCGGGGTGCTGGCCGACAGGCTGCGCGCAGTGGCGCCCGACATGCCGGGCCACGGGCTGAGCAGCGACTGGGACAACCGTGCGGATTACCACGATCAGATGACCGCCATCGCGAGCACGTTCCTCGCGCCGGGGATGCATGTGATCGGCCATTCCTTCGGTGCCACGGTCGCGCTGCGGCTGGCGCTGGAAAATCCCGGGATGCGCTCGCTCACGCTGATCGAGCCGGTACTCTTCGCAGCCGCGAAAACGCGGGCGAAGGCAACTTTCGATGCGCATCGCAAGATGTCGAGACCCTTTGCCAACGCGCTTGCGGTGGGCGACCGGGATACGGCGGCGCGGCTCTTCAGTGCGCTCTGGGGCGATGGCCGGGGCTGGGAGGATCTGACGCAGCGCCAGAAGGAGTCGCTGATCAAGCGGATCCCGATCGTCGCGGAAACCAACAAGACCCTGAACGACGACACTGTCGGCCTGCTCGAGGATGGGCGGCTCGAAAGCCTCGACATGCCGGTTCTGCTGATTCGCGGCGAGAAATCCCAGCCGATCGTGCAGGACATCCATGATGCGCTGGCGGAGCGGATTCCGGATGTGCGGCAGGTCGTGATCGAGGGGGCGGGGCACATGGTGCCGATCACGCACCCGGCCGAGGTCGCGCGCGAAATCCGCGACATGATCGGATGAGCGATGGAATTGCGCGGTGGATGGAGGATGTCCGCCGCGCAGTCCGGTTTCAGCCTGGGCAGTGTTGCTGCTTTCAAGGCGCCTGCGATGGCGTCACCCGAGCTCCAGGACAATCCCTGAGATCACGCTTCGGAACAACAGGATGCCTTAGCGTGCGCTTGTCCCGGACGTCTTGCTCCCGACCTTCGGCTCGGTTCCCGCGCGAAGGCGGGCGAGGTTGGTGCGGTGACGCCAGTAGATCAGCAGCGTGAGGACGATCCCGAGGACGACCGCTTCCATCCGTCCCAGCAGGAACATGTAGGGCGTCGAAAGCGCTGCCGCGACCAGCGCGCCGAGGCTCGATATGCGCGACAGGGCGACGGCGGCGACCCAGGTCGCGCAGCAGAGCGCGCCGACCGGCCAGACCAGCGCGAGCAGGATGCCGAGGAACGTCGCCACCCCCTTGCCGCCCTTGAAGCCCAGCCAGACCGGATAGCAATGCCCCAGGAACGCCATGAGCGCGGCCAGTTGTGCGGCGTCCTCTCCGGCCCAGGCACGTGCGAGCAGGACGGCCACGGCCCCCTTGGCCCCGTCCAGAAGCAGGGTCAGCGCGGCGGCTTTCTTGTTCCCGGTCCGCAGCACGTTGGTGGCGCCGATATTGCCCGACCCGATGTCGCGCAGGTTGCCGATGCCGAAGGCGCGGGTCAGCAGCAGGCCGAAGGGGATCGACCCCAGCAGGTAGCCGACCGCCCCCCAGAGGATGAGCACGGCCGCGGTGTTTTCGAGTACTGGCATCACTGGCTCCGGTAGACGGACAGGCCGTCGACAAAAGTTTCGAGAACCCGACCCTGCAGGCGGGCGCCGTCAAAAGGCGTGTTCTTGGATTTCGAGTTCAGTTTGAACCGGTCGAGGATCATCGGTTTGTCCGCATCGAAGAGCACCAGATCGGCGGGTGCGCCCTTGGCGATCCGCCCGGTCTCCAGCCCCAGGCGGCGCGACGGGTTCAGCGCCATGGCGCGGAACAGCCCCGGCAGCGACAGGTCGCCCGAATGGTAGAGCCTCAGCATCACCGGCATCAGGGTTTCCAGGCCGACGGCGCCCGATGCCGCTTCCTCGTAGGGCAGGCGCTTTGATTCCTCGTCCTGCGGCGTGTGCATCGAGCAAATGACGTCGATCAGCCCGGTGCGAACCGCTTCGATGATCGCCTGCCGGTCGTCTTCCGACCGCAGCGGCGGCTTGACCTTGAAGAAGGTGCGGTAATCGCTCACGTCGAGCTCGTTGAGGGTGAGATGGTGCATCGAGGTGCCCGCGGTCACATCAAAGCCGTTGCTCTTGGCACGTTCCAGCGCGGGCAGGGCGCGTTCGGTGGTGATCTGGTCGGCGTGGTAGCGCACGCCGGTCATCTCGACCAGGGCGATGTCGCGGTCGAGCCCCATGCGCTCGGCCATCGCCGTCACGCCGGGCAGGCCGCGCAGCGTGGCGAACTTGCCAGAGGTTACGGCCGCGCCGCGCGACAGGCCGGGCTCCTGCGGATGCGAGATCACCAGCGCGCCAAGGCTGCGCGCATAGCTCATCGCCCGGCTCAGCACGCGGGTGTCGCTCACCACGAGATCACAATCGGTGAAGGCGACGGCGCCCGCATCCATGAGAAAGCCGATCTCGGTCATCTCGCGTCCCTCGCGGCCCTTGGTGAGGGCGGCCATGGGGAGGACCTTGACCGGCGCGGCCTCGTTCGCACGGCGGCGGATGAATTCCAGCACTTCGGGCGTGTCGATGGCGGGCAGGGTGTCCGGGCGCGTGACGATCGTGGTAACACCGCCTGCCGCGGCGGCCATTCCGGCGGAACCGAAGCTTTCCTTGTGCCGCTCGCCGGGTTCGCAGACCTTCACGCCGATATCGACGATGCCCGGAGCGACGAAGCGCTTGTTCGCATCGCGGCGGTTTTCTTCGGGGATCAGATCATGGCTGACCTCGGGAGTCGGTGTGTCGAAGATCTCGGCGATCACGCCGTTTCGGACCAGCAGGGCGCCGGGGCGGATGGCATCGCCTTCGGGGTCGACGAGGCGGGCATTGGTGATCAGCAGGTCGGTCATGCGGCGTCTTTCTGGATGTCGCGCACTTGGTGGCGGGCCGGGCGCGCGCCGGGTCTCTGAACGGAGGCGGTGCGGCTCATCCCTTGAACCCCAGGGCAAAAAGCAGGATGGCCAGCACCACGACGCCGATCCCCAGCACCAGCACCTTGAGCAGGCTCGAGCTGCCCTTGGAGTAGCGCCCGCCGGACGGCCCGCCCGACAGGGTGCCAGTGGCGGATTTCGAGCGCAAAGGCGTGAGATCCGCAGGCCGCAGGTCTTCGGTGAAGGTGCCGATCCAGCGCAGCGGGTTCGAGATCGACAGGTACTGTTCGATCTGCCCGAAGGCAGGCGAAGGCAGCAGCAGGACATGCCCTTTCAGCCCATCGAGCTGCGGGCGCGCGGCCTTGAAGTCGTCGCCGGTGAGCCCGTATCCCTCGGCAAGGTAGGTCGAGAGCGGCATCGAGCCGAGGTCGCGGAGGGCGAGGGTTTCGACATACGATTCCCGCAGCAGGCTGGCCCCAAGAGCGTAGCGCAGAGGCCATTCGCCTGTCCCCGCTTCGGTCACGAACCGCTCGATCGCTTCCGGCGGCAGGTCGATGGTGAAGACGCGCAGATGGCCGGTTTCCCGGGCAGGCACGGTCATCCGGGTCATACCAGCACCTCCTTGGGGCGGGCGCGCAGGTTGCGGGCCAGCAGGTCCATCACCGCCATGCGCACGGCCACGCCCATTTCGACCTGTTCCTGAATGACCGACCGGTTGATGTCATCGGCCAGCGTTCCGTCGATCTCGACCCCGCGGTTCATCGGACCGGGATGCATCACGATGGCATCCTCCTTGGCTTTGGACAGCTTTTCCGCATCGAGCCCGTAGCGGTGGTAGTATTCGCGCTCGGACGGGATGAAACCGCCATCCATCCGCTCTTTCTGAAGCCGCAGCATCATCACGACATCGACGTCGCGAAGCCCCTCGTTCATGTCCTCGAAGACCTCGCAGCCCAGTTCCGCGATGCCCGCGGGCATCAGGGTGGCCGGGCCGACCAGCCGGATGCGGTTCTCCATCTTGCCCAGCAGCATGATGTTGGACCGGGCCACGCGGCTATGCGCGATGTCGCCGCAGATCGCGATGGAGAGGCGGTGCAGACGCCCCTTGGCGCGGCGGATGGTGAGCGCGTCGAGCAGCGCCTGCGTGGGATGTTCGTGCCGCCCGTCGCCGGCATTGATCACGGCGCAGTTGACCTTCTGCGCGAGCAGATCCACCGCACCGGAATGGGGATGGCGCACGACCAGAAGATCGGGATGCATGGCGTTCAGCGTCATCGCCGTGTCGATCAGGGTCTCGCCCTTCTTGATCGAGCTGGCCTGCATCGACATGTTCATCACATCCGCACCCATGCGCTTGCCCGCCAGTTCGAAACTGGCCTGGGTGCGGGTGGAGTTTTCGAAGAACATGTTGATCTGGGTCAGGCCCGACAGGGTCGAGGAACGCTTGTCGCGCTGCCGGTTCAGCGTGACGTATTTGTCGGACAGATCCAGCAGCGTGGTGATTTCGTCCGGGCGCAGGGGTTCGATCCCCAGAAGGTGACGCTGGTCGAAACGCATGGGCAGGCTCCTAGCTGGTCGGAGCGTTTATAGGAACCGCCCCGGCGCGGGGCAAGTGTTCGAAGGCGGACTTTCCGATTCAGGCACCGTCCGGCGCGCTCGCCTCGGAACTGAGGCTGTCGAGACTGAGCAGGAGGGAGGTTACATGGTCATCGAGCCACAGCCGCAACTGGTCGATCCAGGCCGAATAGGCCGAAAGCAGCGGCTCCGCCGGAGGCAGCAGGTTTCCGATCTGCGGGGCGAGGATGTAAAGCGCCGCAAGCAGCGCCGCGAGCAGCAGCATGATGGTGAAACCCCGCCCGAATCCGCTTTCCGGCTCTTCCATCAGCGCGCGGCCCTGAACCGTCTCGACGTTGCGCCGCTCGCGGGTCGAGCGCAGGGTCTGGTTGATCTCTTCCACATCCGGCAGCAGATCCCGACGCGTATTCGCCGCCAAGGACGAGGCGCTGGCCGATGCCGACGACGTTGCGGCAGGTCCGAAGGAGTTCTGGTCGCGATAGGACGTTTCCCGCGCGGCACCGGTGGGGGGGACGCCGCGCATCCGCGCCATGCGCTCGCGCGTTTCCCGGGCGCGACGGGCGCTCTCATCCTCGGGGGCGGTGCTGTCGAGCCCCAGCTCGGGCTGGCTTTCGAGGCTCGAGAATTCCGCGGCGCGCTGGCGGCTTTCGCGCGCGGCCTCCTCGCGCAGGACTTCGGCCACAGACGGGTCGAGACTGCGCGCCCGCGCCGCGGCGACGCTTCCCTCGCGCGCCGGAAGGGTGCCGGAGGGTTCCGGCGCGTTGTCGCCATCGTCGTCATAATCGCTCTGCGCCGGAGGCCGCGGGGGCAATGCGAAGGCTGGCGAGACAGGGTCTACGGAGGGAAGAGGCGGTGCGGGGGCCTCGGCCAGGTCTTCTTCACCGTCGCTGTCGTCAGAGGCCGCTTCGGCCGATTCAGGCGTCGCCTCGTCCTCGCGCACCACGTCTTCGTCCGGAGCCGCCGTGTCACTTTCCTCGGAAAGGACCGGATCTTCGTCGGGATGGTTCTGGTACCAGGTATGCGCGCAGTTCGAGCATTGCACATCGCGACCGCCCGCGGGGATCACCTCCACCGGAACCTCGTATTGCGCACCGCAATTCGGGCATATCAGCCGCATGTCTTCCCCTCAGCCTGCATCAGTGTCCCGACCGGACCTCTTTGGCACATCATAAGGCGGGGTGCACTGGTGGAAAAGTCTATTGTCCGCGACCCTGTGCATTGAAACCCGCGCGATGCTGCTGCACAACAGGACAAATCGAAACCAGGCAGGTGCGCGTGTGATAGAGCTCGAAAATGTGGCCTATTCCTATGGCGGGGGCGAGCTGCTCACCGACATATCGCTGAACCTCGCCCCAGCCTCCTTCCACTTTCTCACCGGCCCGTCCGGCGCGGGCAAGACGACCTTTCTGAAGCTCTGCTACGGCGCGCTGCAGGCCACGGGCGGGCATGTGCGTCTGTTCGACCGGGACGTGATGCAGATGGACCGCGACGCGATCGCGCTCAGCCGCAGGCGCATCGGGGTCGTGCATCAGGACTGCCAGTTTCTCGACCACCTGTCGGTCGCCGACAACATCGCGCTGCCGCTGGTCGCCTCGGGGCAGGACAGCCCGGACGAGCAGGCGAACCTGCGCGAGCTGATGGGCTGGGTCGGGCTGTCGGGACGGGCGGATGCCCTGCCGCCGGAGCTTTCGGGGGGCGAACGTCAGCGCGCGGCGCTGGCCCGGGCCGTGATCATGTCGCCGGACGTGATCCTCGCGGACGAACCCACCGGCAATGTCGACTGGGAGATGTCGCAGCGCCTGCTCAAGCTGCTGGTCGAGCTCAACCGGATGGGCAAGACGATCATGATCGCGACGCATGACCTGGCGCTGATCCGCGCGGCCAAGCAGCAGGTGCAGGCGCGGGTGCTGCGGATTTCGAACCGGCGGTTGCAACTGGCGGGGGCGGACCTGTGAAGCTCGACATGTCGGTTCTGAAGGGCCTCCTGACTGCGGATGCCGCCGCGGACCGGGTCGTGCCGCCCGCGGGCTTTACAGTACGGCTCACGCTTTTCTCTGCGGCAGCGATGGCGTTTCTCGCGGTCTTCGCACTGGCCCTGTCGCTGGCCTCGGGGCGGCTTGCACAGAGCTGGGGCGACCAGCTGGCGCGATCCTCGACCGTGCGGATCTCTGCCGCGCCCGAAGAGATGTCGGCCCAGACCACGGCCGCGCTGCGCGTGCTCGAGACGACACCCGGGATCGAGGATGCGCGTGCGCTGACCGTGGAGGAACAGCAGGCGCTGCTCGAGCCTTGGTTCGGTCCGGATCTTCCGGTAGACACGCTGCCGGTGCCGCAACTCATCGACATCACGGAAACGTCGGACGGCTATGATGCGGCGGGCCTGCGCCTGCGGCTGAGTGCCGAAGTGCCGGGTGCCGTGCTCGACGATCACACCCGCTGGCGGCGTCCCCTGGTGGCGGCGGCCTCGAGTCTGAGACTGCTGGGCTGGCTGTCCATCCTGCTGATCGCCGCGGCGACAGGGGCGATGATCACGCTGGCGGCGAATGCGGCCTTGGCGGCGAATGCGCAGGTGATCGCGGTGCTGCGTCTGGTCGGGGCCACCGATTCCTATATCGCCGGTGCCTTCGTGCGCC
The DNA here is from genome assembly GCA_038260405.1 of Rhodobacterales bacterium. GTDB lineage: Bacteria > Pseudomonadota > Alphaproteobacteria > Rhodobacterales > Rhodobacteraceae > Puniceibacterium. The sequence goes on along the minus strand of JBBSNW010000007.1, from coordinate 75,920 downwards.
GCTTCACGCTGCGCGCGCTGGCCGGGGCCACGGTCGGGACGGTGCTCGCCGTCCTCGGCATTCTGCTGATGCCGAACGCCGGAGAGGCCGGAGGATTCCTGACTGGGCTCGGCTTTCAGGGCTGGCACTGGATCCTGCCTCTGCTTGTCCCGCCTCTGGCGGCGGTGGTGGCGCTCGGTGCGACTCAGGCCGCGGCGCGGCGGGTGCTCGGAGAACTTGCCTGATGGGATATGCGCTGCAATGGATCCGATCGCTGGTCTTCATTGTCGCGATGTATCTGGCCATGTTCGTGCTGGGCGTCGTGTTCTTTCCCTGGGCCGTGGTGTCGCCGAAAGGGGCACGCATGGCCTGCCTGACCTTCTGCCGCTGGGTGCGCTGGTCGCTGCGCTGGATGGTGGGGCTGAGAACCGAAGTGCGCGGCGAGGTCCCGACGGACGAAGTCGTGGTGGCGGCCAAGCACCAGTCGTTTCTGGACATCATCCTGATCTTCGGCGCGGTGCCTGCGGGCAAGTTCATCATGAAGCGTGAATTGCTCTGGGCACCGATCCTTGGCCAGTACGCGCTGCGCATCGGCTGCGTGCCGGTCGACAGGGGCAAGCGCGGCGCGGCGATCCGCAAGATGACCGAGGACGTGGCAGCCGGTGCGGTAGAGCCCGGCCAGCTCATCATCTATTCGCAGGGCACGCGTGTCGCACCCGGCGTGAAAGCACCCTACAAGGTCGGAACGGCGGTGCTTTATGACCAGCTGGGCCAGGATTGCGTTCCGGTGGCCACCAATGTCGGCCTGTTCTGGCCCAAGCGCGGGATCTACCGCAAACCCGGGGTCGCGGTCGTCGAATTCCTGCCGCGCATCACCGGCGGGATGCAGCGGGCGCGCTTTCTGGCGCAGCTCGAGACCGATGTCGAGGGCGCGTCCGACGCGCTGATGGCAGAGGTCGGATTCGTCGCCAAGGAGTGAAGAGATCACATTTGTGGTGTTCTGCGGCCTGACGGACGAGGTCCGGCCGCTGACGGCGATCGGGGAGAAGCGACCGCTCGGCTGATCGTGGACCGTGCTCGTAGCGGGGCTGCCGCGCGTAGCTTTGCCCACGGCGCCACCAAGAGTTTTATGAAAACTCTTGGCAAGGATTTTACGAAAAATCCTTGGATGTGGGTCGGGATGTTGGAGCCCGGGCCGATGCTGTCGGGACCTTGCCGGTCCTTGTCCGCCTGCGGCCCGCGTCCGGGTTCAGCCTACATGTGGATCGGCCCGTCGCCACAGGCGAGTGCGGCTTCGCGCACGGCTTCGGAATAGGTCGGGTGGGCATGGCAGGTCAGCGCAACATCCTGTGCCGCCGCGCCGAACTCCATGGCGACGCAGATCTCGTGGATCAGATCACCCGCCATCGGCCCGATGATATGCGCTCCAAGGATGCGGTCGCTCTTCTTGTCCGCGATGATCTTGACGAAACCGTCGGCGGCGAAGTTGGCCTTGGCCCGGCCGTTGCCCATGAACGAGAACTTGCCGACCTTGTACTCCACGCCGTCCTTCTTGAGCTCTTCCTCGGTCTTGCCGACGCTGGACACTTCGGGATGGGTGTAGATCACGCTCGGGATGACGCCGTAATTCACGTGGCCCGCCTTGCCCGCGATGACCTCGGCGGTGGCCATGCCCTCGTCTTCGGCCTTGTGGGCAAGCATCGGGCCGCTGATCGCATCGCCGATCGCGTAGACGCCTTTGACATTGGTCTGCCAGTGCGCATCCGTCTTGATCTGCCCGCGCTCGGACATCTCAACCCCCAGAGCCTCGAGCCCGAGGCCGTCGGTATAGGGTTTGCGGCCCGTCGAGACGAGCACCGTGTCGGCCTCGACCGTGTGTTCGCTGTCATCCTTGCGCGAGACGTAGGTGACGGTGGCCTTGCCCTTGGCGGTCTCGACCCCCTGCACCGCGGCGCCGAGGGTGAATTTCAGCCCCTGCTTGGTCAGCAGCTTCTGGAAGGCCTTCTGCACCTCGCCGTCCATGCCGGGCGTGATCGTGTCGAGGAATTCGATCACCTCGACCTCCGTCCCGAGACGCGCATAGACCGAGCCGAGCTCAAGGCCGATCACGCCGGCGCCGATCACGACCATCTTCTTGGGGATCCTGCCGAGCTCCAGCGCGCCGGTCGAGGTCACGACGGTCTTTTCGTCGACGTCGATCCCGGGCAGGCTGCTCGATTGCGATCCGGTGGCGACGATGATGTTCTTGGCTTCGTGGGTGTCGTCCCCGACCTTGACCTTGCCGGCCTCGGGGATCGAGCCCCAACCCTTGATCCAGTCGATCTTGTTCTTCTTGAAGAGAAAATCGATGCCCTTGGTGTTGGCGTCGATGGTGTCCTGCTTGTAGGAGAGCATCTGCTTCCAGTCGACGGTCGGGCTCTTGCCCTTGAGGCCCATGGCGGCGAAGTTGTGCTCTGCCTCGTGCAGCATGTGCGTGGCGTGCAGCAGCGCCTTGGACGGGATGCAGCCGACATTCAGGCAGGTGCCGCCGAGCGTGTCGCGCCCTTCGACGCAGGCGGTTTTCAGGCCCAGCTGGGCGCAGCGGATCGCGGCCACATAGCCGCCGGGGCCGGAGCCGATGACGATGACGTCGTAGGATGCCATGATGTTGTCCTTTTTCTGAAGGGGGAGGAGGGGCGCTGCCCCTATGGGCCTGCGGCCCATTCACCCCGGGATATTTTTGACCCAGAGATGTATCAGATCAGGGCCGCGAGATACATGAGAACGGTGGCGAGGAAGCCCACACCCCAGATCGCGGAACGCCAGGGCCGCCAGCCCAAGTAATAGGCCGGTACATAGGCGATCCGCGCGAGCAGGTAGGCTGCGGCGCAGAGGGCGGTGAAGGCACTGCCCTGGTCGGAATAGGTGATCACGAAGACCGCGATCGAGAACAGGATCAGACCTTCGAAATGGTTGTTGAGCGCGCGCTGCAGGCGGGCGGTCTTGTCGCTGAGCGATCGTGACGGCGGACGGTCGCGGGCCGAACTGGTATAGCCTGTGCCGAGTTCCATGTTCGCGGGGATCGCGTATAGGATGAATTGCACGACCTGCAGCAGGGCTGCGAGCGTGAGGATGGTAAGTTCTGGGGTCATGCCGTCTCCAGGAAATGCGACTCGGTCGGGCCATGGTCGAGCGCTGTGGTCTTTTCGAGCCAGGCGCGCGCCTTTGCGGCATCGTTGACGTCGAACAGCGCCCAGTGGGTGTCGCCGTTGCCGCGCCAGAGCTGGAGCAGGGAGACGCCCGCATTGCTGCGGTTTTCGGCATCGGCGTCAAAGGCGGACCGATCGAACGTGGCATATCGAGTTAGCAGCTGGTGGCTCATCTTCTAGTGCTCCTGTCTTGGCGGGCAGTGTGATGCAAAGTCTGCATCATGCAGCGCTCCGGGCAAAGGGGGCGAGGGCATTTGCAAGGCTGGCGGCCTTGCTCGCCCGGGTGAGGCCCCGCGCGCTCGGATGCGGCAGGGCGGTATGGCGCACGGCGAAACGTGTGCAGGCGCGGGCGGCGGCGTGCCCGAGCGCAATGACCGGGCGTCCGGCGACTTCGAGCCGGGTGATGCGGCTGAAACTTTCCTCCACGAGCCGCTGAGGCACCGCGGCCGAGCGCGCGGCGGGCAGGGCGTGGAAGGCGTGGGTCACGTAAAGGTCACCTCGTGCGAGTCCCGCCTGACGGAGGGCAATGTCGAGGACGCGGTTGAAGAGCATGTCGGGAAGGTAGCCCGTGACGGTCAGTTCGTCGCGATAGGCCCGCGCCGTGGGGGCATCGAGGTAGTTGTAAGTGACGAGCACGGGGCCGGACGGATTGCCGCAGGCGAGCTGGTAGGGTGAGACCAGTGGCAGGTCGAGGCCGACATCCGCGAGGGTGTCATAGCCTTCGGGGGCAAAGGCGCGGCGGGCAACGAGGGGAGAGACGGAGGTCTCGGGGGTCACGGTGCGAGGTCCCTGATATCAGCGATTGTGGATTGGAAGCCCATGTACCGAAGCCGTCTTTCGCTGTTGCCGTCACGAGCCCCCGTGAAGGCATGTGCATCCCATCCAGTTGCACATCTTGTGACGATGCCGGCTAGATCCGACGCCGTGTCGCAGTCCAGGGCGTCAGCAAATCGCAGCTTTCGAAAATCTGCCGGTTCCTGTCTGCGCATGTTCGACCTCGGTGAAGCAGCCTTGCACCCGCCCTGCAAAAGGGCGGGTGACAGGGCGGGTTTCATCCCGCCGCGGATCACAGATCCATCAGCATGCGACGCGGATCCTCGAGCGCCTCTTTCACGCGGACGAGGAAGGTCACGGCACCCTTGCCGTCGACGACGCGGTGGTCGTAGGACAAGGCGAGGTACATCATCGGGCGGATCTTGATCTCTCCGTTCACGACCATCGGGCGATCCTGGATCTTGTGCATGCCGAGGATGCCCGACTGCGGCGGGTTGAGGATTGGCGAGGACATCAGGGAGCCGTAGACGCCGCCATTCGAGATGGTGAAGGTGCCACCCTGCATTTCGGCCATGCTGAGCTTGCCATCGCGGGCGCGCTTTCCCTTTTCGCCGATCGCCTTTTCGATCTCCGCAAAGGACATCTGGTCGGCGTCGCGGATCACCGGCACGACGAGCCCGGTGGGTGTACCGGCGGCGATGCCCATATGCACGAAGTTCTTGTAGACGAGGTCGGTGCCGTCGATCTCGGCATTGACCTCGGGCACCTCTTTCAGCGCGTGGCAGCAGGCCTTGGTGAAGAAGGACATGAAGCCGAGGCGGACGCCGTGCTTCTTCTCGAAGAGGTCCTTGTATTCGGAGCGCAGGGCCATCGTCTCGGTCATGTCCACCTCGTTGTAGGTGGTGAGCATGGCGGCGGTGTTCTGCGCATCCTTGAGGCGGCGGGCGATGGTCTGGCGCAGGCGGGTCATCTTGACCCGCTCCTCGCGCGCGGCGTCATCGGCGGCGACGGGAGCGCGGGGGGCCGCAGGAGCGGAGGCCTTGGCCGGCGCGGAGGAGACGGCGGCGACGGCCTTGGAGACGTCATCCTTCATCACGCGGCCATCGCGGCCGGTGCCGGTGACCTGATCGCGGCTGATGCCTGCCTCGGTCATCGCCTTCTTGGCCGAGGGCGCATCCTCGATATCCTTGCCGGGACCACCATTGCCTGCCGGGGGTGTCTCGTATTGCGAGTGCTCTTCTGTGCTCACTTCGGAAGTGTCTTCGGTCTTTGCAGGCGCGGCCTTGGCTTCTGCACCACCGATCACGGCGAGCTTGCCATTGGCCTGCACGGTCGAGCCTTCCTCGGCGAGGATTTCGGTCAGCGTGCCGGCGGTCGGGGCGGGCACCTCGACCGAAACCTTGTCGGTTTCGAGTTCGCAGAGCATCTCGTCCTGCGCGACGGTATCGCCGACTTTCTTGAACCAGGTCGACACGGTTGCCTCGGAGACCGATTCACCCAGCGTCGGCACCATCACATCCGTGCTCGTGCCGCCTTCGGACTTGGCAGGCGCGGACTCGGCCTTGGCCTCTTTCTTCTGCTCGGAGGGGCGCGGTTCGGGCGTTTCGGACCCAGCTTCGCCCGCTTCGGCGATGTTGGCGAGCAGGGCGTCGACCCCGACGGTTTCGCCTTCCTGCGCCACGATATCGGCCAGTTTCCCGGCCGCGGGCGAGGGGACCTCGACCGTGACCTTGTCGGTCTCGAGTTCGCAGAGCATCTCGTCCACCGCGACGGTGTCGCCGGGTTTCTTGAACCAGGTGGCGACGGTCGCCTCGCTCACGGATTCACCCAATGTGGGCACGCGGACTTCGGTGGTCATGGTCTAGTTCCCTTCAATCGTCAGGGCGCTGTCGACGAGCGCCGCTTGCTGTGCTTTGTGCATGCTAGCCAGACCCGTCGCGGGCGAGGCCGATGTTTCGCGGCCCACATAGCCCGGGCGCGGGTGCTGTGCCTTGATGCGGCCGAGGACCCATTCGAGGTTGGGCTCCATGAAGGTCCACGCCCCCTGGTTCTTGGGCTCTTCCTGGCACCAGATCATCTCGGCCTTGGGGAAGCGTTCCAGTTCCTTCACCGCCGAGATCGCCGGGAAGGGATAGAACTGCTCGAACCGCAGGATGTAGATGTCGTCGATGCCGCGGGCGTCGCGCTCTTCCAGCAGGTCGTAGTAGACCTTGCCCGAGCACATCACGACGCGGCGGATCTTGTCGTCCGGCACGAGCGTCGTTTCCGAATGACCCTTTTCGGCGTCATCCCAGAGCACCCGGTGGAAGCTGGACCCGGTCTGGAACATCCCGGCATCCGACACGGCCAGTTTGTGGCGCAGAAGCGATTTCGGCGTCATCAGGATCAGCGGCTTGCGGAAGGACCGGTGCATCTGGCGGCGCAGGATGTGGAAATAGTTCGCCGGGGTCGTGCAGTTCGCGACGATCCAGTTGTCCTGCCCGCACATCTGCAGGAAGCGCTCCAGGCGGGCGGAGGAGTGTTCCGGTCCCTGACCTTCATAGCCATGCGGCAGCAGGACCGTGAGGCCCGACATGCGCAGCCATTTGGATTCGCCCGAAGAGATGAACTGGTCGAACATGATCTGCGCACCGTTGGCGAAATCGCCGAACTGAGCTTCCCAGAGGGCGAGTGCGTTGGGTTCTGCCAGCGAGTAGCCGTATTCAAAGCCCAGAACCGCATATTCCGACAACGCCGAATCGATCGGCTCGAAACGGGCCTGACCTTCGCGGATGTTGTTGAGCGGGAAATACCTCTCCTCGGTCTCCTGGTTGATGAGGCCCGAATGCCGCTGGCTGAACGTGCCGCGGGTGGAATCCTGCCCGGAGAGCCGCACCGGATAGCCTTCGGTCAGCAGCGAGCCGAAAGCCAGCGACTCTGCCGTCGCCCAGTCGAATCCCTTGCCGGTCTTGAACATCTCGGCCCGGGTTTCGAGCAGCCGTCCCACGGTCTTGTGCAGCGGGAAGCCGTCCGGCGCACGGGTCAGCGCCGTGCCGATCTGCTCCATCGTCTCGGGCTTGATCGACGTCTTGCCGCGCTGATACTTGCCGTGTTTCTGGCGGTCGAGATGCGACCAGCGGCCGTCGAGCCAGTCGGCCTTGTTCGGCTTGTAGGTCTTTCCGGCCTCGAATTCCTCGTTGAGCTTGGACTGGAACGCGGCCTTCATGTCCTCGATCTCGCCCTCGGGGATCAGACCGTCCTTGACCAGACGTTCGGTATAAAGGGTGAGCGTGGTCTTCTGCTTCTTGATCTTGGTGTACATCACCGGGTTGGTGAACATGGGCTCGTCGCCCTCGTTGTGACCGAACCGGCGGTAGCAGAAGATGTCGAGAACGACGTCCTTGCCGAACTTCTGGCGGAATTCCGTCGCGACCTTCGCGGCGTGCACGACGGCCTCGGGGTCGTCACCGTTCACGTGGAAGATCGGAGCCTCGACCACCAGCGCGTTGTCGGTGGGGTAGGGCGAGGAGCGCGAAAAATGGGGTGCGGTGGTGAAACCGATCTGGTTGTTCACCACGATATGCATGGTGCCGCCGGTGCGGTGACCACGCAGGCCCGACAGCGCGAAACACTCGGCGACGACGCCCTGGCCCGCAAAGGCCGCATCGCCGTGCAGCAGGATCGGCATGACCTGCGTGCGGGACGAATCGCCGAACTGGTCCTGCTTGGCGCGGACCTTGCCCAGAACGACCGGGTTCACCGCCTCGAGGTGCGAGGGGTTCGCGGTCAGCGACAGGTGAACTGTATTGCCGTCGAAATCACGGTCGGACGAGGCGCCGAGGTGGTATTTCACGTCCCCCGAACCATCCACGTCCTCGGGCTTGAAGCTGCCGCCCTGGAATTCGTTGAAGATCGCCCGGTAGGGCTTGTGCATCACGTTGGCGAGCACCGACAGACGCCCACGGTGGGGCATGCCGATGATCATCTCCTTCACACCCAGCGCGCCACCGCGCTTGATGATCTGCTCCATCGCAGGGATCAGCGATTCACCGCCATCGAGGCCGAACCTCTTGGTGCCCATGTATTTCACGTGCAGGAACTTCTCGAAGCCCTCCGCTTCGACCATCTTGTTCAGGATCGCCTTGCGCCCCTCACGGGTGAACTTGACCTCCTTGCCGTAGCCTTCGATCCGCTCCTTGAGCCATGCCGACTGCTCGGGGTCCGAGATGTGCATGTATTGCAGCGCGAAGGTGCCGCAATAGGTGCGCTTCACGATGTCGAGGATCTCGCGCAGGGAGGCGATCTGCAGGCCGAGCACGTTGTCGATGAAGATCGGGCGGTCCATGTCGGCATCGTTGAAGCCGTAGGATTTGGGGTCGAGCTCTGGATGATGCGACCCCTCGCGCATGCCCAGCGGGTCGAGATCGGCGGCGAGGTGCCCGCGGATCCGGTGCGCCCGGATGATCATCAGCGCGCGGATGCTGTCGAGCACGGCGCGCTTGATCTGATCGTCGGTGAGCGAGATGCCCTTTTCCGTGGCCTTATCGGAAATCTTCTTGCCGGCGGCCTTTGCCTCGGGCGCGAGGGCAGGCATCGCCCATTCGCCGGTCAGCGCGGCGGTCAGATCGTCACTCGGCTGCGGCGGCCAGTCGGTGCGCGCCCAGGAGGGACCGGAGGCCTCTTTCTTGACCTCGATCCCGTCATCCCCCAGCGCCTTGAAGAAGGCCTGCCAGGACTCGTCCACCGCGCCGGGGTCGTTGGCATAGCGCGCGTACATCTGTTCGAGGTACTCGGCATTGTGCCCCTGCATGAACGAGGAGGCATGGAACTGGTCGTTGGGGGATTGGTCGGTCATTTTGGCACCTCGGGCGAGATTGAACCTGGAACGGGCAGGACCGGGCAGCCTGTGCCGCCCGGCCCGGAAGGATGAGCGATGCCCATCCCGGTCATGGTCAGCCGATCGCCTTCAGCACGGCCTCGCCCAGCCCGGCGGGGCTTTCGGCGACGACGATGCCTGCGGACTTCATGGCTTCGATCTTGTCATCGGCGCCGCCCTTGCCACCGGCGACGATGGCACCGGCATGGCCCATGCGGCGGCCGGGAGGGGCGGTACGCCCGGCAATGAAGCCTGCGGTCGGCTTCCAGCGGCCCTTCTTCTTTTCATCGGCGAGGAACTGCGCGGCATCTTCTTCGGCGGAACCACCGATCTCGCCGATCATGATGATCGACTGCGTCTCGGGGTCGGCGAGGAACATTTCCAGCACGTCGATATGCTCGGTTCCCTTGATCGGGTCACCGCCGATGCCGACTGCCGTCGACTGGCCAAGGCCGCTATCGGATGTCTGTTTCACAGCCTCATAGGTAAGTGTGCCGGAGCGGCTTACAACACCGACCGACCCACGCTTGTGGATATGGCCGGGCATGATGCCGATCTTGCAGGCATCCGGCGTGATGACGCCGGGGCAGTTCGGGCCGATCAGGCGGGACTTGGAATTCTCCAGCGCTTTCTTGACCTTCATCATGTCGAGCACCGGGATGCCTTCGGTGATGCAGATGATCAGTTCCATCTCGGCGTCGATCGCCTCGAGGATCGAATCGGCCGCGAAGGGCGGCGGAACGTAGATCACGGAGGCATTCGCCCCGGTGACATCCATCGCCTCGTGCACCGAGTTGAAGACCGGCAGGTCGAGATGGGTCTGGCCACCCTTGCCGGGTGTCACGCCGCCGACCATCTTCGTGCCGTAGGCGATCGCCTGTTCGGTGTGGAACGTGCCCTGCGAGCCGGTGAGGCCCTGACAGATCACCTTGGTGTTTTCGTTGATTAGGACTGCCATGTTTTCAGTCTTTCCTTATGTCTCCGGCGGGTCAATGCCACGCCGCCTGCGCCGTCAGTACTGGGCGCTGTCATCATCCACGAGTTCGTCGAGCGCGCGCACCACGATCAGCGCGCCGCCCATGAGCATCAGGGACCGCCCCAGCGAGCGCGTGAGGTTGCGCGGAATGAACCCTGCAATTCCGTCGCGTGCCGCACGGGCGGCGTCACGGCCACCCCTGATATCCCTCAGGCGCGGACGCTCTGCCGGTTCGGGCAGGCGCAGCATCTCTGGCTCGACCCGGCGGGTGGCGATGCCGATCCCGACGAGCGCGAGCCCCAGAAGGATGGGGGTATATCCGGGGTCGCGGCTCATCCCTTGACCGCCTTCACGATCTTCTGCGCGCCGTCCTTGAGGTCGTCCGCAGCGATCACGTCGAGGCCGGAATTGCGGATGATCTCCTTGCCCTTCTCGACGTTCGTGCCTTCGAGGCGCACGACCAGCGGCACCTTCAGGCCGACTTCCTTGACCGCGGCGATCACGCCCTCGGCAATGACGTCGCAGCGCATGATGCCGCCGAAGATGTTCACGAGGATGCCTTTGACCTGGGGGTCCGAGGTGATGATCTTGAACGCCTCGGTCACCTTCTCCTTGGTGGCGCCACCGCCCACGTCAAGGAAGTTGGCAGGCTCGGCCCCGTAGAGCTTGATGATGTCCATCGTCGCCATGGCGAGGCCCGCACCGTTGACCATGCAGCCGATCTCGCCGTCGAGCGCGATGTAGTTGAGGTCATACTTGGAAGCCTGCAACTCCTTGGCATCCTCTTCGGTGGTGTCGCGCAGCTCTGCGATGTCCGCGTGGCGGTACATGGCGTTGCCGTCGAAACTCACCTTGGCATCGAGCACCTTGAGATCGCCGCTGTCGGTGACGATCAGCGGGTTGATCTCGAGCATCTCCATGTCCTTCTCGATGAAGGCCTTGTAGAGCAGCGCCATGAGGCCGACGCATTGCTTCATCGCCTTGCCTTCCAGCCCGAGCGCGAAACCGATGCGGCGGCCGTGGAACGGCTGGTAGCCGGTCGCGGGATCGACGGAGAAGGACAGGATCTTGTCTGGGGTGTTCGCGGCGACCTCTTCGATGTCCATGCCGCCCTCGGTCGAGCACACGAAGGACACGCGGCTGCTGACGCGGTCGACCAGCAGGGCGAGATAGAGTTCTGTCTCGATGCCGCTGCCGTCCTCGATGTAGATGCGGTTGACCTGCTTGCCCGCCGGTCCGGTCTGGTGCGTGACCAGCGTGCGGCCCAGCATCTTCTTGGCTTCCTGCGCGGCTTCCTCGACCGATTTGGTCAGGCGCACACCGCCCTTTTCGCCCGCGTCAGCCTCCTTGAAGGAGCCCTTGCCGCGGCCGCCTGCATGGATCTGCGCCTTGACCACCCAGAGCAGGCCGTCCAGTTCGCCTGCGGCCGTCTTGGCCTCATCTGCCTTGAGGACCACGCGGCCATCGGACACCGGAGCGCCGTAGCTGCGCAGCAGGGCTTTCGCCTGATACTCGTGGATGTTCATTGGAAACTGTCCCGTCTTGCTGCGATTGCATCGTGTATAGGCACAGAGTTTCGACGGGTTTAACGGAAATCTTGCGACGATCCGCGATTTTGGAGCTTTTTTCGACATTTGTGATCACGCGGTAAAAACCTGTGATCACAAAACTGGCGGAGATCGGCCGACGGGTCCGGGTTGTGCAGGGGTCCAGGATTCGTACCCCAAGGCGGGGTTGGTTGCCAGCGGCTGCGTGCAAGGTTAGATCAGACACAACATCTGGCAAGGAGAAATCCCGATGCAGCGCATCGAACGGATCAGCGACGAAAGACACGATCCATCGGCGGTGCCCGTGGTCGCGCTCGCACATAACGAACGCAATATCCTGCCCGATTTCCTCGCGCATTACCGCAGCATCTGCACGCCATCCTTTTTGATCGTCGATGATCACTCCACCGATGGCAGCCGCGAATATCTGCGGGCGCAGCCCGATGTGACCCTGTTCCAGCCGGTCGAAGGCGCCGAGTTCCTGAAGGAGCGGGCAATCTGGAAATCCGGGCTGCTCGATCACTACGGTGCGGGCAAGTGGTGCATGGCGCCGGATATCGACGAGCATTTCGTCTGGCCAGGCATGCCCGAGCGGACGCTGGCGCAGTATATCGCGCAGGTCGAGGCCGAAGGTGCCGAGGCCGTGGCCTCGCTGATGATCGACATGTATGCCGACCAGCCGCTGGCCGACCATGTCCACGATTCCGGAGACGGCATTCCGCTGCATCGTCGGTTCCCGTACTTCGACGGACCGGGGCGGTTTCCGCTCGGATACTTCATGCGTCCGATCTCGGCCGCGCAGTCGCGAGTCCGCCCGACGCCGCCGATCCGTTTCAACGGTGGCGCGCGCGACCGGCTCTTCTTTCTCAGCGACATGCGGGCGAGTGCACCGCAGAACTGGCTGATCGACCATTATCTGCGCCTCGACCAGCGCATCACGCCGCGCGCGCGCGATCTGCCGATGCGGATGCTGGCCCGGCAATTGACCCGGCGCCTGTTCGAAAGCGCGCTGAACGCCACCAAGGTGGGCCTGTTCCGCTGGCAGAGCGGCATGATGTTCAACGGGCACAAGGTGGACCGGCCCTTGGTCATGTCCGAGAGCATCTCCGCGCTGCTGCATTTCCCCTTTACCCGCGGCCGCGCCGGGATCGAGTACATCGTCAATCGCGGCCAGCATGCAGGCGGCAGCCGTTATTACCGCAAATTGCTGGAAAGCCGGGGGCTCGAGCGATCCCCCAGAGCCCCAAACAGCCGCCGGTACGAGGCGATCAGCAGCCTGAACGGGCTGATCCGCGACGTGCCGGGCAAGAGCTGACGGCGCTCAGGCCCTGAGCTGCCAGAGAAACAGCAGGGATTTGCGCCAGACTTTCGAGATGTAGCCGCCAAGACCCTTGTCGGCGAGCGGCCGCAGCCGCGGATCCCATGTACCGTCCAGCGTCCGGTCGGCTGCCAGCATCCGCTGCACATGGTGCCAGTGGACCGGGCCGATGGCATCCTGCGGGCGGGTGATCCGCTTGTCTGTGCGCTTGATGTGGCCGTTGAACCGCAGCAGGTGCAGGATACGCGGCGCGGTGTCCTTGCGGGTCAGAGGCTCGATCCAGCGATATTGCATGAGATTGTATTCGGGCGGCAGGATCGCGACGCGAAGATCGCTGAGGTAGAGCAGTTCGCGCATCGGCGCCTGATCACGGCGGAGTTTAGGGTCGTCGATCAGCGCCTGTTCCACATCGTCGATCAGTTTGAGCACGGCTTCGGAGCGTTTGATCGCGATGAGCCCGCCGTTGATCTGGGGAAAGGCCGCCGGGATGGGCTGCCGCCAGATTTGCAGTGCATGGTCGCTGTTGCGATGCTGGTTGTGCACGCCTGCGAAATCGAACCGGTCCAGGACGTCGAAGATATCCGTGGGATCCCCCACGATGAACATGTCCGCATCAAGATAGATCGTCCGGTCGAAACGCGACTCGCGAAGCGCCTCGAATTTGGGGCGAAACCACGATTGGGTGATATAATGCACCTGATCGAACACTTCGCTGCCGGGCACATCCGTGTCGCAGAAAAGGTCGATCTGGGCGTCCGGACAGACCGCGCGAAGGGACTGCGCGGCGTTGACGGCGACGGGGCCGTGTCGGTCACCCGACACGGCAAAGACAAAACCGTAGTTCCGGATCATCAGGCCAGCGAGGAGTCGATGCCCTTGCAGGCTTCCACCAGGCCTTTGACGGCGCTGACCGAGTTGTCGAACATTGCCTGCTCGTCCTTGGTCATCTTGATGTCGACGATCCGCTCGACGCCACCGGCACCGATGATCGTCGGCACGCCGACGTAAAAGCCCTTGAGGCCGAATTCGCCGTCACACCATGCCGCGCAAGGCAGCAGGCGCTTCTGGTCCTTGAGGTAAGCCTCGGCCATCTCGATGGCGCTGGTCGCGGGTGCGTAGAAGGCTGACCCGGTCTTGAGCAGGCCGACGATCTCTGCGCCGCCGTCACGGGTGCGCTGCACGATCGCGTCGAGCTTTTCCTGCGTGGTCCAGCCCATCTGCACGAGGTCGGGCAGCGGGATACCGCCAACCGTCGAATAGCGCGTGAGCGGCACCATCGTGTCGCCGTGCCCGCCCAGAACGAACGCGGTCACGTCCTTCATCGAGACGTTGAATTCGAGGCTCAGGAAGTGGCGGAAACGCGCGGAATCAAGAACGCCGGCCATGCCGCAGACCTTGTTCGCCGGAAGGCCCGAAAACTGCTGCAGCGCCCAGACCATCGCGTCGAGCGGGTTGGTGATGCAGATGACGAAAGCGTCGGGCGCGTTGGCGGCGATGCCCTCGCCGACCGATTTCATGACCTTGAGGTTGATTCCCAGCAGGTCGTCCCGGCTCATGCCCGGCTTGCGCGGCACGCCGGCCGTGACGATGCAGACATCCGCGCCCGCAATGTCGGCGTATTCGTTGGCGCCCTTCAGCGAGGCATCGAAGCCTTCGGACGGTCCGGATTCGGCGATGTCGAGTGCCTTGCCCTGAGGCGTGCCTTCGGCGATGTCGAACAGGATGATGTCGCCAAGTTCCTTGATGGCGGCAAGGTGGGCTAGCGTGCCCCCGATCTGTCCTGCGCCGATAAGGGCAATCTTCGGTCTGGCCATGGATGCTGTCTCCGCTCCGTTGGAATTTGACGCATGGCTAGTGCTTTGCTGCGGCTCGTGCAAGTGCGCTGCGGCGCGGCGCCCTCTGTCCCGGGGGCTGTCGCAACCTGCGCCGAGCGGATAAGCCTAGGCGAACAAGGCATTTAGAGGACCGAGTCATGGACCTGCTGACCCTATCGATTCTGGCAGTTGCAATACCGGCCGTCCTGTTCGCAGGTGTGTCAAAAGGCGGCTTCGGATCGGGTGCGGCCTTTGCCAGCTCTTCGATTCTGGCGATCGTGCTGGATCCCGGCCAGGCGCTCGGCATCATGCTTCCTCTGCTGATGCTGATCGATTTCGCGAGCCTTCCGGCCTACTGGAAGAAATGGCACTGGCCCGATGCGCGCATCCTGCTGCTGGGCGCGGTGCCCGGCACGGTTCTGGGGGCCGTGTTCTATCGCATGGCCGATCCGGATGTGATCCGGTTTCTGATCGGCAGCATCGGAATCGTGTTCGTCGCCTGGCAGATGGCGCAGAAGGCGGGAATGATCCGGCTCGCGGACCGGCGTCACGGTTCCGGGACGGGCCTCACCGCAGGGGTCGCCATCGGCTTCACCAGTTTCGTCAGTCACGCGGGCGGACCTGCCGCCGCGGTCTATCTGCTGGGGCAGCGTCTGCCCAAGACCACCTATCAGGCGACGACTGTTCTGGTCTTCTGGGCGGTGAACCTGTTCAAGTCAGGCTTTTATGCCTTCATGGGCATCTTCACGCTGCAGACGCTGACGCTGGATCTTGTGCTTGCACCGGTTGCGGTTCTCGGCACCTGGCTCGGCATCCGCGCCCATGCTCTGGTTCCCGACCGCCTGTTCTTTGGCCTGACATATGTCATGCTGACGCTGACCGGGATCAAGCTGATCTGGGATTCGCTGACCTGAGCCAGTCTGTCCGGCCCGTTTGAGGTCATTCTTCTTTTTGTTAGCGCTTGAAGACCGCAGGGACGGGGGCAGCGCCCCCATCCGCCAGGGATCAGGCATCCTGACCTTCTGGAGGCAGCACTTCGGCCAGCGCTTCGAAGGCCTGACCGCTTGCCACGAGGCAGGTTGTGCCGTCGGTGCGCGTCACCGTGATCGTCCAGGTCCCGGTATCGTCCGAGGCAAAGACCTCGATCACCGAATTATTGGTGCCGAGCCCCATCGACTGCCGGGTCTCGCCGAATTTCGTGGCCAGTCGGCCGACGACCGTGGCGCGCGGCGCGCAATTGCTTGTTTCGGCCTGAGCCGCGTCGGCAAGGGGCAGGATCAGCAGGGCCCCGGCCAAGACTGCCGTCATCGTCTGTTTCATGGCGTACCCTTTCGGATAGGAGGCAGTGGCGCCGTGGTTGCGGCCTGCCCGTTGATGTCTCTCTTTCCGAATTTCGCCGCCTCCCGTTGCAGGCGTTTCGGTGTGGCAGAGCCTGCCTGAGAGGTGTTGAAATAATGGTAAATCCGGCAAACGTTGCGGTCGTTTGGCGGCGAATGCTGCAATGCAGCGATTTTGCACTTGATCTTTATGCTCAAAAATGTGCCTAACCACGCAACATTGTTCCGTCAGGAGAGTCTCATGGACATGCGCGCACGCCCTTATCGCTCGGTTCTGTACATTCCCGCTTCCAAGGAACGTGCGCTGGACAAGGCGCGCAAGCTGCCCGTGGATGCGATCATCTTCGATCTCGAGGATGCCGTGTCACCCGATGAAAAGCTGCGCGCGCGCGAAATTCTCGCCGCGGCACTGGCCGAGGGCGGTTATGGCCACCGGATGAAGATCGTGCGGATCAATGCGCTGGACACGCAATGGGGCCGCAACGATGCGGTGGCTGTCGCGGCGATGGCCTGTGACGCGGTGCTTCTGCCCAAGGTCGATGATCCTGCTCAGCTGGAGGAACTGGCCGAAATCACGCCGGATCTCGATCTCTGGGCGATGATGGAAACGCCGCGCGGCATGCTGAACGCCGCCGCCATTGCCGCGCATCCCAAACTGCGCGGTATGGTGATGGGCACCAACGACCTCGCCCGCGAGCTCAACAGCCGGGCCGATCCCGGCCGTACCGCGATGATGCCCGCGCTGGGCCTCTGCTTGCTTGCTGCCAAGGCCGAGGGCATCGTGATCGTCGACGGCGTCTACAATGCCTTCAAGGACGATGCCGGTCTGGGCATGGAAGCGACGCAGGGCCGCGACATGGGGTTCGACGGCAAGACGCTGATCCATCCCGCGCAGATCGACGTGGTCAACGCCGTCTTTGCCCCGAGCGAAGAGGAACTGGCCCTCGCGCGGCGTCACATCGCCGCGTTCAACGCCGCGCAGGCCGAGGGACAGGGGGTTGCGGTGGTCGATGGCAGGATCGTCGAAAATCTGCACGTTGCCACGGCACAGGAAGTTCTGGCAAAAGCGCAGGCAATAGAAAGAATTGCAGCGGAGTAGAAAATGTCCCTTCTCGTCCTCGGCCTCGCCCTCTGGGTGCTGGCGCATATGTTCAAGCGGGTCTGGCCCGAAAAACGGGAAAGCCTCGGCAAGGCCGGAAAGGGTATCACCGCCGCAGTCATTCTGGGCGGTCTCGTCCTCATCATTCTCGGCTACCGCGCCGCACCCTACATCGACGTGTGGACCCCGCCCGGCTTCATGGTGCATATCAACAACCTGCTGATGCTGATCGCCGTCTTCCTATATGGCATGAGCGCGACCACCGGACGTCTGCGCGGAAAGATGCGCCACCCGCAGCTTACCGCCGTGATCGTCTGGTCCGTGGCGCACCTTCTGGTGAACGGCGACCTCGCCTCGGTCATCCTGTTCGGCACCATGCTGGTCTGGGCCAGCGCCGAAATCGCCCTGATCAACCGCGCCGGTCCGTGGGATCGTCCTGAGCCGGGTCCGGCAAAGAAGGATATCATTCTGGTCATCATCACCCTCGTCATGTTCGTCGTCATTACGGGCATTCACGCATGGCTCGGCGTCTGGCCGTTCCCGGGGTAGCACCATGAAACTCTACAGATTCCTGTCCGAAGACGACACATCGGCCTTCTGTCACAAGGTCACGGCCGCGCTTAACAAGGGGTGGGAGCTGCACGGTGTGCCCACCTATGCCTTTGACGCGGCCAACGGCGTGATGCGCTGCGGGCAGGCCGTGACAAAGGAGGTTCCCGGAACCTACGCGCCGGATGTGAAGCTGGGAGAGCAGTAGATGCTGAAGACGGTGCAGAAGACCAATCCCGGACGGTTCTTCGAGGATTACCATATCGGTCAGCTGATCCGGCACGCCGTACCGCGCACCGTCGGCATGGGGGAGCGCGCGATGTATCACGCGCTCTACCCGGCACGGCATGCGCTCTACTCCTCGGATGCCTTTGCGCAGTCCTGCGGTCTGCCTTCCAGCCCGCTGGACGATCTGGTCGCCTTTCACGTGGTGTTCGGCAAGACCGTTCCGGACGTCTCCCTGAACGCGCGCGCCAATCTCGGCTATGCCGAAGGCAAGTGGCTGAAACCGGTCTGGCCCGGTGACACGCTGCGCGCTGAATCCGAGGTGATCGGGCTCAAACAGAATTCGAACGGGCAGACCGGCGTGGTCTGGGTGCGTTCGCGCGGGATCAACCAGCGCGACGAGACGGTGATGGAATACGTGCGCTGGGTCATGGTCAAGAAGCGCGATCCCGAGTCGCAAGCACCTGAAGCTGTCGTGCCCGATCTGGCCGATGTGATCGCGCCCGCCGATCTTGTCGTGCCGGAAGGGCTGGACTTCACCCGCTACGACACGACGCTCGCAGGCGAGCCGCATCGGCTGGCCGATTATACCGTGGGCGAGACGATCGATCATGTGGATGGCGTCACGATCGAGGAGGCCGAGCACATGATGGCCACGCGTCTGTGGCAGAACACCTCCAAAACGCATTTCGACGGGACGATGCGCGATGACGGCTCGCGACTGATCTATGGCGGACACGTGATCTCCATGGCGCGAACGCTGTCGTTCAACGGGCTCGCTAATGCGCAGATGATCGCGGGACTGAACGCCGGCAGCCATGCCAATCCCTGCTTTGCCGGGGACACCCTGCGCGCCTGGTCCGAAGTTCTGGACAAAGCCGAGACTGTCGCGCCGGGCGTGGGAGCGATCCGTCTGCGGCTGGTCGCAACAAAGGGCGGCGCGCCGTTCACCCTGCGCGGCGAGAACGGAAAATACCTCCCCCACGTTCTTCTCGATCTCGATTACTGGGCGCTGATCCCGGTCTGAGCGCCGGACTGACGAGTTGATCGGCGCAGGAGAGACCCGCGGGTTTGGTTGCGCTAACCCCGCCGGAAGTGCGAAGTTTCCTGACGACTGCCGTGGTCAAAAGCCTGGCACGCCTCCGGGAATCACGCGCAACTGGGCGCCTCGACATTCAAAAGCTCAAGACGGCCGACTTGTGATCACACCTTTCCACGTGTGATCACAAAAATATCGCATTTGCAGCATTTCTTGGAAAAAAGCCGCTTCTGCGGCGGCTCGTCTCGTGACAGGGCGGTAAAAAGGGTTAGAACAGTTTCAAGGAACCGGAAAGGACAGACACATGGCCGACGTGAACCGGGGCAACCGCCCACTGTCACCTCACCTTACAATCTATGCCCCGCAGCTGACTTCGATGACGTCGATCCTGACGCGGATCACCGGAAATGCGCTGATCGTCGGCATGCTCCTGATCGTCTGGTGGCTTCTCGCCGCTGCGACGAGCGCAGAGTCTTTCGCCACCGCCGATGCGGTTCTGACGTCCTGGTTCGGCAATCTGGTGATGTTCCTGTCGCTGTGGGCGCTCTGGTATCACACGCTTGCGGGCGTGCGGCACCTGATCTGGGATCAGGGAAAAGGGCTCGATCTCGATACCGCCTACAAGCTGGGCTACGCGGTGATCGGGGGATCCGTGATCCTGACCATCCTTACCGCTATCATCATCTGAGGAGCGCATCATGGCTTTTATGACTGACCGCAAGCGCGCCGAGGGCTGGGGTTCCGCAAAGTCCGGAACACGGCATTTCTGGTCGATGACCGTCTCTTCCGCGGCGCTGCTGATCCTGATCCCGCTGTTCATCTTCACCTTCGGCAGCATCCTCGGGTCTTCCTACGAAGAGGTGACGGCCTATTATTCCCGGCCTTTCCCGGCAATCGTCGCGGCGCTGACCATCCTCGTGTCGTTCAAACACTTCAACGGCGGTTTCCAGACACTGGTCGAGGACTACATCCATGGGTCTATGGAGAAGGTTCTCCTCATCGGCATGACAATCCTCTCCTACGGCGCCGCGGCGACGGGCATCTTCGCCATCGCCCGACTGGCCCTTTGAAGAACCGGAGCAAAAGATAAATGGCTGCATACGAATACGAGACGCATGATTATGACGTCGTGGTTGTCGGCGCCGGTGGCGCGGGCCTGCGCGCAACCCTCGGCATGGCCGAGCAGGGGCTGCGCACCGCCTGCGTGACGAAGGTCTTTCCGACCCGCTCCCACACCGTCGCCGCACAGGGTGGCATCGCGGCGTCGCTCTCCAACATGGGCCCGGACCACTGGCAGTGGCACATGTACGACACCGTGAAAGGCTCCGACTGGCTGGGCGATACGGACGCGATGGAATACCTCGCCCGCGAGGCCCCCAAAGCGGTCTACGAGCTCGAGCATTACGGCGTGCCCTTCTCGCGCACCGAAGAGGGCAAAATTTACCAGCGCCCCTTTGGCGGTCACACGACCGAATTCGGCGAAGGCCCCGCGGTGCAGCGCACCTGCGCCGCCGCCGACCGGACCGGCCACGCGATCCTGCACACGCTCTACGGCCAGAGCCTGAAGCAGAAGGCCGAGTTCTACATCGAATATTTCGCAATCGACCTCATCATGACCGATGGCGCCTGTACCGGTGTCGTCTGCTGGAAGCTCGATGACGGCACGATGCACGTCTTCAACGCCAAGACGGTGGTTCTCGCGACCGGCGGTTATGGCCGCGCCTATTTCTCGGCGACCTCCGCCCATACCTGCACCGGCGACGGTGGCGGCATGGTGGCGCGCGCAGGTCTGCCGCTGCAGGACATGGAATTCGTGCAATTCCACCCGACCGGCATCTACGGCGCCGGCTGCCTCATCACCGAAGGCGCGCGGGGCGAGGGTGGCTATCTCACCAACTCCGAAGGCGAGCGGTTCATGGAGCGCTACGCGCCCAACTACAAGGATCTCGCGCCACGCGACTATGTCTCGCGGTGCATGACGATGGAGATCCGCGAGGGCAGGGGCGTCGGCAAGGATTCCGACCACATCCACCTCAACCTGAGCCACCTCCCGAAAGAAGCGCTTCACCTGCGTCTGCCCGGCATTTCCGAATCCGCCCGCATCTTTGCCGGTGTGGACGTGACCAAGGAACCGATCCCGGTCATCCCGACGGTGCATTACAACATGGGCGGCATTCCCACGAACTACTGGGGCGAGGTGTTGAACCCGACCGAGGGCGATGCCAATGCCGTGGTCCCGGGCCTGATGGCCGTGGGCGAGGCGGGCTGCGCCTCCGTGCATGGCGCGAACCGTCTGGGCTCGAACTCGCTGATCGACCTCGTCGTGTTCGGCCGCGCCGCCGCGATCCGCGCGGGCAAGGTCGTGGACCGCGAGGCGGCTGTTCCTGCCACCAACACCGCCAGCGTCGAAAAGGCGTTCGACCGGTTCGATGGCCTGCGCAATGCCTCCGGCAGCATCGGGACGGCAGAATTGCGGCTCGAGATGCAGAAGACCATGCAGCGCGACGCCGCGGTCTTCCGTGAATCGGAGACTCTGTCGCACGGCGTGAAGGAAATGACCGAGATCGCCGGCAAGATGGCCGATATCAAGGTCACCGACCGGAGCCTCGTCTGGAACTCGGACCTGATGGAGACGCTGGAGCTGACCAACCTCATGCCCAATGCGCTCGCCACCATCTTCGGTGCCGAAGCACGCAAGGAAAGCCGAGGCGCCCATGCGCACGAGGATTTCGGCAAGCGCGATGACGACAACTGGCGTGTGCACACGATCAGCCGGGTCGACGGCGCAAAGGTCACGCTGACTCACCGCCCCGTCATCACCGACCCGCTGAGCACCGAGGCCGATGGTGGCATCGCGCTCAATAGGATCGCGCCGAAAGAGCGGACGTTCTGATGCGGGCAAGCCTCACACTCGCGGCGCTGACCCTGTCCGCAGGTGCGGCAAGCGCCGGATCCCACGGCATGACGCAGGGGCATTCGGCGGGCGCGCAGCGGGAGGCGATCGTTCAATGCCAGCGGGATCTCGGCTACGGCGCCGCCGAGATCCGGATCGGCAAGGCTCATGCTTCGGGCGCGAAAGGGACGAGCCATGATCTGCTTGTCCTGCCCGGCGGCTACATCACGCCCGCGGCCGCTCGGGAGATCAACGATTGTGCCGCCGCCCGGCTCTCGGCGCGTTACCATCAGCCCGCACCGCAGCCCGTTCTGCGCCGCGCGGTGCCTGTCGCACCGGTAACCTATGGCTGTCCGCCCGGCGCGCCGGTCATGTACAGGGGGACGCTCTATTGCCCGAGACAGTGAAACGCCTTCCCGGTCTCCGCCTCCTCGGCGTGGCAACGCTGCTGCCGCTGATGGCTCTGGCCGGGTGCAACGTCCAGGCTCAGGATGAAATTGCGCGCAGTGCCGCGCGCTCGACCACCAGCAAGGTGCTAGTCCAGCGGCTGCCCGGTGTCCCGCTGCAACCGGCGGTCAACTGCGTGATAGACAATGCCAATGCCCAGCAGATCTATGCGCTGGCGGCGGATTCCGTCACCGGCCCCACGGAATCGACCTTCCAGGTCGTGACCGGCATCCTTCAGAAACCCGAGACCCTGCGCTGTCTGGCGGCCGAAGGCCTGCCCGCGCTGTTGCGATAGGAGAGAGACATGGTTGAACTGACACTGCCCAAGAATTCGCGGATCCAGACCGGCAAGACCTGGCCGCGCCCCGAAGGCGCCAACAACATCCGCAAGTTCAAGATCTACCGCTGGAACCCGGATGACGGCAAGAACCCGCAGGTCGACACCTATTTCGTCGACATGGACACGTGCGGGCCGATGATCCTCGACGCGCTGATCAAGATCAAGAACGAGATCGACCCCACGCTCACCTTCCGCCGGTCCTGCCGCGAGGGGATCTGCGGTTCCTGCGCGATGAATATCGGTGGCATCAACACGCTGGCCTGCATCCACGGCATGGATGAGGTGAAGGGCGATATCTCGATCTATCCGCTTCCCCACATGCCCGTGGTCAAGGATCTGATCCCCGACCTCACGCATTTCTACGCCCAGCACGCCAGCATCATGCCCTGGCTCGAAACCAAGACGAACCGTCCGGCAAAGGAGTGGAAGCAGTCGATCGAGAGCCGGGAAAAGCTCGACGGGCTCTATGAATGCGTGATGTGCGCCTGCTGCTCGACAGCCTGCCCGAGCTACTGGTGGAACAGCGATCGCTATCTCGGACCGGCAGCGCTGCTGCACGCCTATCGTTGGATCATCGATTCCCGCGACGAGGCGACGGGCGAGCGCCTCGATGACCTCGAGGATCCGTTCAAGCTCTATCGCTGCCACACCATCATGAACTGCGCCAAGACCTGCCCCAAGGGCCTCAACCCGGCCAAGGCGATCGCCGAGATCAAGAAGCTGATGGTCGAACGCACGGTCTGACGGCAGGGAAGACAGGGTGCCCGAGTTTCATTGCGCGTAGGAACTCGGGCGCGCTTTGCATCGATTTTCTGACCAGCTGAACTCTCTGAGCCATGCTCTGGAGGGAGCGAGCAATTGTATTGTCCCAGCAAAACGCTTCGGCTGCGGTGAGCCAAGCGACAGAATTATGGCGAATCCGCCTTAACTCATTGCGTCCATGTCGCGCCGAGGAAGGGATCAAGAATCCGCCATGCGGTCTGCACATGCCGCCCTTGCAGTCAGCCGGGGTTGCGAATGCTGCAGCGCAGCGCCATCTTGATAGGCAGGGAAGAGGTCAACGCAAACGGCAGAGGCACACATGACAAACTCGAGCCAGACTCACCCGATCACAGCCCAGGAGGCACTGCGCCTTCTCGAGGACTCCCTGTCATACTTCACTGAACCCACCCGGACCTCCGAACCGGTCCAGCCGGACCTGCCCCGGACCTACACGTATTACGAGGCCGCCTGAGGCGTAGTCTCACCGTAACAGCAGGATTCGCATGATCATCGTTATTGGCCTGATTGTCGCTTTCGTGCTGGTTGCGGTGTTCTCTAACCGGTCCACGCGCCAGTGCCGCTGGCGCGAATACCGGAGCGAGGCAGAGTCGCAGTGGCGCTGCATCTACTGTGGCGCCGAGACGATCGGACCGCATGGAAAAACACCGCAGGTCTGCCTGCGCGAGCGTGGCGTGGAATAGGCGAGAAAACGCATCCCTGCGATCGTACACCGTCCGTTTTCATCGGACGATCAGGCATCCCGTAACGCAGCGTGACAATCGGAGGACAAAACTGTCCGATCGATCGAAGCGGTCGTGACATCAGGCAAGCCTGTCCACCTGAACAAGACCCCCCTTCATCTTGCAAAGAAAACTCCCGCCGGAGGCATCCGGCGTCGAAACACGCGCGTCCCTTGCCAATCCGGGTGATGCGCGG
This sequence comes from Rhodobacterales bacterium, assembly GCA_038260405.1. Classification (GTDB taxonomy): domain Bacteria; phylum Pseudomonadota; class Alphaproteobacteria; order Rhodobacterales; family Rhodobacteraceae; genus Puniceibacterium. The sequence continues at coordinate 51,842 of JBBSNW010000007.1, read as the reverse complement.
TTCACATGGCGAAAAGGAGTTCGCCATGTCCCGCCCCCCCGATGCCGATGCCCGGCGCGCCATTCCGCCGGTGATCTGTTATCCCGATGACACTCTGCCGGTCCCGGACATGACGCTCTACTCAAGAGCCTTGGCTCAGGCCGATCATATCGGCTCCGTGACAGTGCCACAGCGCGACGCTGCGAGTTTCCGGGTCGCTGCCGGTCAGTTCTTTCGGATCACCAGCGTGGAAGGGCCGCAGGTCGGCGATCTCAACCTGTGGAATGCGCAGGACCTGTCGGAGCGGTTCTATTCCGGCAAGACCCGCGCCCTGCACGGCACACATGTCAGCACTGCCGACCGCCTCTGGTCCAGCTTTCCGCATCTGCGCCCGATGGCCACCATCGTCGAGGACAGCCTCGACTGGTATGGGATCGATGCTTTCGGCGGCGCGGTGCATGACGTGATCGGAACGCGCTGCGATCCCTATACAAGTCATTTGCTGACCGGCAGTCAGTATCATCACTGCTGCCATTCCAACCTCACGCGCGCCCTTGCAGCCGAGCTTGGCCTCTCCCCCTCCGAAGCCGAGACTCATGTGCACGATGTGCTCAACGTCTTCATGTGCACCGGTTTCACCCGGGATACCGGCCAGTATTTCATGAAGGCGAGTCCAGTGCGGCCCGGCGATCACCTGACATTCTTTGCAGAGATCGATCTGCTGGGGGCGCTCAGCGCCTGTCCGGGGGGCGATTGCTCCACAGAACATTCCAGCGATAGCGCTATCTGCCATCCGCTTCAGGTCGATATCTTCGCGCCTGCGCCGGACGCTCTCGGTGGATGGAAATCACCGGCGCGCAGCGGTTACGACCGTACGCAAGGGGAATAAACGGACCGATGCCCGGACCAACGGACCGGGCGCCCTTTCAATCAGGCGAATGCAGCTTCGAGCGCGATCTCGACCATGTCGCCAAAGCTCTTTTCGCGATCCTCCGAGGGCAGGGCTTCGTGCGTGATCAGGTGGTCGGACACGGTGAGAACAGCGAGCGCCCTCACACCGTGACGCGCGGCAAGGTTGTAAAGCTCCGCCGCTTCCATCTCGACCCCGAGAATGCCATGACGCGTCATCTGTTCATTCAGGTCCGGACGCTCGTCGTAAAACACATCTGCGGAATATATGCCGCCGACATGCGTCGGAACGCCGCGCTCTTCTGCAGCCTTTACGGCATTGCGCAGAAGAGGCCAATCGGCGCAGGGCGCAAAATTCAGCTCCTTGAAAATTCCGCGTGACGGAGTCGAAACTGAACTGGCCGTCATTGCGACGATGACATCGCGGATTTTCACGCTGTCCTGCATGCCCCCGCAGGAGCCAATACGGATCAGCGTCCTTACTTTGAAATCCCGGATAAGCTCATTGACGTAAATGGACAGGGAGGGCATCCCCATTCCGGACCCCTGAATTGTCACCCGATTCCCACGCCATGTCCCGGTAAATCCGAGCATGCCGCGCACGTCGTTGACCAATTCTGGGTTGTCGAGAAAAGTCTCGGCCGCCCAGCGCGCACGGTAAGGGTCACCGGGCAGGAGAACCGTTTCGGCAATCTGCCCGGGCTTCGCACCTATATGTATGGACATCGGCTCAGATCTTGAGGTCATCCATGGACTGACCCGCATCCAGCGCGGCAATCACCCAGTTGGGCTTGCGGCCGCGGCCGGTCCAGGTCTGGCTCGGATCGGAGGGATTGGCGAATTTCGGCGCGCTCTTGGAGCCTTTGGTCGTTCCGCTCAAAAGCTCGTCCAGCGAAAAGCCATATTCTTTTGCCGCGTGTTCTGCGGCTTTTTTCGCTTCTGCCTTGCGGCGCGTGTCGATGGTCTTTAGCGCCTTGTCAACATCGGTTTTAAGCTTTTTGAGGTCGTCTTTCGAGAGGCTGTCTAGGTCTATCTGCATTTCTAACTCCTGTATTTCATTTCTTATTTTGAAAAGGAGCGAAATCCGCAAGGGGCAATTTGTGTCAAAGGGAACTTTTTTGCACGAAAGCGAAAACCCGCTCACCTGCCGGGTGAGCAAGATATCGTTCAATTCAATTGGAACGATGTGTTGTTATTCCGCCGCGACAGCTTTCGGGTCGACCAGAGTCACGATGTCTTTCATGATCGTGTTCAATTCGAAATCCTTCGGCGTATAGACTTTTGCAACGCCCATCGCGGTCAGCCGCCTTGCATCCTCTTCGGGAATAATGCCGCCCACAATGACCGGGATATGCCCCAATCCTGCTTCATTCATCCGTTTCATCAAATCCTCAACCAGTGGAATATGACTCCCCGAGAGGATGGAGAGCCCGACGACATGCGCGCCGTTTGCCGCAGCGCGCACGATTTCCTCGGGTGTGAGGCGAATGCCCTCGTAGTCGATGTCCATGCCGCAGTCACGCGCCCGGAAGGCAATCTGTTCCGCGCCGTTGGAGTGACCGTCGAGTCCCGGCTTGCCGACCAGGAAGCGCAGCCGCTTGCCCAAGCGGTCGCTGACCACGTTCACCGCGTCTCGGATGTCCTCGAGTCCTTCGGTCTTGTTGGAAACCGATTTGGACACGCCCGTCGGGCCGCGGTATTCGCCATAGACCGCCCGCATCTGCGCGGCCCATTCACCTGTGGTCACGCCGACCCTGGCACAGGCGATCGACGGCTCCATGATATTGCGTCCGTCCTTGGCCGCGGCGCGCAGATCGGCCAGCGCCGCTTCGACCGCAGTTGCCTCGCGATCCGCTTTCCAGACGTTCAGCCGGTCGATCTGGTCCTGCTCCGTCGCCGGGTCGACGACCATGATACCGCCATCTTCGTCCATCAGCGGTGACGGCTCGGTGCCGGTAAAGCGGTTCACGCCGACCACCGTGGTCTCGTTGCGTTCGATCCGCCCCAGGCGTTCGGCATTGCTGTCGACGAGCCGTCCCTTCATGTACTCGATCGCGTTGATGGCACCCCCCATCGAGCCGAGGTTGGCGAGTTCCGCCCGTGCACCCTTCTTGAGCTCCTCGACCTTGCGATCCACGGCGGGATTGCCGTCGAAAAGGTCGTCGAATTCGAGCAGATCGGTCTCGTAGGCCATGATCTGCTGCATGCGCATCGACCATTGCTGATCCCAGGGGCGGGGAAGACCGAGCGCTTCGTTCCAGGCGGGCAATTGCACGGCGCGGGCGCGGGCGTTCTTCGACAGGGTGACGGCCAGCATTTCGATCAGGATGCGGTAGACGTTGTTCTCGGGCTGCTGTTCGGTCAATCCCAGCGAATTGACCTGCACGCCATAGCGGAACCGGCGGTGCTTGGCCTCGGTGATGCCGTAGCGTTCGGACAGCAATTCATCCCAGAGGTCGACGAAGGCGCGCATCTTGCACATCTCGGTCACGAAGCGGATGCCGGCATTGACGAAGAAAGAGATGCGGCCCGCAAGCGCCGGGAAATCCTCCTCCGCGACGCGAGGTTTCAGCTCATCCAGAACGGCCGTCGCGGTGGCCAAGGCAAAGGCCAGTTCCTGCTCGGGCGTCGCTCCGGCTTCCTGAAGGTGATAGGAGCAAACGTTCATCGGGTTCCACTTGGGCACCTTGGTATAGCAATACTCGGCCACGTCCCCGATCATCTTGAGCGACGGTTTCGGTGGGCAGATATAGGTGCCGCGCGACAGGTATTCCTTGATCAGGTCGTTCTGCACGGTTCCCTGCAGGGCTGAGACATCCGCACCCTGTTCCTCGGCCACGGCGATGTAGAGCGACAGCAGCCAGGGCGCGGTCGCGTTGATCGTCATCGAGGTGTTCATCTTGTCGAGCGGAATGTCGTCGAACAGTGCGCGCATATCGCCCAGATGGCAGACCGGCACGCCGACCTTGCCGACCTCGCCCCGCGCGAGGATATGATCGCTGTCATAGCCGGTCTGGGTTGGCAGGTCGAAGGCGACCGAAAGTCCGGTCTGCCCCTTCGCAAGGTTGCCGCGATAAAGCGCGTTCGACGCCTTGGCGGTGGAATGTCCCGCATAAGTGCGGATCAGCCAAGGCGTGTCTTTTGTCTGTTCGGTCATGGGGCACCCAGTATCAGTTGCAGAGAGTCTGCCAATCGAAACGGCAACATTATTACGTCTGGACGTGGATACGCGAAACATTGTGAGCTTGTCAATTCGCTGCGTTGCAGCGCATGACGGATCTGTCCGAACCCTACCATATGGGTTGAAAAAGCAGTGGGGATTTCACGCGTTGATGCGGGACCAAGGCTGTCGAATTGTGCATTTCGCACAGAAACATGCACACCGGCAAAGGTTAATCTGGCCTCTGCGCTGTATTGCGACGCTCGCCGTCATATCAGGTCTGCGGCGCGACCGCCCGCACTATCCCGCGTTCAGGTCGGCGGGTCATTTGCGGCGCCAGCCCTTGCCGCATCGCCGCCTTCCTGCGATCACTTGTGCATGACGTCGACCGTGATCCTGCCGCTCTGGTTGTTCCTGCTCATCCTGCTCTTCGCGGCGGTGACATTTGCATCCCATTTCCTGTTCCCCTCGGTGCGCTGGTTCTTCCGTCGCAGGGCCGAGCGGGTCGTTGCGCGCATCAACGAACGCCTGGAACGCCCGATTCAGCCCTTCAAGCTCGCGCGGCGCACCGATATGATCCAGCGGCTGTGCTATGATCCCGAGGTGACGCGCGCTATCGTGGAACATGCCCGGGAAAATGGCGTGCGCGAGGATGTCGCCTTCGAGACAGCCCGCCGCTATGCGCGAGAGATCGTGCCGTCCTTCTCCGCCACCGCCTATTTCGACATCGCCATCCGTCTCGCGCGATTGCTGAGCAATGCGCTCTACCGTGTGAGGGTCGGCGTCTACGACAGCGCGTCCTCGGCAGAGGTCCACCCCGACGCGACGGTGATCTTCGTGATGAACCACCGCTCGAACATGGACTATGTACTGGTGACCTATCTTGCCGCGAACCGCTCGGCCCTGTCCTATGCTGTGGGCGAATGGGCGCGGGTCTGGCCGCTTTCCTTCCTGATCAAGGCGATGGGCGCGTTCTTCATCCGACGCAAGTCGCGCAACGCTTTGTACCGCCGGGTGCTCGCGCGTTATGTGCAGATGGCGACGCAGAGCGGCGTCACGCAGGCGCTGTTTCCCGAAGGCGGGCTGAGTCTTGATGGTGCGATCGCACCGCCGAAACTCGGCCTGCTGAAATACATCACCAGTGGAGCGGATCTGGCGGAGCGGGATGTCGTCTTCGTGCCGGTCGCATTGAACTACGATCGTGTGCTCGAGGATCGGATCCTGATGGCGGCCGGGGCAGCGGGGACCCGGCGGTTCAAGGCGCGCATCAGCGTCATCGCCGTCTCTACCCTTCGGACGCTGTGGCAGCGGCTGACCGGAAAGTTCAGAGGCTTCGGGTATGCCGCCGTCAATTTCGGCCCACCCTTGTCGCTGCGTGACAACCCCGCCCTTGCAGCCGATGCCGACGCCCTCGCGACCGAGATCATGAGCCGCATCGCGCATGTCGTGCCGGTCCTGCCGGTGCCCATCGTCGCATATGTCCTGCGCCGCTTCGGTCCGCAGAGCCGGGTCGAGATCGAACAGAACGTGGCGCTCACGCTGCAGGGCCTCGATGCGGCGCATATGCAGCTGCCGCGCAGCAACAGGGGCTATGCCGTGGAATACGGGCTCGGCGCCCTGCTGGGGCGTCGGATCATCGAGGAACGCAACGGTGTCTATGCCGTGAAGCCCGATCAGGACACCGCGCTTGATTTTTACGCCAATTCGCTGCGGCACCTCTTTTAACAGTTTCTGCGGGTGCAGCCGCAAATGCTGCAGTCGCTCGGTCATAAAGTTACAAAAAGCTTCTTAATGTTGTTGCAATATTGCGTGGCGGGCGATATTTCCGGAGAAAACGTCGCGATTCTGCATTGCGGCGTGACCTGCAGATGCGAACGTGACGTAAACATAACGAACCCTGAATGATGGAGGCCCCAGATGGCTCTGGACACGCACCCCGGTATCGCGAGCTACGATGCACCCGAGAAAGACCTGTACGAAGTGGGTGAAATGCCGCCGATGGGGTATGTGCCCAAGAAGATGTATGCTTGGGCCATCCGTCGCGAACGCCATGGCGAGCCGGACACGTCTTTTCAGGTCGAGGTGGTCGATACCTGGGAAATCGACAGCCAGGAGGTTCTGGTTCTGGTGATGGCTGCCGGTGTGAATTACAACGGCGTCTGGGCCGGGCTTGGCGTTCCGATCAGCCCGTTCGACGTGCACAAGCAGCCCTATCATGTCGCGGGTTCCGACGCGTCCGGGATCGTCTGGAAGGTGGGTGAAAAGGTCACCCGCTGGAAGGTCGGCGACGAGGTGGTGATCCATTGCAACCAGGACGATGGCGACGACGAGGAATGCAACGGCGGAGATCCGATGTTCTCGCCCAGCCAGAGGATCTGGGGCTACGAGACCCATGACGGATCCTTCGCGCAGTTTACCCGCGTGCAGGCGCAGCAGCTGATGCCGCGACCGAAGCATCTCACCTGGGAGGAATCCGCCTGCTACACGCTGACCCTTGCCACCGCCTACCGGATGCTGTTCGGACATGAGCCGCACGAGCTCAAGCCCGGGCAGAACGTGCTGGTCTGGGGGGCGTCCGGCGGGCTCGGCTCCTACGCGATCCAGCTTGCCAATACGGCGGGTGCCAATGCGATCGGCGTAATCTCGGATGAGAGCAAGCGCCAGTTCGTGATGGATCAAGGCGCCAAGGGCGTGATCAATCGCAAGGATTTCAACTGCTGGGGTCAGCTGCCCACGGTCAACACGCCGGAATACAACGACTGGCTGAAAGAGGCCCGCAAGTTCGGCAAGGCGATCTGGGACATCCTCGGCAAGGGCGTCAGCGTCGACATGGTCTTCGAACACCCGGGCGAGGCGACCTTTCCGGTTTCCACGCTCGTGGTGAAAAAGGGTGGCATGGTGGTGATCTGCGCCGGCACTTCCGGTTTCAACTGCACCTTCGACGTCCGCTACATGTGGATGCACCAGAAGCGGCTGCAGGGCTCTCACTTTGCCAACCTAAAGCAGGCATCCTCCGCCAACAAGCTGATGATCGAGCGGCGGCTGGACCCCTGCATGTCCGAAGTCTTTCCCTGGGAAGAGATTCCGCAGGCCCACATGAAGATGCTGCGCAACGAACACAAGCCCGGCAACATGTCGGTTCTGGTGCAGGCTCCGACCACCGGGTTGCGCACGCTCGAGGACGCGCTGGAAGCACGAAAGTAACACACCGTTCCCATAGTTCTGCCGCCGCCGCCCGCGAATCTGTCCCGATTCGCGGGCGAATTTGTGTTCGAACCATGTGGGCAATCGAGAACAATGGCTTCGTGAGCGTACCCTCACCATTTCTGGGGAGGTGCAATTCGCGAATATTAACGTTTTGGGCGCCGTGCTAGCCTGTAATTAACCAATAGTTAACCACTGGAAAGCGAGAGTCTGCATGGCACATGACTGGATTATAGACGTACTGACCGATCTGAAGACTTTCGCCCGGTCCAACGGACTGAAGGCCTTGGCCGAGCAGCTGGATGACGCCCAGATGGTCGCACAGATCGAGATTGCGTCACACGCCAAAGGAACGGCCTGTGGGTTACGCAATGACGACTCCGTCAGTGGACGCGATTATGGAGCAGCTGGAGCACGCTGAGGCCCTCGAGGGTCTGCAGACGGCATCCGAAGCCCTGCGCGACCACTTCAACATCGCCCACCTCGTCTATCACTGGGTCAGCAGCAACGGACAGCAATATGGCTGCGGCACCTACAGCCGGGAATGGGTCACACGATATGTCGAAATGAATTACCTGCGCGTCGATCCGGTCGTGGCGGGATGTTACCAGCGGTTTCATCCCGTCGACTGGAAGCGGCTCGACTGGTCCAGCAAGGCGGCTCGGGCGTTTCAGAAGGAAGCGATGAGTTACGGCCTCGGCAACCAGGGATATTCCATTCCGATCCGCGGCCCCAACGGTCAATTCGCCTTGTTCACCATCAATCACACCTGTCAGGACGATGAATGGCTGTTCTTCACCGAATCGCACCGCCGACAGCTGATCCTGCTGTCTCATGCCTTCAACCAGAAGGCGCTCGAACTGGAACCCGGGCGCAAGCCGACGGCCTCTCAGGCACTTTCGCCGCGCGAGGTGGATGCCATGACCCTTCTCGCGCTTGGGTACAGCCGTGCCCAGGTCGCCGACACCCTGTCGATTTCCGAGAATACCTTGCGCGTCTATATCGAAAGCGCGCGGCATAAACTGGGCGCGATGAACACCACGCATGCCGTCGCAAAGGCCATTGCGCTCGGAGTGATCGTGGTGTGACGCAACACCATCGTCCCCGCGTTTCCTGATTCGTTAACTATACGGCCGCAGCCTCCTTCGTATCAACGCACGAGGGAGCACCACACCATGATCCGTTATCTCTATGCTGACCAACTGGGCCAGTTTCCGAAGCTTGCACGCACCATGTTTCTTGATCGCGCCGATCAGTTCAAGACCCGCCTCGGCTGGGAAGTCTCGGTCGATGGCGCGGGGGAGGAGCGTGACGATTATGACGACCTCAACCCGCTTTACGTGATCTGGGAAAAACCCTGCGGCGGCCATGGCGGCTCGATGCGTCTGTTGCCGACCGTGGGGCGCACGATGGTCAACGATCACTTCATCCACCTGACCGACGGCGTGCGCATCGAAAGCCCGCTGATCTGGGAATGCACGCGCTTCTGCCTTGCACGAGATACGTCGCCCGGCACCGCGGCCGCGCTGATGCTCGCGGGCGGAGAGATCCTGCGCGGCTTTGGCGTCGAGCATTACGTCGGCGTCTTTGATGCCCGCATGGTGCGGATCTACCGTCTTATCGGCGCCTCACCCGAGGTTCTTGGAACCGAGGGCGAGGGCCGCGAGCGCATCAGCGTCGGCCTCTGGGACTTCTCGCCCGAGGCTCAGGCACGTGTCGCCGCGCGGGCGGGCATTTCGCCCGATCTCTCGCGGCACTGGTTCGATCGTGCCTTCGGAGCCGATCTGCCGATGAGCAAAAACCGCGCCGCCTGATCTGGCGTCGGCCTGGGCGGGGCGTTAGGGTCCCGCCATGACCTTGCCAGCCCTCACCTTTTCCGACGATCAGGCCGAAGCCTATGACCGCGTGGCCGACATGCTGCGCGCCGCCGGTGTCGATCTGAATGACGGCATGGTCCTGCCCGCGAAAGAGGGCAAGTCACAGGTGATGGCGCTGGTCGGCAAGGCGGGTTCGGGCAAGACGCTTCTGCTCGCCGAACTTTACAAGGCGTTGCAGAAGGCGGGGGTCGAGATCGTCTCGGGCGACTTCGAAAGCCGCAAACGCCGAGAAAAGCGCACCCTGGCCATTCTCGCACCCACCAACAAGGCCGCGAGCGTGCTGCGGATGCGCGGCGTACCCGCCACGACCATCCACCGCATCCTCTACACGCCCGTCTATGATCCGGAATACGAACGCATCGCCGAATGGCTGACCGGACAGGGCGAGCGTCCCGAGATCGCGGCGCTAGGCGAAGACGCGCTCGACCGAGCCTTCGTCTCCTATCAGACACATACCTCGGTGCCGGCCGCGCTGGCCTCTGCCGGTCTGCGAGGATCGGATTTCATCACCGGCTGGAAGCGGCGCGAAGAGCCGCTCGACATCGGCTTCGTCGACGAGGCGTCCATGCTGGATGAGCGCCAGTTCGACGACCTGCAGGAAATCTTCCCGAACCTGTTGCTGTTCGGAGATCCGGCGCAGCTTGCTCCCGTCAACGCGCCCGGCGGGATGGTGTTCGACGGCATGAAGCCTGCGCAAAAGATGGAGCTGCACCGGATCCACCGTCAGGAGGCGGACAACCCGATCCTGGACCTCGCCCATGCGCTGGCCGACCCGCAGCTGGAATTCAGCGATTTCGAACGCATGGTCGAGGAGAAATCGAAACAGGACGATCGCATCGTCTGGGGCCAGCGGGTCGAGGTCGATCTCATGGCCCGCTCGCCGGTGCTCGTCTGGCGCAACAACACGCGGATCCGCCTGATCCACGCCTTCCGCGCCGTGCATGGCGCACCGGAAACCGCGCTGCTCGAAGGTGAGCCGCTGATCTGCGACGGCCTCGAACTGCCGCTCAAGCACCGCAAGAAACGCCTGGATCTCGAGGCGCGCGGCCTGATCAAGGGCGCGCAGGTGATCTATCTCGGGCCGGGGCGCAAGCCGGGATTTTCCAAGCTGCATGTGATGGGGGCCGAGGATCCGCAAGTCTCGGCCGCGTCGATCGTGAAGATCGAAAAGCCCGATGAAGAGGAACCCTTCATCCCCTACGCCGCCCGCATGGGTGCCACCTTCCTGCATGGCGCCGCCGTGACGATCCACAAGGCGCAAGGCAGCCAGTGGGACACCGTGCAGGTCTTCGCGCCGGATCTTTTCGTCGCGGCGCGCATGGGGCGGGTCGAGGCGGGACAACCGCTCTGGAAACGTCTCGCTTACGTCGCGATCACCCGCGCGCAGGAACGTCTGATCTGGGTGGTGCGCAATCGTCTTTCCAAACCGACCGGACCGCTCACGGTCGAGGATCTGAAGGTCACGGTCGCGCCGAAGCTGACGCTGGAAGCAGAGGAATTCGAATGAAGACGATCCTGATCACCGGGGCAAGCTCCGGTATCGGTCGCGCCGTCGCAGAGATGTTTATCGACGATGGCTGGCATGTCGGACTTCTTGCGCGTCGCGCCGGGGCGCTGGCGGATGTGGCCAACGGGCGCGGCAATGCACATGTGCTGGTGGCGGATGTCGGTGATGCCGGGCAGGTAAAGGGCGCCTTCGATCTCTTCGAGGAACGTGCGGGGCGGATCGACGTCCTTTTCAACAATGCCGGAATGTTCGGCCCCTCGGCCCCGATCGACGAGGTGTCGGTAGAAGACTGGCAGCAGGTGGTGAATGTGAACCTGCACGGAATGTTCCTGTGCGCGCGCGAGGCCTTTGGCCGGATGCGGCGGCAGGACCCGATTGGCGGGCGGATCATCAACAACGGCTCGATTTCGGCATATGTGCCGCGCGAAGGGTCGGTCTGCTATACGATGACCAAGCACGCGATCACCGGCCTTACGCGATCGCTGAGCCTCGACGGGCGGCCGCATGACATCGCCTGCGGACAGATCGACATCGGCAATGCCCGCACGGACCTCGTGGAGGCGCTGATCGAGCGGGCCCACGCTGCGGGGCAGCCCGAGCCCGCGACGATGGATGTGGGCGAAGCCGTCAAGGCGGTGAAGCTCATGGCCGAGATGCCGCTCAGCGCCAATGTGCAGTTCATGACCGTGATGGCGACCAAGATGCCCTATATAGGGCGGGGATAGGCGCCCCGCATCGGGCACCCACCTAAATCATTCCGGGATCTCTTCGGCGCGGCTCAAAGCTCGACGATCTGCTTGCCGGTATTGCCGCCCTTCAGCATCGAAATGAAGGCGGCAGGGGCGTTTTCCAGACCCTTTGCCACATCTTCGAGATAGGTGATTTCCTTGTTCGCGACCTTCGGCGCGACTTCGGCGAGGAAGTCCGGGAATTTGTCCCAGTGGTCGAAGATGATGAAGCCGTTCACCGACAGGCGCTTGACCAGGACCGAGCGCCACATGGCGGGCAGGCGGTCGCTCCCGTCGCCGTCGACGCCGGCATACCAGGCGATCATGCCGCAGACCGGGATGCGCCCGCCGACATTCATCAGCGGCATCACCGCCTCGAGCAGCTTGCCGCCAACATTTTCCCAGTAGATGTCGACGCCATCGGGCGCCGCCTCCGCCAGCGCCTTGCGCAGGCTTGCCGCATCGTCATGTGCGCGGTGATCGACCGCGGCGTCAAAGCCGTAACTTTCGACCGCCAGCTTGCACTTTTCCGGTCCACCCGCGACGGCCACAGTGCGCATGCCCGCCGCCTTGGCAAGCTGGCCGACCATCGAGCCGACCGGTCCGGTCGCCGCACCGATCACAAGGGTCTGTCCCGCCTTGGGGCGACCGTATTCGTGCAAGCCGGTCCAGGCGGTCATGCCCGGCATCCCGAGGACGCCCAGGGCGGTCGATGGCGGCAGGCTGTCGTCGAGCTTGCGCAGTTCATCCGCGGGCAGCACGGCGTGGCTTGCCCATCCGGTTCCGCCGATCACCATGTCACCTTCGGCGAATGCGTCGGCTTTGGAGGCGACGACGCGCCCCACGCCCTGACCGGTCATCGTGCCGCCGATATCCACCGAGGCGGCGTAACTTTTCGCATCATCCATCCGGCCCCGCATGTAGGGGTCGAGCGACAGGTGCGTGACCGCTACGAGAACCTCGCCCGAACCCAATTCGGGCAGGGCAGAGGTCTCGAGCGAGAAATCCTCTGGCACGGGCGAACCCTTCGGGCGGCGGGCGAGGGCGATGCGGGTCATGGTGTCAGTCATGGAGTCATCCTTCTGTCGGAACGTCACCGGAAGATCGGGCTTGCGTCCGGTGCGTTGCATTGCACAAACTGCCCGCACGACTAAAGCAGAAGGCAAGGGAGGGCCAGATGCACGGCATGATGATGAACCAACCGCTCTCGATCATCGAGATCCTGCGATACGCGTCAGGCGCACATCCGGTGGCGGGCATCGTTTCCGTGCGCACCGAAGGCGATATCCACCGCGAAACCTACACGGAAGCCTACGAGCGCGCGGCGCAGCTTGCCCATGGGCTGGGCAAGCTCGGGATCGGCCATGGTGACCGGGTCGCGACGCTTGCTTGGAACGGTTACCGTCATTTCGAGATCTACTACGGCGTCTCGGGCATGGGGGCGATCTGCCACACCATCAACCCGCGCCTGTCGGCCGAGCAGATGCTCTATATCATCGGCCATGCCGAGGATAAGGTGCTCTGCGTCGATCTGACCTTCGTCCCGCTGATCGAGGCGTTGGCCGAACATCTGCCGAAATCGCTGAAACTCGTGGTGTTGACCGATCGGGCGCACATGCCTGACAGCAAGCTCGACCTGCTGTGTTACGAGGAGATCCTTGACGGCGAGTCCACAAAATATGACTGGCCCGATCTCGACGAGCAGACGGCCTCAGCACTCTGTTACACATCCGGCACCACGGGAAACCCCAAGGGCGCGCTCTACACCCATCGTTCGACCGTGATGCATGCGATGGTCGTCGCGATCACCCTGAACAAGAGCCTCAAGGAAGGCGCCAATGTCTTGCCGGTCGTGCCGCTGTTCCACGTCAACGCCTGGGGGCTGCCCTATGCTGCGCCGCTGGCGGGGGCATCGCTGGTCATGCCCGGGCCGAAACTGGACGGCGCATCGCTCTACGAACTGATGGAGGCCGAGAAAGTGACCTCGGCCTGGGGCGTGCCCACCGTCTGGCTGGGTCTGCGCGCCGAAATCGAGAAGCGCGGCGCCCCGCCGGATGCGTTCGAGCAGGTGATGGTCGGCGGGTCCGCCGCGCCGCGCAGCATGATCGAAGGTTTCGAGAAGGCCGGGATCGATGTCTGCCATGCCTGGGGCATGACCGAAATGTCGCCCGTCGGCACGCATGGTCAGCTATCGGCCCCGATGAAGGAACTGCCCTGGGCCGAACAGATGCGGCTCAAGGCGCTGCAGGGCCGCCGCCTCTTTGGTGTCGAGCTCAAGATCGTCGACGAAGCGGGCAATCCGCTGCCGCATGATGGCAAGGCGATGGGCGAGCTGTACGTCCGCGGCAACACCATCGTTTCCGGCTATTTCAACAACCCCGAGGCCAGCGCCAAGGTGATCGATGCCGAGGGCTGGTTCGGCACCGGTGATGTGGCGACGATCAACGAGCACGGCTTCCTGAGCATTCAGGACCGCAGCAAGGATCTCATCAAGTCGGGCGGCGAGTGGATCAGCTCGATCGACCTCGAGAACATCGTGATGGGCAGCCCCAAGGTTTCCAACTGCGCCGTGATTGCGATCCCGCATCCCAAATGGGAAGAGCGTCCGCTTCTGGTGGTGGTGCCCAAGGGTGAGGAAAAGCCGACGCTGGATGAATTGCACGACATGCTTCTGGTGTCGGTCGCGAAATGGCAGCTTCCGGATGCGCTCGAATTCGTCGAGGAATTGCCGATGACGGCGACGGGCAAGGTGTCCAAGATGACCCTGCGCAAGCAGTTCGAGGGGTATCGGCTGCCGGATGTCGGCTGACCGTTCCGGAGGCTACACGAGAGCAAAAACAAGGCAGAACCGGCGCTGGTCCGCCAGCGGATCAACCGGTTTTGCAGGCGAAGGAAGAGAAGATGGATCTAGGAGTAACCGAGCGCGTGGCGCCGCTGATCGCGCAGGTGCGCGAGATGGTCGAGAACGAGATCGCGCCGCTTGACGCCGAATTCCATGCCGAGGTGGGCAGGCATCCCTCCGGCGACCGGTTCCGGCACACCGACCGCCAGCTCGAGATCCTGAACGGGCTCAAGGCGATGGCCCGCGAGCGTGGGCTGTGGAATTTCTGGCTGACAGGGTCCGAGCGCGGCTATGGCCTGACCACGGTGGAATATGCCTACCTCGCTGAGGAAATGGGCAAGGTCGGCATCGCGGCCGAAGTGTTCAACTGCAACGCCCCCGATACCGGCAACATGGAAGTGCTGGAGCGCTACGGCACGCAGGCGCACAAGGACCGCTGGCTGGGCCGTCTGCTCGAGGGCGAGATCCGCTCGGCCTATGTGATGACCGAGCCGGATATCGCCTCGTCCGATGCGGCGCAGCTGAAATTCCGCGCGGTGCGGGATGGCGATCACTACGTTCTCAATGGCGAGAAGTGGTGGATTTCCGGCGCCGGCGATCCGCGCTGCGGGCTCTATATCGTGATGGCCATGACCGATCCCGACGCGCCCAAACATGCGCGCCACACGATGTTCGTGATGGATCCCGAAACGCCCGGCGTCGAGAAGCTGCGTCCGATGCAGGTCTTCGGTCAGGATGATGCGCCGCACGGGCATCTGCATCTGCGTTTTACGGATGTGCGCGTGCCCGTCGAAAATGTCGTGCTGGGCGAGGGGCGCGGATTCGAGGTGGCGCAGGGCCGTCTCGGGCCGGGGCGCATCCATCACTGCATGCGGGCCATCGGTCAGGCGGAAAAGGCGCTTGCGATGATGTGCAAGCGGGGACTCGCGCGCGAGGCGTTCGGCAAGAAGCTGGTCGAGCTCGGGGCGAATTACGACATCATCGCCAATGCCCGGATGGAGATCGAGATGGCGCGGCTGCTCTGCCTCAAGGCAGCCTGGATGATGGACACGAAAGGCGTGCGCGAGGCGCAGCCATGGATTTCGCAGATCAAGGTCGTGGCCCCGCTGATGGCGGGCAAGGTGATCGACGAGGCGATGCAGATGCACGGCGCCGGAGGAATCAGCCAGGATTTCGACCTTGCCCATATGTGGACCCATGTGCGCACCCTGCGTTTTGCCGACGGCCCGGACGCGGTGCATCGTCGCCAGGTGGCCCGGGCCGAGCTGCGCAAATACGTCAATGACAAGGTCTGAGCGATGAATGACGCGGAACTCGACTCCGTTGCGGGCTGGCTGCGCGCGCAGGGGATCTCGCTTGACGTACCGCTTGCGGTTGAAAAGTTCGACGTGGGCCAATCCAACCCCACCTACAGGCTGACGGACGGCGGGCGTACTCTGGTCCTGCGTCGCAAACCACCCGGAGTGCTGCTCAAATCCGCCCATGCGGTCGACCGCGAATTCCGTGTCCAGCGCGCGCTGGCAGGTACGGAGGTTCCGGTCCCCAAGATGCTGGCGCTTTGCGAGGACGAGAGCATCCTTGGCTCGATGTTCTACGTGATGGAGCATGTGGACGGGCGCAACATCGACGATCCGTCGCTGCCGGAGATGGGGCGGAAGGACCGCACCGCGATTCTGGACGAGATGAACCGCGTTCTGGCGGCGATCCATTCCGTGAACATCGATGCCGTCGGTCTTGGCGATTACGGCCCGCCGGGAAACTACTATGAACGACAGCTTGGCCGCTGGACCAAGCAGTACCGCGCATCGGAAACGGGCGAGGTCGCTATGATGGACGCGCTGATCGACTGGCTGGGCGCCCACCTGCCGCCTGTGGACGGCCAGCGCACGCTGGTGCATGGCGACTACCGCATCGACAACATGCTCTTTGCCCATGATGGGCCGGACTGTCGGGCCGTACTCGACTGGGAGCTCTCGACCCTCGGTCATCCTTTTGCGGATCTCGCGGGCGTGATCATGCAGTGGCAACTGCCGCCCGGTCCCGAAGGGCGCGGGCTTGCGGGGGTCGACCGTGCCGCTCTTGGCCTGCCCTCCGATACCGAATTCGTCGCACAATATTGCAGGCGGCGCGGGATCGACCATATTTCGGGCTTCGGTTTCTACGTCGCCTTCGCCTTCTTCCGCATGGCGGCGATCTTGCAGGGGGTGAAGAAGCGGGCGCTTGACGGCAATGCCTCCAACCCCGAAAAGGCGCTGCGGCTCGGCTCCTTCGTGCCGCGTTTCGCGGAACTGGGACTGGAGGCGGCGCAGGCATGACGAAGATGGATCCTAGGTTCCGTGAGGCGGAATATCCCTATTCCGCCCATCTTGGCATGACCATGACCGGCTGGTCACAGGGCTGGGCGCGGTTCGAGATGCCGCTCGCGCCATTCATTATGAACCGGCACGGCAACCCACATGGCGGCGCGCATGCATCGCTGATCGACACGGTGATGGGCTATGCCGGCTGCTGGACGGGTGATCCCGAAGTCCGGCAGATGGCGCTGACCCTGTCGCTGAACGTGCAATACCTGTCACGGCCCAAGGGGAGCCTGCTGATCGGAGAGGGGCGTCAGACCGGCGGGGGAAAGAGCACCTTCTTTGCCGATGCAAGCGTTGTGGACGAGACCGGAGAGCTCATCGCGACAGGCACGGGTGTGTTCCGCTACCGGAAGGGATAAGCAGTTTCCAGTTCCTTGCAGTGCCGCGCAGAGCTCGACCAGTCGCTCAGCAGGCCGCGCGGATGGCGCGGATATTCTCGCCATACGGCGCCGGGTCCGACACGGATCCGCCCCGGAACACGGCAGAGCCCGCGACCAGAACATCTGCCCCGGCCGCGGTGACCAGTGGCGCCGTGGCCGGGTCGACACCGCCGTCGATCTCGATGTGGATCTCGCGGTCGCCGATCATCTGGCGCAGCGCGCGCACCTTGTAGACGCAGCTATGGATGAACTTCTGTCCGCCGAAGCCCGGGTTCACCGTCATCACGCAGACCATGTCGATCATGTCGAGCAGCGGCGCCACAGCCTCGGCTGGAGTGCCGGGGTTGAGCGCGACGCCCGCCTTGCAGCCTGCGCCGCGGATCGCCTGAAGCGTGCGGTGGATGTGGGGTCCCGCCTCGACATGGGCGGTGATGAAATCTGCGCCTGCTTCGGCGAAGGCCTCGATATAGGGATCGACAGGCGCGATCATCAGATGCACGTCCATCACCGTCTTGATGTGGGGTCGTATCGCGGCGCACATGGCCGGGCCGAAGGTGATGTTGGGCACGAAATGCCCGTCCATCACATCGACATGGATCCAGTCGGCGCCCTGTGCCTCGACGGCCTGTATCTCGGCGCCGAAATTGGCGAAATCGGCGGAGAGGATCGACGGCGCGATCTTGAGCGAACGGTCAAAGGACATGGGGCAAACTCCTGCTGCGCGCTGGCCCTATCAGTATCCCGCGCCGCGGTCCACAAGATGCAGCAGGCCTTCGCCCGCTTCGTTGCGGCGGATGTTCCCGGCAATCACCCGCGCCGCACTGTCGGGCCGGGTTTCCGAGGCGATGTGCGGCGTGACGGTTACCCGCGGATGCGCCCAGTAGGGATCGTCCTGCGGCAGCGGTTCCACGCGGAAGACGTCGAGCGTCGCATGGCCGATATGGCCGCTGTCGAGCGCCGCGATCAGGGCCGCATCGTCGATCAGCGGTCCGCGCCCGGGATTGATGATCACAGCACCTTCGGGCAGCTGCGCCAGCGTCTCGGCATCCAGCGTGTTCTCGGTCGCGGGGGTCGAGGGCAGCAGCAGCACGACGATCTGCGCGTCCGTCAGCGCCTTTGGCAGGCCCTCGGCACCGGCATGGGTCGTGACGCCGTCCATCGGGTGTCCGGACCGGCTCCACCCAGTCACCGGAAAACCGAGAGCGATCAGGGCGGCGGCACAGGCCTGCCCAAGCGCGCCGAAGCCCAGGATCGTGACGGGGCGGTCCTTTGAAAGCGGCGGCGGTGCGTGGTCCCAGACATGATCGGGATTGACGATATGCCGGTCCATCTCGAGGTGATGGCGCAGCACATGCCCGGTGACCCATTCCACCATGCCTTGCGTCAGACCCTCTTCGTCCACCATCCGGGTCAGCGGTACGTCGAGGGTGTCGTTCGTCACCACCCCCTCGACCCCGGCCCAGAGGTTCATCACCACCTTGAGCCGCGTGTAGGGCGTGAAGTCCTGCACGTCGCTGTTGGGGGCGTAGACGATGTAATCTACATCCTGCGGCGCGAATTCTGTGCGCAGGTCATAGTCCAGCCCAGTGGCGTCCAGCGCCTCGGTCAGCGGTGTTTCGTACTGCGCCCAGCGGTCTGCTTGCGCGGCGAACAGGATGTTGACGGTCATCGTTACCTCGGTCTGTGGATATGCGCACTCTGCACGAGGCCGAAGGCCACCATGAGCACCAGCATGGCGGACCCGCCATAGCTCACCAGCGGAAGCGGCACGCCGACGACGGGGGCGAGCCCCATGACCATCGACATGTTGACGGCAAAGTAGAGGAAGAATGTCAGGCCGACCCCGAGGATCAGCAGCGACGAAAAGCGGTCACGGTTCTGCAGCGCCGAGGTGATGCAGAACACCAGGATCAGCACGTAGAGAACCAGCAGCGACACCGCGCCGACAAAGCCGAATTCCTCGGCCAGAGTGTTGAATATGAAGTCGGTGTGCTTTTCCGGCAGGAAGTTCAGCCGTGACTGCGTGCCCTGCATGAAGCCGCGCCCGGTCCAGCCGCCCGAGCCCATGGCAATCTTGGCCTGCGTGATGTGGTAGCCCGCGCCAAGCGGGTCGGAATTGGGATCCAGAAAGGTATCGATGCGCCGGAACTGGTATTCTTTCAGCATCTGCCAGTCGGTGCCCCGGCTCTTGAGCACGGTGGCGATGACCCCGACACCGGCGGCGATCACGGTGGCGAAATAGGCCCAGTGCACACCGGCAAGGAACATCATCAGCCCGCCGCCGATCACGAGCAGCAGCGCGGTGCCAAGGTCCGGCTGTGTCAGAACCAGCGCGGTCGGCGCGAGGATCAGCATTACCGGGATCAGCACCCAGAGGATTCCGGAGGTTTTACGGATAGGCAGCCAGTCGTAATAGGCGGCGAGCAGCATGACCATCGTGATCTTCATGAGCTCCGAGGGCTGCAGACGGATGAACCCGAGGTCGATCCAGCGCTGCGCACCCATCCCGACAGAGCCGAAGAATTCCACCACGACCAGTAGCGCGATCGACACGAGGTAGGCCACGACGGACATGTTGCGCCAGAACCAGATCGGCACCAGCGCGACCATGAACATCGCCGAAAGGCCGAGCAGGTAGCGCTTCATCTGCGGTTCGGCCCAGGGCATGAACGAGCCACCCGCCACCGAATAGAGCATCAGGAACCCGACCGAGGCAACGGCCGTGAGCAGCAGCACCAGCGGCCAGTTTAGGTAGAGAACCTTGCGCAGACCGGCCGGGACCGTCTTGACGGAATATTCAAGGTAGCTCATGCGCGGCTCGGCCCGTCCGGATCGCGGGTCTGGCGTATTCGGCTCAGACGCTCCTGCTGCTCCTTGATGCGTTCATGATCCTTCGAGGGGTAGGCCGACAGGGGCGGGTCGCCCTTGTAGAGCGCCTGAAGCGTCACGTCGCGGCTGATCGGTGCCGCTGCGGACGAACCGCCGCCGCCATGCTCGACAACGACTGAGACGGCGATCCTGGGATTGTCATAGGGGGCAAAGTTCACGAACAGCCCGTGGTCACGCCGGTTCCACGGCAGGTCGTTATTGTTGATCACGCCGCGCGCGCGCTCGGCCGCGCTGATGTTGCGCACCTGGCTCGTGCCGCTCTTGCCGGCCATCTGGAAGGCCTCTTCGGAGATACGCGAGCCGTAACCGGTGCCGCGCCGGTTGTTGGAGACGGAATACATCGCGCGCCGGATCCAGCGCAGGTGGTTTTCGTTCAGCCCGAGGCTCTCGCCCCCCAACGACGGCGTCTCGACCCCGTCGATCGATTTCACCAGACGCGGTGAGATGCTGCGCCCGGTCGCGAGACGCGCGGTCATTACCGCCTGCTGCAACGGCGAGGTCAGCACATAGCCCTGGCCGATCGCCACGTTCACTGTGTCGCCGATCACCCAGTCGGCCCCGCGTTCCCGCTGTTTCCAGGCCTTGTCGGGGATCAGACCAGAGGTCACCGCCGACATCGGCATGTCATGGGCGATGCCGAGCCCGAGCTTGCGGCTCATCGCGGCGATGTTCTCGATCCCGACCTTGAGGGCGAGATCGTAGTAATAGACGTCGCAGCTTTCGCGCAGCGACTGTTCGAGGTTCATGTGCCCGTGACCGGCATGTTTCCAGCAGTGGAAACGCCGTCCGCCGACTTCGAGGTAGCCGGGGCACCAGACTGTCTCTTCGGGGCCGATGACGCCTGCATCGATGGCTGCCATCGCCGTGACCATCTTGAAGGTCGAGCCGGGCGGATAGGCATCCTGCACGGTTTTGGAGGCAAGCGGGCGGCGGTCGTTGTCCCGCAGCACGCCGTAATCGTCGACAGAGATGCCGCGCACGAACTTGTTGGGGTCGTAGGCGGGCGAGGAGGAGATGGCGAGCACGTCGCCATGTTCGAGATCCATCACGACCACGCTGGCGCTCTCCTCGCCCAGCCGGGCGCGCACGTAGTCCTGCAGACGTGCGTCGAGGGTCAGCTGCAGATCGGCACCGGCCTCGCCCTCGCGGCGGTCGAGTTCGCGCATCACGCGGCCCACGGCATTGACCTCGACCCGCTTGGCACCGGCCCGGCCGCGCAACATCTCTTCGTATTTCGCCTCCACGCCGACCTTGCCGATCTGGAACCGCGGGATGCGCAGCACCGGCTCGGGATCCTCGTAGCGTGCAAGGTCGCGCTCGCTTACCGGGCCGACATAGCCCGCGACATGGGCAAAGGCGGTCGTCATCGGGTAATGCCGCGACAGGCCGACTTCGGGAGTGACGCCGGGCAGGGCAGGGGCGTTCACCGCAATCCGGCTGATGTCTTCCCAGCTTACCCGATCCGCGATCGTGATCGGCAGGAACGGGGCCGAGCGGTTCATCTCGGCGAGCGCCCGGTTCAGCTCGTCCTCGTCGAGCTCGACGAGGTTGGAAAGCCGAGCGATCACGTCCGCGACGTCGCCCGCATCCTCACGCACCATCGTGATGCGGTAGGCCGGTTCGTTCTCGGCGATGATGAGACCGTTGCGATCGAAGATCTGGCCGCGCGCAGGCGGGATCAGGCGCAGGTTGATCCGGTTTTCCTCGGCCAGCAGGCGGAATTCATCGGCCTGATCGACCTGCATGAACTGCATCCGTGCCGCCAGAACCCCGGCGAATCCCAGTTGCAGCCCGCCCAGCATCACGCCCCGGCGCGAAATCTTGCGCACGCTCTCGGCGGAATCTCTCGGAGTGCGTCTCATAGCGAATGTCCCAATCTGTCCACCTCACCGGGGGCCGAGCGGCGCACGCCGAATGCCAGATGCGACAGCACGACCACCACTGGGTAGAACAGGATGGTCATGGCCAGCTGCATCAGCGTCAGGAACGGCGCGCCGGACGGCACGATGAGGATCAGCAACACCAGTCTGTATATCACCGTTATGGTGATGAGACAGCCCGCCACGGTAAACCATTCGAGAAGAAACGTCGTTTCGCGCTGCCGCCGTTCGCGCAGTTTCAGCCAGTGCACCGCCATCACGACCAGCGCGGCCCAGAGACCGGGCGGGCGCTGGAACATGAGGTCCGCGAGCAGCATCACGCCCGCTACGGCGAGGGCGGGCACGTAGTCGGGCCGCCGCAGCGCCCAGGCAAAGCACAGGCAGACCAGAAGGTCGGGCGAGGCCCAGCGGCGCGGCGTCGTCTCGAGCGGCAGCAGGTGAAAGAACATGATCAGCAGGCTGATGCCGATGAAGGCCGCACGCATGGTCCAGGTCCGGGCTGCGCTCTGATCAACCATCATTGCCTCCCGCGGGAGCTGCGGGCGTATCCGAGGGCGGCGGCGTTCCCGTGCCGGGCGGCACATCGGGCAGGATCAGGGCGCTGGGCTGGCTTACCTTGCGCGCACCGTGATCGCGCAGCACCCGCAGGAATTCCAGCCGTTCGTAGTCGGCCGCCATCCGCGTGCGCAGCCGCCCGCCCGGGTCCTGCGCCACCTGGCCGATCAGCAGTCCGGGCGGAAAGACCTCGCCGTCACCCGAGGTCACGATCCGGTCGCCCGGGCGCACGAGGTCGGGGTTTTCAAGGAAATCGATCGGCGGCGCAGCGGTATTGTCCCCCACGATCAGCGCCCGTTGGCCCGAAGGCTGGATGACGGCGGGAATTCGGCTGGTCGCGTCGGTGATCAGGATCACCCGGCTGGTTGTGTCCCCGACGCCCGAGATCCGCCCCACGAGGCCGATCCCGTCCATGGTCGCCCAGCCATCCACGATCCCGTCGCGGCTGCCCACGTTGATCAGCACCGTCTGGCGGAACGGAGATCCCGAATCCGCGAGCACCACGCCCGTGATATATGTCAGCCGCGGGTCGAGCCGCACGTTGTTGAGATCGCGCAGCCGGGCATTCTCCTGCTCGAGCTGCAGGGCGGCTTCCTTCCACGACGTCATCTGCCGCAGCTCGCGCCGCAATTCCTGGTTCTGTTCGTAGATGTTGTTGTAGCTGCGGAAATCCCGCAGCAGCTTGACCGACGCGGTGACGGGCGCCATCGCCCATTCGAAATTCGGCACCACAGTGTCCAGCACCTGTGCGCGGAACCGTTCAACCCGGGGCGAATCGATCCGCCAGACCAGAAAGAGCCCCAGCAGACTCAGCACCAGAACCGCCAGAAGCAGACGCTTCAGCGGACCGGTATATTCGTCGCCGTTGAAGCGGTCCCGTGCCACAAGTTCCCCTTTGGCTCAAAAGGTGAGGGGGTCAGCTGTCGTAGTCAATCGCGTGGCGCAGCTGCTTTTCGTATTCGAGCGCCTTTCCGGTGCCGAGGGCAACGCAGTTCAGCGATTCGTCGGCAATCGACACGGCGAGCCCGGTCTGTTCGCGCAGGGCGAGGTCCAGATCGCCGAGCAGTGCACCGCCTCCAGTCAGCATCACGCCGCGGTCCACGATATCCGCCGCAAGATCCGGCGGTGTCGCCTCCAGCGCGGTCATCACCGCCTCGCAGATCGCCTGCACCGGCTCTGCAAGTGCCTCGGCCACCTGCGCCTGGCTTATCTCGGTTTCCTTCGGCACGCCGTTCAGCAGGTCGCGCCCGCGGATCTGCATCGACGAGCCGCGCCCGTCATCGGGCATGCGCGCCGTGCCGATGCTGGTCTTGATCCGCTCGGCGGTCGATTCACCCACGAGCAGGTTCTGCTGGCGGCGCAGGTAGTTGATGATCGCCTCGTCCATCCGGTCGCCTCCGACGCGCACCGAGCGGGCATAGACGATGTCGCCCAGCGAAAGCACGGCCACTTCGGTCGTGCCTCCCCCTATATCGACGACCATGTTGCCGGTCGGATCGGTGATCGGCATGCCGGCCCCGATGGCGGCTGCGATCGGCTCGGCGATCAGTCCGGCGCGGCGCGCACCGGCGGACAGAACCGACTGGCGGATCGCGCGCTTCTCGACCGGGGTTGCCCCGTGCGGCACGCAGACGATGATCTTGGGCTTGGAAAAGGTCGAGCGTTTGTGGACCTTGCGGATGAAGTGTTTGATCATCTCTTCGGCGACGTCGAAATCCGCGATCACGCCTTCGCGCATGGGCCGGATCGCCTGGATGCTGCCCGGCGTGCGGCCCAGCATCAGCTTCGCATCCTCGCCCACGGCCAGCACTCTCTTCACCCCGTCCTTGATGTGGTAGGCCACGACGGAGGGTTCCGAAAGCACTATCCCGCGTCCCTTGACGTAGATCAGCGTGTTCGCCGTCCCGAGGTCAATGGCCATGTCCGCCGAGAACAGACCCGCGAGTTTTTCCAGTCCAAACATATGTCGTGCCCCAATACCGATTTAGGCCCGCGACTCTCCCGAGGCAGGCCGGTGGCCCTTATAGGCACGGATCGAGAGCAGCGAAAGGGTCCGTCTTGAGTTGATCAGCATGAAACTGCCACAGCCATGCCCTGGCAGGAAAAATCGCCTTCCGACCGCCCGCCGAGGCAGCCCGGCAGCAGGGTCCGGCGCGCATCCACGCCGCCCGCGACTGTTGCGCCGGAACCCGAGTCGCGTCGCTCTGAAGCAGCCTTTCACGCCGCGTCGTTTTCCAGACATGACAGGTCGGGCCAAGTCGTCGGCCCCGCCTGCGCTGCGCTATGCAGGGCGCGAAGCCTGCGGGAGTAGCACATTCATGAAGACCCACGTCAAAGCACTGGTCGTCGGCGGCGGCGCTGTCGGCACCTCGATCGCCTATCACCTCGCCCGGGCCGGGTGGGACGATGTCATGCTGCTCGAACGCGACGAACTGACCTCCGGTTCGACCTGGCATGCGGCGGGCCTCTTGCCCTATTTCAACATGTCCTTCGCCACGACCCATATCCACGACCACTCGATCAAGTTCTACAAGACGCTCGAGGAAGAGACCGGGCTCAATGCCGGTTTCGCCGTGGTCGGCAACCTGCGCATGGCGCAGACCGATGCGCGCATGGACGAATACATGCTCTACGCCACCACCGCCGAAACCTGCGGCGTGCCCTTCGAATGGCTGACCCCTGCGCAGATCAAGGAGCGCTGGCCGCTGGTGCGCACGGACGACCTCAAGGGCGCGATCTTTCATCCGACCGATGGCTACATCAACCCCGCCGACGTCACGATGGCCATGGCCAAAGGAGCCCGCCAGCGCGGCGTCGTGATCGAACGCAAATGGCAGGTCGACAGCTACACCTGGTGCGGCGATCACTGGGAGGTGGGCATCACCAAGATGATCGAGAAGGGCGGCAACCTGGTGGCCTCTGAAGAGACCTCTGTGATCCACGCCGAGCATGTCGTCACCGCCACCGGCAACCACGCGCAGCGCACGGCAAAGCTGCTCGGCATCAAGATCCCGGCGATTCCGGTCGAACATCAGTTCATCGTGACCGAACCTGACCCCGCG
Source organism: Rhodobacterales bacterium (assembly GCA_038260405.1). Lineage (GTDB taxonomy): Bacteria > Pseudomonadota > Alphaproteobacteria > Rhodobacterales > Rhodobacteraceae > Puniceibacterium. The sequence continues at coordinate 26,510 of JBBSNW010000007.1, read as the reverse complement.
CTGGTCGACTACCGCAAGACCCACGACCAGCACCCTGTCCTGCGCGACGCCGATGCCAAGTGGTACGTCCGCGAAGAACGCGGCGGCTGGATCCTCGGCCCCTACGAGAAGGGCGCTCCGGCACGGTTCGAATACGGCGTGCCCGACAGCTTCCGCGCCGATCTCTTCCCGCTCGATCTCGAGCGGATCGAAGAGGAATACATGGCGATGATCCACCGGATTCCGACCTCGGAAACCGTGGGTCTCAAGGACGATTTCAACGGTCCGATCTGCTACACGCCCGATGGCAACCCGCTCGTCGGCCCCGCGCCCGGCCTGCGCAACATGTGGCTGGCCGAGGGTTTTTCCTTCGGGATCACGGCGGCGGGCGGCACCGGCCACTACCTTGCCCAGTTGATGACGCAGGGCGAGGCAGAGATCGACATGGCCTCGCTCGACCCCAAGCGTTTCGGCTCGTGGATCACCACCGAATACGCGGCCCGCAAGAACGAAGAAGCCTATGATCACGTATTTGTCCTGCATCATCCGGACGAAGAGCGTCCCGCATGCCGCCCCCTGCGCACCGTGCCCGCCTATGAGCGGCAAAAGGCGCGTGGCGCGCAGTTCGGCCATGTGAACGGCTGGGAGCGCCCGAACTATTTCGGCCCGCTCGACGCTCCCGACAGTTTCGACCATGACGCGCGCTCCTTCCGCCGGGGCGGCTGGTGGCAATATGCCGTGGCCGAGGCAACGGCGATCCGCGAAGGCGTCGGCCTCGTCGACGCCTCGGCCTTCACGAAACACGTGGTCAAGGGACCCGGCGCGACAGCTTTCCTCGACTGGTTCACTTGCAACAAGCTGCCAAAGGTCGGGCGCATCAACCTCACCTATGCTCTGACCGACAAGGGCACGACGCGGACCGAGTATACGATCGTGAGGCTCGCCGAGGATGAATATTACCTCGTCTCGGCAGGCGCGTGGACCGATTACGACGCCGATTTCCTGCGCAAGTCAGCCGCCGACAAGGCGCCCGATTTCGGCTATATCGAGATCCAGAACGTCACCACCCAGTACGGCGTCTTCGCCATTGCAGGACCGAAATCCCGTGACGTGCTGAACGCGGTGATCAAGGATGCCGACCCGGCGAGCGCGCTCACCAACAAGCGCTTCCCTTGGCTCACGATGCGCGACATCGAGCTCGGCATGTGCCCGGTCCGCGCCATCCGCGTCGCCTATACGGGCGAGCTTGGCTGGGAGCTGCACCACCCTATCGAGATGCAGAGCTATCTTTTCGACCTGCTCGAAAAGGCTGGCGAGCCGCATGGAATGAAACTCGTCGGCGCCCGCGCCCAGAACTGGCTGCGGCAGGAGAAATCCTACCGTGCCTTCGGTAACGAACTGGGGCGCGACGCGACCCCGATCGAGGCCGACCTGCCGCGTTTCGTGGACCTGTCCAAGGAGTTCAACGGCAAGGCGGCGATGGAGGCGACTGGCATTCGCAGCACTTGCATCACGCTGCTGATCGACGGGCCCGAGGATGCCGACCCTTGGGGCCGCGAGGCGCTTTACGCCCAGGACGGCACCCGCGTGGGTCGCCTGACCTCCGGTGGCTATTCGGTCGCCTTTGGCAAGAGTATCGGGATGGGCTACGTGAAACCGGAGCACGCCGCTGTCGGCACCGTTCTCAGGGTCAAGATGCTGAACAAGCTCTGGGACGCGACCGTGACCGAGGACAGCCCCTACGACCCGCAGAACGCCGCGATCCGCAAGGACGCCTGAACCCCGTGCCCAAAAGCACCAAGGTTCTCCGGGTCAAAAAATATCCCGGTTGGCCCGGGGGTTGCCCCCCCCGGGCCAACCCCCCCGCGATCAGATCAGCCCAGCAGCCGCCGCGCGATGACCTGCGCCTGGATCTCGGCGGCGCCTTCGAAGATGTTGAGGATTCGCGCGTCGCACAGGATCCGACTGATGGCGTACTCCAGCGCGAAGCCGTTTCCGCCATGGATCTGCAGGCCATTGTCCGCACAGGCCCAGGCCACGCGCGCACCCAGCAGCTTCGCCATCCCGGCCTCTAGGTCGCAGCGCCGCCCCTCGTCCTTTTCTCTGGCCGAGAAATAGGTGAGCTGCCGCGCCACCATGATCTCCACCGCCATCATCGCGAGCTTGCCGGAGACGCGGGGGAAGTCGATCAGCGATTTGCCGAACTGCTTGCGGTCCTGCGCATATTTCATCGACACATCCAAAGCCGACTGCGCCACGCCGATCGCGCGGGCGGAGGTCTGGATGCGGGCCGATTCGAAGGTCTCCATCAACTGCTTGAAGCCCTTGCCGGTCTCGCCACCCAGCAGGTTCTCGCCCTTGATCTTGAAGCCGTCGAAGGCCAGCTCGTATTCCTTCATGCCGCGATAGCCCAGAACCTCGATCTCGCCGCCGCTCATGCCCTCGGTCGGGAAGGGTGCCTCGTCGGTGCCCGGAGTCTTTTCCGCGAGGAACATCGACAACCCCTTGTAGTCGGTCGTTTCGGGATCGGTCCGCGCCAGCAGGGTCATCACATGGGTGCGCGCGGCATGGGTGATCCAGGTCTTGTTGCCGGTCACGGTGTAATCGCCATCATCGCCCTTCACAGCGCGGGTGCGCAGCGCGCCAAGGTCGGAGCCGGTATTGGGTTCGGTGAAGACCGCCGTCGGCAGGATCTCCCCCGAGGCGAGCCGCGGCAGCCAGCTAGCCTTCTGCTCGTCCGTGCCGCCGGCAAGGATCAGCTCGGCGGCGATTTCCGACCGGGTGCCGAGCGAGCCGACGCCGATATAGCCGCGCGACAGCTCTTCGGACACCACCACCATCGACGCCTTGGAGAGGCCGAAACCACCATGCTCCTCGGGGATGGTCAGGCCGAACACGCCCAGATCGGCCAGCTCCTCGATGATCTCCATCGGGATCAGCTCGTCCTTGAGATGCCATTCATGGGCATGGGGCTCGACCTTGTCGACCGAGAAGCGGCGGAACTGCTCGCGGATCATCTCGAGCTCGTCATCAAGGCCGGAGGCGCCGACCGTGATCTCGGCAGAGCGCTCCTGCATCAGTTCGACGAGCCGGGTGCGTGCGGCCTGCGTGTTGCCTGCACCGCGCAGCTGCTCGATCTCGGCGGAGTCGAGCACGGCTGCGACCTTGTGCGGGATGCCCAGATCGGACAGGCGCAGGATCTCGCCCTGACTCATCGGGATGCCGCCGACGATCTGGTTGAGATATTCGCCGAACGCGATCTGGTGGATCAGCTGCTCGACCTCCGAGAACTTGCCGCTCTCGACCAGCATGTCGGCCCAGTGCTGCATCTGGCGCAGCGATTCGGTGTAGGTCGCGAGCCAGGCAAGGCCGTGGGCCGCGGTCTGGTTGGCTTCGATCAGCGCGCCCGAGACGCGGCCGTTCTCTTCGACCATGGCGCGCACACGCGATTTTCCCGCCTCGAGGATCTCTTCCACCGGGCCGATCGCCGCCTTGGTGAGGCTGAGGAGGTCGGGCAGCAGGATGCCGTCGGTAAGTGCCAGGTCCTGACCGTCATGTGCCATGAATCACGTCCTTTCATTTGCTGCGTCGGGCTTAGCCATTTCGCAGGTGCAGCGCAACAAAAATACCCAGAGATGCGACTATATGATCAAATATTGCGTGGCGCTTTTTTGCGGTCTTGCTCAGGATGCTCTGATAAGAGGCGCCCATGGATGCCTTACTCACGCTCATGCCCCTGCCGGTGCTCGGGATCTGTCTAGGAATTACGCTGCTCGCCGGTATCGTCAAGGGCGTGGTCGGATTCGCCATGCCGATGATCATGATATCGGGTCTGGGCTCCGTCGTCTCGCCCGAGCTCGCGCTGGGCGGGCTGATCCTGCCGACCCTGATCACCAACGGGATGCAGGCGTTGCGGCAGGGGCCCGCGGCGGCCTGGGAGTCGGTGAGGCGGTCCCGGTTGTTCCTGCTCGTCGGCGTCGTGTTCCTGCTGTTCTCGGCTCAGCTCGTCACGGTGATGCCTGTCTGGCTGCTGCTTTCCGTCATCGGCGGACCTGTGGCGCTGTTTGCCACGGCGCAGCTTCTGGGCTGGAAGGGAGAGCTGCCGGGTGGCCCGAGCCGCAAGCTCGAGATCGGAATCGGCGCCTTTGCCGGTTTCATCGGAGGCATGTCCGGGGTCTGGGGGCCGCCGGTCGTGGCGTATCTCACCGCTCTCGGGACGGAAAAGCGCGAACAGATGCGCATTCAGGGCGTGATCTATGGTCTTGGTGCCTTGGCGCTGACCGGCGCGCATCTGGTTTCCGGCGTGCTCAACGCGCAATCGGCGCTATTCTCGCTCCTGCTGATCGTGCCTGCCGTGCTGGGCATGCGGATCGGTGGTACGGTTCAGGACCGGATCGACCAGGTGATGTTCCGCAAGGCGACGCTTCTGGTGCTGTTGATCGCGGCTCTGAACCTGCTGCGGCGGGCCTTCTTCGCCTGACGCTCACGCCTCACGACATGAGGTTGCTTTCGCAGCCCGCCGCGATCTGGGGGGCCTGCGCGGCCGGAACCACGTTGAACTGTGCGCGGTAAAGTTCGCGCCCATTCTGCATCGCCGTGAAGGTCCAGATGCCGGTCACGAGCTCTTCGGGCAGGTCGAACGTGTAGGCGTTCACCGACGGCCCTTCGCCGCCCAGCACAGTCACATAGGTCTGCTCGCTGATATCCGTGCCCTTGAGCGGCGGATGGGTGAGCGTGATCACCGTATCGCCGAAGGACAGCGCGCCCTCGGTATCCACCCGCACGCCGAAGCTGAGCCCGGGCACGGTCGGCACCACGCTTCCGAGCCACTGGAATTCCGGTGTTCGGTCATAGAGCTCGATATGGCCAGCGGCTGTGCCGGGTGCGTCCATCGTCGCGACGGAATTGATTTCGCAGAAAATTCCCTGCGTGACGGTCATCCTCGAATCGTCGAAGGAAACCTGAGCCGCGGCCCAGCCGGGCAGGGCGATCAGGGCAAGGCTGAGAAGGGTGCTTTTCATCCGGACATGATGCGCCGGAGGTCACGCATTGGCAAGATTGCGTCCGATTGTTTCAGCGAAGCAATGCCGCTCCCGTGATGGGAACGTATGCTCGGACGCCAGTCTCCGACAGAACAAAAAAGGCCCCGGTCAGCAAACCGGGGCCTTCGTGATAAGTGCGCAAGGCCTGTTCAGCCGATCGCTGCGGCCTTCACGTCCTCGTCGATATAGGGCACGTATTGCGCAAAGTTGTCGGCGAACATCTGCACCAGTTTTTCCGCCTGCGCGTCATAGGCGTCCTTGTCGTCCCAGGTCCGGCGCGGGTTCAGCAGCATCTCGGCCACGCCCTCAACCTGCACCGGCACCTCGAAGCCGAAATTCGGATCCTTGCGGAATTCGGAATCGGCAAGGCTGCCGCTCAGGGCGGCCGAAAGGAGTGCCCGCGTTGCCTTGATCGGCATGCGCGACCCGGTGCCGAAGGCGCCGCCGGTCCAGCCGGTATTCACCAGCCAGCAGGTCGCGCCGTGCTTGGCGATCTTGTCGCGCAGCAGATTGCCATAGACCTCGGGGCGGCGCGGCATGAACGGGGCGCCAAAGCAGGTCGAGAAGGTCGGCTGCGGCTCGGTGACGCCACGCTCGGTGCCCGCAACCTTGGCGGTGAAGCCCGACAGGAAGTGGTACATCGCCTGCGCCGGTGTCAGCCGCGCGATCGGGGGAAGCACGCCGAACGCATCGCAGGTCAGCATGATGATGTTCTTGGGGTGCCCGCCAAGCGCCGTCTTGGAGGCGTTGGAAATGTAGTCCAGCGGATAGGCGCAGCGCATGTTGGCGGTCAGAGAGTCGTCGTCGAAATCGAGCTCGAAGGTTTCCGGATCGAAGACCATGTTCTCGATCACCGTGCCGAACTTGGTGGTGGTGTCGTAGATCTCCGGCTCGGCCGCGCGGGAGAGGTTGATCGTCTTGGCGTAGCAGCCGCCCTCGAAGTTGAACGTGCCGCGATCCGACCAGCCATGCTCGTCATCCCCGATCAGCACGCGCGACGGATCGGCGGAGAGGGTCGTCTTTCCGGTACCCGACAGGCCGAAGAACACCGCGGTGTCGACCGGGTTGCCGACCGCGTGGTTGGCCGAGCAGTGCATCGGCATGATGCCCTTTTCGGGCAGCAGGTAGTTCAGCAGGGTGAAGACCGACTTCTTGTTCTCGCCCGCATATTCGGTGTTGCCGATCAGGATCAGCTTCTTGTCGAAGTTCAGCGCGATCACCGTTTCCGAGCGGCAGTCATGCCTTTTCGGATCCGCCTTGAAGGTCGGGCAGTTGATGATGGTGAAATCGGCGGTGAATTCGTCGACGGCTTCCTGATCCGGACGGCGCAGCATGTGGCGGATGAACAGCCCGTGCCAGGCCAGTTCCGTGATCACCCGCACGTCGATGCAATGGGCCGGATCGGCGCCGCCGACGAGATCCTGCACGTAGTAATCCTTGCCCTTCATGTGTTCGAGCATGTCGGCATGCAGCGCGTCGAAGCCTTCGGGCGACATCGGGGCGTTGTTTTCCCACCAGATGGTGTCGGCGACCGACTCGGACTTGACCACGTGCTTGTCCTTGGGCGATCGGCCCGTGAACTGGCCGGTCTCGACCAGAAAGGCGCCGCCCTTGCCGAGCGTGCCTTCGCCATGTTTGAGCGCGGCTTCGATCAGCGCGGGCTCCATAAGATTGTAATAGACATTCCCCAGCCCCTCGATGCCTTGATCTTCGAGGCGGAAGTTCGGGTTCACCCGTCCAAATGTCATTTGCCAAGCTCCTGTAGCCGCGCGATCGGCGGCAGACCTAAATTCCGGCAGCGTCGAACTCGCCACCGTCCGGACGCGGATCACGTCTGGTACGGGTCGGTTTAGCACGCGGCTTCCCGACGTGAACAGGATGCAAACGGATCGTTAGCGCAACCACGCCGGGTTTAGCGCAACCAGACCAAGTTTAGCGCAACCATTTTTGCCAAGAACGTGTTGAAGTGAGGCAATTTAGCCATTCCTTACCACATTTTGGCTACAATTGAGCTTCAAGACTTCGCTGATTCGCAGTTGGCTGTTGTTGCGTGCAATGAAAACCAACATAGTGATTGAAAAAATTGGGTAATATTAAGCAGTACAAGGAAGCTGACCATGTCAAGAATTGCCTTGGTGGACGATGACAGGAACATTCTGACATCCGTTTCCATCACTCTGGAGGCAGAGGGCTTCGAGGTCGAGACCTACAATGACGGGCAGGCCGCGCTTGACGCCTTCAACAAGAAGCTGCCCGACATGGCCGTCTTCGACATCAAGATGCCCCGCATGGATGGCATGGACCTGCTCCAGCGCGTGCGCCAGAAATCCAGGATGCCGGTGATCTTCCTCACGTCCAAGGATGACGAGATCGACGAGGTGCTCGGTCTGCGGATGGGTGCCGACGATTATGTCAAGAAACCGTTTTCGCAGCGTCTTCTCGTCGAACGCATCCGCGCGCTGCTGCGTCGGCAGGAGGCCGTGGCCAGCGATGTGGTCGGCGATACTGAAGAGACAAAGATCATGGCCCGTGGTAGCCTGTCGATGGACCCGCTGCGCCACGCCGTGGTGTGGAAGGGGCGGGATGTCTCGCTCACCGTCACGGAATTCCTGCTGCTGCAGGCGCTGGCGCAGCGCCCCGGCTTCGTGAAGTCCCGGGATCAGCTGATGGACGTCGCCTATGATGATCAGGTCTATGTGGACGACCGCACAATCGACAGCCACATCAAGCGGCTGCGCAAGAAGATGCGCAGCGTGGATGACGAATTCACGGCGATCGAAACGCTCTATGGCATCGGTTACCGTTACAACGAAGAGTGATCATGGCCCTGGCCGAGCACATGACATCGAGCGGTGATCGTTCCGGTGCACGCCGGGATGCAGATGTCGTTCTGGGCGATGATTGGGTCGCGCCGGATGGCAATGTCGAAAAGGAATTGCAGGACAGCCGCGCGCGGCGCAGCCTGTTTTCGCTCAACCGCTCTCCGCTGACGCGCAAGATCATCACGTTCAACCTGATCGCGCTGAACGTCCTCGTTGCCGGAATCCTCTATCTCAACTCGTCGCGTGACACGCTCGCCGTGCAGCGTGCCAATGCGATGCAGAGCGAGGTCGAGCTGATTGCCGACGTGTTCGAAGCACAGCTTCCCGTCGTCCCTCCGGTAAGCCTCGGCAACGGGGAGGGTATCGATGTCGGCGCGACTGTCGCCGGGCTCGAACTGCGTGCCGGGGTCGAGCTGCTGATCTTCGACGCGGCGAACTTCCTTGTCGGCGAAACGCTGGGTACGCTGCCCCCCGCCATTTCCGTCGAGGCGCCCGAGGATACGGCGCCGACGGTGATCTCCGACTTCCTGAATTCGGTGTGGCAGGGCATGTCGAGCCTGCTCGGGCTCAGGTCCGAGGATGCCTCCGCCCCGCTCGAGGACCAGATGCGCCGGATGATCGAATCCGGCGATCCGTCGCTGACCCGGGTGCGGTCCGGTCTGGGGCCATCGGGGGACACGCTGTTCACCGCATTGTCGCCGATCCGGCAGGGCGATCAGATCGTCGGCACGGTCGCCATGGTCTCGACCGCGGTCGAAATTGATGCCGCGGTGCGCAGCGAACGCGAGCGGGTACTTCAGATGTTCGTGATCGCGACGCTTGTCTCCATCGGGCTCAGCCTCGTGCTCGCCTCGACCATCGCCAACCCGATTTCCGATCTTGCCGACGCGGCCGAGATCGGCCGGGACCGCAACAAGCGCAACACCTCACCCGGGCGCATCCGTATCCCCGATCTCACCGCGCGCCCGGACGAGATCGGCCGCCTGTCCGGAGCCCTGCGCGGCATGGTTTCGGCTCTCTACGACCGGATCGACGGCAACGAACAGTTCGCGGCCGATGTCGCGCACGAGATCAAGAACCCGCTGGCGAGTCTGCGCTCAGCTGTCGGCTCGCTGCGAATGGTCAAGAAGGAAGAGCACCGGGTGCGCCTTCTGGACGTGATCGAACATGACGTGCGCCGCCTCGACCGGCTGGTGAGCGACATCTCGAACGCGTCCCGGCTCGACAGCGAGTTGGTGAAGGAAGAGGAACAGCGCTTCGACCTGCTGGAAATGGTGCAGAACCTCGCGCAGTATCTCGGCGAGGATGCCGGCAAGAAGGGCATCGAGTTCATCATCGACCTGCCGAAGAAACCCATCGAGATTCACGGGCTCGAAGCGCGGCTGGCGCAGGTCTTCGTGAACCTGATCACCAACGCGGTGAGCTTTTGCGAAGATGGCGATGCAATCCGTGTCTGGGCGCGTCGGCGTGAAAACCGGGTGCTGGTGGTGGTCGAGGATACTGGCCCCGGCATCCCAGACGAGGCGCTTACCAAGATCTTCAAGCGCTTCTATTCGCAGCGCCCGGATACGGATTTCGGCAACAATTCCGGCCTCGGCCTCGCCATCTCCAAGCAGATCGTCGAGGCGCATGGCGGTGTCATCTGGGCCGAGAACATCCGCCCGACCGAGGCGGACGTCACGTCGGAACCTCTGGGCGCACGCTTTGTCGTGGGCCTGCCGATCTGAGCGGTGGAACCTCGTGCCGAAACCATTCTGCACGCCACCGCCGTCTGCGTCGGTCCGCGGGCTGCGCTGATCCGCGGTGCGTCGGGCAGCGGGAAATCCGCTCTGGCGCTCGAAATGATGGCGCGCGGGGCGCAGCTCGTCGCCGATGACCGCGTGATTCTGCAAGCGACGGCAGAGGGTATCGTCCTCACATCGCCCGAGCAGCTCCGCGGCATGATCGAGGCGCGCGGTGTCGGATTGCTGCGGGCAGAAGCAGCTGCTTCGGCTTTGCTGGCCTGCGTGGTCGATCTGGATGTGAGCGAGCGTGAAAGATTGCCGCAGGTGCGAAATACATTGCTTCTGGGGGTGACTGTGCCCTTGCTTCACAATGTCGCAAAGGCCTATTTTCCCGCAGCTTTGATCCAATATCTGCGTGGTGGCAGACAGGCCTGACGGAGCGCGGAAATGACTTCGGACCCAGAAAGATCCACCCAGCGCGTCCTGCTGGTCACCGGCCCCTCGGGGGCGGGCCGCTCGACCGCGATCAACGCGCTCGAGGATCTGGGTTTCGAGGCGATTGACAATATACCGCTCAGCCTCATTCCCCGCCTTCTCGAAGGACCGGCGCTGCCGCGTCCGCTGGCCCTGGGGCTCGACGTGCGCAACCGCGACTTCACACCCGACGGTCTGCTGGATCTACGCGCGCGCGGCGGCGAGCAGGGGCTCGAGATCCTCTATCTCGACTGCAACCCGGAGGTGCTGGTGAGGCGCTACTCCGAGACCCGGCGCCGTCATCCGCTCGCCCCCAACGGCTCCCCGAGCGAGGGCATCTCGCTGGAGATCCTGCTTCTGGAGACGGTGCGCAGCCGCGCGGACATCCTGATCGACACGACCGACCTTACCCCGCACGACCTGCGCGCCGAGTTGCAGGGCTGGTTCGGGGGCGAAACCGGGCAGGGCATGGCCGTCACGGTGCATTCCTTTTCGTACAAGCGCGGCTTGCCGCATGGCGTCGATGTCGTGTTCGACTGCCGCTTCCTCAACAATCCCTACTGGCAGCCGGAACTGCGGGGCCTTACCGGGCTCGATCCGGCGGTCACCGACTACATTTCCGAAGATCCGCGCCAGGTCCCGTATGTCGATCACGTGCTTGGGCTGCTGACCTTTCAGCTCCCCGCCAGCCTCGAGGAGGGCAAGGCGCATTTCGCGATCGGCATCGGATGTACCGGTGGGCAACACCGATCTGTCGCAATATCCGAAAAAGTGGCGCATGGCCTTGCGCAGGCCGGCTGGCGGGTGTCAATTAGGCATCGGGAGCTGGAGCGCCGCGGCATCGCGGGCGCATCGACGCGGGTTTTGGACATGAGCGGAGCATTTCGGGCGTGATCGGCATCGTGATCGTAGCGCATGGCGGCCTTGCACGGGAATATCTCTCGGCTGTCGAGCATGTGGTGGGCAAGCAATCGGGTATTCGGGCCATCGCGATCGAGGCGGATCACAACCGTCAGGTCAAGCAGGACGAGATCTGCAATGCCGCCGATGCGGTGGATGAGGGGCAGGGCGTGGTGGTGGTGACCGACATGTTCGGCGGTTCGCCCTCCAATCTCAGCCTTCTGGCCTGTCAGCCCGAGAACCGGCGGATCCTCTACGGCATGAACCTGCCCATGCTGATCAAACTGGCGAAAAGCCGCCAGATGAGCGTGACGGATGCCGTGCGCAGCGCGCTCGAAGCGGGGCGCAAGTATATTGACAGCCAGAACATAAAGCCGCAGGGAGGCACCCCGGAGGGACAGGGCACTGCGCACGGGCCTGCGACCTAGATTGGATTGGCGAGTAAAATGACCGAGACCACCCGCCGCGAATTGCGGATCGTCAACGAGAAGGGCCTGCATGCCCGCGCTTCGGCCAAGTTGGTCGAGGTGGTCGAAGGTTTCGATGCCCGTGCCGAAGTGTCCAAGGACGGAATGAGCGCTTCGGGTGACAGCATCATGGGTCTGCTGATGCTCGCCGCCTCCCGCGGGACGACGATCGAGATCGAAACGCAGGGACCGGATTCAGAGGCTCTCGCCGATGCGATCGAGGCGCTCGTCGCCAACCGCTTTGGTGAGGAGTGCTGAGGCCACCGCAGGGGGGCCGGACACGCAGGAAACGGGACGCAAGCGACCGTATGGTTGAGACATCTTCATCAGATGCCGAACGCGTTGCGCCGCCACCGGTGACGGCGCCGTATGACAAGCGCAAGCTGAGTTATGCAACCACCTTCACCAATCCGTGGAAAGCCACGACGATACGTGCGCTGGAATGGCTGACCGGAAAGCTCACGCTGCTGCGCATGGTCCGGCGGTTCGAGCGCATGGGGCCGGCCGAGGGGCAGGCCTTCTGGGGACAGGCGCTCGGAATCATGGGGATCCCGCTGCGCACGCCCCCGGAACAGATCGCGCGGATCCCTAAAACCGGCCCGGTGATCGTGGTCGCGAACCACCCGCACGGGCTGGTGGACGGCATGGTGCTCGCCGAACTCATCGGTCGGGTGCGCACGGATTACCGGATTCTGACCCGCTCGCTGCTGACCGGTGTCAGCGAGGTCGAACGCTTCATGATCCCGGTGCCCTTCCCGCACGAGGCGGATTCGCGCGAGCAGAGCCTCGAGATGCGCCGGGCGGCGATGCAGGTGCTCGAGGCGGGTGGCGTGATCGTGCTGTTCCCGTCAGGGGTCGTCGCTTCCTCAAAGACGCTGTTCGGCCCGGCGCAGGAGGCGGCATGGAACCCCTTCACCGCGCGGATGATCCAGCGGTCGGGGGCGACGGTGGTGCCCGTGCATTTTACGGGCCAGAACTCACGTGCCTACCAGATCGCCAACCGCCTCTCGCCGACGCTGCGGCAGGGCCTGCTGATCCACGAGGTGATCCATGCCTGCAACCGCCCGCAGGCACCGGTTGTCGGCGCGCCGATCCCGCCGGAGAAGCTGGAAAACTGGGGCGGGCGCAACCGCGAAATGATGTGCTGGCTGCGGGACGTGACGCTGGGGCTCGGACAGACCGGCGGCTAGGTTCCTGTCGTGTAGATTTCGGTGTTTGCAGCACTGTTCTGCAAGGCGGCATCCTAGATATTTCCAAGGGTAAAAGCCGCCCGACCTGATATCTTTGCCGGAACGGCGTCCGCGGCTCAGCGTGTCGGGACAGGCGTTTCGCCGCGGTAATCGTAGAAGCCGCGTTTGGTCTTGCGGCCAAGCCATCCGGCCTCGACATATTTCGACAGCAGCGGGCAGGGGCGGTACTTGGTGTCACCCAAGCCGTCATGCAGCACGTTCATGATCGCAAGGCAGGTGTCCAGGCCGATGAAATCGGCGAGCTCCAGCGGGCCCATCGGATGATTTGCCCCGAGCTTCATTGCCTCGTCGATTGAGTTCACCTTTCCCACACCTTCGTAGAGCGTGTAGACGGCCTCGTTGATCATCGGCATCAGGATGCGGTTGACGATGAAGGCAGGAAAATCTTCGGCCGAGGCGGCGGTCTTGCCGAGCTTTTCCACCACGGCAAGGCAGGCATCGTAGGTCTCGACATCCGTGGCGATGCCGCGGATCAGTTCGACCAGCTGCATCACCGGCACAGGGTTCATGAAGTGGAAGCCCATGAACTTTTCCGGCCGGTCGGTGCGCGAGGCGAGCCGCGTGATGGAAATCGACGAGGTGTTGGAGGTGAGGATCGTCTCGGGTTTGAGATGCGGGAGCAGCGAATCGAAGATCTTCTGCTTGACCTCTTCCCGCTCCGTCGCGGCTTCGATCACGAGATCGCTCTGACCCAGATCCTTGATTTCCATGGTCGTCGTGATGCGCGCCATCGCCGCATCCTTGTCGGCCTGGCTGATCTTCTCGCGGCTCACCTGGCGGTCGAGATTGCGGCCGATGATCTCGACCGCCTTCTCCAGCGCGCCGCCATCGACATCGTTCAGGATGACGTCATAGCCCGAAAGTGCCATGACATGGGCGATCCCGTTGCCCATCTGTCCTGCGCCCACGACGCCGACCGATCTGATCTCCATGCCCTGCTACCCCGCTTTGTGCTGCACCGCGACAATAGGCGTGCGGGGCGGGTGGCTGCAAGGCGGCGCGGCAAGTTCCTGTCAATTTTCACTTTAGCATTTCCGAAAGGGAAATGCCGGACTCTGGCTGCGGGTGAGTAAAATTTAGGTGGGTGAAATGTCCTTTGCAGTGCAAGGCCAGTCTGGTCTTGAATATTATCCATGCCGTTATGGACGCTCGCGCGTCCTGTTCCGGGGACCACGGCGTCGGCTTCGGGGCGACTACATCGCCTTTCTGGGCGGAACGGAGACCTATGGCCGGTTCATCGAAACGCCCTTCCCGACGCTCGTCGAAAGGGAGATCGGGCGCACCTGCGTCAATTTCGGATCGATCAATGCCGGAATAGATCTCTATATGCACGACCCGGCCGTGCTGCAGGCGATCGAGGCTGCGCGGATGACCGTCATTCAGGTGATGGGCGCGCAGAACATATCGAACCGTTTCTATTCGGTGCATCCGCGCCGCAATGACCGGTTCCTGCGGGCCTCTCCGCTGCTGCAGTCGCTTTATGGCGATGTCGATTTCACGGAGTTCCATTTCAACCGGCACATGCTGCGCCATCTGCGCGACCTGTCCGAGGAGAGGTTCGAGATGGTCGCGCAGGAACTCCGCTCGGCCTGGATGTCGCGGATGAGATACCTGCTCGGTGTGACGCGCGGTCAGACCGTTCTGCTCTGGTTCGCGCAGAAGCCCCCGGGCCAGCCGTCGAGCGCATTGCACGGCGATCCGCTCTTCGTCGACCGCACCATGATCGATGACCTCCGCCCGCGGCTGACGCAGGTGGTGATCGCCACGCCCTCCGCGGCAGCGCTGGAACGGGGGACGGAAGGCATGATCTTCAGCAGCTTCGAGACTTGCGCCGCGGCGGAACAGATGGGCGCCCAGGCGCATGAGGAAGCGGCAGAGGTACTGACGCGTGCAATCAGGCCGCTGCTTCTGCCCGGCGAAGTCGCGGAGTGAAAAGGCCCGCCCGGTGAGGGGCGGGCCAATTTGAGGCGCCATGAGGCGGGGCGCTCCCCGCCAAGGGCTCAGAGCTTTTCGGTGAGTTCCGGCAGGGCGGTGAACAGATCCGCGACGAGGCCGTAATCGGCGACCTGGAAGATCGGCGCTTCTTCGTCCTTGTTGATCGCGACGATGATCTTGGAATCCTTCATCCCCGCAAGGTGCTGGATCGCGCCGGAGATGCCCACGGCGATGTAGAGATCCGGTGCGACGACCTTGCCGGTCTGGCCGACCTGCCAGTCGTTCGGGGCAAAGCCCGAATCGACCGCCGCGCGGGAGGCGCCAACGGCGGCGCCGAGCTTGTCCGCCAGCTTCTCGATCAGGGCGAAGTTCTCTTCGGAACCGATGCCACGACCGCCGGAGACGACGATTCCAGCTGATGTGAGGTCGGGACGATCCGACGCCGCGACCTTGTCTTCGACCCATTCGGAGAGCGCCGGATCTTCGCCTGTCGCCACATCCTCGATCGAGGCCGAACCGCCGGTGCCCGCGACATCGAAGGTCGATGTGCGGAAGGTGATGACCTTGGTCGCGTCCGAGGATTTCACCGTCTGGATCGCGTTGCCGGCATAGATCGGACGCTCGAACGTGTCGGCGTCGATCACAGCGGTCACGTCCGTCAGGATCATCACGTCGAGCAGCGCCGCGACGCGTGGCAGGATGTTCTTGGCATCCGTGGTCGCGGGCGCGACAATGTGGCTGTAATCCCCGGCGAGCGAAGCGATCAGGGCCGCGACCGGCTCGGCCAGTCGGTGGCCATAGAGCGCATCTTCGGCGACCAGCACCTTTGCCACGCCGTCGATCGTCGCGGCCTCTTTCGCGGCATCCTTCGCGGAGGCACCGGCGCAGAGCACGGTGACTTCGCCCAGGGCCTGGGCCGCGGTCACGGATTTCGCGGTGGCATCCATCGCCAGCGCGCCGTCGTTGATTTCGGCAATCAGAAGAACAGCCATCATACAGCCCCCGCTTCCTTGAGTTTCGCCACAAGCTCGTCGACCGAGCCCACCTTGATGCCCGCCGCGCGTTCCGCAGGCTCGCCCGTCTTGACGACCGTAAGGCGCGGGGTGACATCGACGCCGTAATCCTCGGCGGTCTTCTCATCCAGCGGCTTCTTCTTCGCCTTCATGATGTTCGGCAGCGACGCATAACGCGGCTCGTTGAGGCGCAGGTCGGCCGAGATGATCGCGGGCATCTTGACCTTGATCGTCTGCAGACCGCCATCGACCTCGCGGGTCACGACCGCATGATCGCCCTCGATCTGGACATCGTTGGCATACATCGCCTGAGACCAGCCGAGCAGCGCCGACAGCATCTGGCCGGTGGCGTTCATGTCGTTGTCGATCGCCTGCTTGCCGCAGAGGACGAGACCCGGCTCTTCTTCCTTGATGATGGCGGCGAGGATCTTCGCGACCGCGAGTGGTTCGATGTCCTGATGCACGTCGTCCGATGCAACCACGAGAATCGCGCGGTCGGCGCCCATGGCGAGCGCGGTGCGCAGCGTTTCCTGGGACTGCTTCACTCCGATGGACACGGCAATGACCTCATCGACCTTGCCGGCCTCCTTGAGGCGGATCGCCTCTTCGACGGCGATCTCGTCGAACGGGTTCATCGACATTTTCACATTGGCCAGATCGACGCCGCTTCCATCCGCTTTCACGCGAACCTTCACGTTGTAGTCAATCACGCGTTTGACAGGTACCAGAACCTTCATCTGCGCAGGTCTCCCTCAAATTTGGGCGCACCGGTGTGGTGCGACATGTGTGCCGCGCCCCCCGGTGAAGGGGACACGAGTCTGAAGCATCTCAGGCGTGATAGCGTTTCAGGCGCTCCGGAAACAGGTCAAAATCGCCACGTTGGCGACAACCTACGTCGCGTTTTCGGCGCAGGATGCTTCTTCTCTCCCTAAATACGCCGATCACGGATGAGGCCAAGGGGGTCGTCAGTCGCATATGGCGCGCAGCTCCTGCCACTCCGCCGGGGTCAGCAATGGCCTTGGCTGCAAATCATCCGGAGTCGCCGCCCGTGCCGCCGCGATCCGGTCCCCGAGCGCCGGGTGGCTCAGGAAATGCGCGATGAACTCGGGCGCCTCCGCACCCTCTTCCTGGAACCGCTCGAACATACGGGCCAGCGCGTCCGGGGGCAGATCCGCTCGCCGCAGAAGGTCATGGGCAAAGACATCCGCGCGGGATTCCGCCTCCTGGCTGTATTGCGCCGCGATCAGACGCTCGGCCAGGAACAGCACGACCGTGCCTCCGGCAAAATCTCCGAACAGCAGGCCCAGCACGCCGATGGATCCAGCCGAACGCAGCGCGTGGCGCGTCGGGTCGCGGCTGACCAGATGGCCGATCTCGTGGGCAAAGACGGCCGCAACCTCTTCGGGGGTCTGCGCCGCGTCGAGCAGTCCGCGAAAGAACACCACATGCCCGCCGGGCAGGGCAAAGGCGTTCAGCATCGGATGGTCGAGCACGTAGACCGAGAGGTCGTGCGGCAGGTCGGCCTCCGTCACGAGCCGGTCGCGCATCTTGTCCAGAGCCTGCACCCCGGCGGCGCGTTCGCAGACCGGCACCGGGTCGAGCCCGGTCTGGTTCAGGGCCGAGCGGATCTGGTCCAGCGTCGCCTCGCCCAGGGCCCGCTCGCCTTCGGGTGGCACGAAACGGGCGAGTTGGTTGGCCATGAGCGGGACAAGCACGAAGATGATGAGCGCGACCGAGGCCGCCGCCGCGACCGCCCAGCCCAGAAGTGGGCCGCGCCGTGTCACTGGCGCGCGGGCACGCAGATGGGGCAGGCGGGGGGCCAAACTGCGGTCCGTCAGAATCAGTCGCTGCAAGGGATCGTCGCGCAGGCGCAGGATGAAAAGGTCGCCCCCGGCCTGATCGGCGACTTCGCGGATCTGCACCAGCGGCCACTGCGCCTGACCGTCCGGTAGGTCCAGAACCAGCGCGCCGCGGCTTTCATCGATGTGTACCTGCACCGTCTGCGGCACCGGGCGGTGACCGTCGAGATACTGCGCCTGCGTCTCGAATATGGCGGGCGATGCGCCGACGCGGATGACGGTGGGCACCCGGCTCATATCGACGCCCCCACATCCAGTGCTTCGGCAAAGCCTTCGGCTTGCTGCACCTCGTCCCGGTCGCGCTGCCGGATCGTATCCAGTTTTTCGGGATCGTGCAGCACCAGACCGCGCGCATAATGGCGCATCACCGGCATCGTCACGAAGGTATGGGTGAGCGCCGACCACAGCAGGAAGATGCAGAAATAGACCAGCGCCGTGGCGCCGAGGATCATCCAGCGCGGCAGGGCGGCGATCCAGATCATCTCTTTGGACACGCCAATGTCGGCGAGCGTTTCGGCAGATTGCAGCATCACGATCAGTACGCCGAGCACCGTGGCCGGAACAGCGACGGCCAAGGCAGCGAGGAAGTAGCCCAGAAGCAGGATCATCAAGACCCGCAGCGGGCTCGCCGTGAGGCTTAGCCCGACGCCGTTCAGGGTCTTGGTCGCGGTCAGACGGCGCAGCGAGTCGACGCGGTAATGAACAAGGCCATAGAGCGCGATCAGCCCGGCGAGGATGGCGAGGCCGGTGCTGACCGGAACGTTGCCAAAGAACGCGGCTGTTCCTGAACCGAGGGCGAAGGCCAGCGCCACGAAGAGCGGTTTCGTCGCGGGATAAAGCATCTGCCAGCGCCCGCCTTGCACCATCATAGCGGTGCCGTATGAGGTCCGGTCGGTGCGGTATTTTTCGAGATGGAAGGTCATGCGCGGCCAGAGCAGCCCGCCGGTCAGCAGCGTCAGCGCCCAATGCCAGAGCGCGCGGCCCGCATAGCCCCAGGCGCCGGGTTCGAGACCGAATCGCAGGCCCCGCCAGCGGGTGCGCGCCAGCACGTAGCGCCGCGCGCGGTAGCGGGCGTAAAACCAGAGCGGCAGCACGCCGAGCAGGCTCAGCCCGTAGGCAAAGCCGTTGCCCTGGAACAGCGAGAAGCTCGCGAACATCAGGATCAGGTTCACGATGCCGATGTAGAAGGCGAGGATCACCACCGCGATGAGGAAGCCCAGCAGCTTTTCCACCGGGTCGCCGACATATTCGAGCGGCATGCCGCCGGGACGGATCGCCGACCAGTACCAGCGGCGCAGGCGGGTCTTCTGCCAGAAGCGGTAGACGCCGAGCGTGAGCACGGTGAAGACGCCGGTCTTCAGCGCAAGCCAGAAGACAGCGCCGCGCCTACCGACGAAATCCGTCTTCAGGTCAGTTGAACTTGTTGTCCCTTGGGAAACCGCGGGGGGCCATGCGTCCGGAGCTTGCGCGCTTTCCGATCCACTCGTCGAGAGCGGTCTCGGTGCGTGTGCGTCCTGCGGGGTCGCGCCAGGAGAGGCCTTCCGCCAGGGTGAAGGTGGTTGCATCCGACATTCCCCCGTCCTTGTACTTCTGCAGGCGCACACCCTTGCCGCGGCCCATCTCGGGCAGCTCGTCGAGCATGAAGACCAGCACCTTGCGGTTCTCGCCCACCACGGCGACGGCATCACCGGTGACGGGGCGGCAGACGGCGGCGCGGGCGGGCTCGCGCACGTTCAGCACCTGCTTGCCGGAGCGGGTCTGGGCGACAACCTCGGTCTCGGGCACGACGAACCCGTCCCCTGCGGTCGAGGCGAGCAGCAGCTTGCGCTCGGGATTGTGGATGAAGATGTCCATGATCTCGGCCTCGTTGGGAAGGTCGACCATCAGGCGCAAGGGTTCGCCCATCCCCCGCCCGCCGGGCAGGTTGGAGGCGGGAATGGTGTAGAACCGGCCGTTCGACCCGAAGACCAGCAGCCGGTCCGTCGTTTCGGCATGAAAGACGAAACGCGGCCCGTCGCCATCCTTGAACTTCAGCTCGCGCGCTAGGTCGATATGACCGGTCATCGCCCGGATCCAGCCCATCTGCGAGCAGACCACGGTGATCGGCTCACGGTCGATCATCATTTCCAGCGGCACTTCGGGAACATCTGTCGCCTCGGCAAAGGTGGTGCGGCGCACACCGCCGACATAATCCTTGCCGAACGTCTTCTTGGTCTCGCGCAGCTGCTCGGCGATGCGGTTCCACTGCAGATCGCCTGATTCGAGCAGATCCTCGAGGCCCGCACGTTCCTCCATCAGGCGGTCGCGCTCGGCCACGAGCTCCATTTCCTCGAGACGGCGCAAGGACCGCAGGCGCATGTTCAGGATCGCCTCGGCCTGCACTTCGGTCAGACCCAGCGCGTCGTCGCCCGCCACCATCGCGGGCCCGACGTAATCCTTCTCGTTCATTGCGCGCACGAAGGTGCGCCCCCAATCCTCGCGCATCAGCGCGGCCTTGGGGTCGTCGTCGTAGCGGATGATGTCGATCACCCGGTCAAGGTTCAGGAAGGCGACGATCAGGCCTTCGAGCACCTCGAGCCGGTGGTCGATCTTTTGCATCCGATGCTGCGAGCGGCGCACCAGCACCTCGCGGCGGAAATCGAGAAAGGCGCGCAGCACTTCCTTGAGCGAGCATACCTTGGGCGTCACGCCGTCGATCAGCACGTTCATGTTCAGGCTGAAGCGTGTCTCGAGGTCCGAATTGCGGAACAGCATCCCCATCAGGACGTCGGGATCGACGTTTTTGGTGCGCGGTTCCAGCACCATGCGGACGTCTTCTGTGGATTCGTCGCGGATATCGGCAAGGATCGGCACCTTCTTGGTCTGGATCAGCTCGGCGAGCCGTTCGACCAGCTTCGACTTCTGAACCTGATAGGGAATCTCGGTCACGACGATCTGCCACTGGCCGCGGCCCAGATCCTCGATCTCCCACCGGGCACGCAGACGGAACGATCCGCGACCCGTGCGGTAGGCCTGCGCGATGCTCTCGCGCGGCTCGACCAAGATGCCACCGGTCGGGAAATCCGGGCCCGGCACATATTTCAGCAGGGTGTCGTCCTGACAGTCCGGCGTCTTGATCATGTGCAGGCAGGCGTCGATCAGCTCCGCGATGTTGTGCGGCGGGATGTTGGTCGCCATGCCGACCGCGATGCCGCTCGATCCGTTGGCCAGCAGGTGCGGAAAGGTGGCGGGCATCACGACAGGCTCGGTCAGCGTGCCGTCATAGTTGGGACGGAAATCGACCGCGTCTTCGTTCAGCCCGTCCAGCATCGCCTCGGCCACCGCCGTCAGGCGCGCCTCGGTGTAACGGGAGGCGGCGGGATTGTCGCCATCGATATTGCCGAAATTGCCCTGACCGTCGACGAGCGGATAGCGGACGTTGAAATCCTGCGCGAGCCGCGCCATCGCGTCATAGATCGCCGCATCGCCGTGCGGGTGGTAGTTCCCCATCACGTCGCCGCTGATCTTCGCGGACTTTCTGAAGCCCCCGGTGGAACTAAGCCGAAGTTCGCGCATTGCATAAAGGATACGCCGGTGCACGGGCTTGAGCCCATCGCGGGCATCGGGAAGCGCGCGGTGCATGATCGTGGACAGCGCATAAGTCAGATAACGTTCGCCGATCGCACGACGAAGCGGCTCGGACACGTCGCGAGGGTTCATGTTGGGGTCATCAACGATATCTGTCATAGATGATGTGATACCGCTCCCGGTCGGCACCGTAAAGCGAGACAGCGGCGATTTTTTCCGATTCCTTTGGTTGGTTTCGAGGGAATCGGATAAACTGGGACACAATGCCGCTGAAGTCTGCCCGCGGCAGAATTTTGTAAATTTTTAAATGGGGGATATCCGCATGTCGCGGTATGTCATTTTGTCTTTTGCCTTCATGGGCATCGCTTTTTACGAACTGAGCGGCGGCGCGGATTTCCAACCGGGCAGCCATACGACCGCCGAGGCGCTGGGAATTGCCCCACGCAATGTCGACCAGACGCAACAGGTCGCCGAACTCGCACCGCGCGCCGACACGACGGGAACATCCTTGCCCGGGATTGTGCCTGCCAGCCTTCCTGCGGTCGCTGGCCGCGCCCAGCCCGAAGCCGTGATCTCTCTTGCTTCTCTCGAGACGCCAAAGGTTGCGAAAGGCATCGCTGCTACGACGCCTGTGCAAACGTCTGCGACCGAAACTCAGGAACCGACCGCTGACGCGCAGGATGAACCTGCCGCTTCCAAAGCCGATCTGCGGATGGTGGATGCAAGCCGTGTCAACATGCGCTCGGGTCCCGGAACGGGCTATGCGGTTTTGACCAGATTGGGAAAAGGCGATTCCGTCGAGGTTCTGAGTGATACCGGTGATGGCTGGCTGAAGCTGCGTGTGGTCGATACCGACCGCATCGGCTGGATGGCCGATTTCCTCGTCACGGCCTCTGCCGAGTAAGTTCCGGCAGGGCACGCATCGACCTTCGCAGATCAGTGGTCCAGGCCCCGAGCCCCGGTCCTGTTCATCGCTAGCGTGCAAGGCGTGAGCAATCGCCGTCCCACCATTGCATCCCACCCGCCGCGACGGCATGACGGACCGAACGCACAGCTGTGAGGCCACATGCCGAAATCCGTTCTCATCACCGGCTGCTCGTCGGGCATCGGGCTCGACGCAGCGCGCACGCTGAAAGCCCGCGGCTGGCAGGTCTTCGCTTCGGCCCGCACGGCGGCGGATTGCGCCAGGCTCGCCGGGGAAGATCTGGTCGGGCTGCATATCGATTACGAAGACCCGGCAACCTTTGAACCGGCGCTCGCGGCGCTGCTGGACCAGACCGGCGGAACGCTCGATGCTGTGTTTCACAACGGCGCCTATGCCATCGCGGGTCCGCTCGAGGATATTCCGGGCGATGCGATGCGCGCGATCTTTCAGTCAAACCTGATCGGCTGGCACGAGCTGACCAATCTCGTGATTCCCGTGATGCGCGCGCAGGGGCATGGGCGGATCGTGATGAATTCCTCGGTCCTCGGCCTTGTCGCGATGAAGTGGCGCGGCGCCTATGTGGCGACGAAGTTTGCGCTCGAGGGGCTGTCGGATGTGCTGCGCATGGAGATGGCCGAGACGGGCATCAAGGTCGTGCTGATCGAGCCTGGCCCGATCGAGACGGATTTCCGCAAGAACGCCATCCTGCAATTCGAGAAATGGGTCGATTGGGAATCCTCGGCGCGTGCCGATCAGTACCGCGCCACGCTGCTCGACCAGCTCTACAAGGGCAGCTCGAACAATCCGCAATGGCCTGCTTCGGCGGTGACGGAAAAGCTGATCCTCGCGCTGGAAAAGCCGCGCCCCCGTGCGCGGTATTTCGTCACCACGCCGACCCATGCAATGGGGGTCCTGCGGCGGGTGCTGCCGACCCGCGTGATGGACTGGATGCTGACCCGCGGGTGAATTTGACGTTCGCTTTTGTGGCCCATGCGGCTACATGAGGGCGGAACTTGCAGGAAAAGGACGCGGGCAGATGCTTGAGGATCCACTTTTTATTGTAATGGCGGTCGCGATGATTGCGGTCGTCGCGATTCTGATGCTGGGAATCGGCGGCTTTGCCAAGGGGGGCGAGTTCAATCGCAAGCACGCCAACCGGCTCATGCGCTACCGGATCGCGGCACAATTCGTGGCCGTGCTGCTGATCCTGCTCTTTGTCTGGCTGCGGGGTGGGAGCTGAAACCATGGTTGTCCTGAACAAGATTTATACCAAGACCGGCGATGACGGCGAAACGGCGCTGGGAAACGGCGCGCGCGTCGCCAAGCATTCGATGCGGGTGACGGCCTATGGCACGACGGACGAGTTGAATTCGATCGTCGGCATCGTGCGCCTGCATGCACCCGAGGAGATGAGCGCCCAGCTCGCGCTAATCCAGAATGACCTCTTCGATCTTGGCGCGGATCTGTGCCGCCCGGACATGGAGCGCGATTCCGAGGCCGGTTATCCGGTGCTGCGGATGATCGATTCCCAGACGGACCGGCTCGAGCGCGAGATCGACGCGATGAATGCCCGGCTCAAGCCGCTGCGCAGCTTCATCCTGCCTGCGGGGTCCGCGGCGTCCGCCTATCTGCACCAGTGCCGGACCGTCGCGCGGCGTGCCGAGCGGCATGTGGTCTACCTCGCGACGATGGAATCGGTGAACCCGTCGGCGGTGAAATACCTCAACCGCCTCAGCGACTGGTTCTTCGTCGCCGCCCGCATCGCCAACGACGACGGCAACGCGGACGTCTTGTGGGTTCCCGGAGCAAACCGCTGAAAGCGGCGGGACGTCCAGCGGACGTTCCGGCGGAGGGAAGAGCAAACCGCTGAAAGCGGCGGGACGTCCAGCGGACGTTCCGGCGGAGGGAAGAGCAAACCGCTGAGAGCGCCGTCGGGCGTATGGCGTAAGCAAGTTTCAAGAGCCGTGTCAGGAAAGCTGACATGGCTCTTTTTTGTACTCGATGAACTCTCAGACCGCTTCGGCCTCGAGCCAGACGCCGCCCTCGGGGCGCAGGGTCAGGATCATCACGGGCTCGGGGTCGCGACCGCGCACCGGGGTGAAGCGGAAATTGGCGAGCAGGGTCGCGAGGATGATCACGGCTTCCTGCACGGCGAAACCCGCACCGATGCAGATCCTCGGACCGTCGCCGAAAGGCAGGTAGCTGTAACGCGCGGGCCTTTGCCTGCCCCAGCGGTCGGGGTCGAAGGCATTCGGGTTCTCCCACAGCGCCTCGTGCCGGTGGAGCGCGTAAATCGGAATCATCACCGTGTCGCCCGGGCGGATCTGCACACCGCAGAGCGAGTCGGCCTTCTGGGCGGTGCGCGAGACGAGGCCGCCTGGCGGGTAGAGCCGCAGCGTCTCGTCCACGATGCGGCGGATCAGCACGAGGTTGTCGACATCTTCGGCCCCGGCAACCTTGCCCGAGAGGACCGAGTGCGCCTCGGCGCGGGCGCGTTCCTGCACCTCGGGGTCGAAGGCGCAGAGATAGAGCGCCCAGGACAGGGTCAGCGCGGTGGTTTCGTGGCCCGCGACGACAAAGGTCATCAGGTTGTCGCGCAGCTCGTCCACGGTCATCTTGCGACCCGATTCCGGGTCCGCACCGGCTTGCAGCAGGTCGAGAAGATCCGGCACGGTTGCCGCTCCACGCGCGCCGCGCGCGGTGATGGCCCGGTCGGCGGCGGTCTTCATCGCATTCATCTCCGCGCTCGCGATCATCCGGCCGGGGCGCGGGATCCAGTCCGGCAGGCCCAGCACGTCGAAGAGCGAGATCTTGGCCGCGTCGGCGAGATAGGCCTCGATCCCGCGATGCACGGCATCCCGATCGACCCCGTCGCCATCGCCGAAGGTCACGTCCGAGATCACGTCGAAGGTCGTCGCGACCATCTCGTCGAACATGTCGACGGCGCGGGGACCGGCCCCGCCGATCCTGTCGACGCAGCGGCCAGCGGCGGCCGACATGATCGGGGTGAGGCTTTGCAGGCTGCGGTGGGAAAAGGCGGGCGCCGCGGTGCGCCGCTGCCAGCGCCAGTGCGCGCCTTCGGCAATGAACAGCGAGTCGCCGATCGCCGGGCGCAGCATGTTCTTGGTCACATCCGATTTCGGATAATTCTCGAGCTTTTCCAGCAGGATCTCGCGCAGAGTGTCCGGGTCCATCACCATGTGCCAGCGCTTGCCCGTCCGCCCAGATATTATCTTCGCGCGGGTCGCTTCCTGCGGGATGATGCTCAGGATGTTGCGCCGCGCGGCGCCGAGGCTCTCCAGCATGCCGAGCGGGCTTTCCGCCAGCGCGACACGGACCGGCAGGGGGGTGGTTTTGTCGTGCATGTCCTTCATGGCGGGCTCCTGCTGACGACGTGTTTCGTTGACACATGATATAGGGCGTGGCGGACCGGGTTACAGGGACGGCACCACGGGCGCAGGCCGACAGGCGCGATTCTGCGCGCCGCCAGTTAGGGCCCCGAGTCCAGGTCGGGGCGGCCGGATTGCATGCGGGCCCGCAAAGCCTTATGCCGGACAGGTCGCCAGAAAAGAGGTTTCCGATGTCACGACTGCTGCTGTGCCTTGCACTTGCCCTGGGCCTCTCGGCCTGCGCCGATGGTGCGCGCGAGCTCAGGAAGCCTGTCGAGCCGATCGGTAATTTCAAGCTGGGCCATGCCATCGTCGTGGCACCCAACATCGTCAAGGGCCCCGCATCGCGTAATGCGAGTGACGATGAATGGATCGCCGGGGTCGATGCGGCGCTCGAGCAGAGGTTCCGCCGCTACGAGGGCGACAAGTTCTTTCACCTCGGCGTCAGCGTCGAGGGCTTCGTTCTGGCCGTGCCGGGCGTGCCGCTGGTCTTCAACCCCAAATCGGTCGTCATCGTCAAGGTGACGGTGTTCGACGACGCGGCGGGGACGAAGATGAACGCCGAGCCCGAACAGATCACCGCGCTCGAAGCGGTGTCGGGCAAGACGATCGTCGGATCCGGCGTGACCCAGAGCAAGGAAGAGCAGCTCAAGCTGCTGTCAGACAACGTCGCTCTGCAGATCGAGAACTGGATGCGCCGCATGCAGAAGGAAAAGGGCTGGTTCGGTGGCCCCGGCGCGGGCGTGCCGGTGGCGGCATCCCCCGCGGCGAGGAGAGCGCCGGGCAAGGCACAAGCAAGGGCCACTCAGGCCACCGCAGCAGACGCGACGCAACCGGCGGTCGACGATGCGACGGTGCCCTTCGCACCGATCATGGAACGTCGCCCGGTCATCGCCCCGGCCGAGTGACGGTACGGCCAGCGATACGCATCTCGCGCTTGATTTTTTGCGCTCAAGCCAATATGTGCCCCGCGATGTAAATCGGGCAGCACCGCCCCCCAAAGCGCGAGGCATCTGCAACAAGATGGCAAAGGCAAAGTTTGAACGTAACAAGCCGCACTGCAACATCGGCACGATTGGTCACGTCGACCACGGCAAGACGACGCTGACAGCGGCGATCACGAAGTATTTCGGTGATTTCCAGGCGTATGACATGATCGACGCG
>JBBSNW010000006.1:0-115991 GCA_038260405.1 Rhodobacterales bacterium | reverse complement strand
TCCGGCCCGCTTGACCCTGGTCAGTGGCAGGGGTTGATGGTGAAGCCCTTGGCGTAATCGGCCAGATGCGCTTCGCGGGCCGCATCGTCCATGCCGCGCAGCGCGTTGAGCGGCGAGCCCAGCTTGTTGCCGCGGACATGATCGAGCGTCCACATGTCCTTGTCGTCGAACCGCAGATGCGGCTGTGGCACAAGGGTCTTGCCATCGGAGCGCACGAAGTTCAGATCGACGATCGCATCCGCGATATCCCATCCGTCATAGAGCGTCTCCCACTCGCGCTTGCCGCTGAAACGGCCCATCGCGGGTGTCGGGCGGCCCTGATATTCGTCCGCGAAGGCCTCGACAGCGGTCCAGCGGTCGATCTCGTGGGCGAAGGTGTGCAGCTGGCCGTCGATCTTATCGACCACCATGTCCTCGCGGATGAGGCAGGGCACGAGGCAGGACCAGCAGCGGTGCGGATAGACGTATCCGACCTCTTCGTTGAACAGCAGGACCTTCTCGCCGGGCTTGGAGAGCTTGGCATACCATTTCCAGAAATCGCCGAACTCCGCGTACCAGCCCGGGTACTTGTGCTCGAACCACTCGAAATCCTTCTCGGTCTGCGCTTCGATCCGCCAGAAGTTGACGGGCCAGCCGACCGCGAAGAACTGCCCGACCTTGTGGACATAGTTCTTCTTGGTGATCCGCTCCCAGGCGGCGGTGACGTCGTCATGGTGGATCTTGATGCCGTACTTTTCCATCGGCAGCATGTAGGTCCGGTAGTAGTCCTCGTAGACCCAGCGATGCCACATTTCGGCATAGCTTTCCTTGTTCTTGTCGCGGTCGGTGGTGCCGTATTCGATGAACGTCCCGATCGCGGCATCGACGATCGCATGGTTCTGCCAGAAGGCATACTTCATGTCCCGCTCGATGAGCTGGTGGTTCTCCGGCTCCTTCAGGGCGGCCATCATGAGTGAGTGGCCGTTGCCGATATGGCGGGATTCATCGGACTGCACCGACAGGAACACCGTGGGCAGCGCATAGTCGCCGTTGCGGGCGGCTTCGGACGGCATGGCGACGAAGAGCGTGTTTGTGAACGCCGTTTCCGCCACGACGGTCAGGTACATGCAGGCCGCCGTCATCGCATCGCCGGTGAGGAAACCCTCGCCGAACTGGCGCCCGATGGTGGTGGCATAACATTTGCCGAACGCCTCTTCGGTGATATCGAAGCCGGCCGGATCGATGTAGTTCTCCATGTACCACTTCTTCAGGTTCATCTGAATCGTGGAGTGACGGAATTCATCGACCATCTGCATGGTGAAGCCGGTGCGCAGATCCTCGCCCGGTGCCAGTCGGCTGACCATGGCCATCGACCGCGCCGCCGAGATTTCCGGGAACGGGATGATCGCCAGGAACAGCTTCATCCATTCGACCCAGCGCGGCTCCACGTTGCGGAACATGTCGCCGCGCAGCGCGGCGTCGAGAGCACCGTAGACGCGGTTGTCCTTTTCCTCCTGCATCGAGAAGTAGGAGCGCAGCACCTGCTTCATCGGATCCCGGGGGGCCTTGGTGATCTTGTAGTCCGTCGGATAGGTCATCGCTTCCTGCACATAGGAAGGATTCCACCCAAGGTCGGCGATCTTCTTGGTCGCATCGGCAACAGAGATGCCTTTTTGCGCCGTGATCTTGTTCAGTGTCAGTGAAGACATTGCAACTCACCTTTCGGGTAAAGCGTGACGTTATCTCTGCGAGCGAAGCGCGCAGGGTGGACGGCAAAGGTCAGGGAAAAATGTGCAGACTGGCGATCGGGCCTTGTGCCGGGCTGCGACCAGGTCGGTCGGAACGCGGAGTCCGGGTATGATACATCCGTCTGAACGCAGGCCTCCCCTCCTTCGTTCTTGGACATCGCCGCGTCTTTCGCAGCGCTGTCTATATGTTCGATGCCTCATGCTATGATCAGAATTTCGGATCCCGCCATCACGATTTTTTCCGTCAAGAAGTGTTACGATTGTGTAACGAAACATTACGTCTCCGGAATCCTCGGCGCCGAATCCGGCCATGGATTAGGATGTCCTGATAAGTTCCAACCATCGGGTCTGCGGGTCACCGCCCCAGAGGGAGAGAGATGGCCGAGACGGGTTCCTTTTCGGACAGGATGCAGAAGCTGCAGCAGATGCGCGTCGCGATGATCCTGATGCTCAGCGCCGAGAATTCCAAGATGCTGAGCCTGCGCCAGCGCGCCTCGGGCAAGGAAATCGAAGTCATGTGCGCCGAACGCGATGCGAATGCGGGTGTCCCGGCGACCGACGATCTCGACAGGCTCTATGCCGAAGACCGCACCGCAAGGAACGCGGTGGCCGAAACCGAAGCCGAAATCACCCGCATGGAAGAGATTCTTGCCAAGATCGACGCCGATATCAGCGCAATGTGTCAGTCCTGACAGGACTTCCCGAAAGGAAACGACGTGAAAGACGAACGGGACGAACGCGAACACCTGCAATTGTTTGACCTGATCGCGCGGGTCTGGACGCTGCCTTGCGCGGCCGAGCGCTTGGTGTTCAGCAACGATTCAGCTGCCTTGGCCTTCGACTGCGCGGACGGGGCGATCCGGCTGGCGGCGACTGCGGACAAGGCCTCCCCGAACAAGCGGATGCGGCGTGCCGCGGATACCGCGCGTCTGACCATTTCCCCCCGGTCGGACCCCGTAGGAGCGCTGAAGACGGCGGACTACACCAAGGCGCGCTCCTCTGCCGTTACGGCATGCGGGCCGTCACATTTTGCCTTCGGCACGCAGAACGGTCGGATCAACACGACGACGCCGGGTGGCACATCCGTCTACCTGCCCCACCTCGCCCCCGGGCCGGTCCGCGCCGTGAGCGCCACCGCGCAGGAGGACGGCCCGCTCGCCTATGCGATCGGGACCGAGGTCTTCCTGCATCGCGCGGGTGCCGAGGGCGCGCCGGACTGCGTGACTCTCCCGCACGAGATCGGGGCTCTCGCCTTTTCTCCGGACGGTCAGGTTCTCGCCATCGCCCATCGCACCGGAACCTCGGTCTGGACCTTCGCGGCTGAAACACCTGGCTTCGAGCTCGACGTCAAATCGACCAGCCTCTTCTGGAGCCGTGACGGCAAGTGGCTTGCCTGCTGTCTCGAAACCGACGGCTTCGCGCTGATCGACGTACACAAACAAAGCGCTGCGACGCAGCACAGTTTTCCGGCCCCGGTCAGTTCGCTCGCCTTTGGCGCGGACACCGTGATCGCCTCGGGCGCGTACCGCGTCGCCGCCTGGGATCTGGCACCACCCTGCGACTGCGTCCTGACCGGCAAGGCGGGCCTCGTTCTGATCGATGCAATCGCCAGCAGCCCGACGCGCAATCTGGTTGCGGTAGGCTATGCGAACGGGCTCGTGAGCCTCGCGCGGCTCGGCGAGCCGGGTGAAATCCTGCTGCGGGAAGACACCGGCACCGGAATCAGCGCGCTCGCATGGTCCCCGGATGGCCGGTTTCTCGGCCTCGCCGACGCGGACGGAACCGTCGCGCTGGTCGAGTTCCCGGACGACATGTTCAAACCCTGAAACACCTGTTGGAGAGCGACTTAACATGGCACTGCACGAATCAGCGACACTCACCGAAGAAGAGAAGAGCAAGGACGCGTTCTTCCAGCGTATCGCCGCCATCGGCGGAGAAATGATCGAGGAACACGGCAAGGATTTCGCGACCGGCGCTTTTGTCCTAGCGGCACGCTGGATCAGCGAAGGACGGATGAGCGCGCCGAAAAAACCAGACGCCCGCAGATCTTAGGCGGCAGGAGAAGGTTGCCGCTACGTCAGCCTCAAAACCGCATATTCAGCGGTGGCGCAGAGGAAGCGGCGATCCGCAGCCACCTTCGTATTCGTATGAAACTTTAATCATATGCGCTTATAAACTGTGCTGATAGGATGCGGCACAATGGGGAGAGACTGAATGGACATCATTTCCCGAAAATCAGGGCCGCGTCGCGAAGACGAACAGGCCAAGCGGCACATAGCCCAGAACTGGGGCACCATCGAAAAGCTCGCCGACCAGATCAGCGGTGGCCGCTACAGCGCCGACAAGGCCCGCAAGGCTGCACCGCCGCCGCAGGCCGAGGGCAAGATCATCATAGACCAGGCGGCCCGAGCCGCTCCCGATGCCGTGAAACCTTACCTGCGCATCAGCGTGAATGGCCGCGTCGTTGTCGCCGACCTCAATTCCGGACGGCAACTCAATTTTCTCGGCCAGCTCAAGCGAAGCGGTGGCGTGATGCGCTTCGTCATCGCGACGAGCGAGAACGGCTTCTTTTCACCGATCGACGAAGAGACCTTTGCGCTGATCAGCGATCTTGCCGACACGCCCATCAATCGGACCTTTTCCGAGAAGGATCTCGAAAGGGAGCTGCAGACGCGCCTTAACATGACCTGAAACCACGCAATGGATATCCGGGCGCACCAAATGACGCCCGTCTTTTTCGTCGTTTCAGACCACCGGCAATTGAATCCAGGGGAGGGGATTTGAATGATGTCGCTCCAGGGACCAGGGCCTCGGGACAGGAGCCAGGAACTGGCATGCACGGATGTCGACCCCGTCGAGACGTCCAAGGCATGGTCCAGATTTCTTGCAAATCGCAACGCGCCAAGCATGCCGGTCACAGGTGTGAGACCGCTGATCTACAAGTCATGGATGCGCAGCAACACGACCGGCATCCGACCCGACCAGTTCGCGGCGCCGTCGCTGGAAAAGGCCCGGATCGACGAAAAGCAGGTCTTTGATCATTCCGAAATGCGCCGCGCGACCCACGCCTGCCTGCACCACATGGCGGATCTGCTCGCGGGTGCCGAAGCGATGTTGATCCTGACCGACAACGAGGGTGTGATACTCGAAACGGTCGGCGACAAGTCGACGCTCAACAAGGGCGGCAAGATCAACCTCAGCGTCGGCGGCGTCTGGAGCGAAGATGCCTCGGGCACGAATGGCATCGGTACGGCGCTCTGGATGGGCAAACCGGTCTATGTGCACGGCGAGGAACATTTCTGCGAAGGAATGAAGGCCTGGAGTTGTGCGGCAGCGCCGATCCACGATCCGATCGATCAGTCGGTGATCGGGATCATCAACCTGTCCGGCCTGACGACCATCTTCCAGAAGCACAACGCCGCCTTTGCCGCCGCCCTAGCGCGCGACATCGAAGTGTCGCTGCAGCAGACCCAGTCCCAGATGAACTTCAAGCTGCTCGAATGGGCGATCGGACGGGCACCTTCCCGGGCGACTGCCGAAAAGGGCGGGCTCACGATCATAGATCGCTTCGGGCGGCTGATCTTCGATCCCTCCGCAAGTGGCAGAATCGACGACCGGCTGTTGTCGCAGGGTCTCGGAAAGCCTTTTCTCGATCTCTCGAGCGGAATATCCGAGGCGGCGATCATTGCCGCCCTGCCCTCGGATTACGTCTGCAAGGACATCCAGCTGATCGAATTCGACGGGATGGTCAAAGGGGCCTCGCTGATCCTTGGCGACGACGCGCCGGGAAAAAGACGCTCCGCTCCCGCAAAATCCAACGCCCTGCCCGGCACCCAGGTCGGCGATACCGACCTGCGGATCGTGGGTCGCAGCGACGCGATCCTGTCCGCGCTCGATACCGCCAGAAGCCTCATGGAGATGGATGCGCCGACCTTGATCCAGGGGCAGACCGGCGTCGGCAAGGAACTCTTTGCGCGCCTGATTTTCGCAGGGTCCGGGGCGGCTGCGGGAAACAGATCCTTTGCGCCGATCAACTGCGCCGCCCTGACACGGGACGTGCTCGAGCTCGAGCTGCACCCGACGGACGCCTTTGCCTCTGACGGACCCGGCCCCGCAGGTTCCGATGGGGGGCGCTTTCTGGTGCTCGACGAGATCGGCGAGTTGCCCTTCGACCTCCAGCCGGTTCTTCTGCGCATGCTCGAACACGTGACCGCCGAGAGGCGGGCCGGGGCGGCATCGCGCATCATGTCGCTGACCAACCGGCGGCTCAAGGAAGAGGTCGCCGCGAATCGCTTCCGGGGAGATCTCTACTACAGGCTGGGCGCGATCGTCCTCGAGATCCCTCCGCTGCGCGAAAGGGGCGACGACATGCTGCTCATCTTCGAGCACTACAATCGTCTCGTCTCGGCGCAATCCGGACGCGATCCCCTGATCCTCGGTTCCGACACCGAGGAAGCCATGATGACTTACGACTGGCCGGGGAATGTCCGTGAATTGCGCAATGCCGTCTATTCACTGCACTGCAAGACCAAATCCAGAACGGTCGCGCCGTCTGACCTGCCCTTCCGTCAGGGTGCCGGGGATGGACATAACGCACCGGTGGGCCCCGCGCGCGGCGCGCCTGGCCCCACCGCTTCGGAATGTCTCAAGGATGCCGAAGTCGCCCTAATCGAGAACGTGCTGATCGCGCATCATGGAAATGTGAGCAAGGCCGCGATCGCGCTCGGGATTTCCCGCCCCACGCTCTACCGCAAGATACGCGTCCACGACATCCGCATTTCGGACATGCCGTTTCTGCGACGCTGACCGGTTCCGTGTCACCCGTACGCATTTTCCGTAAAACTCTGTGACGGCAACCCTGTGTGCGCAACCACACCAGCAACACCCGGACATCCGCGATTTCCGGAGGAGCCCGCAACCGTGAACGGCAGTACGGAATTCATGACTTTGAGTTCAGCACAAAGTTGCAGTACCTTGGTTGACGTTAGGTAAATTCATTTATTTCGAATCAATTAACGAGGTCAATTATGACTCTTTTCATGCAGTCCCATGGCGGGGCTAACCGACAGGCGAATCCACCCAAAACGAATACGCTGGAAGTTCGGGCACTTGTGCCAGCCCCGGGAGACGTGGCTGTCGATGAAGCCGGAGATTTCGGCTATGTCTTCCCGCCCTCCGGCGATCCCGGAGACTACCTTCCCTCAGACGTTCTGGCAGAGCTCGACGAGCTCGGCAACCTGATGGTGCCCGAGGCAGATGCTTCGACACCGAACGTGACGCCGGATTCCACGATGCCGGCGATCATGACCTATTGGGGTCAGTTTCTCGACCACGAACTGACGGCGCGCACGGACCGCGAAAGCGATCTCTCCAAGGTCGACACAGCCAATCCGATACTTTCGGCGGAGGAGATCGAGACTCAGCTCAAGAACGCGCGCACGCCGCGTTTCGATCTCGACAGCGTCTATGGCGGCCTTCCCGTCGGCCCGGACGTCACACCGGATGTCGCGCGCGTCATTGCCGGGCTGCGCCACCCGACCTTTCCGGAAAAGATGCGCGTCGGCACCTGCGCCCCTCAGGGCCCCCGCCCCGACGCTCTGGACCCGCATCGGGATCTGCCACGCTTCAAGCAGGTCGAACAATCGGTCAAGGATGCCTTTCTGGCGGTTCTTGCCGCCAAGCTTTCGCCCGCCGACGTGGCCAAGTTCGAAGCCACTCTCGATGGGCGCGCGATCATCGGCGACATGCGCAACGACGAGAACCTCATCATCGCGCAATTCCACGTGAGCTTCCTGCGCTTCCACAACCGGGTCGTCGACTTTCTCGCGGCCAACAATACCGGCTGGCGCGCCGATTTCGCCGCAGCCCAGGCCCTGACCCGGCTGCACTACCAATGGCTCATCGTCGAAATCTATCTCAAGACGGTCTGCGATCAGGCCGTGGTCCAGAAGGTTCTTGACGCAAGGGCGCAGCACTTCTTCGATTTCCGCAACGCCTACAATGCGCGGGTCGGGGAAAAGACCCTTGGCAATGCAATGGCGCTGGAATTCTCGGTCGCGGCCTTCCGGTTCGGGCATTCGATGGTCCGCGATGCCTACGACTACAACTCCAACTTCGGTCGGCCGGGGACGTTCCTGCCGACTGCGCCGTTCGATCAGATCTTCGCCTTCACCGGCGGGGGTGGCTTCATGGGGGCGGGAAAGGTGCCCGAGAACTGGATCATGGACTGGTCCCGCTTCGTGGCGAACGACCCCAACACCGCGGATGGCCGCCCGGCGCGTGCGGCGCGGCGCATCGACACGCTGATCGCACCGCCCATGGGGGATCTGAGAAACGAGGCGTTGGACGAGCCCGATCCGAACATCAAGGCGCTGTTCCGCCACCTTGCGCGGCGCAACCTGCGGCGTGGCTTCAGCCTGCGGCTGCCGACCGGTCAGGCGCTTCATGCCCATCTCAAATCCGTCGGTGCGGTCACCTCGAACCCGATCGCGGATGTCGGCGCGATTCTCGACAACAAGCCCGAACTCACGGCCTTTCTTCAGGGCACGCAGTCGCGGCTTTTCGAGCGCACCCCGCTCTGGTTCTACGTCCTAGCCGAGGCCGAAGCGGCGGGAGGAAACCATCTGGGCGAAGTCGGCAGCTGGATCGTGGCCAGCACCTTCATCGCCACACTGCTTGCCGACCCGGATTCCGCCCTCTCGGTGGGATTCGAGCCGTCGCACAGCCCACTGCGCATGCCGGACGCTTCACCCATCGACACGATCGAGAAGTGGATGAAATTCGCGCTGGTCCTCGAGTGACGCATACGCCGGGATACCCGCCATGGGTGTCCCGGGACGTTTGCAGCAGGTGGACAGGGAAAGGGGCACCATGCTGGGAAGACGCCACATTCTGACGGGCCTTGCCGGCACCCTCGCGGCGCCGGGGCTGAACGGCTGCGCAGAGGTGCGGCGTTTTTTCCAGCCCGAGCTTCCGCCCGCCGCGATCGACATCCACACCCATTTCTTCAATGGCAGGGATGTCCCCATCGTCGGCTTTCTCAGGCAGACGATCATCCGGGACCCACATGCACCCGTGGACCGGGACATGACCACGGATGCCTTTCTCAAGCTTCTGGCAAACATCCTTCTGGTCGATACGCCCACGGCCAAAGCAGAACTGGCAGGGCTTGGCGGCAAGGTCGCGCCGATCCCGCAAGAGCGGATCATCGCACGCGATCAGCAGAACGTGGCACAGGGGATCGCGCTTTTCAGCCAGGAGGCCGGTCAGCGCAGGAATGGTCTCACGACGACCCTGAGCGACGAGACCCGGATCCTCGACCGGATCGCCATGGAAGTCGGCACTCCCGACATTCGCCGATCGCTTCAGACACCCGAGGCGCAGGCCCGCTCGCTGGCCGCGCGCATCTATGACAACGGATCGGCCGGTTTCACGACGGGCAAGACGCGGCAATACCTGCACCAGTCGGAGTTCATGCAGACCATCCGGTGGGCCGGGCTGCTCACCCGACCGCGGCTCGACATCCTCGCCGAACTCGACCGCCTTTATGGCGGGCCGGGTCTCGTCCGCATCTTTTCGCCGTCACTGGTCGATTTCGGTGCCTGGCTCGTGACCGAAGAAGAGGTGACGCCCGTCGAGGACCAGATCGAACTGGTCGCGGCCATCGCACGCAAGCAAACCAACTCCCTGATCCTGCCCTTCGCTCCGTTCTGCCCGCTGCGGGCGGCGCTGGAGCGGGAGGATGATCCCACCATCGATCCCCTGCGCCATGTAAAGTACGCGGTGCTGGACCTCGGCTTTCTCGGGGTGAAGCTCTATCCGCCGATGGGGTTCCGACCCATCGGCAACGATACCGAACTGACCTGGGTTCCGCGCAAGCCGCGCGGCGGGCCGGCCGTGCTGGACCGTGAACTCGAGGCGCTTTACCTCTGGTGCATCGAGAACGACGTTCCGATCAAGGCGCATGCCAACAACTCGATCGCGGCGGGTCCGAATACCGGTAGATTCGCGGATCCGGCGGGCTGGCAGGCACTCATGCGCGACCCGCGCTTTTCCGGGCTGCACCTCAACCTCGCCCATTTCGGCGGCTTCGACGAAACCGCGCCGCAGGGCAAGTTCACCTCGGCGTCGGACTGGGAAGCCACGCTGGCCGACATGGTGGATGAATTCCCCAACCTCTATTTCGACCTTGGATACTGGACGGACGCGGCAGACCCCGGCTCACCTGATCGTGCCCGCGTCATCGAAAGGACACGCGGATTGCTCGACCGCGCGCCCAAGATGACCGAGCGCATGATGTACGGCTCCGACTGGTCGATGATCGGCAGGGTGCCGGGTCATCCCGCCTATCTCGCCGGAGTCCAGACCGCCCTGTCGGAACTGGATCTCGACACGCGCCAGATCGAGCGCGTCATGGGAAGGAATGCAGCCGCGTATCTCGGGCTCGACCGAAACGGAAAACAACGCAAGCGACTTGCCTCCGTCCATGCCGACCATCCCGTCTACCAGGAAATCTTTGAGGGCTGAGACATGATCATACCGACACATCTGCGCACCGTCCTTCACAATTGCCTGCCCCTGACACTTGTGCTGTCGACGGTCTGCGCCCTGTCCGCGCAAGCGCAGGCCATCGACCCGACGACGGATGAGCAGGCCGTCGATCCCGCAACAGGGGCCGAGGATCTGGCAAGACTGGCCGGTGAAGCCCGCCAGACACAGGCCGGCCTCAGCTTCGAGGCTTTCCGCGATCAGACGCTCTTTGTCCCGGAAACCGGCAAATATTACGTGAACGGCGACACGCCGATCCGCAACGAGAAGCTCCTGCGCGAATTCTGGGAGCAGAACATCCGCAATACCCCGCCCCCGACTGCGGGCGGAACACCGGAATTCACGGTCTCCAATGTCGGCGGCCTCGATCAGATCTGGAGCCCGGCGCAGAAATACCAGCTGACCTACTGCGTGAGCACCGCCTTCGGCAGCCGCCATCCGCTGGTCGTGGGGGACATGCAGGCCGCGACCGCGGCTTGGGAGGCGGTGGCCGATCTCGACTTCACCTACATTCCGGCCGAAGACACTGACTGCGGACCGCAGAACGACCGCGTCATGTTCGACGTTCGCCCCGTGGATGCGGGCGGCGAATTCCTTGCCGCGGCCTTCTTTCCGAACGATCCGCGACCTGACCGGAGCGTGGTGATCGACCCTTCCTCCTTCGTCCTCGATCCCAATGACAAGCTGTCCCTGCGCGGCATCCTGCGCCACGAGCTCGGGCACGTCGTCGGCGGTCGTCACGAACATGTCCGCCCTGAATCCGGCGCCTGTTTCGAAGACAGCGACTGGCGGGGCGTGACCGATTACGACGCCTTTTCGGTCATGCACTATCCGCAATGCAACGGTCGCGGCGACTGGTCGCTGACTTTGACCGATGCCGACAAGAGCGGCGTCGCCTGCATCTACGGCGCCGCAGCCGGTTTCCAGATCGACCAATCCATCTGCCGGCCCGCAAACGGCATGAGCGCGCCTGTCACGGAAAGTTTCGGGCCCATAAGCGTGGCACAGGGCGAGATGCATCTCGTGACCTCGATGCCGGTGGTTCCGGGCTCCGCCTTCCGGGCGGAAATGACCGGCAGCGGCGATCCGGACATTTACGTGAAACTCGACGGCCCCGCCCTGATCTCGAGCTACGACTGCCGCCCCTACAGGCCCGGCCCCGAGGAAAGCTGCGCGTTCGAAGTTCCCGCGGGACGTTCGATCGCCTCCGTTGCGGTGCATGGCTACGCGGCGGCGGAATTCACCGTCACCGTCACGTCGACGCGCCCCGGCATGCCATAGGAAAAAAGGGAACACCATGAAACCGCATCGTCTTCTTGCACTCGCCTTCGTGTTTGCCGCTGGCACGGGCTCGGCGGAGATAGAGGTCCCGAAGGTCACGTTGGACTGGCAGTCGAGCGCCGCGAACGCAACGGAGCTCTCCGTCGAGATTGAGCAGCTTTACCTCGCGCTGTACAATTCCGGGAACCTCACGGTCCGCCAGATCGATATCGGCAACCCGCCTTATGTGGAATCGCTGCTGCGTTCCGAAGGCGTGATGCACGGCGCCTATTTCCCCGTCGCGCTCGATGCGATGATGTGTGATCTCAATCGCCAGTATTGCAGCCGGGACCTGCAGCCCGCCGCGGTGCAGGCGCTCTCCGACCCGAAAGCCCATGTCGGCGGATACGAGGCGAGCCGTGGACAGTGGCGGCTCAGCGGCGGCGAAACGCTGACCATCCCCGACTATGCCTTCACCACCATCACGACGCTCGTGCGCGTCCCGGCCACGCGCGGCATAAGGGTGGAGAATTTCGCGGCCGAACCCGAGATGGACTGCTCGGCCTGGAGGATGAGCTGCGAGGAGGTTGTGAGAAGCTTCAATCCCCCCACCCTGAAAGCGCCCTCCGCGACCGTGCCGGTGACGCTCCCCAGAGTGCAGATCGGAGCCTCTGTGTCGCTGCGGCAGGACGAAGCCTCCGTAATCTTCCAGAAGCTCGAGGATGTCCGCGGCGACCGTGCGCCGCCGCTCGCCGCGCCGAAAGCCTTCGACGAAGGCGAGGCCTTCTCGTCCGAGTGGAGCGAGTCGCTCACACGGCAATCGCCCGCGGACCTCACGCTCGACACGATCAAGCGGAACCTCCGCCCCATTGGCGAGATCAAGCCCTACGGCATCGGCGATGAGCCCTTCGTCGGCGATCAGCTTGCCCTTTTCAAATTGATCAATCACCCCTTCGCGCGGCTCGAGGAGCTGGACAGCAAGCATATGCGGCCCGTGAACGTGGTCGTGATCGACACGCGCATGTCCGCGGGCCATTGCGACCTGCCCGTGATGCGCACCCCCGGTGGCACCGATCTGGTTCCGCCCGCCCTGCTCTCCGTCGAGCTGGAGCCGCTCGGGGAAACGATTCCGACCCCCGTCGCCGACACGCCGGGCGA
Organism: Rhodobacterales bacterium; assembly: GCA_038260405.1. GTDB lineage: Bacteria > Pseudomonadota > Alphaproteobacteria > Rhodobacterales > Rhodobacteraceae > Puniceibacterium. The sequence goes on along the minus strand of JBBSNW010000006.1, from coordinate 103,299 downwards.
CCATGACGACGCAACGGGCCATGACGGCGGCCTGTCCGGATGCGAGACGATCGACCAACTTGCGATGTCGGATGCCGATCATGCGGCCGGTGTCGCCGGTGTGATAGCCTCCCGCGAGAACGGCAAGGGGATGGTCGGCATGAACCCCTATGCGCATCTGTGGATGATGGCCTTTGACCGTAACCAGGTAGCCGATCAGCAGATTGCTTCCCTGATCCGCCAGATGCAGATCGACATTCCCCCCGAAGTGCGAGTCGCCAATCTCAGTTTCGGCGTCCGTCCTTTGCTCGCCAATCCTCGGGACATGGAAACCGCGATGGCAATCCTCGGCAGCCGGTTGCTGGTCGTGGCGGCGGCAGGCAATGACGGCCTCGAAATGTCCTCCGAAAACTGTCCGATCCTGCCCGCCTGTCTCAACGGGCTCGACAATGTGCTGACTGTCGTCGGACTGGACAGCGACCTGGAAAATCCCGGCCTCTGGCAGACCCAGTCGGCCAGTTCGAACAGCAGCCCGGCCTTCGAAATCGGCGCCCCTGCCGAGAATGTCCTCACGACCGTGACCGACAACCGCTTTGCCCTGCAGGCCGGGACGTCCTTTGCCGCGCCGCAGGTGACGGCCGCCGCCTCGCTGATCTTCGCGGCGGGAGAATTCGTCTACGGCGATGACCTCGCGGGCGGGCAGCTCTCTCCCAAGATCGTGAAGGACCGGCTGGTCTATACATCGGACTTCTTTGCCGGGCTGTCGGGCGTGGTGAATGCCGGACGACTCAATGTCGGGCGAGCGATCAACGTGCGCGATGCGCAGTTCGAGCTCTTCGACGGACGCCGTGTCGTGGGTCAGGTCATCGAGGCCCCGGATCAGTTCGTCTGCCGCACCCCGATAGAGGCGCAGCAATTCCAGAAATGGTACAATGTCCGGCGCCTGTCCTGGAACGACGCAAAGCAGCGGCACATCCTCTTTCGCAATCAGGGCGTTGATCTCGGCGGCCGCTACGGCGAGCTCGAAAGGGATTCCTCCTGCCTGATCCGCACGCTTTCGGCGCCGATCGAGGTACTGACGCGCGAGGCCGGTGGCGCGTCCGAGATCGTCCAGTTCGAATTCCGCGATATCCGCGACTACACCTCGCCCCTTTTCGACGAATGAGACGCCTCGCGCTCCTGCTGCTCGCCTTGGCCACCCCTGTGGTCGGTCAGGACGCGCCGGTGCTCGAAGCCTTCATCGACGGGCGGATCGAGGATCGCGATATCCGCGTCGGTGCCGAGGCGCGGACCGGTGCGCCGCCCGTGCTCTGGTCCGACGAGATCAGCGTGCCGGGTGCCGACTACATCCGGCTGCACCTGCGCACCGAAGGCCCGGCCTTTCCGCCGGATGCGCGCCTGAGGCTCATCGGCGCGCTTGGACAGAACTTCGCGATCCCGCTCGCCGATGTGGATTCCGACGGCGCTTGGAGTGATCTCCTGCCCTTTGGAAGAGTGCGCATGGCTCTGGTCGCGCCGACCGGAGCTGACCCCGAAAGCGTGCTCATCATCGACAAGATCGTCATGCAAAGCACCAAGATCACGCCCTATTCCGTCCACGGGCTCAACCAGCTGACGCCGATCAACGCACCCGAGATCCCCGAGGCTCTGCGCCGTCTCGGAAAGCCCGTGGCTTTCCTTTCGTTCATCGAAGGCGGTTTCGCGCGAACCTGTTCGGGCTTCCTGATCGCGCCCGATCGTCTCATGACAAACGAGCACTGCATCAACAGCGCGGAGACCTGCCGCAACATGACGGCTGTCTTCGGCTTCGAATTCGACACGACGGGACAACTGGTCATCGGCCCGCAGATCGGGTGCCGGGACTTCGACACCACACAGGTCAACGTCGCCCTCGATGCCAGCATCGTCACATTGCAATCCTCGCCCGGGCCCGATTACGGACCGGTGGACCTGTCGCACCTCGCGCCGGTGGGAAGCGGACCGCTGGTCGTGGTGCAGCATCCGGGATCGCAGCCCAAGCAGATCTCCCTCTTGGACTGCGCCGCAGGCGAAACCCGGATCGAGGGCCGTGGGCCGGACACGGATTTCACTCATACATGCGACACGGCCGGTGGGTCGTCCGGGGCGCCCATCTTCGACCTCGACGGGCATCTGGTGGGGCTGCACCATTTCGGTTTCCAGGATGGCGAGAACTGGGACACGAACCGCGGCGTGCATGCCGACAGCATCGCGGCCTGGCTGCGATCGCGTGTCGGTACGGTCGGGGCTGTCGAAGCGCATGAGGAGCTTGGCGCAGAAGAGTGACGGTGGACGCCGACCCAACGATCCTTGCCATGGTCGCGATGTCGAACCGATCCCTGTGCCGCGCGGGGCTGCAGGGCATAATTTCGACAGGCCGAGTGTACGGGTGAGCCTCGGAACCTTGATGGCCAAACGGGCGTTTCAGAAAGGTTGAACCTCCGGGCCTCTCTTCGCAACCGATCCGACCTTATATCCCGGGTCAGACAGGCGGCGCGAGGCCCGCCAAAGCCTGGCTACCGACCCCTCGGAGCCTTTGAAACAAGGAAACCCCGATGACCGAGCACCGCGCCGCCCTTCTGGACGATCTGGAACAGAACACGCCTGTCGAGGTGGACCTTGACGGCACGAAGATCCTGCTGGTCCGTCAGGACGGTCAGGTCCACGCGCTGGCCGCCACCTGCCCACATCGCGGTGTTCCGCTGTCGAAAGGGGCCGTGGACGGGGGCAGCATCGTGTGTCCCGCGCACCGGGCGCGGTTCGATCTGGCAACCGGCGAAATGCAGGCTCCCCCGGCCTGCGAGAATCTCGCCCGGTATGAGGTGCGCATCGACGATGACGAGGTGTTCGTCTTCGTGCCCTCCGATGCCCCCGAACATCCGCTGCCCGCAATGGCGCGCAAGGGCGAGGATGACCGTCGCTTCGTGATCGTCGGTGCCGGCGCCGCAGGATGGCGCGCCGCCGAGACCCTGCGCCGCGAAGGCTTCCAGGGTGAAGTGGTGGTCCTGAGCGATGAACCGCACGGCCCGCTCGACCGGATCGACCTCTCCAAATCCTATCTCAAATCCGAAGACGCGCCGGAAACCCCATTGGTGCGCAGTGACGACGAACGCGCGGCACTGGATATCGACCTGCGGCGCGGGGCGGCGGCAACGCTCGACACCCAACGCAACGAGGTCGTCCTGCAGCATTCCCACGAGCGCATTCCCTATGACCGCGTTCTGGTCGCGACGGGCAGCGAAGCGCGCAGCCTCAAGACCGACGGCTCGCACCTGTCGGGCATCCACCGCTTGCGCAGGCTTGAGGATGCCGATGCCCTGCGGGCGGACATCGCCGCGCGCCTCGGCGAGGGCAGCTGCCGGATCGCCATCGTCGGCGGCGGCTTCATCGGTCTCGAGGTCGCGACCGTGCTCAGTGCACGTGACGGGGTCGAGGTGACGGTGATTCTCAACGAGGATCTGCCGCTGGAAAAACAGTTCGGTTCCGACTTCGGACAGCGGATCCTCGACGAGCATGAAGCCGCAGGCGTCCGTTTCGTGAGGTCCGCCGAGGTGACGGGCTTTGACGGCGGCAGCCGTGTCGCTCAGGTGAACTTGAAGGACGGCGATCCGGTCGCCGCCGATCTGGTTCTCGTGGCGGTCGGTGCGGCCCCCAGAACCGCATGGCTGCCCTTCCCGGCGCAGGATGACGGTGGAATTGACGTGAACGCGGACCTGTCCGTCCCGGGCCACGACAACGTCTTCCTGGCCGGTGATATCGCTCGCATCCCGACACCCTGGGGAAAGCTGCGGATCGAACACTGGCGCTTTGCGCAGGAAACCGGAGAGCTCGCGGCGCGCAACATGCTGGGTAGGGCCAATTCCTATGAAAGCACGCCGTATTTCTGGACGATGCAGCAAGCCGACGGGTCCTACAGCTATACCGGGCATGCCGCGAACTGGGACAGCATCGAGGGGGCGCCGAACGGCTCCGGCTTCGCGATGGGCTATGTTCAGGACGGCCAGACACAGGCCGTGCTCGCGCTCGGCTTTGACGATGCGGTCACGCTGGCCGAACGGCGCATGGCAGGCAAAGGTCCCCTGCCCCAAGGCAGTCTTGGCCTGCATCAGGGTGCCTCCGATTGACACGCCGAAAGAGACCGATCCGGGAAGCCGTCCGCTCCCGGATCGCCGCAGCGTGATGGAACGATTGCAGACACGGCTCGTTTTGTTCTCAGTCACAGACGTGAACCCGCAAGACAGGAGAACCACTATGACCCCCTCTCAGAACCCTCATGCTCGGAACCACCCTCGCATTCGGCTCAATGACCGCAGTCCATGCGCAAGAAGCAATGCAGCCCGCAGCGACGGCCAGCGTCTCGGGTGTCGACGGCGCGAAGCTTGGCGAGGTCACGCTGACCGACACAGCCTCGGGTGTGGTGCTTGTGGACATCGATCTGAGCGATCTGCCGCCCGGCCTGCACGGTGTCCACCTGCACGAAACCGGCGATTGCAGCGCGGACGATTTCACGTCTGCAGGCGGCCACATCTCCGGCGATGCCGAGCATGGCGTGATGAGCGCCAATGGTCCGCATCCGGGTGACATGCCCAACGCCACTGTCGCCGAAGATGGCACTCTGAAGCTCCAAGTGTTCCTCACCGACATCTCGATGGACGAGATGATCAACGATGATGATGGCGCGGCATTCATCGTGCATTCGGGTGAAGACGACTACAGCTCGCAGCCGAGCGGCGATGCCGGAGACCGGATCGCTTGCGGCGCCTTCTCCACCGGAGGCTGAATTACTTTTACGGCGCACACTGAGCGCAAGGCGTCACATACCCACGACGATCCACCGATAGTGTCCGACGCGCAGCCTGCAAAACTGCGCGTCGGTTTTTTTGCCAGGTACCGGCTATCATCAGCAAGCCACATAATCGTTCAGAGATATACAATTGTTCCCAACCAGATGATCTTCACGAGCGCCCTCGTGAACGCGACAGGCTCGCGGAGTCGCAAGACGCCCATATCGCCCGTAGACACAGACATTCGTCCTCAACTTGCCGCTTCATGCGCCAGTTCCCGCCGAGAGTTGTCTTTATTTATAGAGCCTTGAGAAACCCGCACGACGTTAAAAAGTTATTCTTTCACGCCGCTGATGATCAGCGCGAACCAACGAGAGACCCATGAGTACGATGACAATGGAATCCGATCTCGTTTCTTCCACCGACGTGACCGGCACGAATGTATATGGCGCCGACGACAGCAAAGTCGGGACGATCGACCGCGTCATGATCGACAAGGTGTCGGGCAAGGTCGCTTCCGCCGTCATGAACTTCGGCGGTCTTCTGGGGATTGGAGGCGACGAACGCCCGGTTCCCTGGAACACTCTGACCTACGATACCTCCCTCGGTGGTTTTCGCACCTCCATCACCGAGGAACAACTCTCGGACGCTCCGGAGACCGATTCCGACTGGCACGCCAACCGTGACTGGGAGGAGCGGACACACCGCGTCTATGGCGTAAGCCCCTACTGGTTCTGACACTCTGAACCGTCCCGTGTCACGCGGTTCGCCTGATACGTAAAATGAACAACAGATGCGCCCAGGCACCCGCAATGCACATTCAAAGCGCGGGAGCTTGGGCGCGTATCCTTTGAGGGCATAGAGACAAATTTGGTCTATGCCGTTGTCGTCACTCCCTTTCTTTATTCTGAGGAAACGCTCGTCGCGTCATCACGCGGACAGAAATAGTGAAAATCCGTGACGAAGATAAGCGGAAAAGTCAGGAACGAGTGGCCCTGCCAACCGTTGGGTTGATGAAAGCAAACAGAAAGGAAATCGACATGACAATGGCGAATTGGAAGATGTGCAGCACCGCAATCGCTGCAATCCTCAGCCTTCCGCTTGCAACCGGCTCTGCCCTCGCGCAGCAGTCGCAGGATACCGGCCAGACAAACGAAAGCGTAAGCAAATCTGCGCAAACGTCCGGCAGCCCGCAAGAGGATGCCGTTGTGGCGAAGGTCGGCGATGTGGACATTACCGGAGCCGACGTGATGGCAGCGGTCGCCACCCTGCCGCCGCAGTTGCAGTCGCAGCCCACGCAAATGCTGGTGCCGATCGCACTCCAACAGCTGGTCCTCCGTGAACTCATTCTGGAACAGGCCCGCAGCCAGAATCTGTCCGAGGATTCCGAAGTGACCGAAATGGTTGAAACCGCGATGCGTGATCTCGAACAGAACGCCATGGTCGAAGTCTGGCTGGCGCGCGAGATGGAAGATGTCGTGACCGACGACGCCGTGCAGTCAGCTTATGAAGACGCGAAATCGCAGAGTGAACAGGAATTGCCGCCGCTCGACGCAGTACGCCCGCAGATCGAACAGAATCTGCGCCAGCAGGCAATGCAGGATCTGAGCACGCAATTGCAGGACGGCGCGGATGTTGTCTTCTATGACGCCTCCGGCAATCCGGTCGACGAATCCGCTGCCGGTTCCGATCCGAGCGCCTCCTCCGGCTCTGACGCGTCGCAAAGCGAAGACATGTCGGGCGATGATTCCGAAAGCGGTTCTGAAACCACGACCCAATAATTTCGGACCATTGAGTGCGAACTAGAATAAATCGCGATGGATTGGCCCCCCTGCTCGGGGGGCCTTTCTTAATGGCGACAAGAATGTACGAAACCGCCACGCCGATTGAGCGCATTCAGTCTTTCCGATCATCCGGGGTGCATCGGTTCGCCGTTGTATAAGGAAGATGCGTTTGTCTCGGCGTCAATAGGGACTCGTGGCAAGCAAATTTTTGCTACACGGCAAAGATTCAATTCTTTGGCATCGGATCGAACCATCCCAAGTGGAAGCAGAAAAAACCGATGAAACGAAGCACATGTCGGCACGGTGAATTTCCGTGATCGAATGGCCTCCCGAAACATCCATCAGGCGCATTTCTGAATGCCCGTTACAAAGGCAAGGTAGAATATGTGGGAATGGTTGACGCAAAACAGCAGTGGCGTCCAGACCACCATGAGCGCGGTCACGGCGCTCATTTGGCTGGTTTATCTTCAGCTTCTGCTGACGGGTGTGCGGCGCCAGAGGCGCACTCAAATTCTGATAAATCTCGGCGGCAGCACAGGACTGAAGGCGCGCACGATCGTCAGCAACTTGGCTTACGAGCCGATTTATGTCTTGGAGGGGTTGCTGACCATAAGGTCCTCGGACGGGTTGCGCGTGTCTTCGATCATCGACCGGACCGAAGCGGATTCCGAAGATCTGCAATCTCTGACCCACAGCACGCTGCAGGGTCCGCTGCGCAGCGGTCACTTCATGGATCTGGGCAGTGTCGAGGACATTCTGGACCGGGCCCGCACGAACCGTTTCGAAACGATCGACGCGGAAGACATTAAATCCTTCGAGATCAAGATCGCCGCCGTGACCGCCGCCCGGTCCAACCTAGTCGCCGCGCGACGTGAATTCGTGATCGACATGAAGGATGACGGCTTGCAGGTGCGCTCCACCTCGATCTCCTCCATCCAGATACGCTCCTGGTGGGGACGCCGGAAGCTCCGCCACCAACTCGAAGCGAGACTGCAAGACGAAGTGCAAAAGTGAAAGGTGCTCTGAGCCTTCTTGCTTTGAGTGTAATTCTTTTTGCGCTCTGCTGGAGATTTCCGGCGGCCAGGTTTTAGAAAGACACGGATCGTTTCAATAATTATCTGGTATAGCGGCCAATTTCGTTGATCTCCCGAAATCACCATAAATATAGAAACCATCCGGCTTTGCAGACGTTAATAGTCAGAAGGTCGCAAGACCACGCAATCAAAAGGGAGACTAATTGTGAAACGTATTCTTCTCACGACCGCACTCGTCGCATTTGGTACCACACCGGTATTTGCGGACACTCACTCGAACAGTGACACGATGACCGAAAGTCAGCAGCAGGCTGGTGAAGGCATGCAAATTCAGGCCACGGACCTGATCGGCAAGGTGGTTTATGTAAGCTCCGAGGAAACCAATTCAGAGATGGATCGCGAAACGGTCGAGAATGTACCTGATTCCTGGCAAAACGTAGCCGACATCAGCGATGTGCTGATCGATGAGGATGGCAATCTTGCCGCGATCGTCGTCGAGGCTGCATGGTTCGACACGGATGGCGAAACCGGCAAGAGCATCAGCGCGGACGATCTGCAATTCGTGTCCGACAGCAAGAACGAGAGCACGTTTTATGTGGTCTATAACGGCGACATGGAGCAGTTCGAAGAAACCGACAGCTACGACGCCGCGGCGATGGAGCAAGACGGTTATTCTTCCGCCGCAGACACTGATGCAGCCCTCACCATCAACCCTAAGCAACTGAGTCAGCAGGATCAGGATGAGGGCGACCAGAATACACAATCCGAAGACCGCTCGAAGATGAACAGCATCTCGCTCGCCGATCTGACGACGGACGACCTCGACGGTATCGCAATCATCGGTGACAATGATGAGCGGATTGGCGAGATCAGCGAAATGGTTCTTACCGAAGATGGCACCATTTCCGATGTGATCGTAGATGTCGGCGGCTTTCTCGGGGTAGGCGAAAAGCCCGTCGCGATGAAACTTTCGGAGATCGAGCTGTTGCAGGCCGAAAACGGGACGATCCGGGGTTACGTGTCGATGACCGAGACGGAAGTTGAAGAGCTTCCCAAATGGTCGAGCAAGACCTGACACTTGCACCCGAAATAAAATGATAATTTTGTGGGAAAGGCAGAGCGCTGCTTTTCCCGTTTTTGTATCGTGGAGGGAAGCAGGGAATGCAGCCGCGCACACAGTGTGGTTCTCAATCGAACCAAAATGAACCTTGGCGTTTTGGCATAAATTTCATTTGCGATATGTTATGATCGGTACTGTGGGCGAGTGCCCAGAATATAATGGGCAGCACGCTTCTGGTGGCGCGCACGAACGAGGACAAAGACAGAAAGCGCGAGTGCCGCAACTTCAGGAGCGGCATAGCTCTCTGGTTTCAGTCTTCGGCATTCTGACGCGTGCTGACCGATCGTTCAAGCTGACGGACCGCGACGATGATTATGAGAGCGAGCATGGTAGTGAGAAGTGCGATGGTCCATTCCCCGATGCCACAGGCCACACCGACGGCGGCGGCCAGCCACATGCTCGCCCCGGTGGTGAGGCCCCTCACGTTGCCTTGCGCAAACACGATCAACCCGGCCGCAAGAAAGGCGACACCGCTCGTCACCGCTTCGATCAGGCGCAGCGGATCGATGCGGACGGTATCTGTGAATTCCGAGGTGCGCGCCAAAAGCGCCAGACCCAGCAGGCTGTAGACGCAGGCGGCGATGCCGATCAGCATGTGGGTGCGCAGCCCGGCGGGCCGGTGGGACGCTTCCCGCTCGAATCCTATCAGGCCGCAGAACAGGGTGGCGCCCAGCATTCGGGCGACGATCGCTGTGAGAGATACGCCCGGTTCGAACCCGAATTCCGTCGTCAGCGCATCCCACATCAGTTCTCTCCCGGTTTTACCAAATCTGCACACAAACGTGTACCGTGCGCGCCGAGTTCCGCCTGCCTGCCCCGGAACAAACACCGCCGTCGGGGCATTTGATCTGCATCCCGGGACGCATCCCGCCAGCAAGGAAATTCCCCATGAGCGAAAAAATTGCCATCGTCACCGGCGGCACTGCAGGCGTCGGTCGCGCAGTCGTGGACCGGCTCGTGAGCCAAGGTTACCGCGTGGGTGTGATCGCCCGCGGCGAAGCCCGTCTTGAGGAGTTGGTCACGGTCCATGGCGCCGACAGGGTTCACACTGTCGCGGCCGATGTCGCCGATGCAGAGGCGGTATCGGCCGCCGCACGTGAGATCGCAGACACCTTCGGAGCGCCACGTGCCTGGATCAACTGCGCGATGCTGACGAGCTTTTCGCCTTTCGAAAAGATGACAGCGGCAGAGTTCGAGCGCATCGTCGATGCCACATTCATAGGACAGGTCAACGGCACCCGCGCCGCGCTGGAAATACTGGAACTCTCCGGAAAGCCGGTCATCGTGAATGTGGGATCCGGTCTTTCCTATCGCTCCGTGCCGTTCCAGACAGCATATTGCGCCTCCAAACATGCGATCAACGGCTTCACCTCGGCGCTTCAGTCCGAACTGATCCGCGCGGGGCATCCGGTGCGGCTGTCGCTGGTGCAGCTGCCCGCGCTCAACACGCCGCAATTCGACTGGGCGCGGCATCGTTTCGACAAGCAGCCCCAGCCCGCCCCGCCGATCTACGACCCCGATGTTGCAGCCCGGGCCGTGATGCGGGCCGTGCGAGACCGCCCGCGGGAGTTGTTCGTGGGGCAGTCCGTGCTGAAGCTGGTCCTCGGCGACATGGTCCTGCCCAACTGGCTCGACCGCAAGCTTGCCGATAGCGGCGCCGAGTTGCAGAAATCCGACCGCGATGAAGATGCGCAGGAGGGGAACCTCTTCGAGCCGGATGCCGACATGCCCTCAAGGGCCCAAGGCAGCTACGGTGGCCGCGCGCAGCAGTCGGGCCTCATCCTTGATGCCGACAAGGTCAGACTGCTGGTCTTTGCAGGTGTGCCGATCGCCACCTTCCTGCTGGGGCTCGTTCTAGGCGGAAAGCCAGATGCCTCCACTGCGCGGCGGAAGGTCCGACGCTGACACGGCATCCTCCGTCGCGACAAGAAGCGTGCCGTGCACCGGCGTGATCGGCACGCTCTCCTTGCCGAAGTTGAGCACGGCCTGAAACGTCGCTTCCCCCTGCTTCATGACGAGATGGAAGATCGAACCATCCGCCTCGGCGCACAGGAACTCTCCATCTGTCCAGCAATACTCTCGCCGCAGCGCGAGCAGGTTTCGGTAGAAGGCGAGCACCGAGCCCGGGTCATCCTTCTGCGCTGCGACGGAAATACCTGTCTCCCACCGCATCGGGCGCCAGGGTGTTCCGTTGGTGAATCCGCGCGTCGCTCCCTCTTCGGTCCATGGCAGCGGCACCCGCGCCCCGTCTCGTCCCGGCCCATCCGGCCAGAACAGCAGGTCGAAAGGATCGCCCGTTTCGGCGCGGCTGAGGTCGGGTTGCGGCAGGCCCAGCTCCTCGCCTTGATAGATCATCCAAGGGCCCGGTAGGACTCCGCAGGCAAGCGACATGAACCGCGCATCCCGCGCGCTGCCATCGCCATCCCGGCTGAGATGCCGTGCCTGATCGTGCGAGGACAGCCACATCGTGACACGCCCACCCTGCCCCGGATCACTTTCCTGCATCCGCGCGATGACATTCGCGACCACCTTGGCGGAAAAGCCGCTCTCGGCAAAATCCAGCGTGTAGGCGGCGTCGAGGCGGCCCGTTTCGGTAAAGCTATTGGCGATCGCGACGGAGCGGTTCCCGACATTGATCTCTCCGAGCAGGTAGAGATCCTCGCCGGCCCACTGCCGCACCTTTTCGCAGTACGCCGCACCGTCGCCGGGCAGCAGGTCGTAGACGTGATCCTGACGCGCATACGGGCTTGAGAAAGGTCCCGCCACGAGCTTGCGCACATCCGGCGTCGCCACGGGATTGTCGGCAAAGGTCTCGTCGTAGAGATATGCAGTGACGGCGTCGAGGCGAAATCCGTCCACACCCAGATCGCGCCAGAACGCCATCTGATCCTGCAGAGCCTTCTGAACTTCGGTGTTGCGCAGGTTCAGATTGGGCTGACAGGGCAGGAACTGATGGCAATAGTATTGTTCGCGGCGATGGTCCCAGGTCCAGGCGGGAGTACCGAAATAGCTCATCCAGTTGTTCGGCGGCGTGCCGTCAGACTTGGGATCGCGCCACACATACAAGTCGTCGAAACCCTCTTCGCGGCGCGCGGACTTGTCGAACCAGCGATGCCGTTTGCTCGTATGATTCAGCACCTGATCGGTAAGCACCTTCAGCCCGGCATCATGTGCCCGGTCGAGGATCTTTCTGAAGGTGTCAATGTTGCCCAAGGCCGGGTCGACCTCGCAATGGGACTCGATGTCATACCCCCCGTCCTCCAGCGGCGAGTGGTAGAACGGCGCGATCCAGATCGCATCCGCACCCAGATCGGCCACATGGTCCAGATTCTGCAGAATTCCGTTCAGATCCCCCGCGCCCGATCCCGTGGTGTCCAGGAACGAGCGCGGGTAGATTTCATAGATGACGGGGCAGCGCGGCCAGTCCTTACGCCCCAACGATCATGCCACCGTTGGGATGCAGCGTCTGCCCGTTGAAATAGCTCCCGTCGCTCGAGGCGAGGAACAGGAAGGCCGTGGCAACTTCCCAAGGCTGACCGGCGCGCCCCATCGGGGACTGCTTGCCGAAATCTTCGACCATGTCGGCGGGCATCGAGCCCGGAATGAACGGCGTCCAGATCGGACCGGGCGCCACAGAATTGACGCGGATACCCTTGCTGATCAGCTGCTCCGCTATGGAGCGCGAGAAGGCGAGCGATGCGCCGCGCGTCGTGGAATAGGCGACGAGGGATGCATTGCCCTTGAAGGCGTTGACCGATGTCGTGTTCACGATGGCGGCACCCTCCTTCAGATGAGGCATCGCGGCCTGGGTGACGAAAAAGAGCGCCATCACGTTGCTGTCGAAGTTCCGGCGCAGCGTCTCTTCGTCAAGCTCGGTGAGGTCCTGATCGAGCCATTGCTGTGCCGCGTTGTTGATCAGGATGTCGAGCTGGCCGAATTTCTCTACGGTCTTCGCGACAGCATCGGAGGCATGGACCTTGGCGCCCAGATCGCCCTTGATCAGCAGCGCTTCGCTCCCTTCCGCCTCGACCAGCTTGCGGGTCTCCTCGGCATCCTGATCTTCGTCGAGATAGGCAATGGCGACCTTCGCGCCTTCGCGCGCGAAAAGGACCGACACGGCCCGGCCGATCCCGCTGTCACCGCCGGTGATCAGCGCCACCTTGCCCTTGAGCTTGCCGACGCCGGGATGACGGGGCGTGTAATCGGGAGCCGGGTCCATCTTGTATTCATCACCTGGCATGTGGTCCTGGGACTGGGCGGGAATTTTGGTTTTGGTGTTCATCTCGTGATCCTTTCCTGAGGAATGGAATATCCTTCACCACCCAAACACCGGGGCACCGCACCGGTTCCGCAGGTGTGCGGCGTCAAAATGTCCGGAAGCTTTGGGAACGGAAGTTGCCACCATCTGTTTCGATGGGGACACCCGGGATGCCCGGAGCGAAATGTGAAAGGACGAAACGATGGATCTTGGAATTCGAGGCAAGAAGGCCCTGATCACGGGAGCGACAGGCGGGATCGGCCGCGAGACCTGCAAGCTGCTCGCGGATGCGGGCGTCTCCATGACCCTCACGGACGTCGATCGCGACTCGCTGGACGAGCTCGGCCAATCGCACGATTGCACCGTACAGGTCGGGGATCTGTCCTCGCAGGCCGGTGTCGACGAGTTCATCAGCAAGGTCGGCACGGATTTCGACATCATGCTGCACCTTGCCGGTGTCACCGGTGCAAAGGGCGATCCTCTGCAGATGAGCGAGGAGGACTGGCTCCACGCGCTCAACATCGATTTCATGTCGGCGGTGCGTCTGTCGCGCCATATCGGCCCCGGGATGATCGACAAGGGCTGGGGGCGGATGGTGTTCATCACCTCGGAAAACGTCGCACAGCCCTATCCGGACGAGACGGTCTACAATTGTTCCAAATCGGCGCTGCTGAGCTTTGCGAAAAGCGTGGCGATGCAGCATTCCGACAAGGGGCTGATGGTCAACTGCGTGGCGCCGGCCTTCATCGAGACGCCGATGACCGACGGCATGATGAAGAAGCGCGCCAAGGAAGAGGATGTTTCCTTTGACGAGGCGGTGGAAAGCTTCCTCGAGGAACAGCGCCCCTATCTGGTCGTCGGCCGCCGGGGTCAGCCCGAAGAGGTGGCGCCCGTGATCGCATTTCTCGCCAGCAACCTCTCCTCCTTCGTGACCGGTTCGAACTGGCGCGTGGATGGCGGCGCCGTCGGGTCGATCAACGTATGAACGACCTAGAGCCGATCGTCGATCGCGCGGGCGTCGAACGCCGCATCGCGCGAATCGCCATGCAGGGCAGCCCAGAGGACCTGCGCCATCAGTTCCTCGACCTGTCGGATGCGCGCGAGGTCGGCTCAAATGCGGAGATGGGCGGCGTTCCGGTCCGGATCCTCAATCCGGAGGCGGAAAAGACGCTGCTGTTCCTGCACGGTGGTGGCTATGTTTTTGGCTCGTCCCTCTCGCATGGCGCCTGTGCCGAGGCGCTAGCCGATCTGCTCGACTGGCGCGTCGTCCTGCCGGATTACAGACTTGCTCCGGAACATCCCTGGCCCGCGCAGCGCGACGATGCCTGCGCGGTTCTGGACGCGGTGTCCGGGCCGGTCGCGCTGGCCGGGGACAGTGCCGGGGGGCATCTTGCGATCTCGATGGCGCTCGCGCGTCCGGGCCGCCTTTCACATCTCGTGCTGATCTCACCCAATACCGACCGCAGCGGGCAAAGCACCACGCGCGGCGCTCAGAACGATCTCATGAATGACGATGAGAGCGACCGCAACCTGGGTGAAATGGCCTTTGGCCAGCGCGACCCCGGCGATACCGAGGCCTCGCCGCTGCTCGCCGACCTCTCGTCGCTGCCGCCGATCTTCATGACGGCGAGTGTGAACGAAGTACTGCTCGACGACACGCTGCTCTTCGCGGCCGCCGCCGCCCGCGCTGGCGTCGCAGTACAGACTCAAATCCTGCCGCCGCTGTTTCACATGTGGACCCTCTGGCCGCAGGCCTTGCCGCAGGCGCGGCGCAGCCTTTGCTCGATTGCGAAATTCCTCGAAAGCTGACGCTTATACGAACCGTTACAGCGTGCGCTTAGTGTTTCCAATGACGCTCTCACTTCGTTGAAATGACCCGCCTCATATCAGCCAGGTCAGGAAGCCCGCCGCGGCCACGACGAGAAACAGCGCGCCCGCCGCGAGCAGACCATCCAGTGTCAGGATCGCGATCGACAGCAGCGTAATGCAGGCCGCGACGGTCGAGGCCGAAAACGGAATGACCTCGAGCAGCGGCATCATCATCCCGCCGATCATGCAGAGCGCGAACAGCGCCTTGCCCCCCGGCCCCCGCACAAGAAAATTCAGACGTTCATGCGTGTGCCGATCAAGGAAGGCCGTGATCGGGCGCACCTTTTCCAGCCCTTCCTCGATGCGCGTTCCCTCGACCTTGCGGCGCGTGACGAAATCCGGAAGCCACAGTTCGTTGCGACCGATCAGGGCCTGAGCAGAGACGAGCGCGATAATGATGCCGCACAGCGCGGAGAGCCCCGGAATCCCGCTCAGAGGCGTAGTAGCGACGATGGCCGGAATGAACAGCAACGCCGCCGTCGATGCCCGACCCAGCGACTGCACAATATCATCGACGCTCACCTCCTCGCGCTCGCTTCCCAGATTTCTGACGGCATCCAGAATTTCGCTGAGAGAGCGTGGGTTGAGTGCTTCTGGCATCGCGGGACTCCTGGACATTGACGCAGTTTTGAACAGGGTGCACTGACACCCTGGCATGTTGTTCCCCTCACAACGCCCTTGCGGCCGGCCTGTTCCCGCTGACAGGATGGCAAGACGACGCAGGTATTCGCCAGAACCGATCCGGAACAATGTTGTGAGCAGAACCGTTGAGTCACGATGACTTATGACATCCCGCTGGAGGCACCATGCGCGGGCTGAACGATGAAACGGCCCTGCGCGCCCGCCCTGATGTGGTGGCACTTGCCCTGTCGCAGCAGGCATTCATGCTTCTCGCCGTGGTCACTCCGCCAGCAGCAGCCGCCCTTCTGACCCGTGAATGGTGGATCGCGCTGTCGTTTGCCCCGCAGATCACCATCCTGCTCATCGTCGCCATCGCTTACCGTGCCTCGTATTTTCCGCAGGATCTGCGTCGGATCGAAGCCTTCGTTACATTTGCACTGATGTTCATCATCGCGAGCATGCTTGTCGTGCCCCCGCTGATCGTGCTCGGTATGGCGCCGCTCGATGCGGTGTTCGAGGCGGTGTCGGGCATCACCTCAACCGGCCTCAGCCTCGCGGCAGAGACCGAAAGCTGGCCGATCGTCGCTCACCTGCTGCGGGGCTGGATGCAGTGGTGCGGCGGCTTCGCCATCGCCTTTGCCGGACTTGCGATCTTTTCGGGGGGCTCGGGCGCATCGCTGTCGATGGGCAGCAGCACCATCGTGCAACGCGACAACATGACCTCGATGAAGGTCCAGGCGCGCCAGCTGCTGATCTCTTATGCCGGTCTGACAGCAATCGCCATCCTGCTCTGCCTTTTGCTGCTTCCCACTTGGTGGGAGGCTGTGAGCGTGGCACTCGCGGCCGTCTCCACCGGGGGCTTCACGCCGCGCGCCGACAGCCTCGGCAGCTACACGCCGCTGGCGCAGGGCGTGATCATCGGCATCTGCGTCGCGGCGGCGCTGTCGCTGATGTTCTATATCCAGGTTATCCGCGATGGTTTGTGGAACGCGCTTGGAAAGTCGCATGTGCTCGCCACGCTGGTCCTGATGGGAGGCGGCGTGATCAGCTACGCTCTGGTGGATTTTGCGGTGAATCGCGCGGATGCTGCGGAAATCTACCGGGGGGCGCTGAACTTTCTCAGCGGGTTCACCACGGCGGGCTTCTCGACGAACGAGGTTTCGGGCCATGTCGCCTTGCTTCCGATGATCCTGCTGGCGATGCTGATCGGTGGTGATGTTGGATCCACGGCGGGCGGGATCAAGGTCAGCCGCGTGTCGGTCCTCGTGCAGATGGTCCGGCTCAGCCTCTTGCGCGTTCGCGTGCCGCCAAGTGCCGTAACATATCTTCGCGATGCGGGCAGCAAGGTCGAAGCCGACCGCGTGGTCGCCGTGACCGCCTTGCTCGTGCTCTATCTCGGCGCGATGCTGCTCTTCTGGATCGTCTTTCTTGCCTCCGGCGTCGCACCTCTTGCAGGCCTGTTCGAAGTGGTGTCGGCGCTCTCGACAGTCGGTCTCAGCCAAGGGGTGAGCGCGCCCGACTTGGCCGAACATCTGAAACTCACGCTGGTGCTTGCAATGCTGCTGGGTCGGCTGGAATTCGTCGCCCTGATCGTGCTGTGCCTGCCCTCCACCTGGCTGAAAAGGAGCTGACCCCATGCGGATCATCGTGATAGGCGCCTCGCGCCTCGGAGTCGCGCTTGTCGACGAGCTGCTGAAATGCAACCACGACGTCGTTCTCGTCGACCATTCCCGCGAACGGCTCGACATGCTGTCCGACAAGCTCGACTGCGGGTTCATCGAAGGTGACGGCACCCTGCCCCAGACCCTGCGAGACGCCTATGGCGACAGCGCGGATGCGCTCATGCTGATGACGAACCATGACGACGTGAATATCCTCGGCGCCGTCGTGGGGCGCTCGATCGGGTATGACCGCATCGTGCTGCAGATCGTGCGCGCGCAGCTTCTGGATGTCTGCGAGGAGCTGGGCTTTGACGAGGTGGTGACACCGCATGCGACCGTGGCGGGTTCGATCGTGCATTCGCTGGAAAACCACGAACGGGTCTGGTCACAGCTCAGCATCGCGGACGGGCTGCATTTCGCCACGTATTCCGTCCCGGCCTCGATGACGGAACAGACCCTCGGCAGCCTAGAACTCCCCGAGGGCTCGCGGGCCGTTGCAGTTCTCCGGGACGGAGACGACGCCATTCTGACCCCTGATACCAGCCTGCAGGAAGGTGACGAGGTGCTCGTCGCCGCCGGACAGGATGTGCGCGACGGCTTGCGCGCGCTCTTCTCTCCAGACGACGACTGACACCTGCCTCCTTACATCTCCTGACTGATCTGGCCGTAGGCGAGCATCGCGAAGAGACCTGTACCGCCGATGATATTGCCAATCAGCATCGGGAAGATATGGCTGCCAAAGGCGGTGAGGATGTGCATCTCGCCGTTCAGCACCAGTGAGAAGATCTCGTTCGAGCCGGCGATGACGTGGGTGAAGCCGCCCGCGGCGATCAGCCATGTGAACAAGGCGATCACGAAGACTTCCGACCCCTTGGCAGAGGGCAGCATCCAGACCAGCGCGGCGATGAAGAAGCCCGCGGGAATGCCGCGCACCAAGGTCTCCATCGGATCGAGTTCAGCAATTTCGCGCGAAATCCCGAAGATTGCGCTGAGTACCTCCTCCGACAGGATGCCGCCATATATGGCGATGGCCGCGGTGAAGAAGGTGCCCACCATGTTCGCGGCAAAGACGATGGCCCAGAGACGCGCGGTGAGGTAGAAGCACTTGCCTGTCGGTTCTGCCAGAACCGGCAGAACCACGGTGACCGTGTTTTCGGTGAAGAGCTGGAGGCGGGACAGGATCACCAGCACGAAACCGAGAGTGTAGCCAAAGCTCTCGATCAGTTTCAGATAGGCATGATCGGCTCCGATGCCGGAACGAATGACGCCCTCGGCCAGGATCGAAGTGGATATGCCGATGCCGGCCGCGACTCCGGACCACCAGAGCGATGTCTTGGGACGGTCGAGTTCCTCCTCGCCCTCGCGCAGGATGATCGAATAGACGGTCAGAGCCGTAAGCCGCCGGTTTTCCACGACAGCGTCCCGTTCGCCGCGGGTAAGCGATTTCTCGGTCTGGGTCGGTTTCTTCTCACGCGTCTCGCGCTTCTCGGCCTTCGCGCGCGAGGCTTCGTCGCGCTCCCGTGCCAGATCGGTGCCGCTGGTTGGCTGCTTCTCGTTACCGGTCTTTTCGTTCATTCCAATTTCCTTTTCACGATCGGATCTCGTTCCTGCATGCGCGGGCCACGCAATACGAAGATGTCGAGATCCGGTTCAATTCTACAATCCTGCGCGACGAAAGGTCCGGGGTCGGCCAAATGCCGGGCGAGGCCCGTCAGGCCCGTAGCCTTCGAGACAATGTTGCACGGTTCGTCAAGGCTGGTGTTTCGCGTGCGGGGCTGCGCGCGCTATACGGCGCCATCCGCATAAAGATGCAGCACGTCCTCTTCCATCACGCCGCCGACATGGCCAAAGCTGGGTCCAGCGGCGTGGAAATCCTCGATCCCGAGACCGGGAAAGACAAAATACTTCGCCGCGACATTGGCCTGCTGCGCCGCAAAAACCACCCGACCGATCCCGGCAAAACGCATCGCCGCAAGACACATCTCGCAGGGCTGCAGCGTCGAGATCAGCGTGCAGTCGGAGAGATCCTTGCGCCCGAGCCTCGCAGTCACGGCGGAGAGGGCCACCATCTCCGCATGGCGCGTGGGGTCGCAGTCCTGATCGACATGGTTCTCGGCCGTCTCGATCACCTCATCGCCCTGAACGATCGCGGCCGCGATACCCGTCCTGCCGGAAGCGCGATGCGCCTCGAGCGCGCGCCCGATCGCCTCGCACAGAGCCTTGCGTTCGGCGTCACTGATCTCTTCCGGCTGTGGCAAATGCTGTCCCTTCATCTCTCACTCTTCTGGAACTCCGCGCAGGGTCCAGCGGTTCCGGATATGCACGTACACAGCAGGAGCCTCCCCATGCCCGAACTCGCCTCCGTCCTCGAAACCGCGCTTTATGTCGACGACATGGACCGCGCGACCGCCTTCTATGAGGACGTTCTGCAGCTTGCGTCGCTCATGAAGTCCGAACGCCTGTGCGCCTACAACGTGAACGATGTCAGCGTTCTGCTGCTCTTCATCCGTGGCGGCACGCTCGAGCCCGTGGACACAGGCCGCGGCATCATCCCGCCGCATGACGGCATCGGGCGGCTGCACATGGCGTTTTCCTGCACCCACGAGATGCTCCCAGCATGGGAGGAGCACCTCGCGGCGAAAGAGGTCGAAATCGAGGGCAGAACCGAGTGGATGCGCGGCGGCCAGAGCCTTTATTTCCGCGATCCGGACGGCAACCTGCTGGAAATCGCCGCCTCACCCGGACTTTGGCCCGGCTTCTGATCTATTCCGGGCGCCGGGCGGGCAGTTGCGTATAATAGATCGCGAGCGCCTCGATATCCGCGTCGCTGAGCTCGCGCGCGGCCTTGCGCATCAAGTCCTGCCGCTTCCCGCCGCCGCGCTTTTCCGCGCGCCACAGCTTCAGCTGTTCGCCCAGATAGGCGCGCGGCTGTCCCGCAATGGCCGGAAAGCCCGGCTTGAAGGTTTCAAGCTCCGGCCCGTGACAGGATGCACACGACGGGATATCGTCCGTGCCGATACGCGCGAGCTGCGCGCCTTGCTCTGCCAATGCCTGATCCGCGGCGCTCAGAGGTTCAGGCTCCGTCTCCGCCACAGGTCCCGAAGAGAAATGTCGCGCCATGCGCTCAAGCTCTTCTGCGGGAACTTGCGTCGCCGCATGTGCCATGAACCCCGAATTGCGCGCGCCGGTGCGGTAAGCGGTCAGTGTCTCGGCCATGTAGTCACCCGTCAGGATATCGAGCCGCGGGATATGGCCGTTGTCTGAATGTCCGTCGCGCCCGTGGCAGGTGGCGCAGTAGCCCAGTACCGGATCTTCCGTCCCGGCCTGCGGCGCCTGCAGGGCGGCATATTTCTCCGCCCCCATACCGCCGACGCTGCGCAGAAAGGCGACCATCGCCCAGACTTCGTCGTCCCGCTCTCCGGGCCAGTAGGGCATGCCGCTCATCTTCACGCCGTCCTTCACGATGATGAACAGGTGCTGCGGTTCCCAGTCGCTGACGGCATCGGTGATGTGCGGAGGCGCCGGCGACATCGACGTGGCCGTCGCGGACTGGATTTCGCCCGGTGTGGCATGGCAGAAGGCGCAGGCGCTGTCGAAATGCCCCGCACCCAGCGCGACGAGATCCGGATCGTCGAGGTTGGGCACGGCCGAGGCCTCGGGCGCGCGTCGCTTGACCGAATTGCGGTAGGTCGTGTGCAGCACCCAGGACACGCCCGGCAGATGCCCCGCCCGCGCCGACACGTTGTAAAGGCCGAAGCTCACCACGGCGACGGCCCCCAATCCACCCAGCAGGGCCAGAACGATCAGCGTCTTGATCACGGTTTTCATGCGGTCTGCCTCGTGTCGTTGTTGTCGCGCAGCGCCAGACCGACCAGCCAGAGCCCCGCCACCAGATAGACCGGTGTGCCGATCCCCAGCATCAGGAGCCCGCCGAGCTGCTGCGCGCTGAGGTTGGGCGCCAGTCCGCAGATCTCTGCAAAAAGATCGCGCGGCGCGAGGATCAGCAGCGCGCCCAGCAATGTCATGTGCATCGATGTGAGCAACAGACCCCCTGCCCCGGCGAGCATATGGCCCGGGCGAAAGGCGCTGATCCAGACCAGCAATCCGACGATCAGGAAGGCAGCCTGCTCCAGCACGAACCCTGCGCCGCCGCGGTAGGATACGGCATGCAGGACCGGCAGATGCCAGGCCCAGACGACCATGAACTCGGCCACCGTCGCGATGAGCGGCGAAATGGCGAGCCATGGCAGACGCGCGGCCAGCCCCGCAGCAAGCAGGGGTGCGGCCACGGCGACAAGGCCCATGTGCCGCAGCATGTGCACGGGAAACGCTGCCCCGATCCAGGCATCGAGCGGCAGAAGCCAGAGGGCCGCCAGCACGGCAAGCCCGGCATATGTTGCGGCGGCCCTCACCGGCAGGTGCCGATCAGGACGACCGGCAGCGTGACGAAGACCACCCCGATGAACGAGATGATCGCGAGCAGGAAGGCCGCATGGCCCATGAACTGGTGCCGGTCCTCGTTATGGCCCTGATCATTTTCCCAGTCCCGATCCTCGATGATGTCCCATTGCCGCCAGGCACCGTAGCCGAGCCACAGGATCAGACCCAGCGCCACCACCGTCAGGCCTATGACCCCGGTACGCAGCAGATCGACCGCCTCCTCGCCGCCGTGGCGCGCGCAGGTCACGGCCGTCGCGGCGTAGGCGATCGCGAAGTGAAAGGTCCAGATCGTCGGGGTGAAGATCAGGCGCCACAGGCTGTCGCGCTCTTCGCGGAAATTGTCCGCCTCACCGGTGCCGCTCATCCTGTTCATGGCATCATCCTCGGTGCGACGCCCAGAATGAACCCGGTGACAAGCGCCGTCAGCACCATGAAGTGCCAGAACAGCGTCGTGTTGCACAGATCCGCGTCATAGCGCGGCGTCATCTTGCCCCAGATGCTGCCGGCGAGACAGTAGAGCTGCATGATCACGCCAAGGAAGGTATGCGCGACGAGCCAGACCATCAGTGCCCACATCACCGCCGGATAGACATGCGAGACCGGGTCCAGCGGCAGCACCGAGAGGATGACGAGGCCCGCACCGCCCGCCGCGCAGAGCGGCGCGAGCACCAGCGCGCCCCGTGCCGCGGGGACGCTGCCG
Organism: Rhodobacterales bacterium; assembly: GCA_038260405.1. Classification (GTDB taxonomy): domain Bacteria; phylum Pseudomonadota; class Alphaproteobacteria; order Rhodobacterales; family Rhodobacteraceae; genus Puniceibacterium. The sequence continues at coordinate 81,031 of JBBSNW010000006.1, read as the reverse complement.
CGCCGGTTCAGCGTGCGCGCGCCGACCGTCAGACCCCAGGACATCACGAAGAGCAGGATACCCGCAGCGACCGCAAGGCCGGTCGCGTGATCCGCACCCGCCGGAATGAAATCCGGTCGCGCCGTCCAGTAGAAGAAGAAGCCGAAGACGAGGCTGGCAAAAGCAGTGGAATCGCCCAGCATGGTGATGAAAACCGCCCACCATCCCACGGCATTCGGGCCCGAGGCATAGGTTGGCAGGCTGAGGCCCAGCCCGACATCCTTGCGCGGTTCGGTCGGCACCTGCGCCGTGGTCGTCCAGAGCCAGTAGAGCACGCAGATGATCGCGAAGGCCGCGCAGATGATGGCGGGCGTGTAGAACGAGAATGTCGGAAGGATGAACGCACCGCCGGTGAAGGCCGCCGCCCAGAGCGTGATCCAGGCCGGTCCCGTCACCCGCTGCGCCACGAGCGGCCGCGCGTCGATCACCGAGGTTGTGATCGTCTCGCGCACGCCTTCGAGCGCATCGGGCATGTAGAACCGCCCGGAATCGATGCGCTCGAGCAGCTTGGGCTGATCCCAGAGCGGATAGCGTGTGGTGATATGAGGCACGGAGCGTGCGCCCCAGGCCTCTTCCGGGACGTCATGCGACCATTCGAGCGTGCCCCCGCCCCACGGGTTGCGCGGGATGACGCCCTGATACCCCTTGGGACGCAGCAGGTCGTAGACGAAGACCGCGAAGCCTGCCGCGGTGACATAGGCACCGGCGGTCGACATGAGGTTCAGCCAGTCCCAGCCCGCCACTTCGGGATAGGTGAAGATCCGCCGCGGCATGCCGCGCAGGCCCGTGAGGTGCATCGGCAGGAATGTGAGGTTGAAGCCCACGAATATCAGCCAGAACGACCACCGCCCCAGACGCTCGGAAAGCAGTTTCTTTCGGAAGAACGGGAAGAAGTAATAGACGCCAGCCATCACCGGAAACACCATGCCTCCGAACAGGGTGTAGTGCAGGTGTGCGACGACGAAATAGGTGTCATGCGCCTGCCAGTTGAACGGCACGATGGCCAGCATCACGCCTGTGAGGCCACCGGCGACGAAAATCGCAAGCGCCCCCGCGATCCACAGCATCGGCAGGGTCATCTTGACCCGACCCACCATGAGCGTCGCGACGAAGGCGAAGAGCTGGATGCCGGTCGGAATCACGACAGCCTCGGAGGCCGCGGAAAAGAAACCGAGCGAGATTTGCGGCAGGCCCGTGGTGAACATGTGATGCACCCAAAGCCCGAAGGACAGGAAGCCGGTCCCGACGGCGCTGAGCACGATCCAGGAATAGCCGACGATCGGATGGCGCGCGACCGTCGGCACGATCATCGCGGCGATGGCGATCGAGGGCAGGAAGATGATGTAGACCTCCGGATGACCGAAGATCCAGAACAGGTGCTGCCAGAGCATCGGATCGCCGCCCCGTTCATGGTCGAAGAATGGCCAGTCCATCGACCGCTCGAGCTCGAACAGGAAATCGCCCGCGATCAGCGGCGGAAAGGCGAAGAGGATCATGCCGCCCACCACGACCACGTACCACGCATAGAGCGGCATGATGTTGACGCGCATGCCCGGGGGACGGCACTTCAGCGCGCCGACGATCAGTTCCACGGCGGCGGCGATGCTCGCCACCTCGATGAAGGACAGGCCCAGCAGCCAGATGTCGGACCCGATGCCCTCGTCGCGCGTGGCGAGCGGGGGATACATGAACCAGCCGGATTTCGGTGCCGAGTCGAACAGGACCGACCCGAAGACGAAGATGCCCCCGATCAGGAAACACCAGTATCCATAGGCCGAAAGGCGCGGGAACGGCATGTCGCGCGCGCCGAGCATCGCGGGCAGCAGCAGGATCGAGATCGCCTCGAACATCGGCACCGCAAAGAGGAACATCATCGCCGAGCCGTGCATCGTGAAAAACTGGTTGTAGCGGTCGGCATCGAGGAAGGTATTGTCCGGCACCGCAAGCTGGGTGCGCATCAGCAACGCCAGCACCCCCGCGCAGAGCATGAAGAAGAAGGCCGTCATCGTGTACCAGATGCCGACCTCGGTGTTGTTCACCGCCGACCAGTAGCGCCAGCCCTCGGGCGTCTTCCACACGGCGCGCAGCCGCGCCTTCTGCGCCTCCTGCAGTTCCTGCGGGACCGGCTCGTTCAGCATCTCCTCGGTCGGAGGATAGGGGCCGCGCGGCGCCATGTCGTCTTCGGGAAACCGGCTCATTCAAGCGCCTCCAGATACAGTCCCAGAGCGCGCAATTCGTCCGGATCAAGATGGTCGTAGCTCGGCATGTTCACCTCGGGCTTGATCGTTCCGGTATGCCCGATCCAGTCGGCCAGCGCCTCGGGCGTCATCGGCAGGATGCCAGCGCCCAGCGATTTGCGGCTGCCCACATGGGTGAGGTCCGGCCCCACACGCCCGATGGCGGAGGTGCCGCGCACGGCATGACAGGCGCCGCAGCCTTCCCGCTCGAACAGCGCCTGCCCCGGCTCGGCCTCGGCTGGCACCGGAACCGCGTCGCGCGCTTCGGCGGCGAGCCATGTGTCGAAGTCTTCGGGCTCCATCACGACAGCCTCGAACGCCATCAGCGCATGCGACGCGCCACAGAATTCGGCGCATTGCCCGCGAAAGATTCCGGTTTTGGTCGGCTCCAGCGACATGAAGGTCTCGCGCCCCGGGATCATGTCGGTCTTGCCGCCCAGCGCCGGAATCCAGAAGGAATGGATCACGTTATGCGCGTTCAGCACGAATTCGGAGCGGGCGCCGCGCGGCAGGCGGACCTCGTTGGCCGAGACGATGGGTGTGTCGCTGCCTTCGGGCAGGTATTCGACCCGCCACCACCACTGCTCGGCGGTGATGCGCACGACGAGCCCGTCCCCCTCGCTGCGCTGCGGCGACATCTGCGGCAGGGAATAGACGAGCAATGCGCTGAGCACGATCAGCGGAAAAACGATGCCGCCGCCGATGATCAGCGTCTCGGCCCAGCGCCGCGGCATGGAACCCGTGCGCACCCGCGTGACGTAGATGAACAGGGCGGCCACGAGGCACCAAAGCACCACAGCACTGACCAGCATGACCCAGAAAAGGTTCGAGAGCGCGATCGCATCGGTACCTGCCGGATCGAGGACAGACTGACGCCCGGAACAGCCCGCAATCGGGAGAAGGACCAGCCAGAGGAAACATCCACGCCTCGCGCGCTTCGCCAAGCTGGATTTCACAGGGCCAGTTCTTTCATTGATGCTCCATCCGTGATGCGCGAATTTTTCAAACGTGCAACCGCGGGGTTTGTTCCGCGGCGCAGCGCAAATGCTCTTGCGTCAGGCCTTTCTTGCAGCTCGGTGCGTCCCGCAAGCAAGCCTTTCGATCCAATGTCGATAACTCTCCGGCCGACCCGATTTTGTCAATACGCTCGAAACATTCTTGCGCCGCCGTGCTCCGTGGCCCTCAACAATCGGGCCACGAAGAGTGTTATGCCGGTTTTCCGGTCACTTCTGCCGATCTGCCGATCTGTCCTGTCGCAACAATTTCAGAATGGACGATAGAAAAAACCTTACCGCGTCGGCGGGTCGGGCACTTCTTCCGGAGGCTGTCGCGGCTTTTCCCCCGGCGCATCACCAGGAAATTCCTCTGGAGGCTGGGATGGCTCCTCCCACGGTTCTTCGACGGGTGTCTCCTGCGGCGTGTTATCGGGATCGGTAAGCGGCGGGTCGGGATTGTAGGTCATGGCTGATCTCCTCTCATGCACCGTTCAACCACCGCGGAGACTGCGCGGTTCCCTTCGCTATTGATGCGTTGCGCGGCATCCGGCACTTTCCGCCGACCATGCGAGAGGCTGTGCAGAGCGTCATGATGCCGTCCATGCAGTAATGCGATGTTGTCAATCACCGCGGAACCTTGGCACTGTGACGCCCTGAGAGTGCAACAGCCGGGAGACGCGCCGCCATGCCGTCGCAGACGAAGCAGAAGAACCGCTCCGAACTCATCTGCGCGGCTTTGCGCTCCGCGATCCTCGAGCGGGCGCTTCTGCCGGGAATGAAGCTGCCCGAGGATTCACTTGGGGAACGGTTCGGGGCGAGCCGTACGCTGGTTCGACAGGCGCTCGAGCGTCTGGCCTCCGAAGGTCTTGTGGAGTTGCGCCATAATCGCGGGGCGACGGTGGCCCAGCCCAGTCTCGACGATGCGCAGGACCTCTTCGAACTGCGCGCACAGATCGAGGATCTCGTCATCGCCCGGCTTGCCGCCGGGCTCACGGAGGCGCAGGAACATGCGCTCGAGGCCCATATCGCGCAGGAGGAAGAGGCAGGCACCGGACCCGAGCCGCAGTCGATCCGGCTCGCCACCGAGTTTCACATCCTGCTCGCGGAACTGACAGGCAGCCCTGTCCTGATCCGCTACGTGAACGAGATCAGCTATCGGTGCGGGCTTACGCTGTCGCAATTCTCGCGGCCACATTCCAGCGATTGCGGAATCCAGGAACATCGCGACATCCTTGAAGCGCTTCGGCAGGGCGACGTGCGCAAGGCACAGAAGGTGGCGCGCGACCACCTCAATTCTGTCGCCGCGCGAGCGCAGTTCCAGGGCCGCGGATCCAACGCCTATTCCTATCTCGATGCGCTCGAACCTTATGCCTTTCTCGTGCGCGACGGCAGCTGAGACCGATCAGGCTTCAATCCCGCGAGCGGTCAGGATGCGTTCGGCGCTGTCGTTCCAGACATCCATCTTCACGATCTTGCCGCCTTGGACGACGAACCGGTCAACATACCGGTTGCCTTCGAACGCCGTCCCATCGGGCCATTCGCCGTAAAGCGTCCCCGTCGAATAGACCACGGTGCCGTCGTTTCCCTGAGCCACGTCGAATTGGAGCATGTCCTTCTTGACCCATTTGTAGCGCATCGCGTTGAACCCGGCGGGGCCGCTCGGATGGTGAAAGACGCGCCCGCCCGTAAAGGTGATGACCACCTCGTCGGCCATGTACGTGGCGGCCCGCTCGGGATCCGGGACCATGGAAGCCTCGAGATAGTCGCGCACGATGCGTGCCTCTTCGGGAAGCGTTTCGGGGTCGATGGACAATGTGGCGGTCATGGAAGCTCTCCGTCATTAAGCTGATTCGCAGGATGCCCGAAACGGTGGGCCACAAATATGCATACGATAAATTTATACAAAGATTGCATGCAATATGCCCGATCCTTGGGCAGTCAAGACTTGCACGGCCCGCTTTGCGACAGATGGCGGCATTAGAAATTGACAGCGGCGTGGCACGAAAAGGCCAATGGGTGCACAATTCAAGCCCTTCTCATGGAGAGATAGCTCATGCCGCTTCGATTTCCCCTTTCACGCCGCACCCTCCTCGCCGGAGCCGCGGCGATCACCTTTGCCACCACTCTTCCGGCCCAGGCACAGGAAGACCCGGTCAAGATCGGCCTCGTCGCCGCGCTGAGCGGACAATCCGCAAAATCGGGCGAAGCCATTACCCGGGGCATCACGCTCGCGCTCGACAAGATCAACGGCGAGGGCGGCGTTCTGGGCCGCCCGCTCGAACTGGTCAGCCGTGACGACGAGAGCAATCCCGGCAAGGGCCTGATCGCTGCTCGCGAACTGGTGCAGCGCGAGGAGGTGGCGGCGCTGATCGGCGGGCTCGACACACCGGTATCGCTGGCCATCGTGCCCTTCGCGAACGAGGCGCAGGTGCCCTTCATCGGCCCATGGGCGGCGGGAACGCCGATCACCAAGAACGGAGCGGAACAGAATTATGTCTTCCGTGTCTCTGCGGTGGACGAATTCGTCGACGAGGCGATCACCGAATATCTTGTCAGTGAATACGGCGCCCAGAAACCGGGTATGATCCTCATCAACAACCCTTGGGGCGAGTCGAACGAAAAGGGCCTGATGATGGCGCTCGAAAAGCGCGGCATGGAGCATGCGGGTGTCGAAAAGTTCGAATCCAACGATGTCGACGTCGTCCCGCAACTGACCCGCCTGCGCGAGAACGGCGCCGATGGCCTGTTCCTCGTCGCCAATGTGGCGCCCTCGGCTCAGGTGGTGAAATCTCTGGACCGGATGGGCTGGGACGTGCCGATCGCCTCGCATTGGGGCCCGGCGGGTGGACGTTTCACGGAACTGGCCGGGCCGGGTGGTGAAAAGGTGCATTTCATTCAGACCTTCCTCTTCACCGATACCGCGCATCCGCTTTTCGTGAAGTTGCAGGAGATGTTTCCGGAGATCGAGACCCTCGCCGACGTGACGCCCGCGACGGGCATCGCGAATGCCTATGACGCGACACTGCTTCTGGCCGCCGCGATCGAGAAGGCCGGATCCACCGAAGGGCCCGCGATCCGTCAGGCGATGTACGAGATCAGTGGTGTCGAGGGGGTGATCAAGACCTATGACACCCCCTTCACACCCGAAGACCAGGATGCTCTCGGGCCCGAGGATTACGTCTTCTCGCAATTCGTCGATGGGCAGATCGTCCCGCTGACCGACTGACCCGCCGCGCCATCGGCCCGGTCACGGAGCCAATCCAGTCGAACCGGTCCCGGCCCAGCAGGCCGGGACACCTCATTCGGAGCCCTTCATGACACTTTTCATAGCAGCCCTCGTCAGTGGCATTGGCCTTGGCGCGATGTACGGCTTGGTCGCGCTCGGCTTTCAGATCACTTATTCGGTCTGTTCCCGGGTCAATTTCGCCCAAGGGTCCATGGTGATGCTGGGCGCCGTTCTGGGATATGTGCTGAGCGAACGCGCCGGGCTGCCGGTGATCGTCGCCTATCCGCTGGCGCTCGCGGGCTGCGCGCTGATGGGTATCGTGGTCGAATTCTGCCTGATCCGCCCCTTTGCGATGCGGAATTCCGATGCCTGGCTGATGGCCACCGTGGCGGGCGGCATCCTTCTGGACAATGTGGTGCTGTTCACCTTCGGAAACGAGCCGCGCAGCCTGCCCTCGCCGCTCGTGGAGACAAGCTGGCAGATCTTCGGCACCGGCGTCTATCCGCAGCAGATCCTCATTCCCGTCGTCGCGATCGGCCTCGCCTTCGCGCTGCAGCTTCTGTTCCGGCGCACGCGGCAGGGGCGCGCCCTGCTCGCCGTCGTCCAGAACCCCGAGGCCGCGCGCCTCATGGGGATCAACACCACGGCGATGATCTCGGGCTCCTTCGCGCTCTCGTCGATGCTGGCCGGGGCGGCGGGCCTCCTGATCGCGCCGCTCCTGTCGGTGCATTCTGACATGGGCACCCTCTTCGGGATCAAGGCCTTTGCCGTCGCGATCCTTGGCGGCATGACGTCCGCCTGGGGTGTCATGCTGGCCGGCTTCCTCTACGGGCTGGTAGAGGCATATGTGACGACGTTCCTCGGCTCCTCCTACACCTATGTCGTCGTCTTCGGCATGCTGATCGCCGTCCTTGCGGTGAAACCGAACGGACTGTTCGGCACCGCCGCGCTGAGGAAAGTGTGACATGAAACGCCTCACCGAAGCCCGCCTGCTGGATCTCGCCATTCTCGGCATCATCGCCGGGGCCATCGCCCTTCTGGGGCTGGTCGACGGCTACACGCAGTTCATCTTCGGCCTCGTCGCGATATGGACGATTCTCTGCGTCGGGCTGAACGTCCTGTTCGGGCTGACCGGCCTCGTCTCGCTCGGGCAGATCGGGTTTTTCGCGATCGGAGCCTATGCTCATGCGATCCTGTTGCAGGCGGGTCTTGGGTTCTGGCTGTCACTCTCGCTCGGCACGCTGATCACGGCAGCCACGGGATGCGTTCTGGCCGTGCCCGCAGTCCGGATGGCCGGGCCGTTCCTTGCGATGGTGACCATCGCTTTCGCTTTCATCGTCGAGCACCTCGCCATCGAATGGCGCAGCCTCACCGGCGGGCAGAACGGGCTCATGGGCTTCGATGCCCCCGCCATCGGCAGCTTCACCTTTGGCGAACGCGCGCTCGTGACGCTTTCCATCTGTATCGCAGGTGTCACCCTGCTTGCCTACCGGCGGCTCTCGGACAGCGGCTGGGGCATGGCCATGGCGGCCCTGCGGGATCAGGAGGTTGCCGCGGGCTCGCTCGGCTACAACCCCTTCCTGACCAAGCTCACGGCATTTGCCATCGCCGCAGGGGCAGCGGGTCTCGCGGGCGGCCTCTTCGCGTCCCTCATGCAGTTCATTGCCCCCAGCAACTTCACGCTCTCGCAGTCCATCCTGTTCCTCTTTGCCGTGATCCTCGGCGGTGCAGGCACGGTGCTCGGCCCCTTGGTCGGCGCTGCGATCGTGGTGTTCCTGCCTGAGCTTCTCTCGGACCTTGCCGAATACCGGCTGCTGTTCTTCGGCGCATTGCTGATCGCGGTGTTGCTCGTCGCGCCGCGCGGCGTGGTCGGCACGATCGCGCAGTTCCTGCCACGGCGCCACCCTTCGGCAGAGCCAGCAACGCCGAAGGCCGTTCTGGATTTCATCGCTCCCGAAACCCGCGCAGCGCTTGATGTCGACGGGCTCGGCATCACCTTCGGCGGCCTGAAAGCCGTGGATGGCGCGAGCTTTTCCGCCCGGCCTGCGCAGGTCACCTCGATCATCGGGCCGAACGGGGCGGGCAAGACGACCCTGCTCAACATGATTTCCGGCTTCTACGTCCCGGGAACCGGACGGATCGAAACCGGCGGCACCGACATCGCCGGATGGTCCATGAACGCCACGGCGCAGCTCGGCATCGCGCGCACCTATCAGGCGACGCGGCTCTTCGGCTCGCTCAGCGCAGAGGACAACGTGATCGCCGGTTTTCCCCGCGGCCGGTTCGGCGCTCCCTTCGCGCCGCTCGCGACGACAGAGCGGCGCGCCATGGCACGCGGTCTGCTCCGTCTCGTGGGCTATGGCGGACACCCCGACACGCCGGCCGACGACCTGCCGCATGTCGACCGGCGCCTGATCGAGATCGCGCGTGCGCTGGCAATGCGCCCGCATGTCCTGCTGCTTGATGAGCCCGCCGCTGGCCTCATGCACGGCGACAAGCTCGCACTGGCCGAAGTTCTGCGCAGCCTTGCCGACAGCGGCATCGCGGTGGTGCTCGTGGAGCATGACATGGAGATGGTGATGGGCATCTCCGACCGGATCTTTGCGCTCGACGCCGGACAGCCCATCGCCTTTGACACGCCCGAGGCGATCCGCGGCGATCCCAAGGTCATCGCCGCCTATCTGGGTGAAGGCATTCTCAAGGCCCCCCCGCGCAAGCTCGACTACCAACCCGGCGCGATGAAGACGCTGATTGCCCGAGACCTTTGCGCAGGCTACGGCGCCGCCGATGTGCTGCAATCCGTCAATCTCGAGGTCGGTCCTGGGGAACTGGTCGCACTGCTCGGCGCGAATGGCGCCGGAAAGTCGACTTTCCTGCGCACGGTCGCGGGGCTCATGGCGCCAAGCTCGGGTCAGATCCTGCTCAACGACGCCTATATCCAAGGCCTTGCGCCTTACCGCATCGTCGAGCGCGGTCTAGCGCTTGTCCCGGAGGGGCGTCAGGTCTTTGCAGATCTCACGGTGGCGCAGAACATCGAACTCGGCGCCTACCGCCGGACCGAGGCGCCTGACGTATCGCAACTGGCGGCGATCCTGCAGCGCTTTCCGCGCCTGCGCGACCGGATGGACAGCCCCGCGGGCCTGCTGTCCGGGGGCGAACAGCAGATGATGGCGATCGCGCGCGGGCTCATGGCCGCGCCAAGATTGCTGCTGCTCGACGAGCCGTCGCTCGGGCTCGCCCCCGCGATGGTGGAGGAGCTCTACGCGATCCTCGCCAAGCTGCGTGACGAAGGCATCACCATCCTGCTCGTCGACCAGATGGCGACGCTCGCCTTGGCCGTCGCCGACCGGGGCTATGTGCTTGAACAGGGGCGCATCGTGGCCGAAGGTAGCGCCGCCGCGCTGCGCAACGATGAGGCGCTCGTTGCGGCTTATCTTGGCGGTGGAACGGAACGGACGGAGGCGGCCCAATGACCCTCGATCTCGTGATAAGTCAGGCCCGGCTCGCCGACGGAGCCGCGCCCGTCGATATCGGCATCCGGGCCGGTCGGATCGTCGCTATTGCGCCGCAGATCGCGTCCGAGGCGCGCATGATCGATGCTTCCGGGGGGCGCGTGCTGCGCGGCTTTGCCGACAGTCACCTGCATCTCGACAAGGCCTGCCTGCTCGACGGCGCCTCCAACCCGACCGGCACCTTGAAAGGGGCCATTGCGGCCGTGAGTGCGGCCAAGCGCGACTTCACCGTCGAGGATGTCTATTGCCGCGGCGCGCGCGTTCTCGACAAGGCCATCGGACAGGGCACGACGCTGATCCGGACCCAGGTGGAGATCGACCCGGGCATCGGTCTCGCCGGTTTCGAGGCGGTGCGTCAACTGAAAACCGACTACGCCTGGGCGCTCGATCTGCAGATCTGCGTCTTTCCGCAGGAGGGTCTGCTGAACTATCCCGGCACCGAAGAGCTGCTGCGACAGGCGCTTGATGACGGCGCGGATCTTCTGGGCGGCTGCCCCTACACGGACACTAATCCCGACGGCCAGATCGCCCGCCTGTTCGACATGGCGCAGGCCTATGATGTCGATCTGGATTTCCATCTCGATTTCGATCTCGACACCTCTTGGCGGCATCTCGACGAGGTGGCCCGCCAGACCATTACCCATGGCATGCAGGGCCGCGTCGCCATCGGCCATGTGACCAAGCTGTCGATGCTGCCTCCCGCGGCACTGGACCAGACGATTGCGCTGATGCAGGAGGCCGGGATCGCGCTCACCGTCCTGCCGGCCACGGATCTCTTCATGACAGGGCGCGATCACGATCATGCCATCCCGCGTGGCGTCGCACCGGCGCATCTTTTCCATGCGGCCGGGCTCTGCTGCACAGTCGCCACGAACAATGTGCTGAACCCGTTCACACCTTACGGCGACTGCTCCCTGCCCCGGATGGCAAACCTGTTCGCGAATGTCGCGCAGCTCGGACGCCCCGAGGATCTGAGCGCCTGCTTCGACATGATCAGTGCCGCACCCTTCCGCCTTCTGGGCCACGAGACGACGATCGCCGAAGGAAGCCCCGCCGACCTCGTCCTGCTGCCCTGCGAGACGGGCGCCGGAGCCATCGCCGAGATCATCCGTCCGGTCTGGGGCATGAAGGCAGGTCGGATGACCTTCGACGCACCTGAGCCGAGATTGCTGAAGCCCGAACGATCGCAAACAGTCGCGTCGCCAGCTCGGGTCTGAACCGGCAGGCCTGTCGTGCGCGATCTGAAGCGCTTGCAGACAACCTCTATGCAGCCACCCGAAGATGAAACGCCAAAGCGCCGCGTCGGATGTATCCGGCACGGCGCTTTGCTGTCCCTCGGTTAGCCCGAGTGCGGAAGGGCGATCTTATTTGATCTTGCCTTCCTTGTACTCCACATGCTTGCGCACGACGGGGTCGTACTTACGCACCGACATCTTTTCGGTCATGGTGCGTGCATTCTTCTTGGTCACGTAGAAGTGGCCGCTGCCTGCTGTCGAGTTCAGGCGGATCTTGATGGTTGTCGGCTTCGCCATGGTCTGTCTCCTGCAACAGGCCTGTCCGCGGCCCGTGAAATCATAGAACCCGCCTTTTACCGATGGCGCCGCCCGAGTCAACCGGTCGGGCAGAGAATTAATTGCGCGGAGGGCCTGTAAGCCGGATTCTGTTTGCGACAGGTTGCCCTGCCGGAGATGACCATTCCTCTAGGCCACGCGTTGCCACGCGGCTCAAGCTGCCAACCCGGACCCCTGGGCTGAAGCGGCCCTGCAGTGATATCCCCGAAAGGATCAATCCCGCGCGGGGTCCCTATTCGGCATTGCTCCCGGTGGGGCTTGCCATGCGGGTCCTGTTGCCAGTCCCCCGGTGGGCTCTTACCCCACCGTTTCACCCTCACCCGTGTCAGACACGGGCAGTCTGTTCTCTGTGGCGCTATCCGTCAGGTTGCCCTGCCCGGGCGTTACCCGGCACCGTTGCTTCAGGGAGTCCGGACTTTCCTCGAAGGGGCCAGGCCCCCTCGCGGCCATCCAGCCCTCCGCGCAAGGTGGGCCTTAGGCGCAGCCGTCCCCGCGGTCAATGGCTGACCTCCCTCGCGTGCCACCCGCTCTCGGTCTGGATGAGGTGTCAGGGTGCCACCCGCGCCGAGGCGGAGGCCGCAAGGCCGATGACGAGACAACCGGCGCGCGCGCAAGCGCGCTCCTCTGGATCAGCGCGGGATATGGGGTTGTTTCATCCAGGCCCGCAGCGCCTGTGTCATGTCCTCCGGCGACTCGAGGCTCGGGACATGGCCCGCATCTTCCAGCACGCGCAGCTCGGCTTGCGGAATGAGTTCGGACATGAAGTTGTGACGCTTGAGCATGGAGGGCGTGTCGTGTCGCCCGCAAAGCACGAGAGTGGGCACCCGCGATTTGCTGACCGTCGTCTGCTGGTCACGCCGCCGCTGCATCGCGCGCGACTGGCGGACAAACACTTCCGCCCCGAGATCGACCGCCATCCCGGTCAGGGTGTTCATCACTTCCACCCGTCCGGGCCCGGGCGCAAGGCCCATGGGTTTGAGCAGGTCGCGCATGATCTCGCGCAACCGCCCGGTCTTGGCACCGATGATCTGGGGCTCGCGCGCCGCGGCTTCCTGTGGCGTCTCGGCCAGCGGAGTCGCCGCGATCAGTGCGATCCGGGTCAGCCTGTCGGGCGCACGGCGCAGCAGTTCCATCGCGACATTCGCCCCCATCCCCGCCCCCGCAAGGGCGAATTTCGCCGGAAGGACGGTCAGCAACGACGAGGCGATCTCCTCCATCCGCTCACCCTGCGTCACCGGAGCGACCATGACCGCCGTGTCGGATGAGAAAGCTGTGACCTGAGGACCGAAAAGTCGCGCATCGCACATCATGTCCGGCAGGAAGACGAGCGGTTCACTCATCCCGGTTGACCCCCGGCGCGGCAGGCCTGCGCCGACACACCGAAATTCCCATGACGGACCATGTCGGTCAATTGCGGATTTTCCGGATGGTTCTCGATCATGCGCGACGCTCCTGCTCCCGGGTTGCGCCCGGTGTTGCGGCGAGCCTAACAAAGATTACCGCGATGGGAAGTGCCGTCACGGTGCGCGCATGAATTCGCTTGTGGACGAGCTGTCTTTTGCATGCCCTCGCCGCCTCCGGTCACTCTCGCGCGGAAACGGGATAACTCCAGGCGGCGCGAGCAGGATTTTGGCTCAGCCCCCCTGATGCTGCAGGATCTGCGTCCAGATCGCGGCCTCGTCCAGCAGGCTCCACTCGCGGCGCAGGCCCCAGGGACCGAATTCGGCGTGGCTCATGCCCATCACATGCACCCAGGCGCCGCTGGGCCGCCCGAAGCTGCCCCAGCCGGAATGGTGCCCGCTCAGTGACCAGCGGAGCGCAGCACGCGGCGGCAGAAGCGGATCACCCAACCCGATCTGGTGATGCACCTCGAAGGTTGCGGACGGAAAGGACGCCCGCAACCCGAGCCAGAAGGCTTCTGCGCCAGACCAGCCATGCGTGGTCACGCCGCCCGGATATTCCAGCTGACAGGCGCGGTCGTACTGATCTGCGATGACCGAAAGATCGCCCGCCATGATGCACCCGAGCAGATCCGCAAATGCCGCCCCCCACTGGTTCGAATTTCCGTGCCCTGTATAGGGGCCGGTCACGTCGATCTCGGGACGGAAGGGCTGCGTCTCGGGGTCGAGATCGGCGAGCCGCGTGCGCGCCCAGTCCAGCGGCGTCGTTCCCAACTGCCGGGTGATCGCGCCGGTATCGGTGACGCGCCACATTTCGCTGACCTTGTTGGCCTTGGCATAGATGTCGGCAATCTCGCGATAGCGCAGCTTCCCGCCCGCCGGCGCGTCGAACGGTCCGCCGCCAGCATAGCTCGCCAGAACGAGCCCGCGATGCGAACCGAGCATTCCGACGGACGGCGACCCCGACCAGATCACGTCCTCGCCGAGGATCCGCCGGTCGGGAAAGGCCACCTGCATCGACATCGCCTCGGCCACGGCCGCCTCGGTGCCGAACAGGATGCCGATCGGGGTGCGCTGGATGATGTCGGCGTGGCAGTAGTGACGCAGCTTCGCGCCCAGCCCGCGGCCTTCCCAGATCTCTTCCGAAAGACCCAACACAAAATCGGGGAAATCCCGGAACTTCGGATCGAACCCCTGCACTGCACCGTTCCTTTTGCTGCCCGATTCTGCACCGCAGACAACGGCTCGCCCCGCTGCCCATGCGGCAGGACCATCCGCGTCGATCAAGGTTGATTAATGATTAAGACGAGGCGGAAGACCTGCCTCTTTCTGACAGGATGGCCAATGTGCCACGGCAGCAGGCGTCAGAGAGGAGCCCCGCCGCGAAAGGGTGGAAAATCCGAATAACGCGCCTTGCGCCGCACGCGCGGCTCCGGTGGGCTCGCGCCTGCGCGCAGCAGGGTGCCTTTCGGCGCCAGGTAGGAATCGATCCGTCGCCGCGGCTCGGGGCGCCAGACGAGATTGAAGGCGCAGAGTTTGGGAAAGAAAAAGATCTCGGAATAGTCGAGATGATCGTGCAGCCACCATGCGAGATCCCGCCAGTCACGCCCCGCAGCGTGGCGGTCGGCGAACCAGGGGATGACGATGCTCGCGCCCGCCACCGGCACCTGCGGCAGGTCCCAAATATGGCATTCCATAGGATTGTCGTTGCGCGCGCAGTTGAGCCCGTTCTCGTTGCCGAACCGGTTGAGCGCCGCCGAGCGATAACCCGAGCGTACGAAAATGCGGCCGAACGTGTCCTCCAACGGGTCTAGAAGGATTTCACAGAGAGCCCGACCCCGTTCGATGGCAAGATCCGGATCGTCGGGGATGTTCTGCAAGCCATGAAAATTGGCGATTTCCGAATGCAGGAAGTCGCGCATCCAGAAATGCCGCGACAGGCGGACACGGCCCAGCGCCTCGAGCCCGCGCATCGAGGCAGGGCGTCTCATTGCATGCGCTCCCGGTTCGGGGAAATGCGGGAAAGAGGGTGCGCCGCGCCTCTCACACAGGGCACCGTTAGATTGAAGGCTGCGCGGCGGGGCAGGCCCGGATCGCTCAATATCCGCTCCATCGGAAGCGGCCATCCTCGGACAGGGGCGCGGCGGGATTCCACGCGATCTCCCAGATATGGCCCTCGGGATCGGCAAAATAGCCGATGTGACCGCCCCAGAAGACGTCATGGGCCGGTTTCAGGATCTCCGCCCCTGCCGCACGCGCCCGCTCGAGCAGGCCAGCGACCTCTTCGCGGCTACGAACGTTGTGGCTGTAGGTCGTAGCCCCCGTGCCCAGACGGGTCACGGGCAGGCCCATGTCGCGTGCGAGATCCTCGATCGGATAAAGGGCCAGCGCCTGTCCGATCAGGTCATAGACGATGATGCCATCGGGTGTATCGGCGCGCGTCCATCCAAGGGCGTCGTAGAAACCCGCCTGCGTGTCGGCATCGCGGACACCGAGGGTGATCAGGCTGATGCGTTGTTCCATTCACGAAATCCTCTCATTTATTGTATGCTTTCGCCAGACCCGGGCTTACCTCTCGGTCACGTCGATCACCGCCTCTTCAATCATCCGCAGGCAGGCGGGATCAGAGAAACGGTGATCGGCCCCCTTCACGAAGCTCAGCCGCAGATCGTCGGAGGTGATGTGATCCAGAAGCCGCAGCGCGGTTTCGCGTGTCACGGCCGTATCCTCGGTGCCCTGCATCAGCCGCACGGGGAAAGGCATCGCGAGCGGCGCGCGCAGCACGAGGTTCTCGCGCCCGTCGGCGATCAGGCGCGGCGTGATCACATAGGGATCGCCATAATCCGAGGGCAAAGCAACGGTCTCGCCTCGCAGGATCGCCGCGCGCTGATCCTCGGAAAATCCGGCCCAGAAACCGTCCTCGGTGAAATCCGGTGCTGCGGCGATGCCGACGAACCCCGCGACGCGAAGAAGACGGCGCACAAGAAGGCAGCCGATCCAGCCGCCCATGGACGAGCCGACCAGCACGACGGGGCCCGGCGCGACCGCGTCGATCACAGCCTGTGCATCTTCGGCCCAATCGCCGATGCAGCCCTCCTCGAAAACGCCACCAGAGGCGCCGTGCCCGGAATAGTCCAACCGCAGAAAGGCACGGCCTTCTGCCCGCGCCCAGGCTTCGAGATGCACGGCCTTCGTGCCCTCCATGTCGGACTTGTAGCCTGACAGGAAGACCACGACGGGCCCGATGCCGGGCGACAGGGCATAGGCGAGCCGCCGCCCTGCCGCGCTTTCGAGATACTGAACTTCGGCCATCATGCCCTCCTTTTTGTCGGCACCATGCCAAGGGCGCTGGCGCAAGACCAGTCCCTGCGGGGACTGTGATAAAATCAGGAGGGCCAGTTGCAGCTGAGAGTTATGGCAAGGAGCGAAGTGATTCCGCGTTCAGTCAGGACAGACGGCGCTCCCGCTGACGATCCGGCACACCTATGGGCAATCCGGCCCCGTGCATCACTCCGTCTCGACCTCCTTCAGGCCAAGCGCCAGCGCTCCCCCTGCGAAGCTCAACAGGGCAAAGCCCGCCAGAGCCGCGACCGGCCCCACGAAGCTCAGCGCGCCGCCGATCAGGCCCGTCACCAGCAGGAGCCCGCCAATCAGCGTGTTGGCGAGCGCCGCATAAGCCGACCGACCATCCTCGGGCGCCATGTCGACGAGGTAGATGCCCCGCCCGCTGCGCACGCCCTGATAGGCGATCATGAGGGCGAAAAGGATCACCGGAATGACCCAGATCTGCCCGGTCCAGCCCGCCACAGACGCGCCAACTGCCGCGGACATCGCAGCGCCACCCGCGACGCCGGACAGCATCAGAACCTTGCGCGAAGAGTTGTCCGCCAGCCTCCCCCAGACATAGGCGCTCAGGAAGGAGGCGAGTGCCGAGGCCATCACCATCGCCCCCAGGCCCTGCAGCGCGCTGTCCCCGGCGAGGATGACCATGTAAGGCGGTGCGAGCGCCGTGACCGTGAGCAGGCCGCGTACGGCGACGAAGCGACGGAACTGCGCATCCTCCTTCAGCGGGGTAAAATCCAGCGTGTCGCGGTTTCCCGGCTCGGATTTCTCCTCCTCGAGTCGCGTGAACAGGAGCGCCGCGGCCAGCCAGAGGCAGGCGGCGATACCGATCGCGACGGCCAGCGGCGTCACATCCTGCAGGAAACCAGACATCAGCAGCAGGGCGAAGACGATGACCGCCGCGGACGAAACCGACCCAGCAACCCCCTTGACCGAGCCGCGGCGGGTCTTTGGGATCGTCTTCCCGAGGATGTCCTTGTAGCTGACCGAACAGAGGGCACGGCAGACCGCCAGCACCGCCAGTGCGGTGACGATGATGGCACCGGCGAGCCAGCCTTCGGTCAGGAGCGCCGCGCTGGCGATGACGAGGGCGGCGGCCCCCTGCCCGAGCGACCCGCAGATCCATGCCCATTTCCGCCGACGCAGCGACTGCACCCATCCCGCCATCAGCATCTGCGGCAGCAGCGCCCCGGCCTCGCGCACCGGAACGAGCAGGCCGATCAGCACGGCTGGGGCGCCGAGGGCGTTCATCAGCCAGCTCAGCACCAGCTTGGGGTCGATCAATCCGTCCGCCACCTTGGTCATGGTCAGGGACGCCATGTGACGTGCACCGTTGCGCGCTTCTCTCCTGGTTGCCGCGCCGCCGTCATCGGTCAGTGTGCCGTAAAGCTCTTTGCTCAAATCGGCCATCCGGGCCCCTTCAATTCGATCCGTTCCAAATGGGTCGCCAGACAACGCACGCGCTTGACACCCGGTTCCTGCTTTGCCACTTAGGCCGCACATCACAACCCGCAACCGGGCGTCCCGTAGGCGCCAAACCGACGAGGAGCCCAGGATGGCCCAGATCTCCCTCACCTTTCCCGATGGCAATGCCCGCGAATTCGACGCGGGCGTGACTCCTGCCGCCGTGGCCGAAAGCATCTCGAAATCCCTGTCGAAAAAGGCAATCTCGGCCACCGTGAATGGTGCGCACTGGGATCTGCAATGGCCGATCGAGGCGGATTCCGCAATTGCCATCAACACGCTGTCCGATGCCGCGCCCGCGCTGGAACTGATCCGGCACGACCTCGCGCATATCATGGCCCGCGCCGTGCAGGAGCTCTGGCCCGACGTCAAGGTCACCATCGGTCCGGTGATCGAGAATGGCTGGTATTACGATTTCGACCGCGCCGAGCCGTTCACGCCCGAAGACCTCGGCGCCATCGAAAAGAAGATGCGCGAGATCATCAACAAGCGTGACCCGGTCCGCACAGAGGTCTGGGACCGTGACGTCGCCATCAAGTATTACGAGGACCGGGGCGAGCCCTACAAGGTCGAGCTGATCGGTGCCATTCCGGGCAACGAACCGCTGCGCATGTACTGGCACGGCGACTGGCAGGATCTCTGCCGCGGTCCGCATCTGCAGCATACCGGCCAGGTGCCCGGTGATTCCTTCAAGCTGATGTCGGTGGCGGGCGCCTATTGGCGCGGCGACAGCAATCGCCAGATGCTCCAACGGATCTATGGCGTCGCCTTCCAGAACAAGGAAGACCTCAAGCAGCATCTCACCATGCTGGAAGAGGCGGCCAAGCGCGATCACCGCAAGCTCGGGCGCGAGATGGACCTGTTCCACATGCAGGAAGAGGCGCCCGGCCAGATCTTCTGGCACCCGAACGGCTGGAAGATCTACACCACCCTGCAGGACTACATGCGCCGCCAGCAGAACCGCGACGGCTATGTCGAGGTCAACACGCCGCAGGTGGTGAACCGCAAGCTCTGGGAAGCCTCCGGCCACTGGGACAGCTACCAGGAGCACATGTTCATCGTCGAGGTGGACGAGGATCATGCCCGCGAAAAGACCGTGAATGCCCTGAAGCCGATGAACTGCCCCTGCCATGTGCAGGTCTACAATCACGGGCTGAAATCCTATCGCGACCTGCCGCTGCGCATGGCCGAATTCGGATCCTGCAACCGCTACGAACCTTCTGGCGCGCTGCACGGCATCATGCGGGTGCGCGGATTCACTCAGGATGATGCGCATATCTTCTGCACCGAGGAGCAGATAGAATCCGAGACCAAGAAGTTCATCGAATTCCTTTCCGGGATCTACGGCGAACTCGGCTTTTACAACTGGCGCATCAAGCTTTCGGACCGCCCCGAAAAGCGTATCGGCACCGAGGAAAGCTGGGACCGCGCCGAAGCGGCGCTCGGCAATGCCTGCAAGGCTGCGGGCTATGACTTCGAGCTGAACCCCGGCGAGGGCGCCTTTTACGGACCCAAGCTGGAATTCGTGCTTACCGACGCGATCGGGCGCGACTGGCAGTGCGGGACATTGCAGGTGGATCCGAACCTGCCCGAACGGCTGGGCGCGACCTATATCGGCGCCGACGGTGCCAAGCATCATCCGATCATGCTGCACCGCGCGGTGCTCGGCTCGTTCGAACGCTTCATCGGCATCCTGATCGAGGAACATGCCGGCAAGCTGCCGTTCTGGCTCGCGCCCCGGCAGGTCGTGGTCGCTTCCATCGTCTCGGATGCGGACGCGTATGTGCAGGAAGTCGTCGCCGCGCTTCAAAAGGTCGGCGTGCGGGCCGAGGCGGACACGCGAAATGAGAAGATCAACTACAAGGTGCGCGAACATTCGGTCGGCAAGGTGCCCATCATCCTCGCCGTCGGCGCGCGCGAAGTCGAGGAGCGCACCGTCACCCTGCGCAGGCTCGGGGAAAAGCAGACCTCCGTCGTCGCGCTGGACGATACGATCGCGACACTCGCGACAGAGTCGACGCCGCCGGACCTTCTGCGCGCCATTCTCTGACAGAGCGCCTCGGGCGCGACACATGAACTGCACCGGCGGGCCCCGCAGCTTGCCGGTGCAGCCCCCCGGTGGCCGCAGGCGTCACCGTTTCGGCACGCTTAGTCCTCTGACGGCGACTCCCTCTGCCGCATGAAGAAGCGGCCCCGAGAATGTTACAGTGCTCACGCGGCGTCTTTTGCATGACGGCGATGATCTTCACGAATGCCGGAATCCTGTAACATTGCCCGTTTCAAATCTTTCAGACCGTGACGTCCTTCGCTTGCCGCTGCGTCACTTTGTCCTGAATTGCAGCCTCTTGCGGTGATCCGCGCTCTCACACCCTCCTGACGGACCCTGACGCCCACGTGATGCACAGGCCTGTGAGTATCCCGCGAAGGCGCCTGTCGCCAATCTTGGCACATCGCCGGGATCATCCGCCGCGATGAAAGACTTCATAACCTGAGAGGGAAATTCACATGTCCAATACCATGAAATCCGCCGCGATCATCGGCGCCATCGCCGCCTCCTTTGCCGCCTACAGCACCACCGCCTCTGCCCAGGCGCAGGAAAAGTGCTTCGGTGTCGCTTTGGCGGGAGAGAACGGATGCGCCGCCGGACCCGGCACCACCTGCGCCGGCACATCCAAGGTCGATTATCAGGGCAACTCCTGGACCCTGGTCGAGGCAGGCACCTGCACCGAGATTGAGCTGCCCGCAATGGCCAACGGCTCGGCCCGCATGGGTTCGCTCGAGGCGCTCGAGCGTGACCTCCCGATGAGCTGATCCATTCCGGATCCCGGGTGCGCAATGACTGCGCACCCTACCCGGCCCCGGGAGATGTGCATTCCCTGCGCATTTCCCACCAAACTTCAAACTTCGGTGTCCCCATGCAAGTCCCAGCCACCCTGCCCACCGCCCCCGGCATCGGTTACAAGGCCCGGCATTTCAGCGCGCTCATGGCCGATCCCGATCCGGTGCAATGGCTCGAAATCCACGCCGAGAACTACATGGGTGAGGGTGGCCGCCCGATTGCACAGCTGCGTCGCCTCTCCGAACGCTTCCCCATTTCGGTGCATGGAGTCGGGCTCTCGATCGGCGGTGAAGGTCGGCTCGATCCGGATCACCTCGCCCGGCTGAAACTTCTCTGCGACTGGCTCAACCCCGCGAGCTTTTCCGAACATCTCGCCTGGTCCACGCATGTCGGCCATTTCTTCAACGACCTGCTGCCGCTGCCCTATACCGACGCCACGCTGGCGCGCATCTGCGCCCATATCGACGAGGTGCAGGAGGTACTGGGCCGCCGCATGCTTCTGGAAAATCCGTCGAGCTATCTCGCATTCGCTGAAAGCACCCTGTCGGAACCGGAATTCCTTGGCACCATTGCCCGCCGCACCGGTTGCGGCCTCCTGCTCGACGTGAACAACGTCTTCGTTTCGGCGACCAACCTCGGCTACGCACCGCAAGGCTATATCGACGCCTTTCCGCTGGATCAGGTCGGCGAAATCCATCTTGGCGGGCATGACGAGGACAGCGACGATCACGGCGCGCCCCTGCTCATCGACAGCCACGGGCGCGAGGTGGCCGATCCGGTCTGGCGGCTGCTCGACCATACGCTCACCCGCTCGGGACCGCTCCCGACCCTCGTGGAATGGGATACCGACGTGCCTGACTGGCCGGTTCTGGCCGCAGAAGCCCGCAGGGTGGAAAAGGCGCTCGACCGCCTGAGCGTGTCGGCATGACGGATCAGACCGCCTTTCACGCCGCCCTGCTTGATGCGTCATGCCCTGTACCCATGGGGCTCACCGATGGCTGCGGCCGTCCTGCGGGGCGCCGGTATGCAGTCTATCGCAACAATGTCGCCGTCTCCCTGCGGGACGCGCTGGAGACCGGGTTTCCGGGAATTGCCAAACTGCTGGGGAGCGAGAATTTTCATCGGGTGGTTGGGCTCTACCTGCGCGCCGCGCCGCCCGACACGCCGCTCATGATGCACTATGGCGCGGGATTTCCGGATTTCCTCGACAGTTTGGCACCACTCGCGCATCTGCCCTATCTCGGGGATGTCGCGCGGATCGAACTTGCGCTGCGGAGATCATATCATTCGGCGGACAGCGTGCCCGCGGATGCGAGCCACCTGCAGAGCCTCGACGAAAACAGGCTGCTTTCGGCACGACTGAGCCTAGCGCCCTCGCTGAGGGTCCTGCACTCCCGCTGGCCCGCCTTCGGGATCTGGGCTTACAACCTGCGTCCCGGTGGCCCGAAACCCGAAGCCGGCGCGCAGGACACACTGATCCTGCGCGCCGAATTCGACCCCGAACCGCACCTCCTGCCACCCGGCGGTTTCGCCTTCGTACAAAGCCTCGCTTCGGGTGCCACGCTCGAAGCAGCCCTCGGCGTCGCCGGAAACGGTTTCGATCCCGGCCCCGTTCTGACCCTCCTGCTCGCCAGCCATGCCATTACCGGCATCCACCTCTGAAAGGCCATTTCATGGAGCGCCTCATCGCCCTGCACGACGACATTTCCGAACGCATCGAGCGCAGCCTCACGCCGCTCATTCCCCTGCTGGCGCGGCTGCTCTTCGCGGCAACCCTGCTGGGCTATTTCTGGTCCTCCGCCGTGACCAAGCTCGGTGCGGGACTCTTCGGCTTCCTGCAGCCATCGACCAACGCCTATGCGCAGATCTTCCCCCGCGCCTTCGAGGCGGTCGGCTATAACACAACGCAGCTCACTGTGCTTCACTGGGCCGTGGTGACGGGTGGCATGTGGGCGGAATTCCTGCTGCCGCTGCTGATCGCGATCGGCCTGTTCACGCGGCTCGCTTCGTTGGGCATGATCGGCTTCGTGATCCTGCAGAGCCTCACGGACCTCTTCGAACATGGAGGCATCGCGCAGGACGGCACGCTCGGCGCCTGGTTCGACCGGATGCCCGACAGTCTGATCCTCGATCAGCGCGCGTTCTGGATGTTTCCGCTGGTCATTCTCGTGATCACCGGGGCCGGTGTCCTGTCCTGTGATCGCGTGCTCGACCGCCAGCTGCTCGGGCGACCCAAAGCTGCCTGAAACCCATTGGCTTAGCGCCAAATTGTCTCAGAAATGTGCGCGAGGCTCGTCCGGCTGACCGGCGATCAGCGCCAGAAGGCCACCAAGTCCGGCAAAGGTGATCGGGAACATCGTGAAGACATTGAAGCCGAAGGCGATGTACATCCCCATTGCGGAGAGCAGCATCAGCACACTGCCCCAAAGCGCGCGCGAGACCGCCATCGCGCCCCCGGCAATCGCGAGCATCGGCGACAGGATCGAGGCGAAGCGCACGAGATCGGGATGGTCAAACATGCCGAACATTTCTTCGACCTCACCGAATTGCCGCGCAATCTCGGTATAGCCGAAGCCAACGAACCCTACGATCATGCCGATCACACCAGCGATGATCCCGAGCGTCAGGGCCGCGTTGCGCATCTCAGCCCCGCTCCGCCAGAGCCGCCTGGACATCCTTGCCCCAACCCAGCCACATCTCCTCACCCTCGATGATCAGCGGCCGCTTCATCAGGCTCGGATGGCTTTGCAAGAGCGCGAGCGGCGGCGCGTTCCGCTCGTCGAAATCGAGCTCGCGCCACGTCGTCGACCGGGTGTTCACCACGCCGTCGCCGAAGAGCAGCAGCGCGCGCTCGAGCACCTCTTCTGGCACCCCCTCTGCACGCACATCGACAAACTCGGCCTGCGGCAGCGCCTTCAGCGCCTTCCGGCAGGTATCGCAATTCTTCAAACCGTAAAGGATCATGCCCGCTCCTGTATCATAAGCTTCAAATAATCGCGCGTTGCCGTCATTGCGACTCTGTTTTGCTTGCTTTTTACATATCGCGTGCAATCATTTCACCTACGTGGCCCCCAAAGGTCGCCTCCGGATAGATGCTTAGCGTGCCACGCCTGCTGCTTTCCAGACCCGCCGGTGCCGCGCCGAAACCCTGGCATTATCAGGGAAAAGCAAGTCAAGAAGGAGACACGGGACATGCCGACGGGCACCGTGAAATGGTTCAATACAACCAAGGGATACGGGTTCATTGCACCCGATGATGGCGGCAAGGATGTGTTTGTTCATATATCTGCCGTGGAACGCTCGGGCCTTACAGGGCTCGCCGACAATCAGAAGGTCGGGTTCGAGATGCGAGAAGGCCGCGACGGGCGGGAGATGGCATCGGATCTGAGCCTGCTCTGACCGATCAAACCCGATGCCTGCGGTCCGGACCTTTTAAGGGACCAGCCGTCGGCGAGACCTGATCGAAAGACGGCTAAACCGTCTGGAGCTTCAACGCTTCGGTGCGGGCATAGGCGATGAGGTCGCGCACGAAGGGTTTGTCCACATCGCTGCTGCGCGTCGCAGCATAGAGCCGCCGGGTGATTCCCGCCTTGGTGAGCGGCCTCGTGATGTAATCCGAGCTGTACTTGACCTCGCGCACGACCCAGTCGGGCAGCACGGCCACACCACGGTTGCTGGCGACCAGCAGCAGGATCACCGCGGTCAGCTCGACCTGCCGGATCGACGCCGGTTCCACCTTGGCAGGCGTCAGCAACTGGCTGAACACGTCGAGCCGAGAGCGGTCGACCGGGTAGGTAATCAGCGTCTGGCCGCGAAAATCCTGTGCCTCGACATAGGGTTTCTGCGCCAGGGGATGGGTCGAGGCCGCGACGAAGACCGGTTTGTAGTCAAAGAGTTCGGTGAAGGTGATGCCGGGAATCGTCTCGGGGTCGGAAGAGACGACCAGGTCCACCTCCTCCTTCAGCAGCGCGGGCAGCGCGTCGAAGGCGAGCCCCGGGCGGATGTCCACATCCACATCCGGCCAGCTCTTGCGGAACGCCTCGAGCACCGGGAACAGCCATTCGAAACAGGCGTGACATTCGATCGCGATGTGCATCCGACCCGAAGATCCGGACCGCAAGCCGCTGAACTCGTCCTGCAACGCCTCGATCTGCGGCAGAACCTGCTCGGCCAGCCGCAGAAGACGCATGCCCGCCGCTGACAGGGTCATCGGCTTGGAACGTCGTACGAAGAGCTCGACGCCTGCCTGATCCTCCAACCCCTTTATCTGATGGCTGAGCGCGCTTTGCGTGATGTTCAGCTGGTCCGCCGCCCGGGCCACGCCACCCGCCTCATGGATCGCCTTGATCGTGCGCAGATGCCGGAACTCGATGTGCATGACGGGCGTTCGCCTCATGTTGTTGATGAGATTTATGAGTTTGTCTCACAGAGCCACACATGCGACAAGAGATGAAACGAGCATAAGGACAGCCCGCATGACCCGCCCCGAGATTTCCTTCGAATTCTTTCCGCCCAAGAACATCGAAGCTACGTTCCGGCTCTGGGACACCGTTCAGGTGCTGGCCCCGCTGGCCCCGCGTTTCGTCTCCGTGACCTACGGTGCCGGCGGAACGACTCGGGATCTGACCCGCGACGTCGTCTCGACGCTGCACAAGCATTCCGGCCTGCGCACCGCCGCGCATCTCACCTGCGTCAATGCGACCCGCGAGGAAACGCTGCAGATCGCGCGCGATTTTGCCGCTGCCGGTGTGACCGACATCGTCGCCCTGCGCGGCGACCCGCCCAAGGGCGCCAATGGCTTCGTGCCCCATCCGGACGGATTCCAGAATTCGGTCGAACTGATCGAGGCGCTGAAGGACACAGGCGATTTTACCATCCGCGTCGGCGCCTATCCCGACAAGCACCCCGAGGCGCCCACATCGACCGCGGATGTCGACTACCTCAAGCGCAAACTCGATGCCGGTGCCGACGAAGCGCTGACGCAGTTCTTTTTCGAGGCCGAAACCTTCTTCCGCTTCCGCGATGCCTGCGTGAAGGCTGGTATCGACAAGCCGATCGTGCCGGGCATCTTTCCGGTCGAGAACTGGAAAGGCGCACGCCGCTTTGCCGAAGGCTGCGGCACCCACATTCCCGACTGGGTGATCGACGCCTTCGAGACCGCGACCCGCGATGGCCGCCAGGACCTGCTGGCCACGGCGATGTGCACCGAACTCTGCTCGGAGCTGATCGACGGCGGCGTGGACAAGCTGCATTTCTACACGCTGAACCGCCCCGAACTCACGCGCGACGTCTGTTTCGCGCTGGGTGTGACGCCGGACGTTAAGCTCGAAAACGTCGCCTGACGATACCGCCGGGACCATGAATTTTTCTTAAAATTCTTGTCAAAATTCTTCTCAAGAATTTTGTCCCGGCTCAACCGTTCGAGCGCCCGCCAATGCCTTGCGTGACCTCGCGCGCCGCCGCAATGACCTGAGCGCCGAGACCTGGAATGGCGTCTAGCGGAATCCGGCTCGACGGGCCGGACACGGAAATGCCCGCCACTGCTTCGCCATGCACATCGAAGATCGGCGCCGCGACGCAGCGCATGCCGATGTTCTTTTCCTCTGCATCCACCGAATAACCCCTCTTGCGCGTGCCTACCAGATCCGCGAGCAGCGCGTCGGGCGCGACGAAGGTATGTTCGGTAAACCGCTCCAATCCATGTTCTTCCAGGATTCGCGCAACCTGCCCTGCACCGCGCTGCGCCAGAAGCGCCTTGCCGATCCCGGAGGCATGCATCGGCGATACCGTCCCCGGCGGGAAGAAGGCCCGGATCGTCGCCAGCGTCTCGACCTGACTCACGAACAGCACCTGTCCAGACTGCTCGATCCCTAGATTGGCCGTCTCCCCGGTCGCCTCCATCAGGGAGCGCAACACGGGCCGCGCCCGCTCGACAAGCGAGGTCCGGCGCAGGAAACGCGACCCGATCAGGAACGCCCCGGCGCCGATATGCCATGTCTGCGGCCCGGTTTCGAAATCCACGATTCCGCGCGCCTCGAGCGTGAAGAGCACGCGGTAGACGCTCGCCGGGGACTGGCCGAGATCACTCGCAAGCTGCGACAGCGTCGCGCCCGTCATCTCGCTCAGCCGCTCCAGAACCTCCATGGCACGGTCAAGCGACTTGATCGTGTTCTGTTCGCTCTTGTCATGCCAGGCCCGTGGCCGACCCCGCCCCCGAACCGTCACCTCATCACTCACGCCGACCTCCCGACTTTTTTCTAAAAAATGCTTCCGCATAATGAAAAATGCAAAGCCCTGATACAACGCAGTTTTTCATCTCTCAATGAAAATGAAAAACAATTTCAAAAAAATTGCCCGACAAACAGGCAAGGCGTAAAGTTGTCTTCACAGCGAGGAGAACACGCCATGAGCATCCAGAACCCGGTCTTCATTCCCGGCCCTACCAACATCCCCGAGGCGATCCGCAAGGCTTGCGACATGCCCACGATCGACCACCGCTCGCCGCTTTTCGCGACGATCCTGCACCCCGCGATCGACGGGTGCCGAAAGGTGCTCAAGACCATGACGGGCGAGCTGTTCATCTTTCCCGCTTCTGGCACCGGCGGCTGGGAGGCATCGCTGACCAATACCCTCAACCCCGGCGACAGGGTTCTGGCGGCGCGCAACGGCATGTTCAGCCACAAATGGATCGACATGTGCCACCGTTTCGGCCTCGACGTCGTTCAGGTGGATGTGCCCTGGGGCGAGGGCCTGCCGGTCGCGAAGTTCGAGGAAATCCTGCGCGCCGATACCGAGGGCCGTATCAAGGCGGTCCTCGCCACGCATAACGAGACCGCCACAGGCGTCGTCTCGGACATTGCCGGGCTGCGCAAGGCGATGGATGCCGCCGGACACCCTGCCCTGCTGATGGTCGACGGGGTCAGCTCGATCGGGTCGATGAATTTCGAATTCGATGCCTGGGGCGTCGATGTCGCGGTCACGGGTTCGCAGAAGGGCTTCATGCTGGCAGCCGGTCTCGCCATCACCTGCTTCTCGCCCAAGGCGGTCGCGGCCAGCAAGTCCGCTACCCTCCCCCGGACATTCTGGAGCATCGACGACATGCGCAAGGGTTACGCCGCCAACGCCTATCCCTACACCCCCGCCGTCGGCCTGTTGAACGGGCTCAAGCTCGCCACCGAGATGCTGCTCGCCGAGGGTCTGGACAACGTCTTTGCCCGCCATGCCCGCATCGCGGATGGCGTGCGCGCCGCCGTGCAGGCCTGGGGCATGACGCCCTGCGCCGTCTCTCCCGAGCTCTATTCCAACACAGTGACCGCGATCCGCACGCCAGAAGGGTTCAACGCCTCGACGATCGTTGAACGCGCCTCCCTCGACTATGGCATGGCCTTCGGCACGGGCCTCGGCGATGTCGCGGGCAAGGTGTTCCGCATCGGCCATCTCGGGATGCTGACCGACGCGATGGCGCTGTCCGGTATCGCGACGGCCGAAATGGTCATGGTCGATCTGGGTCTGCCTGTCACGCTCGGGTCGGGCGTGGCCGCCGCGCAGGAGAGCTATCGGAAAGGAACCAGAGACGCGAAGGAAAAAGCGGCATGAAGGATCATCCCTCACATCTTCCGACCTACGAGGACATGCTCGCCGCGCACGAGCGGATCAAGCCCTATATCCACCGCACACCGGTCCTGACCTCGAGCTACCTCAACGAACTCACCGGCGCCGAGCTATTCTTCAAATGCGAGAACTTCCAGAAGGCCGGCGCCTTCAAGGTCCGCGGCGCCTCCAACGCCGTCTTCGGCCTCCCCGAGGAGATGGCCGCAAAGGGCGTGGCCACACATTCTTCGGGCAACCACGCCCTGTCGCTGTCCTATGCGGCGGGCCGCCGGGGCATTCCCTGCCACGTGGTTATGCCGCGCACTGCACCGCAGGCGAAAAAGGATGCTGTGCGCGGATATGGCGGCATCATCACGGAATGCGAGCCTTCGACCTCCAGCCGCGAGGCGGTCTTTGCCGAGGTGCATGCTGCAACCGGAGCGGATTTCGTGCATCCCTACAACGATCCGCGCGTGATCGCGGGCCAGGGGACCTGCTCGAAGGAGTTGATGGAACAGACTGACGGCCTCGACGCGGTGATCGCCCCAATCGGCGGCGGCGGCATGATCTCGGGCACCTGCCTCACGCTCTCGACGCTGGCGCCGCAGGTGCAGATCTATGCCGCCGAGCCTGAGCAGGCCGACGATGCCTATCGCAGCTTCAAGGCCGGGCACATCATTGCCGATGACGCGCCCGACACCGTCGCTGACGGGCTCAAGGTGCCGCTCAAGGAGAATACCTGGCACTTCGTGAGCCACCACGTGACCGACATCCTCACCGCATCCGAGGACGAGATCATCGAGGCGATGAAACTCACCTGGAAGCGGATGAAGATCGTGATCGAGGCGTCCTGCGCCGTGCCCCTCGCGACGATCCTGAAGAACCCCGAAGTTTTCCGGGGCAGACGGGTCGGCGTGATCATTACGGGCGGCAATGTGGATCTCGACAGTCTGCCCTGGATCAAGTGACGCCGCAGGTGCGCAAGGATCGCGCACCCTGCCACCGACCGCAGGCCGCGCAGCCCTTGCGCGCCTTTCCATTCCACTTCTCAACGGGAGATGAGACGATGAAAGACCATACAGACCTCACCGACCTCGATGTCGGCTACGATGTTCCCGCCCTTCCCGGCATGGACGAGGCCGACATCCAGACACCCTGCCTCGTGCTCGACCTCGATGCGCTGGAACGCAACATCACCAAGATGGGCAAGTTTGCCAAGGAGATGGGCGTGCGCCACCGCGTGCACGGCAAGATGCACAAATCGGTCGATGTGGCCCTGCTGCAGGAAAGGCTCGGCGGCTCGGTCGGCGTCTGCTGCCAGAAGGTCTCCGAGGCCGAGGTCTTTGCCCGCGGCGGCATCAAGGATGTGCTGGTCTCCAACCAGGTGACGCAGCCCGCCAAGATCGACCGGCTCGCCCGCCTCCCCAAGCTCGGCGCGCGCACCATCTGCTGCGTCGATGACATGGACAACATCCCGAACCTGTCCGCGGCAGCGGTCAAGCATGGCACGCAGATCGAATGCCTCGTGGAGATCGACTGCGGGGCGGGCCGTTGCGGCGTGACCACCACGCCCAAAGTCGTTGAACTGGCCAAGGCGATCGACGCCGCCGAGGGGCTGAAATTCGCCGGCCTGCAGGCCTATCAGGGCGCCATGCAGCACCTCGACAGCTACGAGGAGCGCAAGGGAAAGACCGACATCGCCATCGCCATGGTCCGCGACGCGATAGCCGCGCTCAAGGGAGAAGGGCTCGATTGCGACATCGTCGGCGGAGGCGGCACGGGTTCGTATTATTTCGAAGGCGGCTCGGGCGTGTTCAACGAACTTCAATGCGGCTCCTATGCCTTCATGGATGCGGATTACGGCCGGATCCTCGACAAGGACGGCAAGCGCATCGACGAGGGCGAATGGGAAAACGCCCTGTTCATCCTGACTTCGGTGATGAGCCACGCAAAGGCCGACAAGGCCATCGTGGATGCGGGTCTCAAGGCGCAGTCCGTCGATTCCGGCCTGCCGGTGATCTTCGGGCGCACGGATGTGAAATACGTGAAATGTTCGGACGAGCACGGCGTGGTCTCGGATCCGGACGGCGTTCTCAAGGTCAATGACACGCTGCGCCTCGTTCCCGGCCATTGCGACCCGACCTGCAACGTGCATGACTGGTATGTCGGCGTGCGGGGCGGCAAGGTCGAAACACTCTGGCCCGTCTCTGCACGCGGCAAGGCCTACTGATCTTCTTCGGGTCATAAATATCCCGGAGAGCACGAGAGACGGCGTCTCTCGTATCCCGCAGGGATGCCATGTCCCCTCAAATACATTCCGCAGGCAGGCCCGCCATCCGGGCCTGCCTTCATCAGACAAGGAAAGACCCGAACATGCTGATCGTCCCCGAATCCGAGATTGCCGCCCTGATGACCCCCGAAGCCGCCTTCGAGGCGGTGGAGGCGACCTTCGCCGCGATGGCGCGCAAGTCCGCCTACAATTTCCCGGTCATCCGCGAGGCGATCGGCCATGCCGATGCGCTTTATGGCTTCAAATCGGGTTTTGACCGCGAAAGCCTGGCGCTGGGTCTCAAATCCGGCGGCTACTGGCCGGGCAATGCCGACAAGGGACTGACCAATCATCAGTCGACGATCTTTCTCTTTGATGCCGATACCGGCAAATGCAGCGCGATCGTCGGGGGCAATCTGCTCACAGCACTGCGCACCGCCGCCGCCTCGGCCGTCTCGATCAAGCATCTTGCGCGCGCGGATTCAGAGGTGCTCGGCATGATCGGCGCCGGTCACCAGTCCATCTTCCAGATGAAGGCGGCCGTGAAGCAGCGCGACTTCAAGAAGGTCATCGGCTGGAACTACCATCCCGAAATGCTCTCGCGGCTCGCCGACTGCGCCGCCGAGCTTGGCCTGCCCTTCGAGGAAGCCAGCCTCGAAACGCTCGGGCGGGATGCGGATGTGATCATCTCGATCACCTCGAGCTTTGCACCGAGCCTTCTGGACGCACATGTCACCCCCGGCACGCATATCGCCTGCATGGGCACCGATACCAAGGGCAAGCAGGAGGTTGAGGCCGCGCTGCTCAAGCGCGCCAAGGTCTTCACCGACGAGATCGCCCAGAGCATCAGCATCGGCGAAGCCCAGCACGCCATCGCCGAAGGGCTGATCCGGGAATCCGACATCACCGAAATCGGCGCCGTGATCAATGAAACCCATCCGGGCCGCTCAGATGCAGATGAAGTAACCCTGTTCGACGGCACCGGGGTCGGTCTGCAGGACCTTGCGGTCGCCGCAAAAGTGGTGGAGCTTGCGAAACAGAACGGCGTTGCCCTCGACGTCGATTTCTGACGCAAAGGCAATGAAATGCGCGTGGCTCTTAACGGATTCGGCAGGATCGGTCGCACGATCCTGCGCCAGCTTCTCTCCTCTCACCCGGATGTCGAGGTCGCGCTGATCAACGACATCGCGCCACTGGACACCTGCGCCTATCTCTTCCGCTACGATTCCGTCTTCGGGCCTTTTCCCGGCACTGTCGAGGCAGATACCGGCGCGCTTTCGGTTGACGGGATCGCGATCCCCTTCACCCGGAAACACGATCTCGCCGATCTGGACCTGACGGGGATCGACGTGCTGATGGACTGCACCGGCACAATCAACACGCGCGCCCATGCCGCGCGCGGCCTGACGGCAGGGGCAAGAAACGTCCTGATATCAGGACCCTGCGACGAGGCTGACCAGACGATCGTGCTAGGTGCCAATGACGATCAGTTGGGCGATGCCCGCATCGTGTCGAACGCCTCCTGCACCACCAACGCCTTGGCGCCACTGCTGCGTGTGCTGCATGACACATGCGGAGTTAGCCAGGGCCACATGACCACGATCCACTGCTATACCGGCAGCCAGCCCATGGTGGACGCACCGCGTGGCGATCTTGCCCGCAGCCGTGCCGGTGCCGTGTCCATGGTCCCCACGACCACCAGCGCAACCCGTCTGATCGATCGGGTCCTTCCCGCCATTGCGGGCCGTGTGACGGGTGCGGCGGTGCGTGTGCCGGTGATCAGCGTCTCGGCCGTCGATCTTGTCGTGACGCTGGATTCCCTACCGGAACAAGGCGTTGCACGACACCTTGAAGGCATCGCGCGAAGTTCTCATGTTCTCGGAATCACCAAGGATGCAACCGTCTCGACCGATCTGCGGGCACGCTCGGAATCGCTTGTGATAGCCTTGCCAGAGATCATCCAGTCCGGAAATCAGGCCCGGATCTTTGGCTGGTATGACAATGAATGGGGCTTTTCCGCGCGGATGATCGACATGGCGCAGCTCATGGCTGCCCGCTGACGGATCCTTTCGCCGCGCGAGTAGGACGCAGGTCGCGCCCGGAGCCTGCATGCGTGATCGTCCCGCTTGCCTATCCCGCCAGAAGCCGTGGCAGCCAGAGCACGAAGCCCGGGAAGGACAGGAGCACCAGCACCCGCACGATCTCGGCCCCGAAGAACGGCATCACACCCTTGAACGTCTCGATCATCGGCGTGTCCCGCGCGAGCGCCGAGATGACGAAGACGTTCATCCCCACCGGGGGCGTGATCAGGCCCAGTTCGACCACGATCAGCGCAAGGATGCCGAACCACACCTTGAGATCATCCGTACTCATCCCGAAGCCCGCACCCTCGGCCCCCTGATAGATCCCGCCATTGAGGTCCATCAGCACCGGCCAGAAGAATGGAATCACCAGCAAAATCATCGAAAGACTGTCCATGAGGCAACCGAGCAGGATCAGCGCGAGCAGCAGCAGCACCATCACCGTCATCGGCGCATAACCCGACTGGATGATCCACTCAGCGGTCGCCTGTGGCAGCCCGGCGCGTGACATGAAGATCTTCATGAGCTCGGCGCCCAGCAGGATCAGGTAGATCATGCCGGTCGTGCCCGCCGTCTCCTTGATGCTGTCGATGAGCTCGGCCATCCTGATGCGCCCGCGCAAGGCACCGTAGAGCCAGACGAGCGCCACCCCGATCGAGGCGGCGGGCGTCGGGTTGTATAATCCGGCATAGATGCCACCCAGAACGATCCCGAAGATCAGGATCACCGGGATCACGCCCAGCGTCGCCTCGCGGAATTCGCGGGCATCGATTCCCGTCCCGCGCGGGCCCGCGCCGGGCCGGATCCAGACATAGATCGCGATCGTGAGGATGAAGAGCAGCACCGCCAGAAGGCCCGGCAGCAGGGCGGCGGCGAACATGGTGACGATATTGGCCTCGACGATGATCGCATAGATGATCAGCACGACCGAAGGTGGGATCAGGATGCCGAGCACGCCACCCGCCGCCAGCGTCCCGGTCGCGAGCGCACCGGAATAGCCGAAGCGCTTGAGCTCCGGCAGAGCGACGCGTCCCATGGTCGATGCGGTGGCGAGCGAAGAGCCGCAGACGGCGCCGAACCCCGCACAGGCCGCGATTGCCGCCATGGCGGTGCCGCCGCGCATCCGCCCGAGCCAGGCATTGGCGCAGCGGAACAGCGCGGTGCTGAGCCCCGCCTTTGAGGCCAGCGCACCCATCAGGATGAACATCGGCACGACGGAGAGGTCGTAGATCGAGAATTGCCCGTAAGCGAGCGTCTTGAGCTGGTTGAGAAGCAGTGCCGGCCCGTTCAGCAGCGCGACGCCGACGCCGCCCACGAGGATCATCGCATAGCCGATGGGAATGCGGATCGCGATCAGGGCGACAAGGATGACGAGCGCGGTGAATCCGAGCGTGATCGGATCCATCAGGCCCTTCCCTTCAGGACATGCGTATGATCCCGGATCGACACCAGAGCCGCGAGCACCAGAAGCGCGAGCGAAATCAGGATGGGAGGAAAGGCGAGCCAGATCGGGAATTGCAGGATCGTGGTCGTGTATCCGTAATCGCGCTGATCCCCCATTCCCTCGTACATCCGCCAGAGCAGAAGCAGGGCGAATGCAAAGGCGATCACTGCGCCGAGCAGCTTGAGGAAGGCGACCGTGCGCGGCCCCGCGCCGGAGGTGAAGATATCGGCCGTCACGTTGCCATCCGTCACTTGCGTGTAGGGCAAGAAGGCAAAGACCGCGACCGCGACGCCGACCTCTGTCAGTTCGAAATCACCGGGCACCGCGGTTCCGATCATAGCGCCGAGGATCGAGGCAACGTTCATCAGCACGACCCCGAGCAGCAGAGCCCCCCCGAGCAGCGCCCAGACGGTGATCAGCCGGACAGCCGCACCGGTCCACCCGGTGCGGCGCATGTCAGCACTATCACTCACTTACATGCTGCCCGCATTGTCCAGAACCAGCTGGCGGGCCTTTTCGACCAGCGCCGCGCCGTCGATGCCGCCACCCGAGACATCGTCGATCCAGCGATCGACCACCGGCGCCATAGCGTCGCGGAAGGCCTGCGTCTCCTCTTCGTTAAGGGTCAGATGCGTGTTGCCCGCATCCGTCGCGACCTTGAGGCCGAAATCATCCGTGCCGCGCCAGACATCGCCAACATGCCCCCACCATTCACGCCCGGAAGCATCCTTGAACGCCTTCTTGATGTCGTCCGGCAGCCCGGCCCAGCGATCCGCATTCATCGAGACCTGAAAGGTCGTCGTGCCCAGGCGCTCTTCGTCGAACAGTTCGATCTGGTACTGGGTCTGGTCCTGGATCGACAGGGCGGGAATGATCTCGAACGGGATCATCGCGCCGTCCACGACCTTTTTCTGCAGCGAGGGCGGCAGTTCCGGTACCGGCATGGCGACGGCGGACGCGCCGAGCGCCTCGATCACCCACGCACCGGTACGGGACGGCGTGCGCAGCTTGGTGCCGACAAGATCGGCGGGCATGCGCACCTCCTTGTCGACCATGTGGATGGCCTGCCCGGCATGGACGTGAAGGAACATGACCTCCAAACCTTTGTAGTCGTCCTTGAGGTCACTTTCGAACATGTCGAACAGCGCAAGGTTCGCCGCGCGCGGATCGTTCTTGAACACGGTCGGAAGTTCCATCACCTCGGTGCGGGGAAAGAGGCCGGGGGTGTAGCCGTTCACCGTCCAGATCAGGTCCACGACGCCGTCGCGCGCCTGCTGCACCAGTTCGGGCGGGCGTCCGCCCAGCGTCATGGCCGGAAAGATCTCGATCTTGACCTGACCGCCGGAATTCTCCTCGACCTGCCTCGCCCAGGGTTCCAGCATCTCGGTCTGCGCTGGGGCGCGGGCGCCGAGCAGGTGGTGCAGGCGGAACGTGTAATCCTGCGCCGCGGCGGCTCCAGCCAGCGACAGCCCCAGCGCCGTGCCCGCAAGCGCAGTCATCAGTGTTCTTCTCTTCATGGTCGTCCTCCCTTGAAAATGCCCGTCTTTTTCGGGGCACCGTTTGTCCTTGCCCTGGCGGGCCTCCCCGGCCCGCCGTGTTTCCCGCAGCCCTGCGCTCAAGCCTCCAGCACCTTTGCGCCCGCGACAAGCGAAATCCCGGGAATGCGTTCGGCATGCCGCGCGCCTTCTCCCAGAAAGAAATCCAGATTGCGCAGCGCGAGCCGCGCATGTTCACGCGCCAGCGCCTCGGCCCGCGCGCCCTCCCGGTGGCGGATGGCCTCGACGATGGCGCGGTGGTGATCCTGTGCGACGAAGAGCGAGCGCAGGGTCTGCGGGATCAGCGCCTGCCCCTGCAGGAACGCGCTCGGGCCCGCCATCGGCATCGCCGTGACGCGATCGAGTTCCTTGAGCACCACGGCGCTGTCGCTGAGGCCGCCGAGGGCCTGATGGAAACGGGCATTGAGCTGCATGTAAGATTCGAAATCCGTATGCTCGGATCCCGGCCCCAGCGCCCCGTCGATCTTGGCAAGAATGGCATCGCAGGCAGTTAGCCTCATCTCCGGCACACCCCGCTCGGCGGCCAGACGGCAGGCCAGCCCCTCGATCGTGCCACGCAGCTCGATCCCGTCCACGACATCCGCGCGGGTCAGGCTGCGCACCATGCAGCCCCCCGTCGGCATCCGTTCGAGCAGCCCCTGCTCGACAAGCTCCGCCATTGCCTCGCGGACGGGCGTGCGCGACACACCCAGATCCCGGGCGAGCGCGACTTCGGACACCCTGTCGCCCACGGCCAGCGTGCCAGTCAGAATCCGCTCGCGCAGCCCCATCAGGGCGCGCTGATAGCTGATCTTCTTTTCGGCTTCGGCCAAACCTTGAGACTCCCCCTCAGCAACGGTTCCAATATTTGTATACATTCACCGCGACATGTCACACGAAATTTCTTCCTTACCTTGATTTTCCGCGGCTGCAGCATGGTAGGGATAATTTTTGTCGACATTTTTTTCATGTGGCCCTACCGTTTCATCGACCGCATGCACAGGAATCCCGACGTGACCGACACCCCCCTTGCCCCACTCGACATTGAGATAACGATCCGGCAGCTCGACGAAGATCCCTATCCGATCTACCGCCGCCTGCGGGCCGAAGCGCCGGTTCTGCGGGTCAAGTCCGTGGGCCGCACCCTGCTGACCCGAGCCGAGGACACCAAATACGTGAAGGACAACCCGGAGCTGTTCAGCTCGGACGATCCCAACACCCCGATGAAGCGTGCCTTTCTCGCCCATACCCTGATGCGCAAGGATGGCGCGGAGCATAAAAGCGAGCGGGACGCGATGGCGCCCGCCTTCAATCCCCGGGTCATCCAGACCGAATGGGTGCCGAAATACCGCGAAATCGCCGAAAGCTATCTCGACCGCCTGCCCCGCGACGAACCCGTCGATCTCTTCAGTCTGCTCGCCGCGCCTTATGCCGCTCGGGGGCTTGCGGTTCTGCTGGGCACCGATGAGGCGAGCGACGAGGAGATGATCCGCTGGTCGCAGACCCTTATCGACGGCGCCGGCAATTTCGGCTGGCGCCCCGAACCTTTCGAGAAATCCGACAAGGCCAATGCCGAGATGGATGCCCTGTTCGACAGGATCAGCGCCCGGCACAAGGCGGAACCCAACAGTTCCGCCCTTTCGGTCATGCTCAACGCCGACGATCCGATCGCGAGAAGCCAGATCTATGCCAATATCAAGATCGCCATCGGCGGTGGCATCAACGAGCCCCGCGACGCGCTCTGCACCATCATCTACGGCCTGCTCACCAACCCCGATCAACTTGAACAGGTGCGCGCCAAGGAGGACTGGACCAAGGCCTTCGAGGAAGGCGTGCGCTGGGTCGCACCGATCCAGGCCTCTTCGCGGCTCGTGACCGAAGACACCGAGATCCGCGGGTTCCGTATCCCGAAGGGTGACACAGTGATGACCATCCAGGCCTCGGCCAATCGCGATGAAACGCTCTACGAGAACGGAGAGGACTTCGTCGTCTACCGTGACAAGAACCCCCATCAGGCCTTTGGAAACGGGCCACATTTCTGTCAGGGCACCCATGTGGCCCGCCGTGCCGTCGGTGTGGTGATGCTGCCGCTGCTGTTCGAGCGCTTCCCCGACATGCGGCTGGTCGACCCAGAAAAGGTGCTTTGGCGCGGCTTGGGTTTCCGCGGCCCCACGTCGATGCCCGTCATCCTGAACTGATCCGTCGCAGTTAGCTCTCGAAAGGCTGCGGCTTTGCAGCTAATGCAGTCCACATGACCACAGCCACCCCATTCGAGATATTTCTCGTCGCCCCTCCCGGCCTCGAAAACCTGCTCTGCGCCGAGGCGTTGGAAAAGGGTTTCGACGGCGCGACCGTCACACCCGGCGGTGTCACTCTGACCGGTGGCTGGCCTGAGGTGTGGCGCGCCAATCTCGAACTGCGCGGCGCCTCGCGCGTGCTGGCCCGCATCGGCTCGTTCCGCGCCATGCACCTCGCCCAGCTCGACAAGCGCTCGCGCAAGTTTCCCTGGGCCGACATCCTGCGTCCTGACATTCCCATCCGCGTCGATGTCACCTGCAAGGCGTCGCGCATCTACCATGCGGGCGCCGCCACACAGCGGATCGAGACCGCCCTTCGCGAAAGCCTGGGCGCGACCATCGCCACCGATGCCCCCCTGCGCCTGATGGCGCGGATCGAGGATGACCTCTGCACCTTCTCGCTCGACACCTCGGGCGAGCCGCTGCACAAGCGCGGTCACAAGGAGGCTGTCGGCAAGGCCCCGATGCGCGAAACGCTGGCCTCCCTCTTTCTGCGTCAATGCGGCTATACCGGCAGCGAACCGGTCGTCGATCCGATGTGCGGCTCTGGCACCTTCGTGATCGAGGCGGCAGAAATCGCCAGGGGTCTCAAGCCGGGCCGCTCGCGCGATTTCGCCTTCGAGCAATTCGCGAGCTTCGATCCCGGGAAGTGGCAGCAGATGCGCACCGCCGACACGCCCCGCAGCGTCGAGACGCGCTATTACGGCAGCGATCGAGACACCGGCGCGATACGGATGAGCACCGCCAATGCCGAACGAGCCAGTGTGGGCGACATCGCGAGTTTCCGCCACAACGCGGTGAGCGATCTGATCCGCCCCGAAGGCCCCCCGGGTCTGGTCATGGTGAACCCGCCCTACGGCACGCGGATCGGTGAGAAGAAGCTGCTCTTCGCGGTCTACGGCGCCCTCGGCAAGACTCTGCTCGAGCGCTTCAAGGGCTGGCGCGTCGGCATGGTCACCACCGATCTGGGCCTCGCCAAGGCCTCCGCACTGCCTTTCACGACGCCACTGCCGCCCGTTTCGCATGGCGGGCTGCGCATCCACCTGCTCCAGACAGCGCCGCTGCGCTGACGCCGCCTGCCCCCGTCGATCGAATGGCGGCGCATTCTTTACGCTTCGCAAAAATACCGACAAATCGCGCAGGGGCCAGTCAGGGATCTGATGCACTTTCCCGAACCTATGGCTTCCCTCGTCGCAACAAGCATGCAGGGTACGTCTGAATTCATCTGAATGATGCAGAAATCGGTGCGTTTCCTCTGCGCAGAGGAACGCCGTCGGGCACAATCGCGTTGTACCCTCAGGCAACATCGGGGTAGGAAGCGGCGATATTCTGGCAAATGGCGACATGCTGACATGAAAATGCGCGACACATTCCTCAAGCCGATGCACCCCGAGGGGCGCCGGTTTGTGGCCATCTTCGCAGCCATCAGCCTGGTTCTGTTTCTGATCTGGGAGCCGCTCGGGTGGCTCGGTGTGGGACTGACCGTCTGGTGCTACTACTTTTTCCGCGACCCGCAGCGGACGACTCCGATGCGCGGGGGCCTGATCGTGAGCCCAGCCGATGGCGTGGTGTCGCTGATCGAACCTGCCGTTCCTCCGGCCGAGCTCGGCATGGCGGATCAGCCGCTCACCCGTGTGAGCGTCTTCATGAACGTGTTCAACTGTCACGTGAACCGCGCACCGATCGCCGGGCGTATCAGCGCCATCGCCTACCGGCCGGGCAAGTTCTTCAATGCATCGCTGGACAAGGCGAGCGAGGATAACGAGCGCAACAGCCTGTGCATCGACCTCCCAGATGGCCGCCAGATCGCCGTCGTCCAGATCGCGGGCCTCGTCGCGCGCCGCATCGTCTGCTTCGTCACGCCCGGAACAGAGATCCTGACCGGCGGCCGTTTCGGCCTGATCCGTTTCGGCTCGCGGCTGGACGTCTATCTGCCCGAGGGGGTCGCGCCGATGGTCGTTATCGGCCAGACGATGGTGGCGGGCGAAACGGTGCTGGCTGATCTGACGTCGGATGAAACTGCCCGCAGCGGGCATACAGGGTAAACCATGAGAGAAGACATGCCGGGACAGAAGGGCGAATTGCAACTGGTACAGCTGCTGCCGAACCTGATGACCATCGCGGCGATCTGTGCGGGTCTGACGGCGATCCGCTTCGGCTTTCAGGCCGATTTCGAACGCGCGGTGCGACTGATCCTGCTGGCGGCGGTGCTGGATGGCATGGACGGGCGCATCGCGCGCCTGCTCAAGAGTGAATCCAAGATCGGCGCCGAGCTCGACTCGCTGGCGGATTTCCTGAACTTCGGCGTCGCACCGGCGCTGATCGTGCATGTCTGGGCGCTTCAGGAATGGCGCGGGGCGGGCTGGATGGCAGTGCTGGTCTACACGATCTGCTGCGTGCTGCGGCTGGCACGGTTCAACGTGACCAGCAAGGAGGGCGACGAGGCCGCGAACAAGGGCTTTTTCGTCGGTGTCCCCTCACCCGCCGGGGCGTTTCTGGTGATGCTGCCGATGTTCGTGGCCTTCCTGTTTCCCGACATGCCGCGCCTTCCTGTCGAAGTGCTGGCGTTTTACGTAATGGGCGTCGGGCTGCTGATGATCAGCAATCTCCCGACCTATTCCTTCAAAAAGATTGCCTTTTCGCGTCGCAACGCCAAGTTTGTCGTTCTCGGCTTCGTGCTTCTGGTTGCGGCCCTCCTGACCTATCTGTGGGCCACGCTTGCGTTGCTGAGCGTTGGCTACGCAGCCACCGTAATCTGGGCCCTGCGCCCCGGCAAACACCCCAAGGGCGGGCAAGGATAACGGAATGGACATCAACTCGGTCAAGACGTCATACGCCCGCTGGGCGCCGGTTTACGATCGCACCTTCGGGGCGATCACGCGGGTGGGACGCAATGCGACGGTGAGCTACATCAATGGCCAGCCGGTGACGAGCCTGCTCGAGGTCGGCGTCGGCACCGGGCTGGCACTGCCCCATTACCGCAGCGATCTGAAGGTGACGGGTATAGATTTCAGCGAGGACATGCTGAAGAAGGCGCGCGCGCGGGTCGAGGAAGACGGGCTCGACCATGTGCAGGAGTTGCGGCAGATGGATGCGCGGGCGCTCGATTTTCCTGACAATCATTTCGACGTGGTGGCTGCGATGCACATCGTGTCGGTGGTGCCCGAACCCGAACGCGTGGTGTCGGAAATGGCCCGCGTCTGCAAACCCGGCGGCAAGATCGTGATCACCAACCACTTCGCCTCGGACAAGGGCATCATGGCCGTTGTCGAGAAGCTCAGCGCGCCGTTTTCGGGACTGCTGGGCTGGCATTCGGATTTCTGCATCTCGAACGTGCTCGATCATCCGGCGCTGAGCGTGGTCGAACGCAAATCGCTTCCCCCGATGGGCGTGATGACCTTTCTCGTGCTGGAAAAGAGCGCGCATCCGGTGTCCTGACACAGCCTGCGATCAGTCCCCGATTCACTGCGCGCACTGTATGACATGATAAAGGGGAAGGCCGCGGCCTTCCCCTTTTCCTTTGTGTGCTCTTTGGACTTGGGCCCTTCAGCGTCCGGTGATGCCTGGAAAGGCGATCAGCACGGCCAGCGCCAGGATCTGCAGGCAGATGAAGGGCAGGAGCGACTTGAAGATCTCGCCCAGAGAAATATCCGGCGGTGCCACGGATTTCAGGTAGAATGCGGCAGGTCCGAAGGGCGGCGAGAGGAAGCTCACCTGCATGTTCATGCAGAACAGCACGCCGAACCAGACCGGATCGTAGCCGAGATCGACGATGATCGGCACGAAGACCGGCATCGCCAGCAGCGCGATCCCGACCCAGTCAAGGAACATGCCGAGCACGAACAGGATCAGCATCATGAAGAGCAGGACCACCAGCGGTGTGTCCGAGATGCCGGTGATGAGGCCCGAGATGAAGTCGATCCCGCCCATCAGGTTGAACACGCCCACCAGAGCCGAGGCGCCGATGCCGATCCAGACGATCATGCCCACGGTCTGCAGCGTCTGCAGGGCCGCGCCCTTCATCAGAGTCCATGTGAATTCGCGGCGAATCATGGTCGAGATTATCACGCCCAGCACGCCGACGGCCGAAGCTTCGGTTACCGAGGCGATGCCGCCGTAGATCGAGCCGAGCACGCCGATGACCACGAGGATCGGGAGGATCAGACCCTTGAGCAGCTTGATCTTTTCGCCAGTCGATGTGTGATCCTGCTCCATGATCGGAGCGACGGCGGGATTAATGTAGGCGCGGATCAGCACGTAAGCGACGTAGAAACCTGCAAGCATGAGCCCCGGCAGGAAGGAGGCGGTGAACAGCGCGCCGATCGAGACGTTGGCCGTGAGGCCGTAGATGATCAGAACGATGGAGGGAGGCACCATGGTGCCAAGTGCCCCGCCCGCGCAGACCACGCCGATGGCAAGACGGCGGTCATAGCCCAGCCGAAGCATCTGCGGCAGCGCGATGAGGCCGAGCAGGACGATTTCCCCGCCGATGATGCCGGACATCGCGGCAAGGATCACGGCGACGAAGATGGTCTGGATCGCGACGCCACCACGCAGGCGCCCGCCCACCAGCTTCATCGCGTCGAACAGGTCGCGCGCGATGCCGGAGCGATCGAGGATAGACGCCATCAGCACGAACATAGGCACCGAAACGAAGACGAAGCTCGACACGAAGGAATAGACACGCGACGTGATCAGCGGCACGGCCATCGGGCCGAACCAGCCGACAGCGAAGATCAGCGCCACGAGGAGTGTCACGAAGGCCAGCGGGATGCCGGTGACCAGAAGCACCAGCAGCATCGCGAACATGAGGAACGTTCCGCCCTCGATGCCGAGCGCCTGAAGGGATCCGAAAATTTCCATCAGCGTTTGTCTCCCTTCGCGTAGTTCCAGGCAAGGATCAGGAACTGGATTGCCATGATCGTCATGACCACCAGCAGGAATATCTTCATCAGACCGGGATAGACCGGATCCCAGGCACTGCCTGATCTTTCGAGCCGGAAATCGCCTTGCGGCGTGAAGGCCGCGCGTTCCACCATCAGCCAGGAGGCCCAGGCGAACATCGCGCTTGCGATCGCGCAGATGACCGAGATGCAGATGTCGAGAATGCGGCGCGCACCGGCGGGGATCGCGTCATAGATCAGCACGACGCGGATATGGCTGTCCCGCGCGGCGCAGTAGAGACCGCCATAGACGAAGGCGATGCCCGAGAGGAAGATCGTCGTCTCGTGCGCCCAGTTGGTGGGTGAGTTGAAGAAATACCGCAGGACCACCTCCTGGATCAGGATCAGCATGGCCACGATGAGACCAACGGCAAAGATCAGGCCTCCGGCCGAAATCCATCGGCCAAGCAGGCCGGCCTGTGCAATAGGACCGCCTTCGTCGCGGTGAACGGTTTCAGGTGTGTCGGTCATCCGGTATCCCCCCTCGTGATCCTGTCCCTAGTAAAAACGGGCCGACCCTGATGGATCGGCCCGCGTCGATCGCCCGAAGGCGCGGCCTTACATCAGGCCTTCTTCCTTGAGGTAGGTGGTCAGCGCGTCATAGACCTTCTGCGCATTTTCCGAACGCTCGCCGACCTTCTGCCATTCGCCCTGCGCGATCTGGCGGAACTTGGCGCGCTCTTCGTCGGACCAGTCATGCACGGTGATGTTGCCGCTGGCCTTGGCTTCGGCCACGGCAGCTTCGTCCGCCTCTTTCAGGGCTGCAACCTGCATCTGGCCGAATTCCTTGACGGATTCTTCCAGCGCGGTCTGCTGCTCTTCGCTCAGCCCGTCCCACTTCTGCTTGTTCATCGAGATCTCGACCAGCGGCATTGAGTGGAAGCCCGGATAGATCGGGTGCGAGGCGACGTCGTGCATGCCCTGTGCGTGGTTGGTCGAAAACACGGTATAGTCGGCCGCGTCGATCACGCCCTTGTCGAGCGAGGTGAAGACCTCGGAACCCGGCAGGTTCACGGGCGCCGCACCGGCAGCCGCAAAGACCTGCTGCACGAGACCTTCGGGGGCGCGCAGCTTCAGACCCTGCAGGTCGTCCACGCCGTCCAGCGGCACCTTGGAGACCAGGGATTCGAGGCCCGGAGTGGTCGCGCCGATGAAGTGCAGGCCGTAAGGTTCGACCAGCTCGTTCATCAGCTCGGCGCCGCCGCCCTCGTACATGAAGTCGAACATCTCCTGCGGAGCGCCCCAGGCGCCGACCGGGTTGGCGATCAGGCCGAAAGCCGGATCCTTGCCCGAGAAGTAGGAGGTGTCGGTGATGTGCCCGTCGAGGATCCCAGCCGCGATGGCGTCCTGGGTTTCATTATGCGCGACGATGGATTCGACCGGCAGAAGATCGATCGTGATGGCACCCTCGGTCTTTTCCTCGACGAGCTTCGCCCAGTCCTGCTGCAGCACGAAGTTGGGGTTGCCCGCCGGATCCGATGACTGGAACCGCAGGGTCATGTCCTGTGCCCAGGCGCCGGTGGCAACTGTGGCGAACAGGGTTGCTGCGATGGTGAAATGTCTCATGTCTTTTCCTCCCATGATGACGTTGGTTTCGAGTTATCCCGCGCTCAGCACGGTGTCGGCAAAGTCGAAGGCGCGGGTGACGACCGCTTCGCGCGGCAGTGCCACGTCGACGGCCAGAACCTCCGGCCCCTCCGGTGCTTGCAGATCGGCGAACTGGCTGTCCAGCAGGCTGATCGGCATGAAGTGATCCGTCCGCGCGGTCATCCGGTCGGCCAGAAGCTGGCGCGAGCCGTAGAGATGGATGATCCCCATTCCGGGCAGCGTGGCCCGCAGGCGGTCGCGGTAAACGGTCTTTAGGGCGGAACAGGCGATGACCGCCCTGCCCGGCACAGCATCCGCCGCAGCCGCGATCCGGTCGAGCCAGTCCCAGCGATGCGTATCGTTCAGTGGTTCACCCGATGCCATGCGCGCCACGGCTTCGGGCGAATGATAGGCGTCCGCCTCGATGAAGGCGGCCCCCAGACGGTCGGCCAGCGCTTTCGCAACGGTGGTTTTTCCGGTTCCACAGACGCCCATGACCAACAGATGCCGCACATTCCCCTCCGAATCAATCTCAGGTTTTAACCTATGACAGCGCTGTCATTACTTGACAGCGCTGTCATCCGTCAAGGATAGCTTTGGGGATGACACCAGATCCACAAT
This sequence comes from Rhodobacterales bacterium, assembly GCA_038260405.1. GTDB lineage: Bacteria > Pseudomonadota > Alphaproteobacteria > Rhodobacterales > Rhodobacteraceae > Puniceibacterium. The sequence continues at coordinate 36,039 of JBBSNW010000006.1, read as the reverse complement.
ACGGCACGGCTTTGGCATGACCGATGAAAGCTCCCCTTCCGGCCGCCGCGTTACGCTGGCCGATGTCGCTGCCCGCGTCGGCGTGAGCGCAATCACCGTGTCGCGGGCGCTGCGCCGTCCCGACATGGTTTCCGAACGTCTGCGCGCGCAGATCGGACAGGCGGTGCGCGAGCTTGGCTACGTGCCGGACCCTGCTGCCCGCGCACTGGCGTCGCGGCGCAGCAACGTGATCGGCGTGATCATCCCGTCGATCACAAACAACGTGTTTTCCGATGTGCTGACAGGGATTTACGACACGATCGAGGGCACGCCCTTCGACATCCAGCTGGGCAATTCGCGCTATGCCGAAAGCAAGGAAGAGGACATCCTGCGCGTCTTTCTGAGCCAGCGGCCCGCCGGTCTGATCGTCACCGGCTTTGATCAGAGCCCGGTCACGCGCGCCCTGCTCGAAACGGCCGGCTGCCCTATCGTGCAGATCATGGAGACGGGCGAGAACCCGGTCGACATGATGGTCGGTTTCTCGCATTTCGACGCGGCGGGCGCCGCGACCCGGCACCTGATCGAACAGGGTTATCGCGCACCGGCCTTCATCGGGGCGCGGATGGATCCCCGATCGCAGCGCCGCTTTCAGGGCTATCGCGCGGCGGCGCTCGCGGCGGGCGTCTTCGCCGAGAATCGCGTTCTGACCACCTCCGAATCATCTAACGTGAGTCTGGGTGCAAAGCTGTTCGCCGAGCTCATGGCTCATGCGCCCGAGACGGATGCCGTGCTCTGCAACAATGATGACCTTGCCTTGGGCGTGCTGTTCGAGGCGCGCCGTCTGGGTCTCTCCATTCCTGACCGGCTGGGCATCTGCGGCTTCAACGATCTCGAGATGATGGCCTGCGCCGAGCCGCCGGTCACCAGCGTGCGCACCTTTCGCCAACAGATGGGAAAGCAGGGAAGCGAGATGCTGCTCGCCCGCCTGAACGGAGAGTCACCGGCGAACCCTCTGGTCAATCTGGGCTACGAGCTCATGGTGCGGCGCAGTACGACGCGATAATTCGATCCCCGATCAGCCTTGGAGCTCCACGGCGTCAAGCCATTGATCGGCGTAACATTTCAAAGCCTCGGGACTCTCGCAGACGATCCGTTCCCCGGCGCGCGCCGTATGTTCGCTCGAAAACAGCAGCGCCGCGCCGCTGCTCGTGCCGGTTGCCGAAAGCGTCGCCTCGACACCCTCGAGACGCAGGGCGGCGAGCACCTGCAGATACCAGCGGTTGCGCGCAAACGGCCCCTCGACGATCACAGGGCCCCGTGCTCCGTTGAGGTTCAGGCAGGTCTGCGTCATCAGGGCGAGGTAATATCCCAGCGCAACCATCTTCTGACCGTCAGTAAGGGGTTGCACGCTCCAGCCGCCCCCCCTGCCCCGAAACGGTCCCGAGCCCGGCGCGACGCTCGGCAACAGCATGATGCCGCTGTCCAGAACTTCGCGCGCATCCGCCTCGCTGCCCGCGGCTCCGGAGCCCTCGCGGACCCTCTCGTATTCCCGACCGCCCATGAAGCGTGCCGAGGGCACCGGCGCGCCCGTGCCGCTCACATTGACCAGCGTGTCACGATCAGGGTCGAGCGATACCTTGTCTCCGCCCACAGCCATCGCGATCACCCATGTCCCGGTCGACACCACGGCAAACGGCGCGCTACGACCCAAAACATGCGGATAGAGCGACGCATTGCTGTCATGGATCCCGCAGACGACAGGTGTTTCGGGCGCAAGCCCCGTCAGCGCGCAGATGCCGGCGTCACGGTGCCAAGCCTGTCACGTGCGGGACGCGGCGGTGCGAGCCGTCCCGTGAGGTTCAGGCCCGCGCCGAGACGGGGCGAGCCGGTCTGCGCAAAATCGGGACGCAGCGCATCATAATCGGCTGCGAGCGCATCGGGACCATCATGTTCGTAATCGAGCATGGGGGCGGCCAGACCTCCCTTGGCGTCCAGCAGCACCGCAGCGGCACCATGCGTCGTGACCGAGATGGCATCGACGCGATGTTCGGAGTGAAAGGCCCGCAGCGCCTCGATTAAAAACGTCCAATGCCCCTCCAGATCGAAATGCGGCCAGGGTGGCCCGGGCAGCACCAAGTTGGGGCGGTTGACGACGGCGATCTCGTCCAGCCTGGCTGCATCGACCAGCGCGAGCTTGGCGATGGTCTTGCCGAGGTCGATCACCGCGATATGGCGGGGAGAGGTCATGGCAGGTGAAACATGGTCTCGAGATCGACCACCTTGGGTGAATTATCAGGGTTGGTTTCCATGAGATCCGCCATATGCGCCCACCAGCGCTGCATCACGGGATGTTCGGGCAACGCCTCCTTCCGATGATCGTCGTGCCGCCAGAGTACGGCGAACAGGGCATTTGTGTCGGGATCGAGGTGGACCGAATAATCCGTGACACCCGCTTCGCGCAGCAGTTCCGACAGCTCGGGCCAGATGGCATCGTGGCGGCGGCGGTACTCTGCAGCCTTGCCCGGCAGCAGGTTCATGCGAAAGGCGTGTTTCTGCATCAGGCCTTCCCCGTCCGCACCAGTGCGATCAGCCGCGGCAGGGCGATCACCCCGATCAGCAGCGCACCAATGAAGATCAACATCACGATCCCCGGAACGTTCAGCAGGCCGAGGCCAAAGGTCACCATGCCCATGACCAGCGCCGCGATCACCACACCCAGGATGCTGCCCGACCCACCGAGGATCGAGACGCCCCCCAGCGCGACCATGGTGACGATCTCGAGCTCCCAGGCCGAGGCGATGGAAGGGCGCGTCGATCCCAGCCGCGCGGTGAGGCAGACCGCCGCGATGCCGGACATGAGGCCGGTGAGCAGGAAGAGGATCATCTTGACCCGCTCGACCCGGATGCCGCTGAAGGTGGCGGCGGTCGCGTTGTTGCCGATGGTGAAGATATGCCTGCCGAAATTGGTGAAATGCAGGATCACGCCGTAGACCAGCGCGAAGGCCAGGAACAGCACCAGCTCGAAGGAGATGACCCAGAAGACGTAGCCGCGCCCGAGCCAGGCGAAGCTTTCGGGGTAGCCGTTGAAGGCCTGATCGCCCAGAACGATATAGCTGATGCCGCGAAACAGGCTCATCGTGCCGATGGTGACCACGATGGACGGCAAGCCGAGGCGCGTGACGAGTACGCCGTTGAAGGCGCCGCAGAGCAGGCCCACCGTCAGCCCGATGCAGATCAGCCCCGGGGTGCCGATGCCGTATTGCAGCGCCCAGCCCATTGCCGTCGAGGCGAGCGCGATGATGCCCGCGACGCTGAGGTCGATCTCGCCCGAGATGATGAGCAGCGCCATGGCGAAGGCCACCATCGCCTTTTCGGTGAAGTTGAAGGTGGCGTCGGACAGGTTCCAGGGATCGAGGAAATAGGGGCTCGCCTGTGTATTGGCGAGAAAGATCAGCACCGCGATACCGAAGAGCAGCAGCTCCCAGCTTTTGAGGAACCGCGCGCCGGTGCCGTTCAGGCGGTCGGGGATACGGCGGGCGGACAGGGTGTCGGCCTGGCTCATGCCGTGCGCTCCGCTGATTTCAGGATGATGCGGCCCGGCTTGCGCGAGCCCCGCGCATTAAAGGCCACCGCGATGATGATCGCAGCGCCCGAGATCGCGAGTTGCCAGAAGGGCGAGATGCCCGCGACCGGTAGCGCGTTCTTGATCACGCCGAGGAAAAGGGCGCCCAGCACGGCGCCACCCACGGTGCCCATGCCCCCGGCGATCGAGATGCCACCGATCACGCAGGCCGCGACGACGTCGAGCTCGAACCCGCCCGCCACGTCGACATAGGCCACCGCATAGCGCGACACCCAGAGATAGCCGCAAAGCCCGGCCAGCGCGCCCGAGATGGTGAAGGCGGCAAAGCGCGTGCCTCCGACATCGATGCCGGTATAGACCGCCGCATGTGGATTGCCGCCCACGGCATAGAAGGCCCGGCCCAGAGGCGTGCGGGTGACGCCGATGGCAAAGCCCGCGATCACGATCAACGCAATCCAGGACAGCACCGGCAGACCGAGGAAGACCGCGCGTGGAAAGGCCTTGTAGGCCGCGCTCATTTCGTGACTGTTCACCCACGACCCATTCGAGAGCAGGAAGACCATGCCGCGATAGATGGTGAGCGTGCCCAGCGTGACCACGATGGGCGGGATCCCGAGCTTCCAGACCAGAATGCCGTTGAACGCACCGAGCAGGGTGCCGAGTGCGACCGCTATGGCGATCAGCACCACCACCGGAATACCGGGGAAGGCGGCGTTCAGCATCGCCGTGACCATACCTGTCAGCGCGAGGTTGGACGCCACCGAGAGGTCGATGCAGCGCGTGAGGATCACCAGCGTCTGTCCAAGCGCGAGGATGATGAGGATCGAGGTGTCGTTGAACACCGCCGCGAGATTTCCAGGTGCCGCAAAACCCGAAAACCGGCTTTCGACCAGGACCAGCAGCGCCAAAAGGGCTGCGAGCAGGATGCCCTCACGGGATTTGAGGAGTCTCAGGATCATGCGGCGCTCTCCTCATATCCGGCGGCGGCGCGGACCAGTTTTTCGGGCGTCAGGCCGTCACGGTCGAATTCGGCGGCGATGCGCCCCTCGCGCATGACGATCACGCGGTCGGACATGCCCAGGATCTCGGGAATTTCCGAGCTGACCATGATCACCGACAGCCCCTCGGCGGCGAGTTCGGCCATGAAAGCATGCACGGCGGCCTTGGATCCGACATCGATGCCCTTCGTCGGCTCGTCGAGGATGATGACCTTGGGTTTCGTCGCGAGCCATTTCGCGATGACCACCTTCTGCTGGTTGCCCCCCGAGAGCTCGCCCACATCCTGATCGAGCGCTGCGGCGCGCAGTTCCAGCCGTTCGGTATAGGTGCGCGCCAGCGCGAATTCCTCGGCCATGTTCAGGAAGCCGCTGCGCGAGGTGCGTGACAGCGACGGCAGGGTGACGTTCTGGAAGATCGGCATGGCGGTAATCGCGCCCTGCTTGCCGCGATCCTCAGGGACATAGACGATTCCCCTGGCCACAGCTTCGGCGGGCGAGCGGATCACGGCGACCTTGCCGTCGATCCGCACAGCACCCTTCGAGGGTTTGGTGACACCGAACAGTGCCTGCATGAATTCCGACCGCCCTGCCCCGACCAGGCCATAGAAACCGAGGATCTCGCCCCGGCGCAGCTTGAAATTGATGTCCGCGAATTCGGTCGGATGGGAATAACCCGCGACGGTGAGGATCTCCTCACCAACGGCGCGGATACGCTCGGGAAAGATCGTGTCGACCGACCGGCCCACCATCTTTTCGACAAGCGCGTTCTCGGTGATGTCCCCGATCATCCCGGCATCGACCATCTCGCCATCACGAAAGATGGTGTACCGATCGGCGATGCGGAAGATCTCGTCGAACTTGTGGGAGATGAACAGGATCGCCTTGCCCTCGGCCTTGAGCCGGTCGACGAGGTCGTAGAGCTCCTCGATCTCGGCCTGGGACAGCGCGGCGGTCGGTTCGTCCATCACCACCACGCGTGCCTCGATCGAAAGGGCCCGGGCGATGGCGACCAGATGCTTGCTCGCGATGCCAAGCTCGCGCAACGGCGTGCGCGCGTCGAGACGCGCCCCGATGCGGGTCAGGATCTCGGTTGCGTCCGCATACATGCGGGTCCAGTCGATCAGGCCGAACCGCCCGCGCGGCGCATGGCCCAGAAAGATGTTCTCGGCCACCGAAAGATCGTCGAAAAGCACGGTTTCCTGATGGATTGCGGTCACTCCGGCATGCGCGGCAGCCGTGGCGGTGGGAAAGCGTGCCTCGGCCCCGTCGACCACGATGCTGCCCTCGTCGGGCTGGTAGATGCCGGTCAGGATCTTCACCAGGGTCGATTTTCCGGCGCCGTTTTCACCGACAAGCGCGGTCACCTGCCCCGGATAGAGCGCGAGTTCGACGCCCGACAGCGCGCGCACTCCCGGAAAGGTCTTGGTGATGCCCGAGAGGCGCAGGACAGGGTCTGCAGTCCCCGTCACCGGCTCTGCGATCTCGCTCGAAAAATTCATGTGGCCCCCCGATGGGATGCGTGTTGCGGGCCCGCCAGAGACGGCAGGCCCGCTGGCAATTAGAAGATGCTCTTGAACTCTTCGATATTGCTCTTGTCATAGGTGAACGGCTCGGACATCGCGGCGCTGGTGGTGTCGTCGAGCGAGACGCTGCCCATCCGGCCCGTCTCGATCGTCGCACCGGGTTCCGCCGTCGCCTCCTCGGTCGCGAGCGCATGGGCGATCATCGCGGTCGTGTAGCCAAGGTCGACCGGGTTCCAGATCGCATAGCTCTGCGAGGCACCGGATTCGATGGCCCCGGCCATCTCGGATGGCAGGCCGAGACCGGTCACGTTGAACTTGCCGATCATGCCTGCATCCGCCACGGCCTGCGCTGCCGCCACGATCCCGACAGAGGTCGGCGCGATGATCGCGTCGAGGTCGGGATGCGACTGGATGAGGCCCTGCGTCTCGCGGTAGGACTTGTCGGCGAGATCGTCACCATAGACGGTCGCGACGACTTCGATATCGGGATAATCCCCCATCACCTTGTTCATCTCGGCGATCCAGGTGTTCTGGTTGGTCGAAGTCGAGGTCGCCGAGAGCACCGCCACCTTGCCACCTTCGGGCAGATGATCCGCGGCGAGCTTGATGATCGTCTTGCCGATCAGCTCGTCCGAGGACGGCGCGAGCCGCTGCACGCCTATGTTCCCAGGAAACATGTCGATCACGTGCACCCTGACGCGATCATCGCCATCGCGGCGGCGTCCAATTCCCGCGAACTGACCCGGCAGATCTTCGGTGAGTCCATCGGCTGGCTGCCCTGGAATAAACCGGGCTACGAGCTGGGTCTCTGGCTGGAGAATTTCTGTCTCAGGAACCCCGACGCCAAGGGTGTCGTGCTTGAAAGCCACGGGCTGTTCTGCTGGGATGACGATGCCGAGACCTGCTATGCCATTACGCTCGAGACGATCAACCGCGCCATCGCCTGGTTCGAGGATAAGACCGCGGATATCCCGGCCTTTGGCGGAGAAAAGCATCCCACCCTTCCTGCCGATGAACGCCGCCGTGTCGCCGCCGCGCTGATGCCCGCCATTAACGGCATGATCTCGGGCGAAAGCCACATGGTCGTTCATTTCGACGATCAGGAGGCGGTTCTGCAATTCGTGGGCGCGCAGGACATGCCGCGCCTTGCTGCACTCGGAACCTCCTGCCCCGACCATTTCCTGCGCACAAAGATCCGCCCGCTCGTCGTGGATTTCGACCCTGCCAATCCGGATATCGACGCAACGCTCGCGGGCCTCAAGGACATGGTCGAGGCCTATCGCGCCGACTACACCGCATATTATGAACGATGCAAACACGCGGACAGCCCGGCGATCCGTGACCCGAACGCGGTGGTCTACCTCGTGCCCGGCATCGGCATGATCACCTTTGCCAAGGACAAGGCGACGGCGCGGATCTCGGGGGAATTCTACGTCAATGCGATCAACGTGATGCGCGGATCGGATGCCGTCAGCGACTATCGGGGACTGCCCGAGCAGGAGGCGTTCGACATCGAATACTGGCTGCTCGAGGAAGCAAAGCTGCAACGCATGCCCAAACCCAAGGCGCTGGCCGGGCGCATCGCCATCGTCACCGGCGGTGCCGGCGGCATCGGTGCCGCGACCGCCGCGCGCTATATGAGCGAGGGCGCCTGCGTCGTGTTGGCCGATATCGACAAGGCCGCCTTGGCCGAAACCGCACAGGCGCTCTCGGGCAAGTACGGAAAGGACATGGTGCGCACGGTCGAGATGAACGTGACCTCCGAGGATGCGGTCATTCGGGCCTATGTCGACAGGGCGGTCGAATTCGGCGGCGTCGACATCGTGGTATCCAATGCCGGTATCGCTTCCTCGGCCAAGGTCGAGGAGACGTCGCTCGAACTCTGGAACAGAAATATGTCGATCCTGTCGACGGGATATTTCCTTGTCGCGCGCGAGGCGTTCAAGCTGCTGAAGACGCAAGGCATCGGCGGCTCGATGATCTTTGTCGCCTCGAAGAACGGTCTTGCCGCCTCGCCCGGGGCGGCCGCCTATTGCACCGCCAAACCGTCCGAGATTCATCTGGCCCGCTGTCTGGCGCTCGAAGGTGCGCCGGACGGTATCCGGGTCAACGTCGTGAACCCCGAGGCCGTGCTGCGCGGCTCCAAGATCTGGTCTGGCGAATGGCTCGACCAGCGCGCCGCGACCTATGGCACCGACAAGGGCGGGCTCGAGGAGATGTACCGCGAACGCTCGCTGCTCAAGCGTTCGGTCCTGCCCGAAGATATCGCCGAGGCCTGCTATTTCTTCGCCTCGGACCTCTCGTCCAAATCGACGGGCAACATCATCAACGTGGATGCCGGCAACGTGCAGGCCTTCACGCGCTGAGACCGCACCAGAGGGAGGATACCATGATCGACCTCACCGCCATCGAAGCGACCAACGACGACGCCCGCACGTCCCTGCAGGAAGATTACGCCGCACTCGGTGCGCATCTGGACCGCCGCGGCATCGACATCGACGCGATACTGGACAAGGTCGCCGCTTATGGCGTCGCAGTGCCCTCCTGGGGTGTTGGCACGGGCGGCACCCGCTTTGCCCGCTTCCCCGGCGCAGGCGAGCCGCGCGGCATCTTCGACAAGCTCGACGATTGCGGCGTGATCCACCGCCTGACCGGGGCAACGCCGTCCGTTTCGCTGCACATCCCCTGGGACAATGCCGATCCGACGGACTTGGTGGCCAAGGGCGAGGAAGTCGGGCTGACCTTCGATGCGATCAACTCGAATACCTTTCAGGATCAGGGGGATCAGGCGCACAGCTACAAGTTCGGATCGCTGTCCCATACCGACGCCGCAACGCGGGCGCAGGCCGCGGAACACAACCTCGCCTGCATCGAGGTGGGGCGGCAGATCGGATCGAAAGCGCTCACCATATGGATCGGCGATGGGTCGAACTTTACGGGCCAGAGCCATTTCACGCGGCAATTCGAACGCTATCTCGACAGCGCGCGCGCCGTCTATGCCGGGCTGCCGGATGACTGGCGCCTGTTCACCGAACACAAGATGTACGAGCCCGCCTTCTATTCGACCATCGTGCAGGACTGGGGCACCAACTACATGATCGCCAAGGAGTTGGGCGAGCGGGCCTTCTGTCTGGTGGATCTCGGCCACCACGCGCCGAACGTGAATATCGAGATGATCGTCGCCCGTCTGATCCAGTTCGGCAAGCTCGGCGGCTTTCACTTCAACGATTCCAAATATGGCGATGACGATCTCGATACCGGCTCCATCGACCCCTACCGGCTGTTCCTCGTCTTCAACGAACTTGTGGATGCGTCCGGGACGCCGGATTTCGATCCCGCGCATATGCTGGACCAGAGCCACAACGTGACCGATCCGATCGAAAGCCTGATGTCGAGCGCGATGGAGGTGCAGCGCGCCTATGCGCAGGCGCTGCTGGTGGATCGCGCGGCCTTGGGTGGATATCAGGACAACAACGATGCGCTGATGGCCTCCGATACGCTGAAACGGGCGTTCCGGACGGATGTCGAACCGATCCTCGCCATGGCGCGGCTCGACAAGGGGGCGGCGATCGATCCGATCGCCGCCTATCGAAGGTCGGGCTATCGCGCGATAGTGGCAGCAGAGCGCCCGGCGATGAGCGGCGCGGGCGGCGGAATCGTCTGAACTTTCGAAAGTTTCGGATAAAAAAAGGCTCGCATCCAGTGAGTTGCGCGCCTCTCTTCATCTAACTTGGAAAAGTCACTTCAGACCTTCGGACTGCACCCAGTCCCATGTCAGATCCAGCGCGCGGCCCATGCGGGCGAGGATCTGGTCGATGTCATCCTCGGTCACGATCAGCGGCGGACACAGAGCCACCGTGTCATAGACCGCGCGGCAGATCAGCCCTTCCTGCGCGGCGAATTTCGCCACCTGCCCCGACACCTTGCCGGTCGGCGTGAAGCTGCGCTTCGTGGCCTTGTCAGCCACCATCTCGAGCCCGGCGATGAGACCGACACCGCGCACTTCGCCCACCAGCGGATGGTTGGCGAACTTGCGCAAGCCGTCCTGGAACTGCGCCTCGAGCCGGGCGGCGTTGCCGATCAGATCCCGCTCCTCGATGATGGCGAGGTTTTCCAGACCGACGGCACAGGCCACAGGATGCCCCGACCCCGTATAGCCATGGCCAAAGGTGCCGAGCTTTTCGGAATTGTCGGCGATGGCGTTATAGACCTTGTCGTTCATGATGATCGCGGCAAGCGGCATGTAGGAGGATGTGAGCTGCTTGCTCGTCACCATGATGTCGGGTGTGAAGCCGTATTTCTGGCAGCCGAACGTGGTGCCGAGACGCCCGAAACCGTTGATCACCTCGTCCGAGATCAGCACGATGTCGTATTTGCGGCACAGCGCCTCGATTCCCGGCCAGTAGCCTTCGGGCGGGGTCATCACGCCACCGGCGCCCATAACGGGCTCGCCGATGAAACCGGCGATGGTCTCGGGTCCTTCGGCGAGGATCACATCCTCGGCCTCTTTCAGAAGGCGGGCGGTGAACTCCGCCTCACTCTCGCCCTCCTGGCCCCAGCGCCAGTAATGCGGGCAGGTCAGGTGCGTGACGGGGATCGCGGGAAGGTCGAAATCCTTGTGGTTCCCCGGCAGGCCGGTCAGCGAACCGGAAGCGATGGTGATGCCGTGATAACCCTTGTTGCGGGCGAGGAACTTCTTCTTCTCGGGACGGCCGAGGCCGTTGTTCATGAACCACAGCATCTTGATGACGGTGTCGTTCGCTTCCGACCCCGAATTGGTGAAGAACACGCGGTTCATCCCCTCAGGCGCCATTTCGGCCAGCTTTTCGCCCAGACGGATCGCGGGCTCATGCGCCTTGTGCGCGAAGCTGTGGTAGTAGGGCAGCTGATCCATCTGCCGCACGGCGGCGTCGCGCAGGCGCGGTTCGGAAAAACCGACGGCGACAGACCAGAGGCCTGCCAGACCTTCGATATATTCCTTGCCCTGGTCGTCGTAGACGCGCACGCCATCGCCGCGCGCCATGATCATCGGCCCCTGCTTCTCGTGCAGGCGCATATTGGTATAGGGGTGCACGCTGTGCGCGATATCGGCGGCGGCGAGCGAGTTGGACAGGTCTTTCATGTGTCTCTCCGAAAATCAGGCGCGCGCGTCGCGGCCAAGAAATCCCCCAAGGAAGGAGGCAAGCGATGTGGTGAGGTCGGGCGACAGATAGCCGCCCTCCTGGACGAGAACTGTGGGCAGATGCGCACCGGCGATCAGGGCACCGGCCTTGCGGAAGCCGTCGAAGGTAACCTTCATGCCCTTTAGCGGATCATTCTCATGCGCATCAAGCCCCAGACTGATGACCAGCGCGCCGGGATCGAATTCCTTAATCCCTGCCAGAGCGTCCGAAATCGTGGCGCACCATTCGGCATCCCCGGTTGTGGGCGGCAGCGGCAGGTTGACGTTGAAACCCTGCCCCGCCCCGCGACCGGCTTCATGGGCATGACCCGCAAAGAACGGATAGTAGCGGTGCGGATCGGTGTGGACCGAGATGAAAAGCACATCGTCCCGGTCGTAGAAGATCCACTGCGTGCCATTGCCGTGATGCACGTCGATGTCGAGGATCGCGACACGGTCATGTTTCTTGCGCAGGCGCTCGGCCGCGATGGCGGTCACGTTCATCAGGCAGTGGCCGGCGCAGGTTTCGGCGTCCGAGTGATGCCCGGGCGGGCGCGTCAGCGCATAGGCGGACCGCTCTCCACCCAGCACGGCATCCGCGGCGGCCACGGCACAATCGGCAGCGCGCCTCGTCGCCTTCCAGCTGTTGGGACCGATCGGCGCCGATGTGTCCCCCATATGCCAGCCCGCCCGGCCCACGATGCTGTCGGGATAGGTCGCCCAGGCCTTCTGCGCAAAGGCGTTGGGAACCACCTCGGCACCCGCACCGGGCAGTTTCTGCCATTCTTCCCAAGCGGTTTCGAGGAAGGTCAGCAATTGAGGCGTGTGCACCGCCTCGAGGCTGTCCCGCGGCGCTTCGGGCGGCTCTTCGGTGCCGAGGCCCAGCTGGTCCAGTCCCGCGATCAGCAGCTTGGCGCGTTCGGCCTGTTCGGCATTCTGCATGAGCGCGCCGTTGGTCAGGCGGAACTTCGGATCGTGGGCTTCGGTGTCCTTGGCGTAATAACACTTCATGGGGCAGTCTTGTCCTCCAGCAGGCGGAACTGGTGACAGACGAGCGTCCGCGCCGTTCCGATGTGATAATCTATGGCATTCACCGCCGCATCCGTATCGCCCGCGGCGATGGCGTCGATGATCGGCTCGTGCGTCTCGGCCATCCGGTGCGGGTCGTCATAGAGCCGCCCGATCAGGATCAGCCCCAGCTTCGTCTCGTTCGCGATCTGGTCGAACACGGTCAGGAACCGCGGGTTCCCCGACCCCTGACAGATCAGCCGGTGAAACTGCATGTCCGCCTCGACCTGACGCACCATGTCCTCGCCCGCTTCGGCGACACGGTACAATTCGCGCAATTGCGCATGCAACCGCGGCAGGGTGTCGTCGGCACCTTCGGCGACCAGCCGCGCAATGGCAGCACGTTCGATCACGATGCGGAATTCGTAAAGATTGTCGAGCGCAGCAGACGAAACGGTCTGCACAAAGAATCCACGGTTGGTGTGATATTCCACCAGACCCGAGCTTTCGAGCAGCCGCGCCGCCTCTCGGACAGGGGCACGCGAGACGCCCATGTCGCGGGCGATGGTGGATTCGGAGAGCCGTGCACCCGGCCGGATCCGGCCTGCCATGATCGCTTCGGCCAGCAGATTCGCCACGCGGTCCACGAGACCGTCGCGATTCAGCGGCTGAAACCGCTCGCCCGTCGAAATGGCGAAATTCATGGGGTCAGACACGGAAGGGATCGTCCATAAGGCAGGCTCCTTGCCATTAGCAGTAACTGCATGAATGTCGATTGTCGACAATTTCCTTGACTTGGAGTCCGGAACCGCAATGCTGAAAGGAATTGCAACCGGACCGAGGATGACTTCATGCCGGATGGCTCGACAGACCTGCCCGTTTCCGCCCTTCGCCGCGACCTTGCCGCGGCCTATCGCCTGATCGCGCTGGAAGGGATGGATGACAGCATCTTCACCCATATTTCCGCCCGCCTGCCCGACGGGCCCAGTGGCGAAAAACGCTTCCTGCTCAACCCCTACGGCTTGCGCTTTGACGAAGTGACGGCGAGCAACCTCGTCACCGTCGACGAGAGCGGCGCCGTGATCGACGACCCCTATGGGTCCGGGGTGAATGCCGCCGGTTTCACCATCCATTCCGCCGTGCACATGGCGCGGCACGATGCGACCTGCGTGCTGCACACCCATACCGTGGCCGGGGTGGCGACATCCTCGGTAAAGGAGGGTCTCCTGCCGCTCAACCAGTGGTCGGCGCAGTTCTACAACCGCATCGCCTTTCACGCCTATGAGGGCATAGCGCTGAACCTCGCCGAACGCGAACGCATCGTGGAGGATCTTGGCACGAAGAACGTGATGTTCCTGCGCAATCACGGCGTTCTGGTGCTGGGCCGCACCGTGGGTGAAGCCGTCGCTCAGGTGATGAATCTCGAGCGCTCCTGCAAGGCGCAGATCGCGGCGCTCGGCATGGGGTTGACACCGGTGATCCTGCCCGACGACGTGGCCGAGCACACCGCCCGCCAGTACGAGCAGGCCTATGACGGCATCAACGACAAGGGCCGCGATCCCGAATGGGCCGCCATGCTGCGCCGTCTCGACCGGGTCGCGCCGGATTATGCAGACTGACCCCGGATCAACCGGGGCATTTCAAAAACCAACAGCAAGACAGGGAAAATCCATGAAATTCTTGAAAACCACGACCTTTCTCATCGCCGCGGGCCTAGCCCAGCCGCTGATCGCACAGGATGCGGGTGGGCGGATCGACATCGTCGTGCAGCCCGAGCCGCCGAGCCTCATGCTTGGCCTCGTGCAGAACGGCCCGACGCAGCTGGTCGCGGGCGACATCTACGAAAGCCTGTTGCGCTACAACACCGATCTCGAACCGCAGCCGAGCCTCGCCAAATCCTGGGAGATTTCCGACGACGGGCTGACTTATACCTTCCAGCTTCAGGAAGGTGTCAAATGGCATGACGGCGAGCCGTTCACTTCGGCGGATGTGGTTTTCTCGGCCGATGTTTTCCTGCGCGAAACCCATGCCCGCATGCGCTCCTCGCTCGAACATGTGGAAAGCATCACTGCGCCGGACGATCTGACCGTGGTCTTCCAGCTCAAGGAGCCCTTTGGTCCCTTCATCGGCATGTTCGAATCCGGCACCATGCCGATGATCCCCAAGCACATCTACGAAGGCACCGACTACGCCAACAACGAGATGAACGCCACGCCGATCGGCACCGGTCCGTTCAAGTTCGAAGCCTGGGAAAAGGGCAGCTTCATCCACCTGGTGAAGAACGAGGACTACTATCTCGATGGCAAACCCTATCTCGATGAAGTCTATTACCGCGTGATCCCCGATGCCGCCTCCCGCGCCGTGGCGTTCGAGACGGGCGAGGTCGATGTTCTGCCCGGCGGCTCGGTTGAAAACTGGGACGTGCAGCGCCTGACAGAACTGGAAAATGCCTGCTCGACCGGCAAGGGCTGGGAATTCTTTGCACCCCACGCCTTCATGTGGCTCAACAACCGCGAGGGGCCGACCTCGAACCCGCTCTTCCGGCAGGCCGTGATGTATGCAATGGACCGCGAATTCGTGCGTGACGTGGTCTGGAACGGCTTCGGCAAGGTCGCCACCGGACCGGTTTCGTCCAAGACCAACTTCTATTCCGATGACGTGACGATGTACGATCACGACCCGGAAAAGGCCAAGGCGCTGCTCGAAGAGATGGGATATGACGGCGAGCCGGTGCGCATCCTGCCCCTGCCTTACGGCGAGACGTGGCAGCGTTGGGCCGAAGCGGTGCGCCAGAACCTGCAGGAGGTCGGTATCGAAGTCGAGATCGATTCCGCCGATGTCGCCGGCTGGAACGAGAAGACCGCGCAGTGGGATTATGACATGGCCTTCACGTATCTATACCAGTACGGCGATCCGGCACTGGGCGTGTCGCGCAACTACGTCGAATCGCAGATCGAGAAGGGCAGCCCCTGGAACAATGTCGAGGGCTACCGCAATCCCGAAATGGACAAGAAGTGGGAGGCCGCGGCCGTCTCGCCCAGCACGGAGGAGCGCACGGAGATCTACGCCGAGATCCAGAAGGAGATCGTTGACGATGTGCCTGTCGCCTGGCTGCTCGAGATCGAGTTCCCGACCATCTACAACTGCGCTGTGCAGGACCTCGTGACCACCGGCATCGGTGTCTCGGACGGTCTGCGCGACGCCTGGATCAAGCAATAGGCTGAGCAATGGGGCGCCGGATCCACACGGCGCCCCGACGTTCACGCTCAGCCTGAACATTCCATATCAAATATCTGACGTCATTGAGGATTCCCCCAACAGATGTCCCTTGTCACAACCATCCTCGGGCGACTGATCAAGGCAGTGATCACGCTGCTTGCCATTGCCGTTCTGAACTTCTTTCTGATCCACGCCGCCCCAGGCGATCCCGCTGCGGTGCTCGCGGGCGAGGCCGGTGCCGCCGATCCGCTGTTCATCGCGCAGCTACGCGAGCGCTTCGGGCTCGATCAACCGCTCTATGTGCAGCTCTGGTCCTATGTGAAGAACGTCCTGACGCTCGACCTCGGCTATTCCTTCCGTCAGGGGATGCCGGTCTATGACCTCATCGCCGACCGCCTGCCCGCGACGCTGCTGCTGACGCTGAGTGCCTTCATCATCTCCTTGACGCTCGGGATCGCCTTTGGTGTCGCGGCGGCCGCCCGCGTCGGCAAGGTGTCGGACAGCTTTCTGACAACCCTCGCCTTGCTGTTCTACGCGACGCCCCTCTACTGGGCCGCGTTGATGGCGGTTCTGGTCTTTTCGGTGCAGCTCGGCTGGCTGCCGGGCTTCGGTTATGAAACCGTGGGAAGCGGCTATACAGGCCTTGCCCGCGCCTGGGATATCCTGCAGCACCTGATCCTGCCCGCGCTGACGCTGGGCCTGTTCTTCATGGCCGTCTACATGCGCATGACCCGCGCCTCGATGCTCGAGGTCTCCCAGATGGATTTCGTTAAAACTGCGCGGGCCAAGGGTCTGTCCGAACACATCATCCGCCGCCGCCACATCCTGCGCAACGCCCTGCTTCCTGTGGTCACGCTGGCGGGTCTGCAGGCGGGTCAGCTGATCGGCGGCGCCGTGCTGACCGAGACGGTCTTTGCCTGGCCCGGCATCGGGCGGCTGATGTTCGAAAGCCTCGAAGCCCGCGATTACAACACCATCCTCGGCGTGTTCCTCGTCTCGGCCGCCATGGTGATCCTCTTCAACATCCTGACCGACATCGTCTACCGCCTCGTGGACCCGCGGATCGGAGCCAAGACATGACCTTCTGGAAACGCTTTGCCACCAACCGCGGCGCGGTGATCGGCCTCATCATCCTGATTGCCGTCATCATCATCGCCGTGCTCGCCCCGGTAATCTATCCCGGCGGCCCCTGGAAGATGGTGCAGCGCCCCTTCCTCGTGCCCTTCACCACCGAGGGTCTGCCGCTCGGCACCGATACATTGGGGCGCAACGT
Organism: Rhodobacterales bacterium; assembly: GCA_038260405.1. Lineage (GTDB taxonomy): Bacteria > Pseudomonadota > Alphaproteobacteria > Rhodobacterales > Rhodobacteraceae > Puniceibacterium. Next base: position 19,295 of record JBBSNW010000006.1, on the reverse strand, counting down.
CGCTGCCGGGCTCGTACACGGCGCGCGCGTGTCGCTGCTGGTGGGGCTCGTCTCTACCGTGATGGCCCTGCTGATCGGCGTGCCGCTCGGGGCACTTGCGGGCTTTTATGGCGGCTACGTCGACGAAGGCGCGATGCGCTTCACCGAGTTCTTCCAGACCATCCCGAATTTCGCGCTCGCCATCGTGCTCGTCGCGATCCTTCAGCCGACGCTCGGCTCGATCACGCTCGCCATCGCCATCGTCTCCTGGCCGCCAGTCGCGCGCCTGGTGCGGGCGGAGGTCATGTCGCTCAAGCGCCGTGAATTCGTCGAGGCGGCGCATCTTGCAGGCCTCTCGAACACGCGCATACTGGTCAGCGAAGTGCTGCCAAACGCGGTCTCGCCGATCATCGTCATGGCCTCCCTCATGGTCGCGACCGCGATCCTGCTGGAATCCTCGCTGTCCTTCCTCGGCCTTGGCGATCCCAACATCATGTCCTGGGGCTACATGATCGGGGCGGCGCGCACGGTGATCCGATCGGCCTGGTGGCTCTCCTTCTTCCCGGGCGTCGCGATCCTGATCACCGTGCTGGCGCTGAACCTGATCGGCGAAGGGCTGAACGATGCCTTCAACCCGCACCTCAAAAAGGGCCGGACATGAGCGAAGCCATTCTCTCCATCGACGACCTGACGATCGACCTGCCCGCGGGCGCCGACCGCCCGCATGCGGTCGAGAATGTCAGTTTCGATCTCAACAAGGGCGAGATCCTCTGCGTCGTCGGGGAATCGGGCTCCGGCAAGTCGATGACCGCCAATGCCCTGATGGGTCTGCTGCCGGACGGCGTGACCGTCGGCAAGGGCCGCGCGATGTTCGACGGCGTCGATGTGCTGACGCTGTCGGAAGTGCGGAAACAGGCAATGCGCGGCGCCCGCATCGGCATGATCTTTCAGGAGCCGATGACGGCGCTGAACCCTCTCATGCGCATCGGCGACCAGATCGCCGAGGTCTTTGCGGCGCATGATCTTTACAGCAAGGCCGAACGCCGCGCCCGCGCTCTCGCGCTGGTGAAAGAGGTCGGCCTGCCCGACCCGGACAAGATCATCCGCGCCTATCCGTTCCAGCTTTCGGGCGGGCAGAGACAGCGCGCGATGATCGCGATGGCGCTGGCGCTGGAGCCCGAGATCCTGATCGCGGACGAGCCGACCACGGCGCTCGACGTGACCACGCAGGCCCAGATCCTGCGGCTGATCATCGCCCTGCGCGACGATCGAGGCATGGCGGTGATGTTCATCACCCATGATTTCGGTGTGGTGGCCGAAATTGCCGACCGCGTGATCGTCATGCGCTATGGCCAGATCGTCGAGTCTGGGATGGCGCAACAGGTTCTGGAGGCGCCTCAGCACGGCTATACCCGTGCTCTGCTCGACGCGATCCCGACCGGCAGGGTGCCGGAGCTGAACGCGATCGACGCCGCCCCCGCTCTCGAGATCCGCCATCTCAACAAGGTCTATCGCACCGGCGGCGGACCCTTTCGCGCCGCGCGCGAGGTGAAGGCGGTGAACGATGTCTCGCTCACCATCGCGAAGGGCGAAGTGGTTGGTCTGGTGGGGGAATCCGGATCGGGCAAGTCGACACTGGGCCGCGCCGTCGTGCGGCTGGTCACGCCGGATTCGGGTCAGGTTCTGGTCGGCGGCGTGGATATGGCGGCGCTGGACGCGTCCGAACTGCGCAAGCAGCGGCACCGGGTGCAGATGGTTTTCCAGGACCCCTATGCCTCTCTCAACCCGCGCCACAGGATCCTGCGCTCGCTTTCGGACGGGCCCATCGCCAAGGGTGTCCCTAAAGAACAGGCGCGCAAGAGAGCCCTTGAACTGCTTGAAATCGTGGGCCTTGGCGCGGATGCCGCCACACGCTTTCCGCATGAATTCTCGGGTGGACAGCGACAGCGGATCGGTATTGCACGGGCGCTGGCTATGGATCCCGAACTCATCATCGCGGACGAGGCGGTTTCTGCGCTCGACGTATCCATTCAGGCGCAGGTGCTGGAACTGCTGGCCGAGCTGCGCCGCAAGATGGGACTGTCGATCCTGTTCATCACCCATGACCTGCGCGTCGCGGCACAGGTTTGCGACCGGATCGCCGTGATGCAGCATGGCCGTCTGGTCGAAGTCGGCGCGGTGCGCGATGTCTTTCACGCACCAAAGGAAGCCTATACCAAGGAGCTGCTGGCGGCCGTCCCCGGGGCAGGCTGGACCAGCGACAAGGAGGACATCACCGCATGAGCGCGCCGCGCTGGACCGGGGTCATGACCTGCCGCGTTCTCGACCTTCAGGCGCGGTTCGGCGCAGCCTTTGCCGAGCTCGCCCCTGACATCAGGGTACTGCGGCCCGAAGAGGTCAGCGACCCCGCATCGGTCGATTTCGTGCTCTCCTGGGCCCCGCCCAAGGACGCCTACACCCCCTATCCCAACCTGCGCGCCCTGTTTTCCATAGCCGCCGGGATGGATGCGATCCTCGCCTGCCCGTCGCGTCCCAAGGACGTGCCGGTCTTCCGGGTCGAGGATCCGGATCAGGCGGCGCAGATGGCGGGGTTCGGCGCGTTCCACATCGTCTGGCATCATCGCAAGATGCGCGGATATCTAGAGAATCAGGCGCGCGAAATATGGAACCGCCCCTCCTCGGGCCGCTCTCCCGCGAAGGTGCGCGTGGGCGTCATGGGTTTCGGCTTCATGGGGCGCGCCGTGGCCCGGGGGGCGGCCGCACTGGGCTATCCGGTCTCGACCCTGTCGCGGAGCCCACCTGCGAACCCCGAAGCCGGGATGACCCATTTCCTCGACGCCGACCGGAGCGCGTTCCTGGCGCAGACCGATATCCTCGTGAACGTGCTGCCGATGACGCCGGCCACGACGGGTCTGTTCGATGCGAAACTCTTCGCCGCCCTGCCAGCGGGCGCGGCCTTCATCCATCTCGGACGCGGCGCTCAGCTCGATGAACAGGCCTTGCTTGCGGCGCTGGACTCCGGTCACATCGCGGGCGCCTCGCTCGATGTCTTTGCGCCGGAACCCCTGGCGGGCGGACATCCGTTCTGGAGCCATCCCAAGGTTTTTGTCACGCCCCACACGGCAAGCGAGGCCGAGCCGCCCGCCGTTGTGGCGAATGTCGTGAAGCATCTCACCGCGATGGGCCAGACGCAGCCAGCCTAGCAGCTGACCTCTTTGCCGAGGAGTCCCACAATGGCAGACGGACTGAAACGCCCTTTACTCCGCGGCGCGGGACTGGCGGTTGTGGCGCAGCGACGACATCAGCGACAAGCCGATGAAGCCTGCCCCCAGCAGGCCGGTGATGACCTCGGGCACATGCACGAGCGTCTGCGCGAACATGATCACCGACAGGATCAGGATCGACCAGAAGGCGCCATTCTCGAGATAGCGGAATTGAGCCAGCGTCTTGCGCTCGACCAGCATGATGGTCATCGAGCGGACATACATCGCGCCGATTCCAAGGCCAATGGCGATCAGGAACAGGTTCTGCGTGAGGGCGAATGCGCCGATCACGCCGTCGAAACTGAACGAGGCGTCGAGCACTTCGAGATAGAGGAACGCCCCGAGCCCGCCCCTCGCGACCTGATCGGCGGCTTGTGACCTGTCGAGCGCATGGCCAAGGATCTCGACGGCAAGGAAGGTCACGATGCCGAAGATGGCCGCAAAGAGAAAGGTGCCCATCTCTCTGGTCGGCAGCACCACCGAGAAGACGAGCACCAGCCCCAGCACGATGGCGATCTCGACCCCGCGCACGGCACCGCATTTGCGCAGACCCGTCTCGAGCCCTCTGATCCAGTCCACCTCCTTCTCATCATCGATGAACCAGCTCAGCGACACCATCATGAGGAACGCCCCGCCGAAAGCCGCGATCGACAGATGCGCGCCGTTGATGATCTCGGCGTAGCGGGCAGGTTCGGTCGCGGCGAGGCGGATCGCCTCCACCGGGTTGATGCCCGCGGCGACCACGACGACGAGGAGCGGAAACAGGATCCGCATGCCGAAAACGGCGATCAGGATCCCCCAGGTGAGGAACCGCCGACGCCAGATCGGCGTCATCTTTTCCAGCTTGTTGGCGTTGACGATGGCATTGTCGAAGGAAAGCGAGATTTCAAGAACGGCGAGGATCGTGCCAATCATGAGAAAGCCGAGCGCGCCCGAAAGCGTCCCGGAATAGGTCCAGCCGAGCCAGAAAGCCAGCACCAGACCCAGCAGGGTCACCCCGTATGCCCATCCGAAATATCGCAGCATGTCAGACCTTTGCAGGGATGTAGGCAGAGATGTCCACCGGGGTCAGCAACGGCTGCACGGCAAAGAACGCATCAAGGTTGTCGACCACGAGCCGCGCCATGGCATCGCGCGCCTCGAGAGTGCCGGAGGCATGGTGCGGGTAGTTCGTGACATTGGGGAGCTGCGTCAGACGCGGATCGGCATCGGGTTCGGACGCATAGACGTCAAGCGCCGCATGGCCGAGCCGACCGTCCTCGAGACAGGCGATCAGCGCCTCCTCATCCACGACCGAGCCGCGCGCCACGTTGATCAGCAGACCCTCGGGGCCGAGCGCCTCCATCACCGGCGCATCGATCAGGTGACGCGTGCCCTCCCCGCCTGCGACGATCACGATCAGCGCATCGCTGTCGCGGGCAAGCTGGATCAGGTCGGGCTCGAAGTTCCAGGGCAGATCCTTGGGGCGGCGGTTCCAGTAGGTGACCTCCTGCCCAAAGACCTTGGCGCGCTCGGCGATCGCCTGCCCGATCGTGCCCATGCCGACGATGCCGAGCCTGCCGCCCTTGAGGCTGCGCTGCAGGGGAAAGGCGCCCTTTTCGGCCCAGTCACCCGTGCGCACCCAAGCCTCGGCCGGGACGAGGCCCCGGCGGGCGGCGAGCAGCAGCATGATGGCGGTATCGGCGACATCGTCGCACAGCGCCTGCGATGTGTTGGTGAGCGCCACGCCATGTTCAGCCATCGCGGCCAGGTCGAAAGCGTCGAAGCCGGCCGAAAAGCAGGACACCAGCCCGAGCTTTGGCATCTGGTCTATGATCGTCCGGGTGACGGGTTCGTGGCCGTTTGTGACGATAGCGCGGCATCGTGGAGCGTATTCGGCGAGGAAATCCTGCTTGTCCTCGGCAAGGTCAAAGCGGTGAAGCGTATAACGCTTTTCGAGTCGGCTCATTGCCTTGGGACGCTGCGGAGAGAGCATCAGCACGTCGGGTCTGGTCATGTAAAAGGAACTCCTGTGCCAGTCGCTCCTGACGGCGACGAGCCTTTACCTTGTGATTTGGGTCGAGCGCGGATGCGAGCACCCTCCTGGTCCATGCCGCACGGCATACCTCACATCTGGCGTGTCTTGCCCTGCTCTACAATACGTCTCTCCCGCAAGACGACCACCCCATCGAATAAATCGCGCATGACAAGAAACACGGAGTTGTACGGGACAGGCCGGCACAGACGGAAAAGCGTGCGCCATCCAAAGTCTGCAATGTGCTGTCGGAGGCTTTGACCCTTTCGGCCCGCTGGCATAGTACTTGCCCCGGACCCAGAGGCGCACAGGCGGCATGCAGGAACTTCCCGGAACCCTGACAGAGTATTTCGAGCGTGCGCGCAGCGCGCTGCCGCCCGCGACGGCGGCCTATTTCCTTAACGGGTCCGGTGCCGAGCTGACCTTACGCCGCAACCGTGCCGATCTCGATGCGGTGCAGCTTCTGCCCCGCGTGCTGCAGGATCTGCGCGGCGGAAGCACCTCCCTGGATCTGCTTGGACACAGGCTTGCGCATCCGATCCTCGTCGCTCCGATGGCCTTTCAGACTCTGCTGCATCCCGAGGGCGAGCAGGCCTGCGCTGCCGCGGCGACTGCGCAGGAGGCCTGCATGGTGCTGAGCGCTCAGGCCGCGCAACCGATGGAGGAGGTGCGCGCCGCCGGGCCGGGCTGCCGCTGGTTCCAGCTTTACTGGCAGAGCTCACCAGTGGCGATGATGGCGCTTGCGCAGCGCGCCGCCGAAGCGGGATTCGAGGCCCTGGTGCTGACCGTCGATGCCCCTGTGAACGGGGTGCGGGACGCCGAGATCGCGGTCGGCTTCGCCCTGCCTGCGGAGGTACGCGCGGTCAATCTCGACGGGCTGCCGTCGCCAAGGTTCGCTCCGCTCGAGGACGGCGACTCCGCCCTCTTCGACCGCGTCGCCCATGTGCTGCCGCGATGGGAGGATGTCGCATGGCTCTGTGCAGGGTCCCCGCTGCCGGTGCTGCTCAAAGGCATTCTGGCCCCGCAGGATGCGCGGCTCGCAGTGGAGGCCGGGGCCGCGGGCGTGATAGTATCAAACCATGGGGGCCGCGTGCTCGACGGTGTGCCCTCGTCCATATCGGTGCTGCCCGGGATCGCGGCCGCCATCGGCGGAGAGGTGCCGGTGCTCATGGATGGCGGCATCCGGCGCGGTGTCGACGTGTTCCGCGCTCTGGCGCTTGGCGCCCGTGCCGTGCTGGTCGGTCGGCCCGTCGCCTGCGGCCTTGCCGTCGGGGGCGCGCTTGGTGCCAGCCATGTGCTGCGGCTGCTGCGCGATGAACTCGAGGTGACGATGGCGCTCTCGGGCTGCCGGACGCTGACCGACATTTCCCGCGACCATGTCCTCACTACTTCCCAGCTCAGCCCTTCCTGATCCTGTAGTTCAGCGGAATGACCAGCGTGAAGCTGTCACCCGCGAGATGCCCGGGCGGCGTGGGCAGTTTGTCGAGCCCATCGAACACCGCAAGCGCCGCCTGATCGAGCAGGTCCGAGCCCGAGGACGTCTCGACCTCGCGCGCGAGCACCGCGCCATAGCGGTCGAGCGTGAAGGTCACGCGCACCTCGCCTTCGATCCCCTTCTGACGGGCCGCCTGCGGGTATGTCTTTGCCTTGGCGATACGTACCACGACCGATTTCTGCCAGTCCGAGATCTCTTCCATCTGCTCGGCGCTCAAGCCTTCGCTGCTGGCCTGCGCTGTATCGGCCACCGCCTCTGCCTCGACTCCCGAGACGGATTGCTGCGATGCCTCCGCTGCCGTGGCGCCAAGCGAGGATGGCTCCATCACCTGCTCCTCGTCATACTCCGTCGCGGTTTCCTGCGCCTGCTGCGTGCTCTCCTCGGCGGGTTCGGGGCTCGCCACCGCGAATTTCAGGGTCTCGTCCTCGACCTCGTAGGGCACCTGGCTCAGGATCGGCTCGTCCGCGGCCTTTGCCGGATCGACGACTTCGGCGCTTTCAGTGACGGTTGGCGCCTCCTCCGCCGCGGCGATGGCGGCACTGTCCTCGCCCGCTTCCGAAGGCGCGGCGATGATGTCGGACAGATCGAACAGGATCGCGCCCTGCACACCGGTCTCATCGCGCATGACCTCGGGCGGCGCCGCCTTGCCCGACAGAAAGGCGGAAGGAACCGCCATATGGGCCGCAGCGCTGACGCCTGCTGTCAGCAGGACGACCGGCCAGATCCCGCGGCCGCTGCGATAGGTGAGGCTCATTGCGGCGGACCGTCTGGAGCGGGAGCGTCCCCGGGCGCCGCAATCTCGTCCAGACCGACCAGCCCGACCCTGAGGTAGCCCTCGGCGCGCAGCACGTTCATCACGCCGATCAGCTCGCCATAGGGGATGGACTTGTCCGCGCGGATATAGAGCCGCTCGTCGCGGTTCAGCATCGTGGCAATGCCGATCTCGACGGGCAGCGCATCGAGCGTCGTATCCGTGTCCCCGACGGCGAGGCTCAGATCCTCGCGGATCGTGACGAAGATCGGCTCGGACGGGCGCTGCGGCGCATCGGCTACGGCGACGGGCAATTCGACGGGGATATCCACCGTCGACAGGGGCGCCGCCACCATGAAGATGATCAGCAGCACCAGCATCACGTCGATGAAGGGGGTGATGTTGATCTCGGCGTTTTCGGCAAGATCGTCATCCTGTGTCGTCAGTCGTGCGCCCATGGGATCACTCCGCCGCCCGCTGGAAGGCTTGGCGCTGGTGCCCCGCTTCGAAATGCGATGCGCCCTGCCCCGCAATGTCGAGATCCCGTGACAGCGTGCGCTGCACCAGCGCCGAGGCATCGGCCAGCATCACCCGGTAGCCGCCGATGGCCCGCGCGAGGATGTTGTAGAAGATCACCGCGGGGATAGCCGCGACAAGGCCGATGGCTGTGGCCAGCAGCGCCTCGGCGATGCCGGGGGCGACGACGGCGAGGTTGGTGGTGTTGGTCTCGGCGATCGCGATGAAGCTGTTCATGATGCCCCAGACCGTGCCGAAGAGGCCGATGAACGGTGCGGTTGACCCGGTGATGGCAAGAACCGATGTGCCCGCCCCCATGCCGCGCGCCGCCCCCGCCTCGATCCGGCCCAGCGCGCTTTCGGTACGCTCCTTGATGCCGCCCGCACCCGTACCTGCTGAAAGCGCACGTTCGCCCAGTGCCGCGCGCACCATCGCGCCGACCACGCCGCGCCCCTTGCCATAGCCGGGCCCGAGAGCTGCGAGCGTACCGGCACGCTCGACCTTGCGATAGTTGCGCCGCAGACGCATCCGCGCGCCCGCCAGCGTGAGCAGCCTTGCAGCAAAGATCGCCCAGACCAGAGCCGAGGCGACGGCCAGCGTGATCATCACCGCCTGCACGACGATGTCGGCGGCAAGGTACATGCCGATTGGCGACATGTGGTCCTGCCCGGCCTCGGCCAGCCAGGCATCGAGCCCGGCGCGCCACTGGCCGCGCGGATCCGTTGCCGTCGCGCCAGTCTCCTGTGCCAGTGCGGTGCGCGCCATCAGGCTGACCGCCAGAAGGAGAGTGGCAAAGGAAAAGGCGCGCATCGTCATAGCTCCGTCCACTGGCGTATCATGTTGTGATAGATGCCGGTCAGGCGCACGACCTCCGCGTCGCTGGCCCCCATCCGTTCGGCAAGGATCTGGATCGTCTGATCGAGGTCGAACAGCAGCCTGCGCTGCTCGTCCGATCGCACCATGCTCTGCAGCCAGAAGAAGGACGATACCCGCGCGCCCCGCGTCACCGGCACCACCTCGTGCAGCGATGTAGACGGATAGACGACCATGTGCCCCGCTGGCAGCTTGACCTCCTGCGCGCCGTAATGATCCTCGATGATGAGCTCGCCGCCGTCATATTCCCCGGGATCCGAGAAGAAGAGCGTCATCGAAAGGTCGGTGCGCAGCCGCTCGCCGTTGAAAGGATTCACGCGGATCGCATTGTCGACATGCAGGCCAAAGGTCTCCCCGGCCTCGTATCGGTTGAACATCGGCGGCAGGATGCGCAGCGGCAGCGCCGCCGACAGGAAAAGCGGCATCTGCCCCAGCCGCTGCAGGATCTTCTGGCCGAGGTCACGCGCGACCTCGCCCGTGGGGTCAAGCTGACGGTTGCTCTTGACCTGCTGCGATTGCGGGCCGGCGGTCTTTCTGCCGTCTTCCCAATCGGCCCTCTCGAGCGTTTCGCGAAAGGCGCGCGCTTTGTCGGGGCTGAAGACATCGGGGATGGTGATAAGCAAGACGTGGCTCCTTTGCGGCACGAAAGTGGCTTGTCGAAAAAGGTCCGGCGGGAGCCAGGGAGCACCCCCGCCGGGATCCGGGCGGCTAGAAGGTCAGTTCCAGCGAGGCCCAGATCTCCCGCCCCGGCGCGACATAGGTGAAGGGCTCACCCGACCGGTAGGCGGTGTCGTAATAGGTCTTGTCGGCGAGGTTATCGACGCCGAAGCGGACCGCGGTTGTAGGGGTGATCGCGTAGGAGCCCACGAGATCGAAGGTCCAGTAAGAGGGCAGTTCGTTGCCGTTCGGTGTGGTCGATCCGAGATCCCGTTCGCCGGTATAGTTGGCCTGCATCCCGAGCATCAGGTCGCTCGTGACGTCATAGGTGGCCAGCAGGTTGAACTGCTGATGCGCGATATTGGCGATGGCGTCGCCTTCGGCCCCCTCCACATCGCTTTCCAGCACCTCGCTGTTCATGAACACCGCGCCGCCGAACAGCCCGATCCGCTCTGACAGCTTGCCGCTGACACCCAGTTCCAGCCCGCTCACGCTGTATTTCAGGCCGTCGCCGGTCACGGTGGCTCCGCGCGGGCCGACATCCTCGCGGGCATTGGCTTTGGTCGTGTGGAACAGCGCTGCCGTGAGCAGGAGATGGTCGTTCAGCTCGTATTTCGCGCCAAGCTCGAAGGAGGTGTTGCGCTCGGGCGCGAGATCCTCGCCTCCGGAATCGAGCCCGCCATAGAAGCTGCCCCCGGCCGCAATCTCCTGCCCCATCGGGTTGGTCGATGTGGCGGCGGCTGCATAGAAGCTCAGATCCGCGCGCGGCTTCCACGTGACGCCGAGATTGCCGTTCCACATCGTGTCCACGCGTGAGAGGTCGGTTTCGCCACTGTCACGCTCGATGTCGTAGCGATCGACCCGCAGGCCGCCGTTGAGGATCCATTGCGGCGACAGCGTGATCGTGTCCAGCGCGTAAAGCGAGGATGTCCTGACCCGGGTCCTCGTGAAATCGTCCCCGCGCGAGGGCGACGCCCCGGCCCAGCAGGCCGAGGGATCGGGATCGACCACCGACACGGTACAGCCGCGCTGACCGGCGGGCGGCAGGTAATCCTCGGATTGCAGGTTGTCGTAGCCGGTGTATTTCACGCGTTCCTCGGACAGGCCGAGGCCAATGATCCAGTCGTGGGACGCACCGAACCAGTCGCCCCGGCCGGTGAGTTCCAGGTCGTTCGACAGCACCTCGGTCTCCTGGTAGCGGCTCTTGAAGCTCAGCCCCACGGTCCAGTCGTCGGCATCGTTGGAGCCGTTATCGTTCACGCTGCTCGGGGCGGTCAGGATGTAGTCGTTGATCGAGCGCGACGCCCGCAGCGTGTTGGTGAGGGTCATGCCGGGCGACAGATCCCAGATCAGCCGACCGGTCGCGACCTTCTGCTCGACCTCCTGGAAATCGCGGTCCGTGATGCCATAGAAGGTGTCACGGTCGACCCCGAGATCCGTCACCGGGCCTTCGTCGATGTCGATGCCGTCGGATGGATCACCATCCGTGATAAAAGGCACGCCCCAATCCGGCGTCTGCTCGATCTTCGTATAGGTGTAATCCCCCTCGAAGGTCACTCGGTCGGTGAGCCGGTAACGCAGCGCGCCGGAGAGCCCCTTGCGATCATCGATCAGATCCTCGCGGCCCGCGACCTCTCCGTCCTGCAGCATGCCGTTCAGGCGGAATTGCAGCTTTTGGTATTCGCCCCAGTTCAGATCGAAGGTCTGGCGCACGGTCCCCGCGCTGGTGAGCTTCGTCGAGAAGTCGTAGAAATCGACGTCCTGCGGCTTCTTGGTCGCGATGTTCAGCGTGCCACCTGTCGTGCCGCGCCCGCCGACCGAGCCCGCCGGGCCCTTGATGACTTCGACCTGCTCGGCGTTGAACGTCTCGTGGATCGAGATGCCGGGATCGCGCACGCCATCGACATAGATGTCGTTATTGGCCTTGAAGCCACGGATATAGAGGTTGTCGCCAAAGGAACTGCCGCCCTCGCCGAAGCCCAGCGAAATGCCGGGCGTGCTGCGCGCGAGCTGGCGGATGCTGGTAGTGCCCCGCGTCTCGATCGTTTCCTGCGTGATCGCGGTGACGGTGCGCGGTGTGTCGAGTACTTCGCCAGGCAGTTTGGCGTTGGTCAGGCGGTCGGCCTTGAAGGGCGCATCGGGATCGGCATTGGGATTGGTTCCTGCGCGTGCCCGAGCGGCGGCCTCGGCGTCTGCTGCAGCTTCGGCGGTGGCGGCACGCTCTGCAGCCTCCTCTGCGGCACAGACCTGCGTACCGGCCAGCTCAGGGGTGCAGATCTGCGGCGCGGGTGGCGTGGTCGCGGCACGACGGGTGGGCTGCGCGGCACGGCGCGGCGCGGGTGTGGCAACCGGCGCAGGTGCCTGCGTGGTTTCCACGTCCACCGTCGGCAGGACGATCACCCCCTCCGCGGCCGTCTGGCCATAGGCCACCCCGGCAAAGCAGGCAAGCGACAGGGACGCCCCCAGCAGACTGGTATTCGTCCCGGTGCGCGCACGCCGGACGGTCTGCGCCCGCGGCGCATTCGGATGATTTCGCATATGTGGTCCCTCGGTTTTTTTATTGGATGACAGCGTCAGCAGGCTGACAGGCTCGCGCAGGTGGCTGTCTGGACCGAAAGGTTTGGAGGGCTGCACGCGATTGTGGATCGTTTACTTGAGTGTTTTAGTCATGTAAAGGTGTCAGGAGAATTTTCCGATCTTTTGCAGCCAGGTGGTCGGCGCTTGGCGCGTATGGGTCAGCGCTGCTTTCGGCTGACGCTCGGCATCACAAACCCTGAATTATCAGGCTGCTATGCCTCATTGGCGCTGAGCCAGAACCACGCTGCCGCTGTTTGAAAATCACCGAAAACCTTCCATCCGTTTGGCTCTTGCGCGCCACCGGCTTTAACCTTACTATTTCACTAAGGTTAACTTGCATCATCCCAGCCACCTTTCGGAAGCCAGGAGTTTACAATCGAAAAAGGAGCGCGTGATGATGTCGCGAAACAGCCGGGACTACCCATTGGACGATACATGGTCGGAACTGCTCTTCGTAGCCTTTTCAGGCTGGAGCCTGAGCGAACAGTCGCTGGAAACCCTCATCGACCGGATCGGGCGTTCGACATGAACGCGACGCCCCTGCCCGCGCCCCGGAGCCCGCATCAACCCGAGGAAATCGAATGCTACGACGTCCGCGAGCTGATCCGGAACGGCGTGCAGGCGACGCTCACGCTCGACGGGCAGTGCTACACGCTGCGCATCACCCGGGCGGGCAAGCTCATCCTCACCAAGTGACACGTCGCGCGACGCGTGCTGGTCGAGAATGTCGCAGTTGCACCGGCATTCCCCTGCCCGCGCAAAGCGGTTAGGATCGCGCCATGATCAAGAGTGTGCTGCGCCTCCTTCTCGTGCTGGGTGTCTTGACGGGCATCGTGCTGCCGAAATCCTCGGCGGCTCTTGCGCAGCTCGGACTGATCAGCGGCCAGGTTCTGGTGATCTGCACCGGCACCGGCCTCGAGACGATCGTGCTCGGCGAGGATGGCGACCCGGTCGAAACCCGCCACAGCGCGCATCCCTGCCTTCTGGTACATGCGACCGACACCTCGACCCCGGTCCTGCCGCCGCTGGTCCGCGCGCATTTTGCATCGCTGACCTTCCAGCCCGTCGGCAGCGCAGAGGCGCCCGGCATCCCGCACCGCCATGATGCGCGACCCAGAGCGCCTCCGCTGATCTGACGCGACCCGTTCAGTAACCCATCAGATCACGCGCGGGACCCTCGCACCCGGACCGCGCTTACCGGAGAGACCGATATGAAACCGCTTTTTGCCGCAGCCCTGCTCTGCGCCTTGCCCACCCTCACATTTGCCCATGACTACAGCGCGGGCGATATTGAAGTGCACCACCCCTATGCCTTTGAAACCGCGCCGATGGCCCGGACGGCGGCGGGCTACATGAGCCTCACGAACAATGGCGACACCGCCGACACTCTGATCGCCGTTGAGGCCGACTTTCCCAAGGTGATGATCCACGAATCCCGCGAAAGCGACGGTATGGCCACCATGAGCCATGTCGAAACGCTCGAAATCCCGCCCGGTGAGACGGTCGAATTCACCCCCGGAGGCTATCACGTGATGTTCATGGGTCTCGACGGCGAGGCACTCGAGGAAGGTGAAAAAATCCCGGCCACTCTGGTCTTTCAACAGGCAGGCCGACTCGACGTCGAATTCAACGTGCAGGCGCGCGAGGCCGAGAACATGGATGCAATGCACAACACGGACGAGCACGCGACGCACTGACGTCAATGACACCGGCAGGCGCAGCACATGCGCCTGCCGATCCGATAGGACTTTGGACGGAGATGGTCCGCGTCGGCCGGTCAGTTGCGCAGGAATTCGAATTTGTCGGTTTCCAGCACAGTTTGAAGCGGCCGAACTGACCGTATCCGGATATGAACGCGTTCAGATCACGGGGAATAATTCGGCAAGTGCCCCGCCAGAATAAACTGCGCGGCACTTGAAACATTGGGCAAAATTTCTTGGAAAATTCACGCCAGGTGGCAGCCCGTAGGGGCCTCCCACAAACGTCCGAAAGCCCAATAAAATATGGCTCTAAGTGTACCAAGAAATAGACGTTTGGGTGCAATAGAAATCAAAGGGTTACGATGACCGTGTCCCACGCTGAAGTTCTCTTGTTTATTGTCTTTGAGGTATCCAAGGATTCCCTCGCCTTACCTGGACGCGGAATGCCGGATTCGCCCGGGAACCTGATCCAGTAGGTTAGCGCCCGATCAGAGCAGACGATTTCATGGATCCTGGATCGCCTTAACGACTGGGTATCTCGCCTGAACTTGAACCGGGTGCGGATCTTTGCAGGAGACGATGTCTCTGACGGTCACTGCCGGACCCTCGCCTTCACCACGCATCTGAGATGGCAGCAATTCTTTGCGTTCATTGAAGAGCATGGAGAAGAGCTCTTCCGGCGCGCCCTCGAAGAGGGTCTTCTGCAGGTCAACTGCATCAGATTTCTTGGTGGCGCGCGCATCAACCAGAAGAGCGTCAACAGACTCTGTGAAGATTTCATAGGACGCTCGAAGCTCTCGTTCCAACGCGGGCTCAGAGTCAGTTGATGTGCAGACATTTTCGAGAGAGCAACACCCCCCATCTCGGAGCCGATCCGATCGCATCCACCGACCATAATCGAGGGCATGCAAACCTCCGTGGCCTTTCTGCTGGCGCTAATGAGCGAAAGTCATTGATGCGCAGGCCCTGACCCAAAGTCTGATTTCCAAAATTCCTTGGTAGACCATGATGACATCTTCGTCCAAGAGCCGTGGCAAAGCCCCTACAATTGCTGGACCCGCTTGCGGTCATTCAGGAGCTGGCCAAGGAAGGTCAGCTCGATCGGCTGGATTCTTTATCGGACAAAGACTACCGGCGCCTTGTTCCCAGAGCCGAGGAAAGCATCATACAGCTACCCGAAGCGTCCATCGGGATCATCCCCCGAACAAGATATTCCCAAATCTTTACTTTCAGGTGGCAATTTGCTACCTACAGATAAACATAGGAGGCGAACATGGCACAATCCGTGAAACTTGCCGATGACATAATGGCCCTTGTCCGCCGCGAGGCAGATCTGCATAGCCGGTCCGTAGCAGGTCAGATCACACATTGGCTAAAAATCGGCCGGGCGATCGAGCGCTCTGAAGGCTTCGATTATACCCGCATCACAGCTGCGCTTGAAGGCAAGCTCGACACGACCCAGTTGGGGGAGGATGAGGAAGTCGCATGGCTTGATGCCTTCACCGAAAAAATGGGGCAACCCTCGGAAGCTGAAGAGGCTTTCTTCGCTCGACGCCAGGCACTCGGACGGGGCGTTGGCCTCGATGCCGGTGGCAATCTCGTCTACGCCACGGAGGATACTTCTGCTTGAAGCCGAGCCTTGTCCTTCTTGCCGGACCGAATGGTGCCGGTAAAACCACCCTTTACCAGACCCGCGTCGCTCCCAGCTTCGCGGGTCCTTTCATCAACGCGGACATCATCCAGCGCGACGAGCTTCAGGATCCATCGATGGAGGCCTCATACCAGGCTGCCAGGATCGCTGAGACGCGTCGGGTCGAAATGCTGGCGGCGGGTCAGAGCTTCGCCACCGAGACCGTCTTCTCTCACCCATCCAAGCTTGAGGTCATCGAAGCTGCCAGGGCACATGGTTACCTTGTTGTCGTAATGCATGTGGGCGTCGACAGCCCCGATCTGTCCGTGGGTCGCGTAAAGGGCCGTACCGAGGAAGGCGGACATGATGTCCCGGAAGAGAAGATCCGTGCGGGCTACGAGCGCGGACAGCCCCTCATCCGCGACGCGGTGCTGCGCGCAGACAGGGGAATGATATTCGACAACTCGCGTCTCAATACAGCGCCCCAGCAGATGCTCGTCTTTGCTACCGGGCGCCTGATAAAGTCCGCCCCGACCCTGCCAGAATGGATCCTCACGGCCTATGCCGCCGATCTCGTGATCTGATCGCGCGCCTGCGCTGCAATTTTCGAGAGCGGAGCACTCCTTGCTTGCGACAACCAATTTGAATGGCGCCAGGCTACCGGATAAACAGCATTTCCAAGTATGACGAAGAGGTTCTTTTGCTTATCAAATTCGTACAAGCCATCGCGGTCCTTCTGACTGCCAGTTTTGCTGCGGCAACACTGCTGCCGTTGAGCGGGAGCCCACAATGGTGGATCAGAGGTATGGATTTCCCCCGGATCCACTACCTCTTGGCGATCGTGCCGCTCACCGCGCTGGTATGCTGGATCCTTCCTCCGATGACGCGCTGGCTGGCACTTACGGTGCTTCTGAGTTGCGGCTCATATCAAGCGATGCAAGTTTTCCCGTTTACACCGCTCGCCGAGAAAGAGATCGATCTCGTCTCCGACAGTTCGGACGGCCGAACCCTTACCGCCATGTCGATCAACGTCCTGATGGAAAACGAAAATCATTCGGCTGTCATGGAGCGTATCAGAGAATTCGATCCTGACCTGCTTTTCCTCATGGAAACCGATGCAAACTGGATCAACGGTCTCGAGCCTGTTCTGGAGGGGTTCGATCACGTCATCCGCCACCCCAAAGACAACCACTACGGAATGGTTTTTGCTTCCAAAATACCCGTTAAAGAGTCGCGCATTGAATACCTGACAGTGTCAGAAACCCCGACAGCCTTTGCAGAACTCGAAACTGAAGATGGGACTGCCTTCCGCTTTGTAGGACTGCATCCCCGTCCTCCCATGCCCGGCGCTGACACCGATCAGCGAGACGACCAACTTTTGTACTCGGCCCGTTTTGCCCGGAAGTCCGGGATGCCCGTCTTGATCATGGGGGACTTCAATGCGGTTGCATGGTCCGACTTTTCGAGTGAATTTAAGCGATTGGGGCAGTACCTGGACCCACGCATCGGCCGGGGACCTGTCCCAAGCTTCGATGTCAACAGTTGGCTCATGCGCTTTCCAATCGACCAGATCTACGTCACGCCGGATGTCGCCGTAGTCGACTTCGTCCGAGGTGAGCCAGTCGGCTCGGATCACTTTCCGATAATCGCGAAAGTGCGTTTTGACCCTGATCTCGCAGAAGCGAACAACCGTCTCATGGAACCACTCTCCGAAGATCAAAAAGCCGACTTGGAGAAACGTATGAAGCGCCACCAAAAGCGGTTAGACGAGGTAAATCGATAAACCGCTGCTTCCAATTGTGGCGGCCGTGCCTCGCATTAACCGCACAATCGATTCGGCAGTCCCTCTGGTCGCCGATACCCTTTGGACGACAAACATCGGCTGCTACAAGTAGAAGTCGATTTTCATTGACAAGTCGCGGCCACGGATACGCAAATATAGCTCTCAGACCTTATCCGTTACAGGGCCAAACATGTCAAAACAATCGACTATCCTGGCAGTTGTTCTGTCGTCCTTCTGCTCAACTCAGTCACTGGCAATGGGAGGCCTTCCTCCCTCGCCGCTCCCAGTTGAGAGGGTCATTATTGATGGTTTTGCCTTGCCATTGGAGCGCTATGCGGATGATCCCGAAATGTCGGAGATGTTCCGTAAAATTCTTCCTTATACGCTCGATGTGAGCGTCCTGCAGGAGCAATGTCCCAATGAGCGTTATTTCGCGGCATCTCCTTTCAACAACCCGGTCGAGATCAAACCGAAACCCGATACCCCTCTTGATCCAGACAAAGTCGCTGCAGCCCAAAGTGTGACCGAGACCGTTATGGACGCATATGAGAAAGACCGCGCGATCAGGTCGTTGAAGGTCATCTGGACCGCTGAGGACCTTGAAGCCGCAGCTTTCAACAATGTTCCGGACAATCCTCAGTCAAGCCGGGCAAGAATGCGGATTGCTGCGAAATATCTGAATGATGCAAATTTGGAGGTCCAGCAGGACGGTCTGCGCCATGATAAAAACGGCGAAATCGTCTCCCTTGATCTGATGATTTCGGCTCCCCACACCTATTCGGCTTGCCACGCTGAATTCCTTATTGCGGCTGTGGAAAATCTGAAAAGAAACGGCGTCAACATCAACGCTCGAGTATGTACGTTCGAAAAGTCTCCAGATACAGAGCTTACCGAAGAGGCCCGAACAGCGTATCTGGATTGCGTCAATCAGAATACCGATATTCAACTTTACCATAGTGCCTCAGAAACCGACCAATCATTCATCTTTTCCATGAGAAGAATCATGGATATCGACACGACCTCGATCATTGAAATAATGAAATCCGACAAATTTGAACCCATGAATCCAGCCGATCAGGCTGCCGGCATAGCGCTCGCCTTTGGTAAGAGAGCAATCGAGACGGGTCGTCTCATCCCAGTCTCACGCTACCGGCCTCCCAGCCTACTGAATGACGGCAAGAGGTAACACCCAGGAGACTGGACGGCTGACCCACGCTGGCCAGTTGCTGCACAATAATCGCTCGAAGTTTCCCCGAGAATTGTCACGCGACTGTTTCTTCTTGCCGCTTGGCCATAGTGCACCATCATAAAGCGTAGTCGTTTCCCAACATCAGATCGATGTGGATGAGGGTGGGTGGTTTAGGCCAGACGGCCACCTGAGGCATGTGCCGACACTGCCAGGAAGTGCCGGGCTCGAGGATAGTGGACGCGCAGGTGCCACATGGGCATAGACATCTGTCCATCTTGCAGAATCACGATATAGATGGCCTTGGCGATGACGGTCATTGCGGTACCCCAATGCTGCTGTG
Organism: Rhodobacterales bacterium; assembly: GCA_038260405.1. Taxonomy (GTDB): domain Bacteria; phylum Pseudomonadota; class Alphaproteobacteria; order Rhodobacterales; family Rhodobacteraceae; genus Puniceibacterium. The sequence goes on along the minus strand of JBBSNW010000006.1, from coordinate 528 downwards.
GCCCGCCACCGGGAAGTGGGTTTTCGCCATGCCCGGTGGTGCTCGCTGCCACGATCAGGGCTGGGAGCGCCTCAGCATTGCCGCACCTAAGTCTTGTTTTAGCCTTAAATTCTCTGCACGCTTAAGTTGCCCCTCGGCGGCTCAATTAAACCTTAACAAGCTTCCCCCAATAGGTTTCCGCTGAGGGCTCCGCACATTTTCACTTGGTTGTGCGAAAAGAGCTGAGTTCTGCAGCTCCATCCAGACTCCGTTGCGTAAATCGGGTGGCGGCCATGCCTCCCCTGTCCGTGGACACACTTATCCCACTGCCTCTGTGACGGGTATGCCGAGTGCGGTGAAGCCGTTCATTGCGGCAACCTGAACCTGAAATTCAGCAACCTGGCAGTCAGGTCGCCGTGCCATCAGCCGTTGTCCCAGCAGTTTCAAGCAGTGCATCTTCGTCTCGACGCGACGTCGGCGGTGCTATCCGTTCCATTTTCACCAAAGCGCCCTTCCAAGGTATTTCGTTGCCCGGAGGGCATCGTTGCG